>JAAYAY010000256.1 GCA_012719125.1 Planctomycetaceae bacterium | reverse complement strand
GGTGCGCGCCGTCGGCCTGCTGCCTCGCCCGGTTTCGCCCGCCTCCTGCGGGCGAGCAGGGGGACGAGTCCCCTCCCCCTGCACCCCCTACCCTCTTCTCCGTTCCAGGACAGGAAGAATCCGCCGACAAATCCGCGATTGCCAGTTGACACGGACAGAGGTAGACGTAGTCGTAGTCGGCCTCGGAATCGTCGACGGAGAGCAGTTGACCGGCCGCATCGTAGGTGAAGGCGACGGTGCGGACGACCGTCTCGCCGTCGAGCCAGCGTTCTTCGGTGAGGCGGCCCAAGCCGTCGTATTCGTACTGGGTAACGCGGCCCAGGCGGTCGGTGTACTCGACAAGGCGGCCGGCGGCGTCGTAGGCGTAGTAGCGGGAGTAGTCCAGCTCGTTGGTTTCCTGGACGACGCGGTTCAAGTTGTCATAGACCCAGGTGGTCGTGTTGCCGACCGGATCGGTGAGGGTCAGCATATTGCCCGCGTCGTCGTAGGTATAGACCGTGTCGTCGCCGTTGGCGTCGATCGTCCGAACGAGGCGGTTGCGGGCGTCGTACTCGTACTGAGTGACGTTGCCCTCGGCGTCGGTTTCGGAGAGACGGTTGTCGGCGTCGTCGTAGGTGTAAGTGTACTGGGGAGCCGTCAGGGGGCCGGCGCCGTCGGGGTCGGGCAGGGTCATGGAGACCCGGCGGCCCAGATCGTCGTAGGTGAAGCTGGTGGTCTCGCCCAGCGGGTCGATGACGGCGGTCAACCGGCCGGCCGCGTCGTACTCGTACTCGGTGACGGGGCTGGTCAGGGGTCCGGCGCCGTCGGGATCGGGCTCGGTGGTGCGAATGAGGCGATGGCGGGCGTCGTACTGGTAATAGGTGACCTGGCCGTTGGCATCGGTGGTGCTGGAGACGTTGCCGGCCGCATCGTAGGTGGAACCGGTGACAGGTGCAGCAAGAGGACCTGCGCCGTCGGGGTCGGGCCGGGTGGTCTGGAGGAGTTGCCCGAGGGCGTCGTACTGGCAGGTCGTCGTGCGGCCGAGGGGATCGACGCTCGAGGTGAGATTGCCCGAGGCGTCGTAGGAGAAGGAGAAGCTGGGACTGGCGAGCGGCCCTTCGCCGTCGGGGTCCGGAAGGAGCCGGGCGACCAGGCGGCGGGCGGAGTCGTAGGTTTCGACGGTGACGTTTCCGAGGGGATCGGTGATCGTGACCGTGCCGGCCGTATCGTCGTAGGCGTAGAGCGTGACGGGAGAGGCCAGCGGTCCTTCCCCGTCGGGGTCGGGCTGGGTAACCGAGAGGAAACGCCCGGCGAAATCGTAGGTGTATTCGGTACGGCGGCCCAGTTCGTCGATCTCGGCGGTGACGTTGCCGAAGCCGTCGTATTCAAACTGCACGGTGGCCTCGTCGGCCGTGCCCTGGGCGTAGGTGATGGAAATCAGCTCGCCGAAGGCGTCGCCGGCCGTGTCGTCGTCGTATACGTAGGCGGTTACGCGACCCAAGGGATCGGTTTCAGTGAGCAAGAGCCCTTGGGGCAAGCTGCCCGAACCGTCGGTATAGGTGGCGACGTAGGTGATATCGTCGGTTTCGCTGCTCGCCGCGTCGTCCTGGCCGACGACAAACGTGACGGATGTGACCAGGCCGGTGCCGGGATCGAGCGTAGCCTTGGTCACGTGGCCCAGGGGATCGGTGTAGCTGGTCGGTTCGTTGAAGAACTCGTCGTAGGTCCAGGATTCGGTCGAGTCGTCGGCGTAGGTGACGCTGACGACGTTGCCTTGGCTGTCGTACTCGAACGTGGTAACGAGTTCTTCCAGGGGGCCGGCGCCGTCGGGATCGGGTTCGGTCACGGACTGGAGGGTGCCGTCGCCGGAGTTGTACTGCAGTTCGGTCGTATTGCCGAGGGCGTCGGTTTCGCTGACGGTGAAACTCTCGGCCTGGGTGGAATTGGTCGACAAGGGGACGTTGCCGGCGTCGCTGCCGAAAGCGCCGCCCATGAGGGCGTCGATCGATGCCCCTGAGAGGAAGGGACTGTCGGCCCCGAAGGCGTCGACGGCGCCGACGCCGGGACCGCTATCCAGAGCGTGAGCGAACCCATAGCCGGCAGCCAGAGCGTCGCCCGCCCCACCCATGCCGATGCCCTGGAGGCAGCCCGCCGGTCCGCCGAGGCGCCCTCCGACAATTTCGGATGCGTCAAAGGCATCCTCACCCCAGAAGGCTTGGGAGTCGCCGGGAGCGGGAAGGGGTTCGCCGGAAACAAGTTCGTCGAGGGTTTCGTCGAGGGTCCACTCGAACATGGCATCCGGGGAGACCAGCCCGGTTGCACCGGGGATGTCTTTCTTGATGTCGACGATGTTCTGGAAGGTTGTTTCGCCTCCGGCGCCGGCGTCGAGAAAGGGTGTGTGGTCGATGCGAAGACTGCTGGAATCATCGCCGCCGCCCATGGAAACCACGGGAACCCAGCCATAGACGGTGGGGCTGGGGGGAGTAGGCGGCGGCGTGGTTCCGCCGCCGGTACCGGAGTCGGGAGGCGTTGAACTGCCGGGGATGGTATAACTCCCCGCGCAGGAGAAAGGAGGCGACCCGAAGTGGCCGGTGTGGCCGGTGACGGCGGAAGTGTGGAATCCAATGTATTGGTCGGTCGTCTCGTTGTACGAAATGGTAGGCGACGACCAGGTCTGTGGGGTCGTACTGCCCCAACTCGTGGATGAAGTGTAGGTGCCGCCGGTGCCCGACTCGTCGGTGTAGGTCCATGTTTCGGTCCCATAATCACCGGTCTCCCCCCAGGTGTCGCTGGAGCCGTTCATTGCATTGGTCAGACTGGCGTTCCAAGTGTAGGTTCCGTCGGTGGCAGTTGATTCGTTGAAGGAACCCGAGTAGCTGTAGCTGTCCTGCATGTCGGAGCCGCCGGCACTCATGCTCCACTCATAGAGAGTATGACTGGCCGAGGTCTCCTTGGTAAACTCTTCCCAGAGTCCGTCATAGTAGTCGCGTGCCGAGCCGCCACCGCCACCGGAACCGGAGCCGGCACTGTGAGTGGTTGTGACTCCATTCAGAGTATCTTCCCAAGCGGTGTGTTCGGTGCTCCAGCCGTACGATTCGGAAACCGAGTTCTCCCACTCGGCGGTATCATGGGTGCGCGTTCCGTTGCCTCCGGCGTAGTCGCCCGAGTCGCTTGTGGATTCGGAGCTGCCGCTTGTGAAGTCGCTGTAGTTTCCATTGGCGTAGGCGGTGTTGGTGGCGGTGGAGTGGTATTCGGCGCTGCCGGAGCCCCAGGACCAGGTGGCCGTCTTGTTGTTTCCGTTTCCGTTCGCACCGCCTTCGATGAGGCTGCTATGGGTGTCGCTCCACCCGCCCGCACTGGAGGCGGAGTTGGAGTAGCTGCCGCTACCGGAATAGCCGAAGGCGCTGTTGCCGTATTCGCTCAGGGAGCCGGAACCGGAGCTGGCCCAGGACTTGTTCTGGACCGTGTTGTAAGTATTGTCGTTGTAGCTCCAGCCGTTGCCGAAGCTCTTGCTCACCGTGCCGTTCAGCGTGCCGGCGCCGCCGTCGAAAGACGCGCTGTAGGTGCCGGATCCGCCGGCCGAGTAGTTGTAGCTGCCCCAAACGTCGTCCCAGCCGCTGCCGGAATAGAGGTCCCAAACCTCCCGTTCGGCCAGTTTTTCGACGTAGGCCGAGCCGTAGGCAAAGCCGCCGCCGCCGCCCTCGCTCTGGGTGCCGGTGATCGGGCCCTGGGCGGTGATGCCCGAATAGGCTCCGCTGCCGCCGAAGCTGTAGGAGTAGCCGTTGCCGTGGCCCGCATGGCGTTCGCCTCGGACCTTCCAGTCGAGCGCAAGCGATCCGTCGGCTTCCTGGATCATTCCACTAGCTTCGTATTCCTTGGTCTGATTGGAGTAGTTGCCGTCGTAGCCCCCCTCGCTGAAGGTCCCCGAGATGTTCCCGTAAACATAGCCGCCGCTGCCGCCGAAGGACATGTTGTAGAAGCTGTTACTGATGCCGGTGGCGCTTCCCGTGGTGGAGAAACCGCTCTGGCCGCCGCTAGTGCTCCAGTTGGCCGTGACGGTCGCGTCGAATGAGTTCGTGTTGCCGGCGGCCTCATTCCAGGTGCCACTCACGATGGTTCCAAACACCACGTCATGGTAGTTGCCGCTGGCACTGTAGGACTCGCTGGCCCGATCGTGCGAGGTGGCTTGCCTGGATCCGTCGGTCCGTATCCAGTCTCCCTCGCCGCTGGCAGCGCTGGGGTCCCAATCGAAGTCGTCTGTCTGGTTGTGGCTTCCCCCCTCTTCGACGGTCAGAGATGTCGTGCCCGTCAAAGACCAGGAGCCGTTTTCGTCCGTGCCTGAATCCGAGAACGAATCCGACCCGTTGAAGGTCGCACTGGCGTTCGAGTTGATGTACTCGTGATTGGCCCCGGAAGACAGCTGCCATCTAAGGTCTTGGTCCAAATCATAATGGAGTTCCACAGAGTATCCGTTGCCACCACCACCGTTCTCCCCTAGCGTTCCGCTGATTCCGTCATAGGTGAAACAACCTGATCCGCCATAGTGGTAGTTGAAGTCATAACTGTCCGTAGTCGTTCCCGAGCCGCTGGCAGAGGTTACTGTCCCCCCGATTCCGGAAGCACTACTGACGAAATCGGCGACCTTTGTGTGCGTCTCGCCCCGTCCGAAAGAGCCGCTGACACTTCCGCGAGAGTAGCTGCCGCTGGCGCTGTTGCCAAAGAACGAGTCCTCATGGAACGTGGTCGCGCCGCTTACCGATCCGGCCGTCCATTCGCCGTCCAGTATTCCATAGTCGGTGTTCTCGCCGAAGGTTTCGTTCCATCCCCCTGATTCGTTGATGCTGCCGGATAGTGACCAGTTGATCTCTTCATTCAAATCCGTTGTATAGGAGCCGCTAAGGTTGTAGTTGCCAGATCCAGAGAAACTCTGACCGACGCCGTCACCGACATAGGTCGAGCCGCTACCACTCACCAGATCCCAATCCGCGTTGGCTTCATCGTAGTCAAAGTCGCAAGTGAAGTCGTAGTTGCCTGACTGGACGGTGAGATCGTAGAAGCTGCCGGAGACGGTGCCGCCGCTGACGTTGCGCGTATAGCTGCCAGTGAGCGTTCCGACTTCAAAGAAGGTGTTCCCACTAGCGTGTCCTGTAGCAGAGCCGGAAGTGTGCCATTCGTGGGACGTGTCAACGGTGTACTCTTGCTCGTAGTCGAAACGGAAATCGTCGTTATCGGACTCCTTGATGTAGGCACTAACCGTGACATCGCCAACAGTGCGGGACATGGTACCCGAACCGGAACGTGATTGATTTCCGTGCACGAAACCGATGGCCGAACCGGAACCATCCGTCAGGGTCCATTCACCTCCGACAACCTCTTCGTGTCCCGAGTAATTGTTCTGATCACGCCGCTCCTGTAGAGAAGAAGTACTTCCGCTGACTGAATAGGTGAGTTCGGGCGACGTCAGCGAGCGAATGTAGGAACCACTGACATCGAGTTTGAAACTAGCATGAGCGCTGCCGGACGCTGTAGCCGAGCCGCTGGTCAGGAGCCATTCGGTTGCGCCCACTGGCAAGTCTTCTGTCCATTCTTTGGACCAGGCCGATGCCTGGGACCCGTCTTCGGTAATCGTGCCAGAAGTGGTGCTCGAAAGGGTACCGTCACTGACCACCTTGAGGTAGGAGCCGCTGCCCGAATAGGACTGCGACCGTTGATTGGTCGCACTTCCCGAACTGATCTCGCTGGAGATCCAGCCGCCATCGCCGTCGCTGCCGGCAGCGGTTGGGTCCCAACTGGCTGTTAGCAGGTAGGTGTTCGATGCGCTTCCTTCTCCACTGGCGCTGGCCGTGCCGGTGATCGTGGTGCCGAGAAGCGTATGGGTGTAAGATCCTGCGCCACTGAAGGAATTGTGGGACCACCCGCTTCCACTGGCGGTTCCTGCTCCGCTGGTTGTCACCCATCGGCCATCGACGATCTCAGAGAACTTCTCATACCTGGACGAGTTCATTTGCCCGCCGTCTTCGTGGCGCGTGATGGCCATGTTGGTCTGGCGAGCTCCGATGCTGATGACCTGGTTGTAGGTGCCAGCACCCGAGTAGGAGTTGTTGTTGAAGCCGGTGTCAGTCTGTGACGCCGAGCCGTCAGTGAGAGTCCACCTTCCACCGACAGGCAGGTTCCACTCCGTTTCCGCCGTCTTTACGGAATTCTCCATGCCGAACTGGGTCGCGCTTCCTGAGACGTTGTTCTGAGCGTAACCACCGGAACCGGAGAACATGGAGAAGCTGGTGGAGAGGCCCGATCCGCTGCCCGAGCCGCTGGTGAGCCAGTTGCCGTTGGTTGCCAGGGTGGACGTCGTGGTAGCGCGCTGGGATTGATTATCCAGTCCCCCTTCCATGCGGATTCCGCTGACCGCGCCGCCGGGAACGGTGTTGGTGAAGGAGCCTGAACCGAAGTAGGAGCGGAACGAGGAGGCCTGGGCGCTACCCGAGCCGCTGCCAGTGTCGTTCCAACTGGTTCCGTTATAGACCGAATCGACTTCCTTCTTGTCTGTCCATTGCCTGCCGCCAAACTCAGTGATCGAGCCGGACATGGAGTAGGAGTTGCCGCCGCTAGCGGAGCTGCTGGTGTAGGTGCCACCGCCGTTGTAGAAGTAGAAGCCACTGCCTTCATTGGTGGCCGCTCCGCTGCCGCTGGTGGCGACCCAGCCGCTATCGGTGAGGGAGGCATGCATCGAATCCTTCCACGTGTCACGCGTGCCACCGCTCTCACTGACGGATCCGCTGGTGTGCCAGGCCCCGTTGGGGCTGGAGCCACTGTTGCTGTAGGTGCCGCTGCCCTTGTAGGACCACTCGGAGGAGCCGCTTCCGGACTGATGGCTGGTGCCGGTGAGATCCCAGGTGTAGTCGGGTAGCAAGGGACCGGTGATCAAATAGTTATATCCCTGTCCCCAGGATCCGTTTTCGTTGATGTCGCCACTGACGGTGCCGATCTGATAGGAGCCGCTGCCGTGGTGGCCGCCGCCGTCACTGCCGAAGCCGTGGGCAATAGTACTGCCGGTGGCGGTCCAGGTGTCGGTCAGCGCCACGTAGGTCCAGGCGACGGTCATGTCCACGAAGTCGACCGTCATCCCGTTGCCATGAGACGAGCCGCTGACGCTTCCGCCCGGCGTGGAGTACCAATAGGAACCCGTGCCGACATAGCTGGTGTTAGTCAGAGAGTTGAAGTGCGCCATGGCGGACTGCCCGGCGGCGGACTCGCTCTTGTGGATGGTGACCGCGTCGTGTTTGTGCCCGTTGGCCGTCGTGGTCATGGTGTTTCCGGCGTCGGTTCCGGTACTTCCCTGGGTGGTGGTGAAGGTGTACCAGTCGTCGGTGGTGAGCGAGTAGTTGAACAGGAGTATGCCGCCGACCGAGCAGGCGCTGAAGAAGTAGACGTGTTGACCCCAGAGATGGATACCGCTGTCGTTGATGTCGTAGGACCAGGTAGCCGTCTCGGAGTAGCTCCAAGCGCCTGAGGAGGAAGTCGTGGTGACGGTGGTGGTGAGGTCCTGGGTCCCGTCGCCGCTGAACGAGCCGCCGTTGGGATCGGTCCAGTCGGTGCTGTAGGCAACGTCCGTGTAGCTGTCAGTCGTCGTCATGTTTCCGCCGATGGGCGGCGTGAACGTGGAAGCCTGCTGCGGATCGAAGCCGATCCCGCCAATCGAGACCTCGCCGTCGTCGGGCGTGTCGCCGGCGGCGCCGACCTGGATCTGCATCGTGCCGGTCGACTGGTTGTTGTTGGCGTCTTCGATCGTGTAGTTGATGGTTTCGGTGCCGGTGTAGCCGGGGTTGGGGACGAACTTGATGCGGTCGCGGGTTTCGTTGCCGCTGCCGCTGGGATCGCCGGGGATGATCGTGAAGGTGCCGTTGCTGCTCGTGCCGACCGAGATGATCTCCAGGTCGCCCGTGCCGTTGTAGGTGTCGTTGGCCAGGACGTCGAAGTAGGCGTCGCCGTCCGATTCCCGGACCGTGAAGGCGTCGCCCGTGGCGGCGGCGGTGGTCGTGACGGCCTTGACCTGGACCAGAACCGGCACAATGGTCGGATCGGCCCCGGTGCTGTTGTCGGTGACCGAGACGGTGAACACGTCGGTGCCGGTGAAGCCGCTGTCGGGCGTGTAGGTGATCTCGCCGGTGGAGGTGTTGAAGCTGGTGATCGTGCCGTCGTCGGGCCCGTCGACGATGGCGAAGGTGAGGTCCTTGACCGGATCGGGATTGCCGGCCGTGTCGACGGTCAGAGAGACGGCCTGGCCGGCGGTCGTCTCGGTCCAGGCGGGCAGACCGAGGGCCGTGTTGTCGACGGCCGAGATGTCGAGGCTGATCGTGATCTGGGGAGACGGCAAGGCGGCGGTTCCAGCAGAGGCATCGTCGGTGACCACGTAGACGAAGCTGTCGGTGCCGTGGTAATTCGGATCGGGCGTGTAGACCAGTTCGCCGGTGGCCGAGTTGAAGTCGGAGATGGTGCCGTGAGCGGGCTGGGTCCAGATCGAGAAGGTCAGGGTCTGCTCGACCTCTTCGTCATCGTCGTCGCCGACGAGGGTGAGCGAGACAGGCGTGTCTTCGGCGAGCGCGAAGGACTGGGCCAGGCCGGTCGGCTGGTCGTTGACGGGCACGATGGTTAAGGTCAGTGCGGCGGCCGTGCTGACCAGCGCGGCGCTGTCATCGCTGAACGTATCGTCGTCGATGACGACGAAGCAGATTTCGTCGGGGCCGTTGTAGTCGGCGTCGGGGGTGTAGGTGAAGGTGCCGGCCGACGGGTCGAAATTGCTGATTGCGCCATGGGCCGGGGGCGTCGTGATCTCGTACGTGAGTGTTTGTGTGATGGGCGCGTCGCCGTCGTCGCCGGTCAGGGTCACGAGGATCGACTGGTCTTCGGAAAGCTGGGCGACCTGGGAATTGGCGATGGGGGCCGTGTTTCGAGCGGTGACGTCGATCGTGACGGTAGCCGACTGGCTGGTCAGTGCGCCGGCATCGGTGAGGGTGAAGTTGAAAGAGTCGGAGCCCACGAAGTCGGCCGCAGGAGTGTATTTCACCTGGCCGGTCAGGGGATCGAAATCGGACAGCGTCCCATGGGCGGGCGCGGTGGTGACGTTCAGGGTCAATTGCTGCTCGTCCTCCGGATCGCCGTCATGGCCGAGCACCAGGTTCGCCCAGAGGTTCTCGCCGATCGATGCGTTCTGCGTGAAGGCAACGGGGGCGTCGTTGACGGCCGTGACGGTGAGGCTGACCGTAACCGCCTCCCCCACAACCTGGATGCCCGGGGCGGCCAGGTCGTCGGCCAGGGTGAAGGTGAAGCTATCGGCGCCGACGTAGTTCGGAGCGGGCAGATAGGTCAGTTCGCCTGTCTGGGGGTTGAACTGGGTAATCTGGCCATGCTCGGGCGAGGTGACGATCACGAAGCTCAGGCTGGCCGCGTCGGCCGGATCGCCGTCCTGACCCGTCAGGGTGAGCGCAAGGGCCGTGTCTTCCGCGGTCGAGCCCGACTGGGCGTTTCCGGTGGGCAGGGCGCCGATGAATACATCGACGGTGACCGGATCGCTGGTCAGGGCCGCGCCGCCGGCGGTGGCATCGTCAGTCACCGTGAACGTGAAGCTGTCGGGGCCGTGGTAGCCGGTGGTGGGCGTATAAGTGAAGGTGCCCAGGGCGGAGTCGAAGTCGGTAATCGTGCCGTGGGCGGGTGAAGCGGCAATCGCGTAGGTCAGGACCTGGCCGACAGCTTCTTCGTCCACGGTGTCGCCGTCGCTGCCAGTGAGCGTTACGGCGACGGCCAAGCCGGCCGCGGTGGCCACGGTCTGCTGGACGCCGACGGGCGCGTCGTTGACCGGGTCGACGGTGATCGACACTTCGACCGACTCGCCGGTGAAGCCCATGCCGAGGCTGGCGTCGTCGAACTCCAGGACGGCGAAGCGGAACGAGTCTGTGCCGTGGAAGTCGGCGTCGGGCACGTAGGTGACCTGGCCGGTTTCCGGGTCGAAATCGATGAGCGTGCCGCTTTCAGGCATGCTGACGAGGGTATACTCCAGGGTGGTTCCGGTTCTTCCGGCCTGGCCGGTCAAGGTCAGGGCGAGGTCGGTATCTTCGTTGGTGGTGACCGTCTGGGCATTGGCGACCGGCAGAGACACCAGGTTGATGAACATGGCGCCCTGTTCGCTCGTGAGTGTGTCGGGCAGGCCGGCCGTGGCGTCGTCGGTAAGGGTGAAGGTGAAGCTGTCGGTGCCGGTGAAGCTGGCACCCGGCGTGTAGAGCACGTTGCCGGTGAGGGGGTCGAAGCCGCTGAGCGTGCCGTTCGCGGGGGCGGTGATCACAGTGAGGACGAGTTGCTGATTGACTTCGGGATCGCCGTCGTGGCCCAGGTTCAAGGTGATCGAATTGTCGAGGGGCAGCGTGATGAGGGCCACGCCGGCTTCCGGCACGTCGTTCACCGGTGTCATCGTCAGATCGACCGTGGCCGCAGTGCTGGTGAGCACCAGGCCTCCGGTGGTGGTCCACGATACGGAGAAGGTGAAGCTGTCGGTGCCGTTGTAGTCTTCGTCGGGCGTGTAGGTGACTTCGCCGGTGGCCGGGTCGAAATCGCTGAGGGTGCCGTGGGCAGGATCAGCGACGATTGTGAAAGTCAGGACCTGGTCGACACCAGCCAGCCCGTCATCGCCCGTGAGCGTGATTGCCAGGGGCGTGTCTTCATTGGTGGTCTGCGTCTGCGGTGTCGCGGTGGGGGGCAAGGCGACTCCGACGGTCACGGTCGCCTGGGCGCTGGTCAGCGAGGCGGGGCTGCCTGCGGCGGCATCGTCGGTGAGGGTGTAGGTGAAGGTATCGGTGCCGGTGAAGCCGGCATTGGGTGTGTAGACGACCTGGCCGGTGACCGGATTGATTCCGCCGAGCGAGCCGCTGGTGGGGGCGGTAATCACTGTCAACGAGAGTTGCTGTTGGACTTCGTCATCGCCGTCGTCGCCCAGATCGATGGTGAGAGGCACTGCCTGGCCCGTCCAGACGGTTTGATCGGCGGTCAGGGGCGCGTCGTTGACGGCGGTGACTCCGAGCGTGACGACGGCCGGGGAACTGGTCACCAGGGCCCCGCTGGGCGTTGCGTAGGCCACGGTGAAGCTGAAGGAGTCGGCGCCGTGGTAGGCGGCGTCGGGCGTGTAGGTGAGTTGGCCGGTCGACGGATCGAGGCCGGTGATCGTGCCATGGGTCGGACCTGCCGTGACGGCAAACACCAGAGCGTGGGTGTCGCCCGGATCGCCGTCGTCGCCGGTGAGGGTGACACTCAACGCCGTATCTTCGTTTGTCGAGACGCTTTGGGCATAGGCCACCGGCTGGTAGGCCACGGTGAGGGCGATGGTCGCCGCGGGGCTGGTCAGCGTGGCCGGGTTGCCGGCGGTGCCGTCATCGGTCAGCGTGTAGGTGAACGTGTCGGTACCCAGGTAGCCGGTATTCGGAGTGTAGAGGACCACGCCCGTGACGGGATCGAATCCGCTCAATGTGCCGTAGGTGGGACCGCTGGTGACGGTAAGCACCAGTTGTTGTGCGACCTCCGGATCGGCATCGTCGCCCAGGTCGACGGCCAGCGGCACGTCGACCCCGGTGGCGAGCGTTTGGCTGTCGGCGACGGGGGTATCGTTGACGGGCGTGACGGTCAGGGTCACCAGACCCGGAGCGCCCGTTTCGGGATCGCCGCCGGCCGTATAGTCGTCGATGGTCACGAAGCGGAAGAAGTCTTCACCGACGAAGTCGGCATCGGGCGTGTAGGTGGCGGTTCCGGCCTCGGCATCGAAGTTACTGATGGTCCCGTGGGTGGGCCACTGGACGATCATGTAGGTCAACACCTGGGTGAAATCGGAGTCACCGTCCTGGCCGGTGAGCGTGATCGAGAGGGGCGTGTCTTCGACGGTGGTGAGGGTTTGAGAATTGGCAATGGGAGGATCGTTGACCAGTTCGATGGCGATGGTGCTCGTGGCGGGACTGCTCGAGTTGACGCCGTCGCTGGCGACGAAGGTCAGAACGCGGTCTCCCTCCGTGGGCCGTTCGGCCAGGTTGTCGTAGGTGAGCGTGCGGAGGACGTACTGGTAGGCGCCGACCGTAGCTTCCCCCACGAGACTGAGGACCCCGGCCGAATAGGTGGCAACGATGTTCGTGCCGGCAACATTGGCCGCGAGCACTTCGTTGGTGCCGTCCGGCGTGCTTGCCATGGTCACCGTGAGGGAGGCGAGGGTGGTATCGCCTTCATCCAGAATGATCGCGTCGGTACCGGTGATCCGGACGGGGCCGGCATTCTCGACAAACGTGCCGGCGTAGTCGGCACCGGTGGCGCCCGAGCTGTCGTCGGCATCGAGATCCAGAGCGAAGGCCAGAACGACCGACACGGAGAGGGTATTGCTGGTGTAGGTACCCTCGACGTCGGTGACCGTGGCACTGATCTGTCGCACCACGCCTGCGGTGGTGTAGGTATGCTGAGCGGTGGACGGGTTGCCCGATATCGTGTCGACCTGGCCGTCGCCCCAGGTGATCTGCCAGGAACTGACCGGATCGGCGCCGGGATCAACCGTCGCCAGGTTGAGGGTGTAGAGATCGCCGGTCACTGTCAGCGTGTCGCCACTGATACAAGCGGTCCGATCGACCTCGGCGGCGGTAACGACGAGCGTGTCCGTTCCCTGCTTCTCGTCGGAATCCTCGACGGTTACGGTGACCGTGTAGGTGCCGTCGTCGGCGTAAGTATGGCTGAGATTGAAGGTCTTGTCCGGATTGAGAGTGAGCGTTTGAGGCCCCGAGCCGTCACCATAATCGACGGTTGCAGTCCAGGGATCTCCGCTGGAGTCGGTGAAGGAGCCGCTGGAGGTGAAGGTCCCACCCTCGTTGATCGAGGCGTCATCTCCCGCATTGACTGCAGGGGCTCCAGCGATGATCACGGCAACGACCAAAGGCTCAGCTTCATACGATCCATCGGGATCCGTCGCCGTAACATGAATCGTGTAATTGCCGGCCACCGTGTACTCGTGGGTGGTGAAAGAAGTGCTGCCCGGGAGGTTGTTATAACTTTGCCCATCGCCCCAATCGATGAACCAGAACTCGATCTCGTCGTCACCCGGATCGCTGGACGACAGGGAAAGCGAATAAGTCTCGCCCAACGCGACCGAACCGTCCCCGCTGATTGTCAGATCGGGGGCGACGTTATTCACAAAGATCGTTGCAGCGTCGGTATGAACGAGGCTGCCGCTGTCGGTGACCCGCAGACGGACTCGGTGGGTGGTGTAGCCGTCGGGTGCGGTGAAGCTGGGCGTGGCGCCGGTTTCATTACCGAAGGCCGTGGAGGTCTCGCCGAAGACGTCGTCGCCGTCGAAGTCCCAGGCGTAGGTGAGCGTGGAGCTTTCGGGATCGCTGGAACCGGTGCCGTTGAGGGTGACGGCCGAGGCTTCATTGGTCGTGTAGGGCCCGCCGGCTTCGGCCAGAGGCGTCAGATTCGTGGAGGCCCCCACCTGGACAATCCGTACGGCATCGGCCCGGATGGTGCCGTTGGCAAGGTCGGAGAGTTCGACCTTGAGGGTGCCGGAGGTGATCGAGAAGGAGGTTCCCAGTTTGAGCCACGAGGCGTCGGCAACGGTCGAGCCGGAAGGAGAGACGCGTTGGTTGACGCTGAAGGTACCGTTCTCCTCCAGGGTCGTGCCGTCGAACACGGCGTAGGGAGCGTTGGAGGCCCCGCCGTAGTCGTCGGGATCGTCCCAGGTGACGTGGACGTCGTATTCGCCACTGGGCAGGTTGCTGAAGGTCCAAGCGGCCTTATCGGTACCGCTGCCGGACGCGTGGAGACGCTGGTTTCCCATGAACCCGCCGCCGGCCGCGTCGTCGGCCCAGGCGCCGGTTTCCACGTAGCCCGTCTCGGCGTCGTCGAGGATCTCCGGCGAGTCGAAACCGTCGCCGCCGTGAACGAGATCGGTGCCGGTCTGGCCGTCGAGGACATCGTTTCCGCCGTCGCCAAAGAGTGTGTCGTTTCCGCCTCCGCCGAAGAGGATGTCGTTGCCCAGGCCGCCGTGGATGACGTCGGCCCCGTCAG
>JAAYAY010000255.1 GCA_012719125.1 Planctomycetaceae bacterium | reverse complement strand
TCTCGCCTTACCCCCGGCGGAAACTCAAATCCCGCAACACGGCCCCTCTTTCCACCCGCCGGGCAACCCGCTAACCGGTACCACCACCGCTGACAAACTGGTACCGATTCTGCCTGCCGCCGACACCGCCAATTCTCGCGAAAATTTGATCCGTCGCGCGGATCGACTGCACCTTACCCAGTGTGCCAATGTCGGTCTGTGTCCCTCGAATCAAGAATGACCCTACTTGCCCAAGAACGCCGCCCCCGAGCGAATCGAACACGAGCCGCCGGCAGAACCGCCAATTCCCTCGGGTGTTCAATTTTCCTCTTGACAAAAGAGTGTATATGTGTATACTATCTAAACCTCCGCCTCCAGGAACCCCAAGCCAGGCACATCCCTCAGCCAGTCACCCCCCATCTGAGCCAAAAGGTGTCCAGTTCGCGAAATTAGCGCAAACAATGCAAACAATGGAAACAATGGAGCAGAGAAACTAGAGAACTCCACCCCCACCACAGATGCCGCCTCAGCCAGAGATATTGGCAGAACCGCCCACTTGTTGACCAACTCCCAGCACACGAGATCAGCGCACGTCAGCCTCGATCAGCGTTCCCTTCCACCTATCTGCTCATGCCTACCATGTCTGTCCCGGCCCTTCACCTGACTGCACGACGAAACGCCCGCCGCAAGACTTGCCACGTGGGACTGGGCCGCTGCGACCGAGACGGTCTATACTGGCTGGAGCTTCGGACGAGGAGAACGCCATGAGTAAAATTCAGGGAACCGTAAGGCGATCCAATCGCCTGCAATACTCGTTAATCGCACTGTTGATAGTCCTGGCCGCGGCCTGCCCGGCGGCTCGGGCGGAGCGGCCGCCGTCCGCCTGTTTGCTGCCGGAGGACACGCTGGTGTTCGTTTCGGTGCTCGACGTGCCCGATACGAAAGCCCGGTTCTCGCGAACGACGATCGCCGGCATTCTCAACGATTCGTCGCTCCAACCGGTGGTGAGCGACGTTCTGGCCGGCATCGACAAGCAGACGGCGCCCCTGCGGGAAAGCGTCGGGCTGACCACCGACGACCTCATGAACCTGCCCCAGGGCGAGTTGACGTTCGCCCTGGTCCCCCGCGAGAAAGGCCCGCCGGCCCCTGTGGTCCTGATCGACACGGGAGACCATGTGGACGACGCCAAGCTGCTCATCCAGGCGATCGTCGAGCGGATCGAGGAGGCCGGCAACAAGCTCAGTGAGAAGAAGGTCCGCGAGACGCCGATCACCGTGTTCGACAGCGTGGGCCGGGCCCAGGAAGACGTGGCCTTCTTCAAGCGGGAGAACACGCTGGTCTGGTCGAACGATCTCGGGGTGTTGGAGAAGGTGCTGACGCTGTGGGATGGCGAAGAGACGGCCACGCTCGCCGTGCGGAGCGACTTCTCGACGATCATGCAGCGGAGCCGGCGTCACAATCCCAAGCCGCAGGTCATGTGGTACGTGAACCCCATGGCCATCTTTGAGGAGACTGCCCGCGACCGTATGGAAATGCAGGTCGCCCTGATGATGGTTCCCGCCCTGGGTCTCGACGGGATCAAGGCGGTGGGCGGGGCCGTGGAACTCGACGCCGGGCCCTACGACAGCCTGTGGCACGCCCATCTCGTGCTCGATACGCCGCGTAAAGGCGTCGTCGACCTGGTTCAGCCCAAGGCGGGCAAGATGACGCCGCCCGGCTGGGTTCCTGCCGACGCTTCCGACTACATCACCATTCACTGGGACGTGCCGGCAACGATCGACAAGCTGCGAACGCTCTTCGACAGCTTTCGCGGCGAAGGGGCCCTCGACGAATTCATCGCCACACGAATGAGCGGGCCGCTTGGGGTCGATCTGCTGCTGGAAGTCCTGCCGGCCTTGACGGGCCGGTTCACCCTCGTGCGGTGGATCGAGAAGCCGATCGCCGAGAACAACAACGAGGCCTTCCTGCTGGCGTTCGAGCTTCTTCCGGAAGCGGGCGGCGACGAGTTGTTGCGGCACGTCGTTCAGAAGCACGCAGTTCGATTCATGCGCCGCGAATTCGGCGACGTCGTCTACTACGAGATGATCCGACCCGAACCGCCGGCCGACCAGCCGCAACGCCGCCGGCGCCCGTTCTTGCCCTGCGTGGGCATTCTCGACGACACGCTGATCATTGCCGACCGGGAGTCGCTCTTCAAGACCGTGGCCGCGACTCAGGCGGGTGGGCTGAAGCCGCTGGCCGAGGCCGACGACTTCGCGACGATGATTGCCGAGATGGGCCAATTGACGGGCGGCAGCGATCCGGTGATGGTCCGTTTCCAGCGTCCGGCCGAGCGTACGGAGGCCTGGTACGAGCGGATCCGGCTGGAACAGCAGAAAGAAGAGGCCGAGCGGAGCCGGCCCCGTCGCGGCCCGTTTGCGGGTCTGGAGAGGGCCCTCAGCAACCACACGCTGCCGCCGTTCGACGCGCTTCGGAAGTACTTCCCGCCTGGCGGGGCCGTCCTTCTCAACGACGAGGCCGGCCTGCACTACACGGGGTTCACGTTGAAGAGTCCGTAGATTTGGCGGACAGTGCCAGCCCGGTTCCCCCACCGGCACCCGAAACCGGGAATTCTCATTGTCGCTCGAGGGGCATAGTAATTGTCGCCGAACAAAGCCACTGCACCAGCGGGAGATGGGGCCTTACCGACTGAAGTCGCATTTGCGACAGTGAAATCCGCAGATCGACATGTCTTTGGCAGGACCGCGGCTGCGTATCCAGAGGTGCGGGTTTCTAGAATCCTGGAAATCTGGAAAAATGGAAAATGAGAGGATGCAACCGGTATCGTGCCTGTTGAGGTTGAATGTGAGTTGGATTCTGCCCCCCCTCGGCATGGCCGGGGGACGGGCCATCTATGACGGAGCACGCCAATGGGCAAAGCTAAACCAAAGAACTGGGTGTTAGGCCGCTGGCTGATCGAGTCCATGGAGCAGTGGGACCGGGACTTCATTGACGAGGAAGTCCGAGGCTACTTCGAGTTCGATGCCAAGGACTCGGGTGACTTTCAGTTCGGCTATGTACAAGGCCAGATCGACTACCGGCTCGGCGAACGGGACGGCAAGCCTGCCGTCGAGTTCACCTGGGACGGCCATGACGAGATGGAAGCCGCTCAGGGGCGTGGCTGGATGGTCCTCGACGGTGACGTGCTGACTGGGAGGTTGTTCATCCATTTCGGTGACGACTCAAGCATTGTCCTTAAGCGTGCTCCTGAGAAGAAGGTGAAGTCACGGAAACGGAAGTGATCAGGGGCCGGATGCCAATCTACGGAGGAAAACTGATGCCGAAGAAGAAACGTGCGTCTTTGCCTGTCCCCAAGTTCAAGGTCGGCGACAAGGTGCGAGTCAAACACGGCATCAGGGATGCCGACTACCCGGCCCCTTTTCCAGCAGAACGATCCAGGTGAACGTGACTGGCCTCGGTGATCCCGATGACGAACCGATGATCGACGATATGTATGGCATCCTGTGCGAGGCTCGCCACGAACGACGTGTGGTGACCCTACCTCTCGACGAGTTGGAGTTGAGGAAGAGGGACTGCAACCGGCAGTTGGTCGAGGATTACTCGTACTGGCTCCATAACTGGGGTTAGGCTCTCGGAATCAGGCGAAGTGTTCCAGTTCGGCTCATGAATGCACGGGCAGCGAGAAGCATGTGTTGCCGGAGGAAACAAGACGAATCGCCGTTCACCAATTCCCGCAATGGATCGAGCGACGGTATAATGCGGCCATGAAAGTCATCTCTCTCCAGTCTGGCAGCAACGGCAACTGCATCTATGTCGAGGCAGATGGCGTCAAATTGCTAATAGACGCTGGGATCAGCGGGATCAAGGTCAAGGAGGGACTCTCCCTCCGTAGGCGGGACGTAGCGGACATCGATGCAGTCTTGATTTCGCACGACCACGTTGACCATTCCCGCAGTATGGGGATCTACCACCGCATGTTCGGCGTGCCGGTTTACATCACCGCCGACACGTACTATGCGGCAAGCCGTTATGAAAAGCGGACATAAGGATGCAAGGAGTTCGAGAATGTCTCACCGCATAGTCTGGCTGTCCGTGATCTTCACCGTCATCATCAGCCGAGTCGCTGTCGGCGAGATGCCGTGGGTGCAGGTCGCCGACGACAAACAGGGCTTCGTCCTCTCCGATTCCGACAAGCCGTTCGTGCCTTGGGGGTTCAACTACGACCACGATGAAACGGGCCGACTGCTGGAGGACTACTGGGACACGGAGTGGCCCACGGTCGAGGAAGACTTCCGAGAAATGAAACAGCTTGGAGCGAACGTGGTCCGGATTCACCTCCAGACCGCCAAGTTCATGACCGGCCCGGAGACGGTGAACGAAGCGAACCTGGAACGTCTGGGACTGTTGGTCGCCTTGGCCGAGAAGACCGGCATCTACCTCGACATCACCGGACTGGCCTGCTACCGCAAGAAGGACGTGCCCAAGTGGTACGACGATCTCTCAGAACAGGACCGGTGGGATGTCCAGGCCCGGTTCTGGGAGGCGATAGCCGAACGCTGCGTCAAGAGCCCCGCCATCTTCTGCTATGACTTGATGAACGAGCCGGTGGTGTCCGGCGGCAGCAGGACGGATTGGCTGGGACCGTCTCTGGGGGGAGGCGAATCCGGGTACTTCGTCCAGTTCATTACCCTGGAACGGAACAAACGTCATCGGCCGGACGTCGCCCGGCAGTGGTGCCGTCAGTTGGTGACGGCGATCCGAAAGCACGACCGGCGTCATCTGGTCACGGTTGGGCTCGTCCATTGGAGTCTGGATCGTCCCGGCATGACATCGGGGTTCGTGCCCGAGGAAATTGCACCCGAACTCGATTTCATCTCCGTCCACCTCTACCCTGAAAAAGGAAAGGTCGAGGAAGCCCTGGAAAAGCTGTCGGGCTTCGCCGTTGGAAAACCTGTGGTCATCGAGGAGACGTTCGTACACAAATCCTCCATGCAGGAGTTCGAACAGTTCTTGGATGGGTCGAGGAACGTTGCCAACGGCTGGATCGGATTCTATTGGGGAACAACACCGGAGGAGTACCGGGAAATGAAGACGATCCGGGCAGCCTTGATGCGAAACTGGCTGGAGGTATTTCAGAAACGAGCTGGCGAGGTCCAAGAGGTCAAAAAAGCACAGCAGTGATTGCCGTCCCGCTGTCGAGGATGGGCGGATCGAGATTCAAGGCGACCATCGGGATCGAGTCGTCGAGGAGATTGAGGGCCTGGGATATCGAGTGAAGTGAGCCGGGGGCCTGAGGCATGAGCATCCTTCAGTCTGGCCGCTACGAGCACATGCGGCGAGGGCTTTGACAGTAATACCTGACTACCTAAGCGGAGCAAACCGTATGATCGAGGTCAAGCCGTTATTTCAACTCAGAGCGAATGTCGATCCGCCGCAGATCATCGATGGGCCGCTCGGCCAGCGATGGTTTATTCCTGTTACAGGAGGCTCGCTTTCCGGAGATCGCATATCGGGCGTTGCACAACCGGGCGGATCGGATTTTCAACTCATTCGCAAGGACGGAGTGGCCGAGTTGGACGTTCGGGTGACTCTGCTGACGGACGACGGTGTGACGATTCAGTTGAAGGGCCACGGGATTCGGTACACGACACCCGAGGTTCTTCAACGAATCATGTCCGGGGCGGAGGTCGATCCCACCGAATACTACTTTCGTGAGGCGTTGTTCTTCGAGGCACCTGCGGGCAAATACGAGTGGCTGAACAGGATCATTGCGATAGCGAAGGGCGGGCGATTGAAATCCCATGTACTCATCGATGCCTATGAGATTCTTTAGCGTTAGCTCGGTGGGACGGGGATCCGTCCCAGAGATTTCAGGATGAATTATCCCGTACATAGACGGAGTGACCCATGTGTCTGCAGAACTGGTACATTGTTTCGGACTCTCGGCCAATCCGAGGTACTCGACGACAATGCGTTCGTTCCAATAAATGCTGACAAGGCTGCTTGCAGGAGGACCGACAATGGGAATGCTGAAAGAGTTTCGAGAGTTTGCCGTGAAAGGCAATGTCGTTGACATGGCGGTGGGGATCATCATCGGGGCGGCTTTTGGCAAGATCGTCTCGTCGTTGGTCAACGACGTGATCATGCCGCCAATTGGGTTGCTTCTCGGCAATATGGATTTTTCGAGTCTGGCAATCACGTTGCGGGAGAAGACCGCTGAAGCCGAAGCCGTGACGGTCAATTACGGCATGTTCATCAACAGCGTGATCGACTTCGTGATCGTGGCCTTTGCCATCTTCCTGGTGATCAAGCAGATCAACCGGCTCAAGAAGGCGCCCCCGCCCGCCGATCCGACCACCAAGGAATGCCCGCAGTGTTGCTCGGTAATTCCAATCAAGGCGAGCCGCTGCCCGCACTGCACCTCGGAGCTGGCTGCGACGATGTAGGACAAAGAAAACGGAGCTGGACGAGGAGCGATGACATGCGAGCCAGAATTGACTTGTCGTGGAGGCCGTGTGCATAGTGACTCCCGGCAGAACGAGCGCTGCGACGTAGAAGCTGCCGCCGCCCCGACCGCTCATGATCATGACGATCGATAGAACGAAGATGACGGTAACCATCACGAACGTGTGCACGGCATTCACCGGCGAGTCTTCTCATCGTTCGAAAGACGCACTCTTGCCCCGTCGGCCAGCGAATCGGACGGGTTGAGGATCACGCGGTCGGCGGGAGCGACGCCCGAGAGGATCTCGACGGTCTGGCCGAAATCACGGCCCAGCTTCACCGAGCGGAGTTCGACCGTACCGTCGGGCTGGACCACGCCCACCTGCGGACCTTCGGCGCGGAACAGCAGGGTGTTGCCCGGCAGAGTCAGGGGCCGGTCCCCCTCGGCCTCGGCGAATTTCACCTGTCCGTAACTTCCTGCGAGTATACGGCCTTGTGAATTGTCGACTTCGAGTTCGGTGAGCAGGGTACGCGAATCGGCGGAGATCGCGCCGGCGGTGCGGACCAATTGCGCGGGGAAGGACTCGCTCGGCTTCTCGGGGATCAGCACTTGGGCGCTGCGGCCGGGCACGACGCCGAGTGCGTGGGACTGGGGAACGCAGACGTAAACGCGCAGCTTCTCCGTTTGCGCCAGCCCCCAGGCTCATGATTGCTCCCATCAGTGCGGGCACGTTGAGGGTCGTGTAGGTGAGATAAAGGCCCCACACGACGCCGGCCAGCGCACCCGGCAGTGCGGTGAGGATGATGAACGGGTCGAGCCAACTCTGGAAGTTGACGACCAGCAGCAGATAGATCAGGGCCGTGGCCACGATCAGCCCGAGGCCGAGGCCGAGGAAGCTCGAATCCATGGTTTGCGCCTGGCCGCGGAGCACGATGAAGTTTCCTTTCGTCAACTCCTTTTCGGCTTCGGCAACCAGGGGCCTGATATCTCGGAGCACTCCGCCCAGATCGCGGCCGTTGGTGCCGGCCAGGACGTCGATTACCGGCATGACGTTGTAATGGTTGACGATCGGCGGACCGGTGGATCGCCGCAACGTGGCCAGGTTGGCAAGCACTTGGGCGTCGCCCCTTCCCGGTTGGCCGATCCCCGCGGGGATGACATTCAGGGCGGAGAGGGAATCCATGGCATGCTGCGGCGTGCGGACGTTGACGAGGTACTGGACGCCCTTCTTGGGGTTGAGCCAGTACATGGGCTGCACCTGGCTGCTGCCGCTGAGGCTCAACAGCATCGCATTGGCCACGTCGCGCTGGGTCAAGCCAAGCTCCGAGGCCTTGACGCGGTCGACGGCGAACTGGAGCCGAGGCAAGTCGGCCGGTTGCTGCACCCTCACGTCGGCCACGCCGGGGACGCGGCGAAGTTTCTCGGCCAACCGGCCGGCAACGGCACGGTTCTGCTGCTGATCGCGGCCGACGATCTGGACGTCGAACGGCGCCGGCAGACCGAAATTGATGGTCTGACTCACGATGTCGGCGGGCAGAAAGTAGAAAGTGACTCCGGGAAAAGCGCGGTTCAGCCGGAGTCGCAGGCGGCGGACATACTCCTCGGTGGGCCGATGCCCCGGGCCGGAGAAAGACCTTGACGACGGCAGCGCCGTTGTAGGCCGTCGACTCGATGTGCTCGATGTCGTCGACGAGGGTTGCGATCATGCGTTCGTGGTTGAACACGATCCGCTGCTCGATTTCCTGAGCGCTCAGGCCGTTGTACATCCAGACGGCGCTCACCACGGGGATATCGACGGACGGGAAGATGTCGGTCGGCGTGCGCAGCAAGACGAACGGCGTGAGCAACAACAGGACCAGTGCCGCCACGACAAAGGTGTAGGGGCGGCGAAGGGCGAGGCGAACGATCCACATCGAGCAGGTCTCACGGTTGCTTTAGTTCCGGTTGAACGGCATCGTCCCGGCGGTGTTTTAGTCCCTGCAAAGGTGCGCCTTGACCCCGGTGTTTTCGCGAAGCATCGATTCGACGCAAGCGAGAAACTTGGGGATGCAGTTCATTCGCAAACTGTGGTAGACCGTGGCGCCAGATTTTCGGCTGGCGACGACGCCGGCGTTCTTGAGCGTCGAAAGATGCCGCGACACGGTGGAACCGTCGGTGCCGACCATGGCGGTCAATTCTTGCACGGAACGTTCACCGTACTCGGCCAATTCGTCGACGATCATCAAGCGTGCCGGGCAGGCAAGTGCCTTGAGGATCGCAGCGCGCGACTCATAACGTGCAGGGTCTCTGGGAGTACTCATTCCAACGCACCTTTCGACGTGGCAGCGGTCAGGCAGGCGAACATCGCAATAGATGCATTATTGGCCAGATATGCAAGCATGTCAACACGAGCGCTCCGTGATTGGCCCTGCTAGTACTTATGCCGGGGACTACAGCGGCCTGGGCGGCTTGTGGAACACGAAACCGTAGTGGTAGGGAGGCAACTCGATCCGGCCGGAGGACTGGCACTCGAAGCCGACTGCTTCGCACCAGAATCGGCACTGTTCCGGCATGCCGCTTTCACGAGTCTTCATTGGACGTCATCAATCAGGCCTGTCAGAGGACGTCTTGGCAAACGCCATGGCCACGAATCCGGCATCCGGGACGATTCCCTCGTGCGGTTCTTCATCACGGGCGACGGACTCAGGAGGCGAGAGCAAGCAGGAAAACGCCTGCTGGAGCCGGAAGCCTGCTACGGCAGCCAACCGGACGGCTTCATCCGAGGAGTAGAAGGTTGCCGCCGAATAGAGCGGGTGCCCCTCGGCGGCCTTTCGTTGGTAGAGCCGTCCCCAGGGGCTGTCGGCCGGAACGAGCCCCACGATCAGACAGCCGGCGTCTTTCAGTACGCGTTCGCATTCCTGGAGCGATTTCTGCGGATCGGCGAGGAAGCACAGGGTCGTGGTCGTCAGGATGCCGTCGAAGCTCTGATCCGGGTAAGGGAGGGACTCGCCCGAGCCGTGGGTGGTTCGGATGCCGCGGCGCTCGGCCAGGGCTCGCATCGGCGCGGAGGGATCGACCCCGTCGGTCACGCCCAGGGCCGCGGCGAAGCGGCCGGTGCCCACGCCGACCTCCAGCCAGCGGCCGGGGCACTTGCCGGTGAGCCGGCGGAGGCATTCGGTTTCAGCGCGGAAGATGGCGAGGCCTTTCGGGGTGTCGTACCACCGGTCGTAGTCGTCGGCGACGGGGTCGAACACTTGAGTCAAGGCAACGTCTCCTTCAGGGGTCGAGGACGGTCAGAAGGTAACTACCTTGTCGGAGTCGCGAACGATTTCGTATTGATCCTTCAAGGTGGACAGGGGACAGATCTCGGATCCCTCGGACTGGCGGAGTTTGAGGCAGGCTCCGCAAGCCAGAAACTGTCCGCCCGCCTCGAGAACCTGGCTGGCTTGTCGCTTCACGTCGAACTTTGCGTCGTCGATTTTGTCGATATCGACGCCCTTTCCGGAGAGGAAGATCCGCACCTCGTCGCCCTGCTCCAGACTATAGAGCGCCAGACGCAGGGCGTTGAAGACTGTTTCGGCGTCGGTGTGAGTGATAATCAGGCCAAGCTTCATCGATCGGTGCTTTCAGATATGCAAACGCGACGATTTCGACGGGTCCGACGTATTCGAAGGCAAGCTCATCCTGCGAGGTGATCTTGAGACCCGTCGTCCCCGGAACGTATCTTCTGTTTGCCGGCAACGGATGATTCTTGGATTCGGATATTCGAATGTTATGGCGTCTGGTTTCCATGGTCAAAGGGCGTTACTCCGACCTCAACGCCTCAATCGGCTCCAACCCTGCCGCCCGCAGGGCCGGATAGAGGCCGAAGACGACGCCCAGGGAGACGGAGAACAGGAAGCCGACCGCGGCCGCGGGCCATGAGAGGACAACTTCCCAGTAGCCCGAGGCCGCAACGGCCCAGGCGGAGCCGAGACCGATCGCCACTCCGAGGAGGCCTCCGGTGCCGGAGAGCAGGCCCGATTCGAGCAGGAATTGGTTGCGGATGTCGGCGCGGCGAGCGCCGAGGGCGCGGCGGAGGCCGATCTCACCGGTCCGTTCGCGGACCGAGATCAGCATCACCGCCAGAATCCCGACGCCGCCCACCAGGAGCGAGATGGCCGAGACGCTGCCGATGAGCAGGGTCATCGACTGGGCCGTTTCGCGTTCCGTGGCAAGCAGTGTGGCCTGATTCTGAAGGGTGAAGTCGTCGGGCTTGTCGCCGAGCCGGTGGCGGCGGCGGAGCAACTCTCGGATTTCCGTTTCCGCCTTTTCGAGCACGTCGCTTGAGCGGGCTTGGACGTAGACCGCCTGGATGTGATCGACATTCATCAGCCGCCGCATGGCCGTTTCCAGGGGAACGATCACCAAGTCGTCTTGATCGACTCCGTTCGCGTCAACGCCTTTGGGCTCCGTCACTCCGATCACCTCGAAGGGCACGCGGCCGATGCGAAAGGTGAGGCCGACGGGATCGGACCCGAGAAACAGGTTCTCGACGACCGTGGGGCCAACAATCGCGACGCGGCGGCGGCCGCGGCATTCGTCCTGGTCAAACAGGCGGCCTGACGCGATAGCCATATTGCGGATGCGGAGCCCCTCGGGATCGATTCCGAGGACGGAAGTGTTGGCCATTTCGGCTTCCCAGCGGGTGGCCATCTTCCGATCAATCGCCGCGGCTGCCAAGGCGACGGAAGGGCACTCTTGCTGAACGGCCTGAGCGTCGTCGGGCATGAGCGTGGTGACTGTGCTCATCTGCCGCTGGCGACCGGCGATCACGCGGGTTTGGCCCGCCGTGACCGTAATCAAATTCGTGCCCATGCCGCGAATCCGATCGAGGATGCTCTTCTCGGCACCCTTGCCGGCCGAGACCATGAGGATGACCGTGGCCACTCCAACCACGATGCCCAGCATGCTCAGCAGGGTGCGGAGCTTGTGGGCCGTGAGGATCTCGAGGGACAGGGCGATATTCTTCGACGACTTCATCGCAGGGCTTCCACCGGGCGCAATCGTGCCGCGCGGCGAGCCGGTTGGACTCCGAAGAACGTACCGACCAGCAGGGCGAAAACGAGCGCCAGGGCAAACGGTTCCCAGGAGACGACGGCCGGCATGGGCGTGAGCCTGCCGAGGGCGAGGGAGGCGGCACCGCCCAGGGCGCTGCCCAGCAGCATCCCGAGGAACGTGACGCTGAGCGACTCGGTGAGGAACTGGGCGAAGATATCGCCGCGAGTTGCGCCGACGGCGCGGCGCAGGCCGATCTCCTTGGTCCGCTCGGCCACCGAGATGAGGAGGATATTCATCAACACCACGCCGCCGACAAGAAGGCTCAGACTGGCCAGGGCCGTCAACAAGAGCGACAGGGTCCGCGACGTCCCGCGCACCATGTCGGCGATAATGGCAGGAGTGATGATGCGGAAATCGTCGTCGACGTCCGGCGTGATGTGATGGCGCCGGCGGATCAGGTCTTCGATCTGCCGGGCCTGCCGCTCCATGAGGGAGGCATCCTGGGTGACGATGCGAATCGCGCCCACGTGGTCGACGTTCATCACCCGCCGCATGGCCGTGGTGATGGGGATGATGACGCGATTGTCGAAATCGCCTCCCGGGCCTCCACTTGTGCCGCGGTGTTCCAAAACCCCTTTGACTGTGAGGCTTACCTTATTGATGTAGAGACTCTTGCCGATCGGATCGTCGCCCCCGAACAGGTCGCGTTTGACGGAACTGCCGATGACGCAGGTGCGGTTCATGGTCGCCACGTCTTCGTCGGTGATTTCAGCACCTTCGGCCACGGGCCAGCTCCACGCCTGATGCCACTCGGGTTCGACGCCCCAAACGACGGTTTGAATCTGGTTGGCCTCGTGCTTGAGGTTGACGTCGAATTGCCATGCCTGCGGCGCGACGAACTCGAGGTTGGGGACCTCGTTGCGGATGGCCTGGGCATCTTCCAGGGTGAGCGTGGTGACGCTGGTATCGGGCGGGGGGAGGGCCCGGCCGCCGCCGGCAATGAGCATCATCGCCCGGGGGCCGAAGACCTCGACCCGCTTCATCACCTTCTTTTCGGTTCCCTTGCCGATGGCCATGATCACCGTGAGGGCGGCGATGCCGACGATCGTGCCGGCCATCATGAAGAACGTTCGCAGCTTGTTGGCTGCCAGGGAGTTGATTCCTTCTCCGGCGATACGCAATACTCGCATCAGGCTGCCTCCTCCGTCTGGCCCATGGCCGCAAGTTCCGCCTCCGCGTCCCGAGGTTCGTCGACCAGTTCGTCCTCGGCGACCCGCCCGTCGTCGAGCACGATCATCCGGCCGGCGTGTTGGGCCACGTCGCGGTCGTGGGTGATCATGATCACGGTCCGGCCGTCGCGATGCAGCCGCTGAAAGATGGCCATCACCTCGGCTCCGCTGCGGCTGTCGAGGTTGCCCGTCGGTTCGTCGGCCAGAATGATGGCAGGATTGGTAATGAGCGCCCGGGCGATGGCGACTCGCTGTTGCTGGCCGCCGGAAAGCTGGTTGGGCCGGTAATCGACCCGGTCGGCAAGGCCGACCATCGCCAGGGCGTTTTCGGCCAGATCTTCGGCTTCTTCCGGATAGTCGTCGCTGTAGATGAGCGGCAGGAGGACGTTTTTCAGCGCGGTGGTCCGCTGCAACAGATGAAACTGCTGGAAGACGAAGCCGATCTTGTGATTCCGCACGTGCGACAGCTCATCGTCGCCGAGATTGACCATATCCACGTCGTCGAGCCTGTAATGGCCCGCGGTCGGCTTGTCGAGGCAGCCAAGGATATTCATCAAGGTCGACTTGCCGGTGCCCGAGGCGCCCATGATCGCCACGTACTCGCCGGGTCGGATCTCGAAAGAGATCCCCTTGAGCACGGGCGTGACTACCTCGCCGCTCAGGTAGGTTTTTTCAATTCCTTCCAACTGGAGCATGAATCTGCCTTTCTTCGAAAGGTGAATGGCCGGTCTTCAAAAAGGCGCCAAAAAAGGGGTCAGGACTCATTTGCCGCAAGCGGCCCTTCGGGTGCTTCGCACAAATGAGTCCTGACCCCTTTTTGAAGGTCATGACGCGGGTTCGCCCGTGGCCGGTGTTTCCAGCAGAACGGTTTGGCCTTCCTCCAGACCGCCGAGGACTTCGATCCACTGGCCGTCTTTCCAGCCGACGGTGATTTCACGCATCTCGGGTTGATCGTTTCGGGCCAGGTAGACCACGTTCTTGCCCTGGTGGCGTTTGACGGCCCTGGCGGGAATGGCCAGCACGTTGGTCTTCTGCTCCAGGAGCACGGTGACGCTGGCCGTCATCTCGGGACGCAAGATGCCGCCGTGTTGGTCGAGGATGTCGACGACGACGTCGTAGTTGACCACGTTGTCCTGGATGACGGCCTTGGGATAGATCGCCGTAACTCGCCCCTTGAACTCCCGGCCGGGGAAGGTGTCGACGGTGAACAGGACTTTCTGTCCGGGATGAACCTTGCCGATGTCGACCTCGTCGACGTAGGCGTCGACTTGCAGCCGATCGAGATCGATGATGGTGACGAAGGTGGGGGCCTGCATGCCGGCGGCCACGGTCTCGCCTTCTTGGGTCGAAACCGAGGCGATCACGCCGTCGATGGGCGCGGTGATCGTGGCGTAAGAGAGTTGAACCTTGGCGTTGGCGAGGGCTGACTGGGCCCGGGCAATCTCGGCCGACGCCTGCTTGCGATCCTCTTCGTAGCGGGCTTGCAGCAGTTCGTGGGCCTTTTCGGCCGAGGCAAGCTCGGCCTTGGCCACGCTCAGACGCTCCCGGGCCTCTTCCACGGCTTGCGCCGAAGTGGCGTCGGAACTGAGAAGCTGTGTCTCGCGGTCGGTAACCTGCTGGTGAAGTTGGCAACTGGCTTGCCATCGCGAGATGTCGTGCTGGGCCTTCTGGATCTCCGTGGGCATGAGCCGCTCGACGGCGGCAAGCTTCGCCTCGGCAAGCTCGAGTTCGGCCTTGCGTTGGGCGACGACGGCCTCCAAGTCGGCCTTCTCGAGTTCGGCTATTACCTGGCCGCGTGTGACACGGTCACCGATGTTGGCCCTGAGACTGGCGACCCTGCCGGAGATTCGGGCACCGACTCGCACTTCGGCACCCACTTGGGGTCGCACGGCGCCGGTGGCCAGGACGGTGGAAGAGAAATCGCGGCGTTCGACCGCGGCGGTTTCGGCAACCGGTTTGGCAGAACTGGTACCACGCGATGCAAACCACGCTCCCGCGGCGATTGCCGCTGCTGCAATCAAGAAGGCCAGCAGGAGGAATCGATTTCTGCGGCGGCGCTTCTTGCGAGCCAATGCCCGGGGCGAGGGTGCTTTGGAACTCAGATTCACATCGCCCATTGGGTGCATGTGGACGGCATGGGCCACTCGGCCGTTTCCGGTCGTCGGGGGCGTACTCGTCATCTGGTTTGTCTCGATACGGGTAGTATTCATCACCCTCGCCTTCAGCTCATTTGAAGAAACTACGTGGGCAAGCCGGCACAACGGTCCGTCAATCTTCGCCTCGATCCTGCAACGTGCGGCCCAGCCCGCCTCTTGCCGAGCCCGACATGGGCGGATCCATCGTGCAGCCGGTCCGATCGCGGAGCATCGTGAAGAGCCGCTGCTGCTGCTCGGGTGTCAGCACTTCCTTTTCCGCAAGCAGGTGATCGACGACCAGTCGCTGGATTTGCCGTTTCGTTGCCAGAAGCTCATCCTGCCGGGCGTAGATCGCGTCGACGTCAGGCTCGTCGGCGGCGATCAGGCCGATCACGTCTGCCCGGATTGTGTCGGCCTGCTGACAAGCCTCGGCCACAGAAGCCTGAAACTCCTGCAGACGCGGTTCGATTTGCGCCCATTGCTCCTCGGTGACCTTCAATTCGCGATGCAACGGGCACCAGACAGCCTCCTGGCCGGCCTGGAGGTCGGCCTGTCCCTCCCCCCGATGCACCGGGGCGGCATGGGCGACCCACATGGCTACGAACGCCACATTCAAGGCCACGGAACCGACGATCAGATAGGGTATCGATTTCTTCCACATGGTAAAATTTCCTCAACGATCGCCGGCCATCGTCAGACTCAAGTACGACTGGGTCAACGGGTCCCCTCCCCGCTCAATCAAAGGCTCCAGTCCGGCGGCGGCCAACAGATCGGTTCGCTGACTTGCGGCAACCGCCTGCCCCCCGGCGCCGGATCGCCAGGTGTCGCGGCCCATGAACAGCCCGAGCAGGAGCCCGGCCGCCAGTGCGGCGGCTATCCCCGTCGAGGAACGAAGCCGAGCCCACACCGGGAACCGAGAATCGGGTTTCCGTAGCGCCATGGCTGTCTGTTGTGCCCGGACCTGGACAATCACGCGTTCGGCGAACCCCTCGGGAATCGGGGGAACCGGGGCGGCGACCAGCAGATCTTCCAGTCGCCGTAGCTTCGCCAGGGCTTTGCGGCAGGCCGGGCAAGACGCCAGATGTGCTTCCATCTGCACCGATTCCACAGACGTAAGCTGTTGTCTGACAGACAGATCCAACTTGGATTGGACATCGCGGCAACGCATGATATTTCCTTTCACACAAGAACAAACGGGCGAGGCCAGGAAAACCCCCGCGGAAAAATCGGCTAATCCTGGAAATAATCGCCGAGCCGCTTTTCGAGCGTCTCCCTCGCCCGGGCCAACAGACGCTCGACCGCCTTGAGGCTGGTGTCCATGGCCTCGGCGATTTCTCTTCCGCAGAGCCCCTCGTAGTAGCGGAGCACCACGGCCGTCCGCTGCTTGAACGGCAGACAGCCGATCGCCTGCTGCACAGCCTCAGTCTGTTCCTTGTCGGCCGCCTGCTGCTGGGCCGAGGTGCGATCGTCAACGGGCAGAAGATGCTCGGCGAGAGCCGGCCTGTTCTTGCGGAGATGATCCAGGCACAATCGGACGACGATCCGGTAGAGATAGGTGCGGAAGGCGGCCTGCGGCCGATAGCGATCTCTGGCCTCGAAGACTCTCAGAAAGGCCTGCTGGGCTACGTCTTCGGCCTCATCTTGGCAGCCCAGCATTCGGTAGGCCGTTCGCCAAACCGACTGCTGATGGCGGACGACCAGTTGCTCGAAGGCAGCCAGGTCGCCGCCGGCGGTCGCTTGCATCAGGGTTTCGTCGGCGGGACTGGAATTCACGGGGGCTGGACTTCCTATTGGTGGATAGGACCGGGAACCAGATTCTACTCGAAGAGGTGCGCGACCAGGTAGCGCTGAAGGAACCCGCGACGTGACTATTCTGCAGCTCTGTCTCAGATTATCTGACCGGAAGAGCCGGCTGAGGTTGCACAAGGGCCTGTGTGCCCTTTATCACGAACTGGACGAAGGCTACGCCTCGAAGCGGTGAAATACACTGAAGAATCTTGTGTTCGATTGACCTGCATCAAGGACTTTGGTGGGCGGTTGGGCGATAATTCCTCCAGTGACACAAACGAAACCGAGACCCGGTGGGCTAACCAGAAGGAGTAAGGAATGAGCATGTTCTGCTATCAGTGCGAGGAAACGGCGAAGGGAACCGGATGCGTCAAGGTGGGAGTGTGCGGCAAGGACGAGACGACCGCGGCACTTCAGGATGTGCTGACCCACGTCGCCAAGGGAATCTCGATGTACGCCCACCGGGCGGCCCAGTTGGGCCAGCGGAGCCGCGAGATGGATACGTTCGTGATCGAGGCCCTCTTCACCACGGTGACCAACGTCGATTTCGACCCGGAGCGGCTGGAAGGGCTGATTCGCCGCGGCGCGGCTTTGCGGGACCAGGCGAAGGCTCTCTATGAGAGCGCCTGTGCAAAGTCCGGACGGCAACCGGAGCAACTTGGCGGACCGGCCGCCTGGGAGCCGGAAAGCGATTCGAGCGCGCTGGCGTTCCAAGGCCAGGAATTGGCGATTCCCGTGCGGCAGGGCCTGTACGGCGAGGACGTGGTGGGGCTCCAGGAGCTGATCACCTACGGGCTGAAAGGTGCGGCCGCCTATGCCGACCACGCGATCGTGCTCGGCAAGGAAGACGCCGAGGTGTACGCCACGTTTCACGCGGCTCTCGACTTCCTTGCCCAGGAGCAACCGTCGCTCGACGATCTGCTGGGCTGGGCGCTGAAGGTCGGCGAGTTGAGCGTGAAAGTGATGGAACTGCTCGATGCCGCGAACACCGGCACCTACGGGCATCCGGAACCCACGGCCGTCCGCATTACGCCGGTCAAGGGCAAGGCGATCCTGGTCTCGGGCCACGACCTGAAGGACCTGGAAGAGCTGCTCAAGCAGACTGAAGGCAAGGGGATCAACATCTACACCCACGGCGAGATGCTGCCGTGCCACGCCTATCCGGGGCTCAAGAAGTATCGCCATCTGGTTGGCAACTACGGCGGGGCTTGGCAGGACCAGCGCCAGGAATTCGACGCCTTCCCGGGCGCGATCGTGATGACCACCAACTGCATCCAGAAACCCAAGGAGACCTACCACGACCGGATCTTCACCACCGGTCTGGTTGCCTGGCCGGGGGTCGTCCACATCGGCCCCGACAAGGACTACGCGCCGGTGATCGAAGCGGCCCTGGCCGCACCGGGGTTTGCCGAAGATGAACCGGAGAAGACGATCCTGGTGGGCTTCGGACACCAGGCCGTGCTCGGGGTGGCCGACAAGGTCATCGAGGCCGTCAAGGCAGGCAACCTGCGGCATTTCTTTCTGATCGGCGGTTGCGACGGGCGGAAGAGCGGACGGAATTACTACACCGAGTTGGCCCAGCAGGTGCCGAACGACTGCGTGATCCTCACGCTGGCCTGCGGCAAGTATCGGTTCAACAAGCTGGAGTTCGGCGATATCGGCGGCATCCCGCGGCTGCTCGACATGGGCCAGTGCAACGACGCTTACTCGGCCATCAAGGTGGCCGGGGCCCTGGCCGAGGCCTTCGGCTGCGGCGTGAACGATTTGCCGCTGTCGCTGGTGTTGAGCTGGTATGAGCAGAAGGCCGTCACCGTGCTGCTTGCCCTGCTGCATCTGGGGGTCAAGAATATCCGGCTGGGCCCGAGCCTGCCGGCCTTCGTGACGCCGAACGTTCTCCAGGTGCTGGTCGACAAGTTCGCGATCAAGCCGATCAGCACGCCGGAAGAGGACCTGGCGGCGATCCTCAACTGACCATCGGATAGCGGACGAAAGGACAACTATGGTTCATCCGGCGAAAGCGTAGTTCCATCCTCGCCCGGGAGTACCGGTGCCTCTTCTCTTGTTACCGACGCGTCTAAACGGTTGCTTGTCAAGCGGTTATGGTCATCGTGCAACAGAGAAAAGGCACCGGTACTCTTCATGCACTTCGCACCCTACGCGAATTCCGGATGAACCATGTTCAACTTTCCTATTGAAAAATCCAGCCAGTTTGCTACCATGTACGCATGAACACATGGACATCCGCCCATACACCTGTCCGCCTCCTCCTCCACCAGGCCCACGCCCCACGCCGCCTCAAACGACAGGCCCGCCTCCGCACCCCCCTCTTCCGCGAAAACGTCATCCGCCCCCTCAATCAGTACATCCAGCGGATGTTCGCCCTCTTCGGCAACGGGCTTTACCTCAAAGGATCCGAAGTCCGCGGCATAAGACAGGCCGGACCACGCCTCACCGCCGCCGACGTGCCGCCACACCTCATCCCCGAATTCCCCTTCCCATTTCCGAGCCCCCTCGCCGAACTGGCATCGCCCGAACCGGAATTCTCTCCGTCTGTTGACCAAAACGCCCCCCACCATCCACCTATCGAGCCCAAGCCGCCGCAAGTCCGCAACCCGGCCTTCACAGAAACACACCCGCACGACGCCTACAAACCCGGAACCAAGCCCCCAACTACCCGTGCACGGTTCCCCCAAGGCAGGGCAAGCCCGCAACCCAACCTTCACAAACATGCGCGCACCATGCGCGAATCCCGGATGAACCACGCAGACGCTGCATCCCTCTTTCCGATCGTTCCGCCTCCTCGGCCTTGTCGAACGCGATCTCCTCGGCCGAACTGGGGGTGCGGGTTCGCTCGGGGGCTGCAACCGGCAGGCATGGAACGATAGCCAACATGGGGGGCGGCGGATATCATAACCGATCGGAAGGGGCGAGTGGAGATCGGACCGAGTCCGAGGGCGTCTGCCGCTTTCGGAGCGAGCGGTCCGGGCTCGATGGCCTATCACGAAGTGTAGCGGCCAAGCGGCTCCCGAATTCGTCGGCAGCGATTGGGATGTTGGAAAGAAACCATAGTCGTCCCGCCTCCGCATGACAAGCAGGCGGCGGACAATCGCTCTTTGGAGAAGCAATACAATGCCAATCAATTTGAATACAGGGCTGCCACGCCCGCCGTTTTCCCAGGACGTTTGGCTCCCGAGCTTCGAGCGCATGAGTGCCCTTCTCTGGCTATTTATCATCGTGATAACCTTTGGTGGCGACCCCGCCGCTGGCGCCCAGGGCGACGGAAGCGGCGCCGTCGCCGTCTCGGGCGAATTGAAGCAATGGCACAAGGTGACTCTGACGCTGGACGGGCCCTTCGCTCGCGAGACGGACAGCCAGCCCAATCCCTTCACCGACTACCGCATGACGGTGACCTTCCGCCACGAGTCGGGTGCCCCGGAATACGTGGTTCCCGGTTACTTCGCCGCCGACGGCGACGCGGCCAACAGCTCGGCGGATGCCGGAACGAAATGGCGAGCCCACCTGTCGCCGGACAAGGCCGGGAAGTGGACCTACCAGATTTCCTTCGTCCAGGGCAGGCTTGCGGCCCTCGAACCTTCGTTGGCTGGGGAGAATCTGGCTAAGTACGACGGCAAGTCCGGGTCGTTTGAAGTCGCAGCTACCGACAAAACCGGCCGCGACCTCCGCGGCGAAGGACGTCTGCAGTACGTGGGCGGGCATCATCTGCGGTTTGCCGGCAGTGGCCGCTATTTCCTGAAGGCGGGGCCCGACGCGCCGGAGACGCTGCTGGCCTGCGCCGATTTCGACGGAACCCAACCGGGCAAGGCCCGAAAACCGCGAGCCGGCGAGGCGGCCCCGACCAGGCAACTGCACCGCTATGAACCGCATCTTCGGGACTGGCGGCCGGGCGATCCGACTTGGAAGGACGGGAAAGGCAAAGGACTGATCGGCGCCCTCAATTACCTGGCCGCCAAAGGCTGCAATGTGTTTTCCTTTCTCTCCTACAACGCCGGCGGCGACGGCGACAACGTATGGCCCTTTATCGAGCGGAACGACAAACTGCACTACGACTGTTCGAAACTCGATCAGTGGCAGGTCGTGTTTGATCATGCGCAACAACTGGGGTTGTATCTGCACTTCAAGCTGCAGGAAACCGAAATCGACGACAACCGTCGCGGACACGACGAGGACAAGGGCGACGACAAGGTATCCACATCCCTGGACGGAGGCGACCTGGGCGTCGAACGGAAACTGTACTGCCGCGAGTTGATTGCTCGTTTTGCCCATGAACTGGCCCTGAACTGGAACCTGGGCGAGGAGAACACCCAGTCGCCCGAGCAACAGCGGGCCATGGCCCGGTACATCCACGACACAGACCCCTACGATCATCTGGTTGTCGTCCACACGTTTCCGAACTGGCAGGACCGAGTGTATCCGCAACTGTTGGGCGATCGTTCGGTGCTGACGGGGGCCTCACTGCAGAACAGTTGGAGCGCTGCCCATCAGCAAACCCTCAAATGGCTGACGGAATCAGCCAAGGCCGGCCGGCCGTGGGTTGTATCCAACGACGAGCAGAACCCGGCCGACATGGGAGTGCCGCCGGATCCCGGCTACGAAGGCCACAGTGGCGCAGCGATCCAGAACGGCAAGCCCTATACGCTCCACGACGTCCGCAAGGCGACGCTCTGGGGCACAATCATGGCCGGCGGCGGGGGCGTCGAATACTACTTCGGCTACAAGTTGCCTCAGAACGACCTGGCCTGCGAGGACTTCCGCAGTCGCGACAAGTCATGGGATTATTGCCGCATCGCGTTGGAATTCTTCCGCGACTACGAGATTCCCTTTTGGGAAATGACCAGCGCCGACATCCTGGTCGGCAATGCAAAAAACGACAACAGCAAGTACTGCCTGGCCAAACCCGGCAGTGCGTATCTGGTCTATCTGCCCGACGGGGGCACGACCGAGCTTGACTTGAGCGGCGATCCCGGCACGTACCGCGTGCAATGGTTCGACCCGAGTGACGGAGGACTGCTGCAGCAGGGTTCGGTCACAAAGATCCAAGGTGGAGGCAAGGTCGCATTGGGTTTGCCGCCGAAGGATGAGACGAGCGATTGGCTGATCGTTCTCACGCGATGACGAGGGTGGAGTGGCATCAAGTTTCTGTAGTCGTGCAATTCGGCGATGAGAAGTTCATGATGAAGAACCGAACGTATTACCTTTTGCTGGCGCTGTCGCTAATCTGGCAAACGATGGCCGCCGCCGATAAGGCGGAGCCGCGGCACGTTTGGGAAAAGGTGGAGCTCACGCTCCAGAGCCAGGGGCAGTACGAAAACCCCTACACCGACGTTCAGGTTTGGGTGGATCTGAAAGGGCCGGACTTCGAGAAACGGTGTTACGGTTTCTGGGACGGAGGGAAAACGTTTCGAGTCCGCATTCTGGCCACGGCCCCTGGCCGCTGGACTTGGGAAAGCGGCGCCAACGTGACGGATCCCGGTTTGCAGGGACTCCAAGGTGAGTTCACCGCCATCGCTTGGACCGAAGCCGAGGTTGACGCCAACCCCTGCCGGCGCGGCATGATCCGCCCCAGCGGCAACGGACACGCCTTCGAGTACGCCGATGGCACGCCGTTCTTCTTGCTGGGTGATACCTGGTGGGCCACGCCCACGTTTCGCTTTCCCTGGTACGAAGACGACACTCCACGGCCGCTCAGTTCCACGGCGGGCTTCAAGGACTACGTGCGTTACCGCCGCAGCCAGCAGTTCAACTGCATTGCCATGATCGCCGCGCTTCCGAACTGGGCCAACGACGGGAAGCCCGCCCGGTGGAAAACTCAGGACGACATGGTCTTGCGCTGGGCCTGGCCCCAGGCCGGGACGGACAGCGCCAAGGAGATGACGGATGAAGAGGGACGCCGGGCGTTCCAACTCCCTGGTGTCGTGCCCGGATACGAGCAGTGTTTCCCCGACCTGAATCGGATCCGGCCGGAGTACTTTCATTCGCTCGACAAGAAGGTCGACTATCTGAACGGCCAAGGAATGGTCCCCTTCATCGAAGTAGCTCGCCGCGACATCGGGCAGGCGTGGAAGAAGTACTACCCTTGGCCGGAGTCCTACACGCGGTACATCCAGTATGTTTGGAGCCGGTATCAGGCGAATATCTGTCTATTCAGCCCGATCCATTTCGACACGCCTGCCCAAAGCATCCCGGTCGAGGATTGGAACGCAGCAGCGAATCTGGTGATCGCGCGGTTCGGCCATCCTCCCTTCGGCACCCTGGCCGGGACCAACTCGAATCCTTCTTCATTACAGAATTGGGGCCACAGGGACCAAGCCCGCTGGCTCGGCTTTCATCAGATCGGAAACCGCCGCACCCACGACGTTTACGGGTACTTGACCGAGATTTTCCAGGCCCGGCCGCCGGTGCCCGGCATCAACGGCGAACCCTACTACGACGGCATGGAAGACGCCGAGCCTGGATCGGACAAGGCCGCCCGCTACTGCCGCTCAGCCATGTACGGCAGCGTCCTATCCGGCGGCCTGGGCGGCCACATCTACGGCGCCGGCGGCTGGAAGGGCGGCTTGTGGAGCGGCGAGGTCGAAACGGCCTCCGAGTATCCGATCTGGGAAGTGATCCAGTGGCCTTCAGCCGACCAGTTGCGGCACCTGAAGACGTTCGTCCTATCCGAAGGCCGCCGATACCAGGACCTGGTGCCGTCGGTCGAACTGTTGACACCGAACCGATCGGGCGAAGCCAAGTCGCTGAATGGCTGGGCATATTGCGCGGCGACGGCCGGCCGCGACTTGGTGTTGCTGTACTTCGAGCAAGACTGCCCGCGGGCCGCGCTGTCCGGCCTGCCCGCCGGACAAGATTGTGAGGTTCACTGGTATGACCCGCGCACAGGCCGCTGGTTGGACGCGGCAGCGGACGGCGAGACGATCACCGCAGATGCGGCCGGCACGATCCGGTTGCCGCCTTTCCCCGGCGGGAAGGCCAAGTCGGACATTGATTGGGCGTTGAAGCTGCAAATTGCACATCTGCGGGGAGACGAGGTACCATGAAGATGCGTTGGACGTTCGCTGCCGGCTTGTGGCAGCTGAAGCAGACAACCTCTTCCATCAAGGAGCATTTCTATGAGTACGTCACGACGTCGTTTTCTTCGGAGTTCCGCCCTTGCCGCCGCAGCCGTTTCCGTTGCACCCTTGGCGGCGGCGGACAAGCCCGCGACCCCCGCTCCGCCTGCGCCCCCCGCTCCGAGCGACGATCCCCGCATGATGTATTACGACCAGTTCTACTTCAAGGAGAAACCGATATTCCGCTTCGAGTACCCGTTCGACGGCGGCGTGCTTCAGGAAGGAACCGGCTATCCGATTCTCGGCACGGAGACGGGAGCCGACGGAGTCAAACGGCTTCGGATTCACGTCGTCGTTCGGCCCGGTGAAGTGGGCAATCTTCAGGTCTTCGATCCCGAAGGTGCAGTCATCCCGATGGAATACATCTCCGGGGCACTCATGGGTACCGCACTGCTCAAGGACCGTTTGTCCATTCTCAAGGCTCGCGGCACAAAGAACGGCAAGCCGGTCGAATTTGCCTGTCGCGTTCTGTGGGCGAAGAACGCTTACAAGCGGTATCGTTGCTACATCGACGACCACAGCTTCTGCTTCCGCGACATTCTGCAAAAACAGTACAAGAGCATCTTCGACTGCTTCTATTTCGCGAAGCTCCGCGAACTGCACAAACGCTATCAAACGAAGATCGTCCTGAACTGCTTCAACTCGACGCCGGAACGCGATTTCACCCTCTCGATGTTCCCCGAGAAGTACAAGCCGGAATTCGAGGACAATGCCGATTGGCTCCGGCTGGCCTTCCACTCGGAAAACGAGTTCCCCGGTGAACCGTACCGCAACGCGACACCCGAAAAACTCGCAGCCGACTTCGATCTGACCGCGACGCAACTCAAACGGATCGCGGGCAAAGCCTATACGG
>JAAYAY010000254.1 GCA_012719125.1 Planctomycetaceae bacterium | reverse complement strand
CTCAACTCTGCGATCGAAGCGACTCGCCTTGGGACGACGCCAACCGCCGCCCTTCTCACGCCAACCGACGCAAAGCATTACGACAACAAACGATGCAAAACGAATTATCAATACTTAAGGCCGCCTGGTGGCTGCCCAAAAAATTCGTCGACCTGGCTCAACGCCTCATCGCGTTGGCCGCCTGACTCCATCCCGATTTCCGAAAGTGCAGACCAGGTGAACGCAAATTGGCTGGAGAGAATGAAGGGAGGTCGCCAGTAATCGCAACTTCCTGAGGGTTGCTCGTTTAACGCCCAGCCGAAGGCGCCGGCTTCCGTAGTGCGGCCGGCGCCTTCGGCTGGGCGTTAAACGAATGCACTGGAACGGGTTCAGCTTCTCAGACTGCAACGACGTGGCGCTGTCCGACTATTCAGCGCGCGAATTCCGCAGAAGCACCGTCTTTCGTTTGCGTCTGCTGGCATCCCGATATCGCGAAGGGGTAGAATGGGACGAAAACCGAATTTCGTCCGCTTGCCTCAGGAGGAGAAGGATGCGAACCGCGTATTTGACGATCCTGATCGTGTGTTCCTGTCTGGTTATTCGGGGCGAGGCGGCTGAAACGTCGCCCATCCCGGTGCCCATCTTGCGGCATGGGAATTATCTGGCCATTCGCGCACCGCGTGGGGCCAACCTGCGTTGTGAGGTGGCCTCGGTGGCGGCCGGAAATCGAGTCTACCGCGACCTGCTGAAAGTCCGCCTGCTACGTCCCGACGGAAACGTGGCCGCTTCGGCGGGAGTCCAGCCGGACGAGCCGGTTCGGCTGTCGGCCGACGTGGAATGGGACGGCGTCTGTGCGTTCGAATCGCTGTCGGGTTCGACGCTGGTGCAGGTGCGTGTTCCGGAGGAGACGCCGCACGCCTATTGGTGCGGCGTCGGCCATCCGTTGATAACCGTCGGTCCGTGGGGACCGCTCTATTTCCATGTGCCGGCAAGCACTCACGAATTCACCATTGGGTTGCGAGCCGACGTGACTCGCGAGGGGCTGGCCTATGCCGTCAGGGACCCACAGGGCAAGATCGTTGCGCAAGACGAAGGCGATTTCGACGAGCGGACCGGGATTGCGATCGCCGTCCCCAAGAATCAGGACGGTGGAACGTGGTCGCTGGAGATTTCGAGGCCGGCCCGCAAGGGGTTGTATCTCGACGACGTGTCGGTGGATCTGGGACCGCAGCTTTCGCCGTTTCTGACGCCGAGGCCTGAGTGGGTTGCGTTGTTCGCCACGGATACACGCTCAGAACCCAAGACAAGCAGCACGCGGAGTCGGCCCGCGGATACCCAACCCACGGTCGAACCGTTCCGCGGCGTTTCCGACGCTCGAATCGATCGGGCCCTGTCGCGGGACATGGATAAGGGCTGGACGACGACGCTGCCGGTGACCTATATCCTCGACTACGGCCGCGATCATCTGGGCAACGCCGATTATGTGCCGACCGTCGCGACCGCCCCGCCGGCGCTGCTGCACCTCGGCAAGGACGTGCCGCTGAACCACGGCTGGGGACCGATCAAGGCCCTGGGAGGTGAGAACCAGGCCTATGGCACGGACGAGCACATCGTCCGTCTCAGTCCGGCCCAATTGGAAGAGCGGATTGCCGGTTTGCGGCAGATGGTGGCCGATCTCCACGCCGCCGGTGTCCGCTGGGTGACGCCGTACGTTTGCGCAATGACCCTCGACGGCGATCCCGAGCGCCGGACGGGCTTCTGGGAATTCTACGATCACTGGGACGATTACCGGGCACTGGGCCTCGCCCCGAAGCCGGCGGCCGATCCGCTGGACTGGCTACAGCGCTCCGCCGATGGCCGTCCCTATCTGTACTACCGGTACCCCTATCCGGACGAGTACTATCCGGCCTTCAAGACGAACCACCGCTTCGCGGCCTGTTGGCGGAGCGAAGGTTGGCGAACCTGGTTGTCCGAGGTGGTCCGTTTTGCCGCCAAGTGCGGCTGCGACGGCGTGTTTGTCGACAACGGCCGCTCGCAGCGATGCCACTGTCCCCGCTGTCTTCAGGCATTTCAAGCGTATCTCCAGGAACACTATTCCTTGGCACAAGCCAAGACACACTTTGGAGTTGACTCCTTCGCCGACGTAAACTTTTCGGCCTGGTTCAATTTTGCCCGTTTTTGGGTAACAGGCGCGGACTCTGAGCGTTGCCGGGAAGCGTTTGCCGCGGGGGACGAACGGTGGGCGAGGTCAGCTACGAGAGAACCGGACGTATCCG
>JAAYAY010000253.1 GCA_012719125.1 Planctomycetaceae bacterium | reverse complement strand
GAGCCCGCTTGCGAACCGGCCTGTGAGCCGGCTTGCTGCGATCCTTGCTGTGCCCCGCGTTGCGGCCTGTTTGCCCGGCTGAAGGCCCGTTTGGCCTGCTGCCGTCCAGCCTGCTGCGAACCGGCCTGCTGTGAGCCCGCTTGCTGCGAGCCCGCCTGCAAGCCCGCTTGCGAACCGGCCTGCGAGCCCGCCTGCTGCGAGCCCGCTTGCTGCGATCCTTGCTGTGCCCCGCGTTGCGGTCTGCTGGCCCGGCTGAAGGCTCGGATGGCGTGCTGCTGCGCCCCGGCTTGCTGCGAGCCCGCCTGCTGCGAACCGGCCTGTGAGCCCGCCTGCGGTTGCGCAAAATGACGACCGATCCCACGATCGGATCGCCACTGAGCGAAACACCAACCGGCCCGTTTGTGTCAAGACAAGCGGGCCCGGTTTATTTCTTGGCCCCTCGAACTCGCCCGCAACGTGTTCGGGCAGGTGGACCAAAGAAATCTCGCTCATCCGCTCGAACCGTATGGTGAAGATGAAAGCTATCGCTCTTGTGCGGTCGGCGCGAACGGGATGGAACGGTGCGTTTTTCAAGGCATGACTCGGGTGTCCAATGGCAAGAAAGAGGTGCCCCCGGCAAGCGAACCTGCCGGGAGCCGGTAACGCCGTTGGCGCACCCTCGGCCCGGTTATCCCTTGTCGGGTTGCTCGCCAGCAGAGCCCGACTCCGTTTCACCGGGCAGACGAAGGTTACCAGGTCTGGCACTCGCCGACAAGCACCGTTGGACACCCGAGTCATGCCTTGAAAAACGCACCGTTCCATCCCGTTCGCGTCGCACCTCCGCGAGATCAGGATAGACCGCTTTCAGAGCAACATACGCTTCAGGCGGATGAACCAGAAATCTACCGTCCAGCCCCATTTGTGCGTCTAACTGGTAGATTCTTCTGGTCCGCATGCCCAACACGATGCCCCTGAGATCGCCATTGATTGAATCTAGGAAGAATAGGAAGACTTAATCGCTTTCTCGGAAGGTTCTCCCAATCGTCACGCCTTCGCGCCGATATCCACGATAGCGCGCCATGGGCTGGTACTCCGTAGACCGCCCAGGACGAGCGTGTACGGAATTTTGTGCTCGTGATCGGCCGGAAGGGGACAGTCCCATTTTTGCGGCATCCTGCCACAAAAATCGGGACAGTCCCCCCCAGGACGCCCATGCACTTTTCGGAATCGGTTTCATCAGCGAGGCAAATCCGATGGCTCGACGGCTGGCTGTAATCGTGTTTATGCTGACCCTGTTTGCCGCAGTCCCGCGGGCCCAAGCCCAATTCACTTGGTTCCACGTGGCCTGCGATTCCGTAGTCACCGACTTCAAGCGAAACAACTGCTGGCCGGAGCCTTTTCTCGGGCCCGACCGGCTGGCCGTGCGTGCGCCCTTCAATGTGATGGTGCAGAACGGATGGCAACTCCAGAACACCGTCAGCGATCACTACTTCGATGAAACCACCGGCAAATTGACGGCTGCGGGAGAGAACAAGGTCTACTGGATCCTCACCCAGGCTCCCAAGCAACACCGGACGATCTACGTGCAGATGTCGCGCAATCCGGAAGTCACCGTACAGAGGCTCCAGACAGTTCAGGCCGTGGCCCAGAACTACGCACTCCCGGGCACTGTGGCCCAGGTTGAAGCGACGGTCACCGAACCACCTGGATGGACGGCCGAACGGGTCGGCCTCGTCAATCAGGCCTTCGAGGCTTCGGCGCCACCGCCGCGGTTGTCCTCCACCAGTTCGTCGGGCAGTGGAACCTAGAAAACTCGACTCGCCTTACCCGGCGTCCGGTTGCAGGTACCTCTCTATGTAATTGCGAACGCGGACTTTGCGGGCCGTGTTCGCACTGCTCATGTAGCGAATCTTGCCGAACACCGGACGCTCCGGCCCCCAAGCCCGATCGTAGCGGCCCAGTACCCAGAAGATTCCGCTGTAGGAATTCGGGTCGCAGCCGTCGACGGCGTAGGTGTTGTTTAGCTCGACCATCGTCTCCAGGGCGGTCTGCCAGTCGGGAGTCCACTGGAGGATCTTCTTTCCCCACAGCATTCGCAGGTAGTTGTGGATAATTCCCTCGCTGCGCAACTGTCGTTGCGCGGCATTCCAGAGGTCGTCGTGGGTGAGGCCGTCGCGGAATTCGTCCAAGGAGTACTCGTACGGCCGGCAATCGCCCGCGTGCTCGTCCAGCGTCGACCGGGCCCAATCGGGCAGGGACTCCGGATCGTCGTAATCGGTGCGATGGGCGCACATGTTGAAGCCCACCTCGCGCCACGTGACCAACTCGTCCAGAAAGGCTTCGGCCGCGGGCTCCATTCCCCACCAACCCTCGCGGCTGCCCGAGGCCCGATCGGCCAGCCGGTCGGGCGACCAACCCTGCTTCCGAGCCAATTCAGCGAATACGTAATGGACCGAGACGTGGCCGTGGTGCAGGTAGGGTGAGAGCCCGCTCGAAGCGTCGCTCTCGGGCTGGTTTCGTTCATGAGCGTAACGCGCCAGTCGACCTTCAAGGAACCGGGCGACGGCCTTGTGCCCGCCCCGACTGCCGCCCGAGAGAGCGACGCGTACAACATTCGGCCGGGTGCTGTGCTTCGCCACCAAGCCTGGGCCATTGCCGAGGACCTGCTCAATCCCCACCAGGCAGGACCGGGCGGTCTCCACTGGGAAATGGTCCAACCGAGGAAAGCGTGCAGGTAACGCGGGATTCGCCGACGGCAAATCAGCCAAGTGGTCGGGCAAACTGCGCTGCAGGACCCGGCGAAAGGCGTGGGCCGTCGGAAAGGCCCGATCGGTTGCAGCCAAGGGGAGCAGACCGTTGGAGTCGACCCGTTCGACCAGCACGGGACTTCGGGCTGCCACCAAGGCCGCCAGTTCCGTCGCTTCCCGCAACGGATACCAGTCGGCGACCACGACGGCCGCCTGCCTGGTCACGGTATCCAGGAATCGCTCCAGCCGTTGCGAGTCGGCAGCGACGCACGGCAGATAGGCGATCCGCGCACGCTGAAACTCCTTGGCATTGTCGGCCATGCCGTCGAGAATCATGGCGGCGTGACGGAGATTCATCCAAGGAGAATCGCAAGCGAGCGTTTCGACGACGAGCAGCGGCAGGCGAAGAGCAACCGCATGGTCGATCGCCCGGTCGAGCGCGAAGTTCCAGGAGGCTCGCCTCGCCGACGACATCCAGTAGAGAACGTAGCGGCCGCCGGAACAGATTGTTTGGTCGTTCAGTCTGGAAATTCGGATGCTTGGGACGTTCGATGCCATGCCTGCCTCTGTCAATCGATCGGCGGGTTTCACACGTGATTTCGCAGCGCCAGCTCCCGCGGATGAGGCTGCAGATAGACCTGGTCCTTGAGGAATTTGACCTCCAGGATGCGGACATAGTGAGCGATCAGGGTGAGGGGGACGACGAGCGGCGTCCGTCCGTAGCGGTAGTCGTCGATGTGCGCGAGCAGTTCGGCTCGGGAAGCGGCGTCGAGGTCCTTTCGGAAGAAGCCGAGGATGTGGTGCAGCACGTTCGTGTGCTTGGCGGGCGAAGCGATCCGTTTCAGAGCGTCCGAGAATTGGGTTTCGTAGGCGGCCTGAAGCTCCTTTCGCGGCAGTTGCTTTGCCGACGCCACGAGTCGCCCCAACTCGCGGTAGTCTTTCTGGGAGTGCGCCAGCAGTAGGTACTTGTGGGCCGTGTGGAAGGCCACCAGGTCGCCAAGCGACCACTTGGGTTTCCACAGGTCCTGCAAGCGCCGGTAGGCGAACACGCGGGTGATCCAGTTTTCGCGAATCCGCGGATCGTTGAGCCGCCCGTCCTCTTCCACAGGGAGAAGCGGAAAACGATCGAGCAGGGTTTCGGCAAACAGTCCGCGGCCGGTTTTGGCGCCGCCTCCGCCTCCGTCTTTCGGATAGACCTTGACGCGTTCCATTCCGCAGCTCGGAGAGCGGCTCTTGAGCACGTAGCCGCTGAGGTCCTCCCCGGCCAACTCGTCGACGCGACGCTTGGCATACTTCCGCATCGAGTCGGTGTGATCCTGCGACGTCTTGGGCATGATCAGCCGAGTCTCGTCGCCGTGCCGTTCGAGCCGAAGGGTGGGACGGGGGATTCCAAGTCCGATCTCAACCTCGGGGCAGACGGACACCCACTCGAAGTACTGGCCCATGGTGCCGGTCAGGAAGCGGTCGTGTTTGTGTCCGCCGTCGAAGCGGACCTCATGCCCGAGCAGGCACGACGAGATGCCGATTCGCAGCGGAGGGGCGACGGGCTGGCCGTCGCTCGGCTGGTTAGCGGGGTCCGTCTTGGCGTTCATGGTTTGTCTCGCGAGGGTCCTGTTGGGAATTGGCGGCCGGGTGAAGCGACGCGGCAAAAGACTGAAGCTGCTGAAGATTGTCGCAGCAGGCCGAGCAGCCGATCCGCTGCCGCAGCGATTCGGTGAGAGCCCGGCCACCCACGGCGACAGCGGTCCGAGAGGCTCCGGCAAGCTCGGAGAATCGCGAGAGCTGTTCCACGAAGTCGTCTTCGTCGGGCAGGGCGGACACGCTCAGCCAGAAGAGCCGTGGACGGTTCTCGGCGAGTGCCGCCTCGAGCGTGCTCGCCGGCAGCGACGAGCCGAGATTGGTCGCCTGCCAGCCGGCCTCGCGCAGGGTGAGTTCGCAGAGAGCCGAGGGGAGCTGATAGGGATCGCCCTCCCAGGCGCCGCCAAACGCCGACGGGGCGTCGCTCGGAAGGTCGGGGAGCAGGCGTCGCAGTTCGCCGAGGATGCGAAGGCCGATCTCGACGCCGCGGCGTTCCTGGTAGACCTCGACTTCGCGGCACTGCCAGCGCTGGCCGATGCGATGGTAGGCCGGCGCGAACACAAGGTCGAAGACTTCGCACAGACGATGGCTTGCCAGATAGAGATCGAGGAGGATCTGCCGGCAAAGCTCCTCGTCGCCGGCGGCCAGGGCGGAGTGGAACTGGTCGGACGCTCGATCCAGAACGCGTTGGGTTCTGCCGGTATTCGAGGGGAGTCCGAGGAGTTCGGGACGGACGAGAGGCTGGTTGCGCCCCCGTAGAAAATCCATCACGCCCGCGGCGGTCATCCGGCGGTGCCCGCCCGGCGTCTTGACGGTTTCGATGAGACCCCGATCGCACCAACGTTTGAGCGACGACTCGCTGACGCCAATTGCCTGGGCAACCTGCTTGGGGGTGAGGAGTTCGGACATGGGGTCGGTGAGCATTGAACCGTGGTGTTCGAGCAGAGAACTAAGTGGTATCGTGATTTCGTCTACGATACCCTAGCAGGATCGCCTGGATTTGCCAGAGCGGGTGTCGTAAATAGCTATATGATAGTGACTTGCGTGCCTGGTTGACAGTGGACGTTTTGGACGATTTGGGCGATCGAGGTCCGGCAGCAGGTGCTGTTAGCTGGGTGGCTGGTGGTCGCGGGCCGGAGTAAGATAGGACACTTGGCTTGGACCTCCTTGTGGAAGAAGCATGGAACTAACTGGGGAAAGAGAACGATGATTCGACGAACAATCGCCGGGTGTTTTTTGGGTGCCGTACTGGTTGGCCTGATAGGGACGAGCGAACCAGCAAAGGGGGAGGAACTCTGGAAGGAAACGCCGGCCCAACGCGACGCTCGCATGCAGTGGTGGCGCGACGCTCGGTTCGGCATGTTCATTCACTGGGGGCTCTACGCGATTCCGGCCGGCGAGTGGGACGGCAAACCGATTGCCGGGATTGGCGAATGGATCATGGACCGGGCGAATATCCCGGTCGCAGACTACGAGCAGTTGGCCAAGCAGTTCAACCCGACGAGATTCGACGCGGCCGAGTGGGTGCGGATCGCCAAGGACGCGGGCGTGAAGTACATCGTGATCACGTCCAAGCACCACGACGGCTTCTGCCTGTTCGATACGAAGGCGACCGATTGGGACGTGGTCGACGCCTCGCCCTACGGGAAGGACCTGCTTATCCAACTCTCGAACGAGTGCCGCAAGCAGGGGATCAAGTTCTGCACCTACTACTCGATCATGGACTGGCATCATCCGGCCCAGTATCGGGGCAGCGACAAGCGTTACAATCCCACGAAGATCCATGACGGCCGCAAGACCGAGTACATGGACTTCATGAAACAGCAGCTCAAAGAACTGCTCGATACGTGCAATCCGGAGGTACTCTGGTTCGACGGGGAATGGCCCGACTGGTACACAGAGCCGGACGCCCGCGAGATCTACAACTATCTGCGGACCCTCAAGCCCGAGTTGATCATCAACAATCGCGTGGGCAAAGGCCGCAAGGGCATGGAAGGTCTCAACAAGGGCGACCAGGAGTACGTGGGCGATTTCGGCACGCCCGAGCAGCAGATTCCCGCCACGGGGCTTGCCGGGGTCGATTGGGAATCGTGCATGACGATGAACGACACCTGGGGCTTCAAGAAAGACGACCACAAGTGGAAGAGCACCGAGATGCTCATCCGCAACCTCATCGATATTGCCTCGAAGGGCGGCAACTACCTGCTCAACGTCGGGCCGACGGCCGAAGGTCTCATTCCCGCTCCCAGCGTCGAACGGCTGGAGGCGATCGGCAAGTGGATGAAAGTCAGCGGCGAGTCGATCTACGGCACCCAGGCCAGCCCCTTCGCCAAGACGCCCTGGGGACGCTGTACCCAGAAGGCACTGGAGGGCGGCAAGACGCGGCTCTACCTGCACGTGTTCGACTGGCCGGCCGACGGCAAGTTGACGGTGCCGGTGAAGAACAAGGTGCTCGGTGCAGAGTGCCTCGGCGTCGGCAAGCTGGATGCGAAAGCTGCTGACGGATCCGTCGTGATTGCCCTGCCGGAAGAGGCACCGGACAAGATTGCCACGGTGATCGTGCTGGACGTTGAGGGAGCGGTGAGCAGTGAGCTTTGAGCAATGAGCTGTCAGATGTGACTGAACACGGCCACGCGGAGGTGATCCGCGTGGCCGTGTGCGTTTGGGAAGATCAGTCTACTCCGGTTTCGGCAAAGTCGGCTCCCCCTGGAGCCAGCCAAGCTTGGCGAGGAACCGGTCGGCAGCGAGCACCGTTTCGTAGTAGGGCTTGTTGTCGTACTTGCCGTAGTTGAAGAAGCCGTGGGGCATACGATCGAAGATCATCAGTTCGCGCCCGTCGACCTTCTTGTAGATGTGTTCCTCACCGACGGGCGGGACGGCCGAGGCTGAAGTTGCCAGGCCCAGGATAATGGCGATTGAGAGAAGGCAACCTGTTCGTTGCATGTTGATTCTCCAAAGGTTTGATGAACGCGGCCAAGGCTATTGGCACAGTGCGTCAACCGCCAGTTGTTGGAACATGCCCCGGATGTCGGCGCCGTCGCTGTTTCCGAAACCGGTGCGCTGGATCATCAGCACGAAGATCATCTTGCGCTGAGGATCGACCCACCCTTGAGTCCCAAAGGCGCCGCCGTGGCCAAACGTGCCCGGCGAAAGCATGGCGGTGACCCCCTGGGGCTCACGGACGATGCACCAGCCGAGCCCCCAGCCGTTGCCGGGTGTGAATCCGGTCGTCAGGTCGCCGGTTCGGACGCGGGTCATCTCGCGGACGGTCGCGTCGGAAAGGATCCTCTGGCCGTCGAGTTCGCCGCCGTTGAGAATCATCTGGTAGAACCGGGCCAAATCCGCGGCCGTGGAAAACAACCCGCCGGACGGGTTCGGGCTGCGATCTTCGGAGATCTCATTCAGCCAGTGCTCGGCCCGCTGGATGGATTGGCCGTCTTTTCCGGGTTGGTAGAGGGTGGCGACCCGCTTGGCCTGTTCGGGCGTCGGGCGAAACGTCGTATCCTTCATGCCCAGAGGCCGGAAGATCCGCTCGGCCAGAAACTCTTCAAAGGGCATGCCGGCAACAACCTCGACCACCCGGCCGCAGACCGTCACGCCGGGGCTGTATTGCCATTTCGTACCCGGCTCGAACTGGAGCGGCCGCTCGGCCAAGGCGTCGACCGTTTCGGCCAGGGTGCCCTGATTCTGCTGACTGCCGCCGAGGCCCGAGGTGTGGGTGACCAGATCGAACAGGGTGATCGGCCGGGCGGGCGGCTTGCCGTCGAGTTTCACCTTCTCAAAGGCGGGGATGTACCTGGAAACGGGATCGCTGAGTGCGAGCCGCCCTTCATCCTCGAGGATCATCAGGGCCGTGGCGGTGACCGGCTTGGTCATCGAGGCGATACAGAACATCGAATCCTTCTGCATGGGCCGATTGCCTTCCACATCGGCCAGCCCCACTGCCTCCAATTGGGCGACTCGGCCGTCCTTGGCGACGAGCGTAACCGCTCCGGAGATCTGACGGTTCTCGACGAAGCCGAGCATCGCCTTGGGGATCTCGGCGAGCCGGGCGGACTGGTCTTCCGCACGACTCGGCGTTCCCACGGCGAGAAACAACAACAAGGCAGCAGACACGAGCCATGGCCGATAGATCAGTCGCTTCATAACTACCTCCATCAAAGTGTGCACGTTGAACGACCTGAGGACCAAGCGATTCCACCCTGCTCACAGTAAACATAGCGCGGGCAGAAAGCAACCGGCCGCCGGCATCCGTCAGTTGACCAACAGCAGGATCGCCGCAGACAACAGGGCCGCCCCTGCGAGGCGCAGCAGGAGCAGCTTCCGGCCCAAGGCATGTTCGTCCCGGGCCAGCCAGCGGCCCAGCGCGAGCACCAGCAGGACGCTCCACAGCCCGCGGAAACTGTAGACCACGTTGGCCGCGGCGGCGTAGCCCCAGTTGGCGATGGTCGAAATGATGAGGAGGCCCTGAACGCCAATGAGGGCCGAGCCGAAGCCCAGGTAAGGCCAGACGCTCGCCGGCGTATCGCGGAGCGGTTGTTGGAAGCGCGGGATGAGGACCAGGGAATAGACTGCGGCAAAGAAGCCCACGACCGGCGGAAACCGTCCCACACCCCAGGCCGGCGACCAGCGCTGGACCAGAACGTCGAAACAGGCGTAGGAGGCGGCCGCGATCAGGGTCAGCCCGGCCGTAAAGGCCGCCCGGTGCATCCCGGCGCGGTCGCGGCTGATCCCGAGCAGGGCGACGGCCGCGGTCGCCAGTGTGGCCGAGATCCAAACCCGCGGCGGCAACGGCTCATGGATCAGCAGCCAGGTGAAGAAGGCGACCATGAGGATCTTCAGCCCGAGCATGGGCGTGGCCACGGAAACGTCGCCCCGCGTGAGCGCGAGGATGGCCGTGATCTGGCCGGCGATGAACAGCAGCGCCACCACGGCCGGCTGCCACAACGCGTCGAGCGAAGGGATCTGCCCGCCGAATCCCCAGAGGCCGGCCAGGGCGACCGACGTGGCGATATTGGAAACGAAAGTGATCCGCCAGACGTCGACGGCCCCCGTGGCGGTTCGCTTGAGCAACAGTGCCCCAAGTGCGTACAGGAACGCCGCCAGCAACGACAGCCAGAACGTGGGGGTCAGCAGAAAGTCGTCGGGGACGGCCGAACTAGCGGCCAAGAGGACAGGGACGTGCGATGGTGGAAGCAACAAGGAGAACTCCGGAGATATCACTCAGCCTTCCGCATGATCTGCAAGAGCACGCTCTCCGATTCCGTCCCCGGAAGCGGATAGGAAGCAAGCTTCCGCAAATCGAGGTCGGCCATGAGTCCGTGGTGCCGTGCCTCACCCCGTTCTTCGACCCAGGCGGGACCCTTGATCAGAAGCAAACGGTGGAACGCGCCCCAGTGCGGCTGGAGCCAGCCCAGAATCTTCCGCAGGCGGGCAACGGCACGAAGCACCAGCGTGTCGCCGTTCCAGACCTGCACGACTTGTTGGACGTTTTCCGGGTAGACGGGCACGTTGAGTCCCAGTTGCGAAACGATGTCAGCCACGGCCCGGGCCTTCTTGCCCACCGACTCGCAGAGCGAGACCTTCAGATCCGGCCGCACGATCGCCAGCACGACGCCCGGCACCCCGCCGCCCGTGCCGACGTCGAGGATCTTCTCGCTTTCTCCGAGGTGCTTCGCCAGCGCCAGGCTGTCGACGACGTCGCGGCCGACGAACTTCTCGTAATCGGTATGCCGGGTCAGGTTGAGCTTGGAGTTCCAGTCCCAGAGGGCCCCGCAGTAGCGGTCGAGAAGGGCCGCCTGGTCGCCGGGCAACTCGATCTGATGCCGGGCCAATGCGGCGGCAAGGGTGTCAACGTTTTCGATCACGCGGGGGCTTTCTGGAGGGAGAGACGGCGCAACATTGCACTCAGCCAAACCACCGGCTAGCATGATACGGCAGCCATGTTGCCGAATCACTACGATGTTAGGCAGGCGGACGAAACACGCCTTCTTCCTATCCTGGAGCGTCTAGCGGGTAGATTTCTTTCGTCCGCCGGCCCTTTGCCGGAGAATCATGATGAAATCCCATTTGACTCGCCGCAAGTTCTTGCGTCAAGCGGCCCTTGCTCCGTCGGCCCTGTCCGTGGCAGCCGTAGTCGCGACCAAGGGGATGGCCGCGCCGAAGTCGCCCAATCAGTCACTGAACATCGCCGTGGTCGGGGTTGCCGGACGCGGGGGCGCGAATCTGAAGGGCGTCTCGGGCGAGAATATCGTGGCTCTGTGCGATGTCGATGCCAACCGCCTCGGTGCCGCTTCTCAGCGATTTCCGAAGGCCGAGACTTTTCGCGATTTCCGCAAGATGCTCGGCCAGGTGGCCGACCGGATCGACGCCGTCGTGGTCAGCACGCCCGATCACACGCATGCCCCGACCGCCGCGGCCGCGATGCGGCTTAAGAAACACTGCTACTGCGAGAAACCGCTGACGCACAATGTGGCCGAAGCCCGGCTGCTCACCCAACTGGCCTCCGAAAACCGCCTGGTGACTCAGATGGGCACACAAATCCATGCGGGCGACAACTATCGCCGCGTGGTCGAACTCGTCCGGTCCGGGGCCATCGGGCCGGTCGGCGAGGTGCACGTGTGGCACCCCGGCAGCCGCGGTAACCAGGATCGACCAACCGACACGCCGCCTGTTCCCGACTACCTGGACTGGGACCTGTGGCTCGGCCCGGCTCCCGAGCGACCCTACCATCCAACCTATGTGCCCGGGAATTGGCGAAGCTGGTGGGATTTTGGAAACGGCACGCTGGGCGACTTCGGTTGCCATTACATGGACCTGCCGTTCTGGGCGTTGGAGTTGGGGCATCCGACGTCGGTCGAAGCCATCGGGCCGCCGCCACACCCGGAAACCACGGCGCCGCAGCTCACCGTTCACTATGAGTTTCCCTCGCGAGGAGAGCGACCGCCGGTCAAGCTGACCTGGACCAACGGCTCCGTCCGACCGGAGATCGTCGGAGGGCTGAATCTGGAGAAGTGGGCCGCCGGTGTACTCTTCGTGGGTGAAAACGGCATGCTTGCAGCCGACTACAACCGGCGGAAGCTTCTGCCGGAGCAGCAGTTCGCGGATTTCCAGCCGCCGGCGCCGACCATCCCCGATTCGATCGGCCATCACGCCGAATGGATCGAGGCCTGCAAGAACGGCGGAACGACGACCTGCCACTTCGGCTACTCGGGCGTGCTGAGCGAAACCGTATTGCTCGGCAATGTGTCGTATCGAATCGGCAGCAAGCTCGACTGGGACGCTCCGAACCTGAAAGCAACGAACTGCCCCAAAGCCGACCGCTACCTGAAGCGAGAGTACCGCGACGGCTGGACACTCTGAAGCGTGTGGACAAGATGGCCCAATTGCTCGAACGCGAAGAATACGTCGAACAAGCGTACTTCTACCGGACGCTGAACGAGCGGATGCAGCAGGGGATGTCGACCCAGGAATTGCTGTTTTCCATCCGCCAGGAACTGCTGTCGACGTCGCGGCTCCCCCTGGCGCTCGACTTCATGCGCACCGAGCTCAAACACACGGGCGGATTCGGCACGGCCATGGCCCACATGAGCCACTACTTCACCACCTTCCAGACCTTCGTGATCACCGAGGCGGAACGGCAGGAAGGACGATTCGATTTTCGCATCGCGCTGGAGATCCTCGAACGGGAAGCCAAGTATCGGGCCGAGGGGGCAAGCCGCCAGGGAATCTTCTTCTATCAGTTTGAGACGCTGTGCCGAAATCGGCTGGGTTACGATGCAGGCCTGGGAGCCATGGCCGGCGATCCCATCTACGACGAGCATTGGTCCGAATGGATTCTAACGGTTCGCAAGCAGGTGGGACTCGTCGACTTCGCCGACATGATCTATGTGCGAAGCGAGCACTACAAGAAGAAAGATCCCGACATGAACAAGGCGGTCCTGTTCGGGGAGAAGGAAGGCAGGATCGCCGAGGCCAACCGCCGGAAGGACCCGGTGTTTCTGTTCTCCGCCTTGGCTCGCCACCTGGGTTATCCGGGTGTGCCCCGCCCCAAGCCGCCGGGCGAGGTCGAGAACGCGATCCCCAAGCTCCTCCGCGCCGTCGAACGCCTGGAAACGCGGATCAAGCTCCTCGAAGAGGAACTTCGCGGTGGGATCAACATCGCCAAGTTCTTTGCCAAGGATTCGAGCCAGAAGAAACCGTAGGTAATGAGTGAGGGAGGGCTGAGATGACCAATGTGAAATGTCTGCTGCCGGCCTGCTTCGTTCTGCTGGCTGCCGGTTCGGTCGTTGCAGGAGCCGAACGTTCCGACGAGCCCTTCATGGGGGCGTATATTCACTTGTCCTCGTGGTTTCGCGATGCGCCCGACGAGGCGGCCCGCGTTCGAATCATCGAGGAGAATCTGGATCGCTTCCGCGATTCGGGGCTGCGAGTTCTGATCCCGTTCGTAACCTCCACTCGCGGCCAGGCCGGATATGCCAGCCAGGTGATTCCCGACAGGGCGTTTGGCGACTGGGACCCGCTCGCCGTGATGGTTCGCGAGGCTCGCAAGCGCGGCTTGCAGATCTATCCGGCCGTCTGCGTGTTGGCCTGCGGGCACGATCGGCCCGAGGGCATTCTCAAACAGCATCCGGACTGGGCCCTCCGCGACAAGGAGGGGCAGCCCATGGGCTTCATTTCTTCCGGGCATCCGGAAGCCCGGGCCTGGGTGGTCTCGATGCTCAAGGAGATTGCGGCCAACTACCGGCCGGACGGCATCCTGCTCGACTACTGCCGCTATCCCGGCAGCGAGGCCCAGATGGACCCCGTGGCGCAGGCCGAATTCGAGAAGTCCCATCCGGCTGATCGATTCCCGCCGGGAAGCAGCCAGTACAAGGACGCGTTTCGAGAATTCAAGCGGGAGTGTCTTACGGAACTGGTCGGGCAGATCAGCCGCGAGTTGCGGGCCCTCGACCCCGCGCCGCGAATCGCCGTCTACATGTGGAGCGCCCATGAGCTCAAGAACACCCGCGATTGGCGAACCTGGGCCGACCGCGGATACCTCGACATGCTCAATCACACCGGCTACTCCTATCGCGAGCAATACGGCGAGAGGTACCTCACGGTCTTGGACGAGCGATTCCAGACCGCGGCCGACGTTCTGAAGGGAATTAGCAGGCCGGTTGAGTTCACCATCTGCGTGGGAATCTCCACCAGCCACGGCAAGATCCGCGAAGCCAAGGAACTCAAAGACTACCTCGATATCGGCAAGCGCCACGGCGTCCAGGGTGCGGCGTTCTTCACCTGGGAAACGCTTCAGCCGTACCTGCCCGAAGTGAAGCAGGCCGGCTACTTCGAACAGTTCACCACCGGCTTGCAGCCGCCGGCTAAATGACCTTGCGTGATTCCCGGAGGAATTCCCGGGGGCCGTTGGCCGTCATTCCCGCGCAGGCGGGAATCCATGCCCTCGGCAAACGCCACTGGATTCCCGCCTGCGCGGGAATGACGCGGGGAACGACTATCTCGGAATCATGTCTCCGGGAATCACGCAAGTCCATTTAGGCGAGGCGATGGACTACCAAGCGGCCAGACAGGAGCGAACCGATGGCAACAACGTGCGCAAGAACCAGGGGCAACCTGGCCGCGAGTCTGCTCGTGTCGATCATCCTGACACCGGGCGCAATCCCCCGGGCACCGGCCGCAGAACTGCCACGCATCGATTTCGAACAAGGCGATGACCTCTCGAAATACGAGCGTCTGGACTGGGGGAGGCTTGAGGCGGACGTGGTTCCCGGCGGACTGGACGGCAAAGGACACTGCCTGCGGCTGCACAACTCCACCCCGGCGACCACCTGCGGCGTGCGGCTCAAAGGGCCGGTGACGCTGACAAAGAACCTCCTGTTGTCGTTCGACTACCGAACCGAAATCGAGCTGGGCTTCGAAGGGGCCTATCTGGGGATGATCTTCTATGTCGACGGAGAACAGTGGTTCTGGCACAGCGATGAATTCTCCGCCGAGTGGCGGCATGCCGAGGTGTCGTTGGGTGCCCTGCCGCCGTGGCAGGAACATACCGTGCGGTCCGGGCTGGTCTTCTCCGGAATTCAGGTCTATGGTCGCGTGAAGGACAAGACAACAACCAAGGGCGAGACGAACGCTCGCATGACGGTGTATCTGGACAACATCCAGATCGACGTGGCCCAGCGGAAGTCCGTCCTGACGGATCGGGAACGTGACTCGACCGCCAACCCGCCCATGTTCCAGTGGCCCCGGCCTGACGGAGCGCGCCCCCAGCGACTCCAGTATTCCCTGGATCCCGGGTTCGCGGACGGCACGACGGTGACGGTCGATACGAAGTGGAACTTCTTTACTCCGGCCGAACCGCTGAAGCCAGGCTGCTGGTACTGGCGGGTGTGGAGCAGCAGCGAGTTGTTGGAGGGCTGGTCGGATATTGAGCGAATCGAAGTCCTGCCCGAAGCCCACCGCTTCACAACGCCCCCCATGCCGCTGGAATCACTGGCCGCCAGACCGCGGCCCCGTCTGATGCCGGTCGCCCGGCTGGACGAACCCGACTTGACCGACGCGCAGAAAGCGCAGTTGGTCAAGAACGCCGAGAAGCTCTATCGCCAAGGCGTGCCCGAGCATCCGGGCGTACACGTGCCCGGCGATCCGCGCTGGCCGACCTGGATCGATTGGTATGGAAAGGTCGCCGGCGGCATCACGGGCGGCACCGGGCGACGGCTCGAGAATCTCGGCGGCTACGCCATGTTGACGGGCGATCCGCAGGTGACCCAATGGGCCAAGGAACTCGCCTTGGAGGCCTGCCGCTGGGACCCGGATGGCGGCAGCGCCATGCGGTACGGCGATATCGGGGCCCATCATCTGCTTCGCGGCCTGAACTGGTGTTACGACGCCTGCCGCGACACCATGTCGGCCGAGGAAGAGAAGCAATTGCGAGAGACGATTGTGCGGCGGGCTGAGCAGTTTCATCAGCGACTGAATCCCTTCCGCGGCAGCGAGGCCAACAACCATGCCTGGCTCCAGGCGTTCGGCCTGGCCGAGTCAGGAATCGTCTTGCTGGGCGAGCACGACGGGGCCGCCGAATGGGCCGAGGTGGTTCGCCAACTCTACCTGGGCCGGTTCCTGAGCTGCCTGGGTCGGCAGGGAGAAAACAACGAAGGCATCTCCTACTGGGGCTACGGCCTGGGTTTCGTCATCGGCTATGCCGACCTGATGCGCACTGTCTGCGACATCGATCTCTACCAGCACCCCTGGCTGCGGCAGACCGCCCGCTTTCCCATGTACAGTGTTCCGCCAAACGCCTGGGCCGTCTCGTTCGCCGATACGGGCAAACCGAACCACTCCGTACGCGGACCGGCTCAGACCCGATGGGTCCGTGAACTGGCCCTGCGAACCGGCGACCCCTACGCACTCTGGTACTCGGGCGAGCGAGAGCCGGTGGACGGTCTGGTCCCCAAGCCGCCGACCGATCTGACGCCTTCGATCCACTACGAGGACTTGGGCTGGGTGATTTTCAACACGTCGCTGGTCGACGGCTTGCAGGGATCGACGGTGGCCCTGCACAGCGGCCGCTACTTCGCCGGACATCAGCACCCCGACCAGAACAGTTTTGTGATCAACGCCTACGGCGAGAAGCTGGCCGTCGACGGCGGCTACTATGACTGGTATGGCAGCCCGCACTTCAAGGCCTACTCGATGACCACGCTGGCTCACAACACACTGCTGGTCGACGGAGCCGGCCAGGCCGTGTGCAAGTCGGGCGCCGACGGCCGGATCGCCCGCTATTTCGACTCGCCCGACTACGGCTACACCATCGGCGACGCCTCCGATCCGGAGGTCTACGATGGAAAGCTGTCTCGCTTCGATCGGCGAGTGCTCTTCATCAAGCCCGGCCTGGTCGTGATCCACGACCTGGTCGCCTCCGCCGCAGGGGCCGCCCGCTACGACTGGATGCTCCATGCGGTGGCACCCCTCGAAACGGACGATTCCAGCAAGTCCTTTCAAGTCTCTTTCCCGAAAGCAGCGTTGCGGGGCCGGTTCCTTACGCCCGGGGGTGTGAACTTGAAAGTCACGACCGGTTTCCCCGTCGAGCCGGTCGACGGCTACAGCACTCGGCCGGTGCCGCCCGAGAAGTACGCTCCCGAGTGGCATCTCTACGCGACACCGGGGAAGCCGGCCACAGAGGAAGAGTTCCTGGCCGTGATGCAAATCCAGCGGCTCGACGAGCAGCCTGAGCCGGAAGCCCTGATCGAGCCGCTCGAAGCGACCGGGGGCTACGGCGTTCGCGTTCAGGTTGGTGACCAGATCCACCTGATCCTGTTGCGCGAGGCAAACGCCGAAGGACCACTTCGCTGCGACAGCATGGAAACGGACGGGGAGGTCGCCGCTGTGGAAGCCGGAAAGGACGGAAAGAACCTCCGCGCAATGGCAATTGGGGCATGCAAGCTCCGATACAAGGGCGAGGTCCTGCTCGATGCGGGCGCCCCGCAGGATTGGGCGCGAGGCGGGGCTCGTTGAAACCCCGGTGTGAACCGCAATTGGGGACCGCATACCGTCAAGCGCCGAACCAATCGCAGTCGCGTCAAAACGATCCGATCTCCTCGACTTCGACGCCCAGCCTTTTCGCAATGGCAGCCAGCGTTCGTGGGCGTATCGCGTCCCTGACAATCTCTCCGCGTTCGATTCTCGCAAGGGTCTTTTCCGACAGTCCCGGGAAGTCGGACCTTGCGACTTTCTTCTGAAGGCGTAACCGGCGCAAGGATGCGCCAAACGTCTTCTGCGACGCGATTCGCCGCTTCTTCAGTCGTCTTCGATACTCCGCATCGAACTCGTAGAGAATTGCGTCAACGGCCGCTTCGTACTCGCCAAGCCGCACCGTCTGGCCGCAGTCTGCGATCGCGAAATCCGAGAAGTCGGGAACAACACCGGCACCGCTCGGTCGAAACGCAGAGAACGGAACGACGATCGAATCCAGATTTCCACGGCCGAACGTAATGGTGCAGGTGTCCGGATCGACGGTACCACTGATGAATAGGTCCTTGCGGTTCGGGGCAGACAGAACCTCCGCCAGTTCTTCCGGCGGCAGGAAGCAGTCCGGTTTTCCGAATACAACATCCCTGAAGGAATTCGCCAGCATGGGCACACTCTGACTGTTGAACTCGTGCACCAAGACAGCAGAACCCAGTCGCAACGACGACCGTGCAGCCGATTTCAGTAACTCAAAAGTCAGGTTCGGAGTGTAACTGACCCATAGCGAATCGCTGCCGGCAATGGCGAGGGATTCCCTGACATCCCTGAGGTTCGTAACCGTTCTGACGAGAGACGTGCCGGTTCTCGACCCAAGAAGATCCTGAATCCGCTTGGCCCGAGACGGCCTTGAGTCCAACACAAAGGTGGGACTGGTTACCTCGCGATCAGACGGTGCGATGATGGGCATCTTTTCGTTCCAAGATTCAGACAGGGTTCTCTGGATACATTTCATCCCACGCTTGGCATAGCTGCGTGAAGCCTCCAGACAAACCGCCTCTTGTGCTATATCGGTCGCGCTGCTACTTGGATTATATGTCCCGTTTCACATGAAGGCAAGAAAGGACATATTAGTACCCCCTCCACAGTCGGGCGCAAATTGACTGCACCCCACCTCACGTCCTACCGCATACCGCCCCGCCGTACACCCAAAATGACGCCAGAAGGCCGTGGCAGAATACTGGACCGGACTGAACCCGCATCTTTCTGCAATCTGCGTGTGTCCAACGATCACTTTGGACTCGGCCGGGCCGGACCGCTCTGTTCCGGTACCACCGCCACGGCGTCCAACGCCACCAGGGCCTCCGGTAGGATCAGCGGCGTGCATATCCACGATACGGCGGGCCGCACCGGTCCGGGGAAACGTTTGGCAAACAGGCTGCGAACCTTGAGGGCAGTCGCAGGGCTGTCTACGAAGACGTTCAGCTTCACCAGGTGGTCGGTGCTCGACTCGGCCGCTGCCAGCACCGTCTCCAGATTGAAAAGGAGCTGAGCCAACTGGGCGTCGACCGCAGTGCCGCCGATCACGGTACCGTCCTTGTCCGTCGGCAGCAGTTGCCCCGTGTGCACCAGGGCGCAGCCTTTGACAACGACCGCTTGAGACGTTCCCGACGACTCGTCGGCTCCCAAGCAGACGATCGACTCGGCCGCAGCACTGCGTGCGGCAATCAGCAGCGTCCACGCTGCCAGGAATAGCAGGTGCTGTCTCATGGATCTTCTCCCAAATATCGTGTTGACTTCGCCCCCGTTATTCCATTCTTCCATCATTCCAATACTCCCGCTCAAGCCGGAGAGTTACTTGTCGGTCGTGCCATAGACACGTGGTATCAGATGTCCGCCCCGGAATAAGACTCTACGCCAGAAGAGCGTGCGCCTCCTGGAGCTTCGCGACAATCGCCAGCCGGTTGGGACAAGCCTCCTGGCAAGCGCCGCACTGAGTGCAGGCCGGCACCTGCCGCTCGGGCGGCAACGCTGCGTAGAGTTCCCGGGCGTCTTCGCAATGGCCGTAATTCTTGTAGTACATGCGATAGCGGAGAAGATCGGGCACGCGAATCCCCACTGGGCAGTGCGGCACGCAAGTCTCGCACAAACGGCAGTAGTCGTCGGTGGCAGTCTCCGCATAGAGGTCGAGCAGACGCTCGTGCCGCCGGGTAAGCTGCCCGTTCACGGCCGCACAGTTCTCCGTCACCTCATCGACCGCGCTCATTCCTACCGCCGCGGCGCAGACGTTGGGATTCCGCAGCACCCACATCAACATCGCCTGGTAGAGATTCGATTTGCCGAAATCCTGCAGTTCCTTCAGGAGCCGGGCAACCAACGGATTGGCCTTGTCCTCGGCCCAGTTGGGTACGAAGTGGCCCGTCATCGGCTTCATGCAGAGCACGCCCACGTCCTTCTGCTTGCAGGACGCGAACAGCCCCTCCACGTCGTTCCGGTCGAACCTTTCGGTCCACTTGGCCAGTGCCATGTAGTTGTACGGCTGGAAGACGAAGTCGACCTGATCGGCGTCGACCCGGGCCTGATGCTCGGCCGGCACGTGACCGCTCAATCCGATGAAGCGAATCTTCCCCTGTTCGCGGAGTTTCAAGGCGGCTTCATAGAAGGCTTCGCTCCAGCGGCCGTGGGAAAAGTAGCAGTCGATATGGTCGGTATGGAAATGCTTCAGACTCAGTTCGCACCTCTCCATGATCGTGGGAACGTCGTCCCGGGGCGGATCGGGCGCAGTGAAGATGATCACTTCCTGGCGCCGGCCCCGCATGGCGTTGCCGAGAATCTCTTCCGTATCGTGGTAACCCAGGCCGGTCGCCACGAAGTTGCCCCCCAGTTCGAGCAGCTTGTGCAGTATGGCAGGCAGCTCTTCGCGGTAGCGGTTGAACCGATCCGGTCCGAGCGTCCTCGACTTCAGCCCGGTGGCACAACCCAGCCCGACTTCGGAGATCGTCAGGTTGGTCCGTCCGAAGCGGCGATACCTCATTCCGGCCTTGGTCGCCCCGTCGCTCGCGCCTGCCGTGCGGTTGGCCAGGGCGGCCCCGAGCGCCGCCACGGAACCCTGCTCCAAAAACCGCCGTCGCGAAAGCGACGGATTGCCGTCGGTTGACATGGATTTTCCTCCCCTTATTCAAGAATCGCGATTGACTTTCTGGAGCCGCCGACAAACGCCTCAACCGCCCGAACGAGAATGCTGCATCGATGGAAGAATCGAGCGGTCTGCGCGTTACTATACAAAGAACGACCCGGCTACTGCAATCTTCTGCGCCATTATTATGGCACCAGGCAATCGATTGTTCCTCGAACTCTGTCCTCGATCAGAGAGGACGTGGGGAACGCCGGATGGCCTTGCGTGATTCCCGGAGGAATCCCCGGAGGCCTTTGGCCGATCACGTGCTTGCTTTCACCAGATCAAGCTCCAGGCCCAATGCTGCAGCAATTGCCTCGATGCTGCTGAGTTTCGTGTCGCGCCCGTATTCGACGTCGCGAACCGTCGCTGGATTTGGAATTCCCGCCGCCTTAGCCACTGCGTACCAAGTCAAACCTTGGTTCTCGCGGGCCGCCCGAATCTTCGCACCGATACCGCCAGTCACCGGACGGGGACGGTCCGGAGCCGGCGGAAAATCTCGCTGCACTTGCACGCGGATCTTGTTCAACCGCTCGCTCTCGGGCGCGGAGATTTGCCTCTTGCGGGTCACGCCCTTCGCAGTTCTCTTGGCCATTGCAGTGTTCCTCATGGCTCGGAAACGTGGTAGGCAGTGATAGGGTAGACCGAGTCCTCATCAACCCGTTCGAAAACGACGATGATGTACTCGCCGGTCGGTGTAAAACCAAACACACAGGGAAGCCCGCTCGAAGTACTGTTGGCCGTGGAATCCGGAGAGTTCAAGACCGCCTCGACCTCATCCGTGGTCAGACCATGTTCGGCAATGTGCTGCACGTTGCCAAGCGAGTCGTCTTCATCATCCCAGACGATCCAAAGGAATGTCATTCGAGCCCCCCTTTGCGTTACTTGATTATAGCAATGCAATGCACTATGTCAATGCGTTGACGGTACGTAGTGTCTCTGCCTGTGAGGGCTTGTCGACGCATTGTAGTTATCCTGGCTGCAGTCTCGCCCCGTACGGCCCCGGGCTCATTCAACCGCATGAAAGGCTATCCCTGGCGGCAAATGCCGAGGCAGTTCTATGGTTGAGGATTCGCGTTTGTCCCGGTTGAATCCAGACCATTTCCTAGCGTGTGACCATTGCGAAGATACTTGCTCTGAAGGAGATCCCAAAATCGAAGAAAATCCTCTTCGCTACAGAACTCCGTATTGTCCCGCCCAAAGTATTTCTTGGCGTCCTTCTCATCGAGGATGACAGGAAACGGCCTCCCGCCATTGACAGCGACGAACAACTGCAGGCGTCCCGTGACGCGTTGAACTCGCTTGCCCTCCACATGAACGACATGTCCGGCGTATTCCCACTTCTCTTGCCACCATGACGGCGGGTAATGCAGCGTGATGCTCGGGTCGTCTGCCCAAAGGAAGTACGCCAACGTGGGCTCGTGATCGTTCACGGCAGAAGCATAAACCGCCATGAGTATTGGAACTTCAGGATCACGGACGACCCACTCATTTCCCCAGCCACGATGTCCATGGTGAACATAATCTCGGTAGGTCACGAGGATGGACGCAGAAATCGCCCCGATCGCCACCGCGATCATCAGGCTACGAAGCCGAAACTGATATCGATGTTTCCTGGACATCGTCAACGCTGGTCCCTATGGCCGATTCACCTCTGATTCTATTCCATACTGCCCCGGCGTGCACCCGAACTGCCGCCGAAAAACCGTGGCAAAGTACTGGGCCGAACTGAATCCACACCTCTCAGCAATCTGCGCGTTGGTAAGCTCCTCCTCACGAAGCAATTGAGCCGCCGACTCCAGTCGCATCCGGTTCAGGTGTTGCATCGGCGTGGTGTTTGTCAGCCGGCGGCAGTAGTCGGTGAACCGGGTGACTCCCAGCCCGCACGACTGGGCCATGCGGCGGACGGTCCATTCTTGCGCGAGATGCCGGCGTTCGGAGCGGAGGTCTTCGAGAAAAAGTTCGACCGTCCGCTGGGTATCGGAAAGCGTTTCGTCGAGCGTCACGTCGTGGCTGCGGAAGAGTTCCAGCGTATGCAGGAGCAGTTCGTTCAATAACACGGTGAGCCAGGAGACGCTGGAGCCGCCGCGGTCGGATTCGATGGCCTGGGCAATTCGCACAAAACACTCGCAAACCTGCCCGGCGTTGTGCCAAACAGGCTGCTCGTTGTGGCGGAGAACGTGGGTCAACTCGTCGAGGTCGGCCTTGGTGAGCAGGATCCACGAGGGCCAACGCCAGGTCTGGTGAGGACGCCGAACGCCGACGTCGAGAATCACCCAGTGAAGCCGGCCCGGGCCGACGTGCGGGTTGCCCAACCGGTGCCGCTGCCAGGGTCGCGTGACGGTCAGGTCGTTGGGCTTGAGCCGCTGCTCCACACCCTCCACGGCGAAGTCGAGGCCACCTCGTTCGAGCAAGGTCAATTCGATCCCTTCGTTCTGATGCCAGCCGAGTCCCCAGGATTGCGGTTCTTCCGCGTCCCAGTATCCCACCGTCTTGAGCCCCGGCAGGGCATTCCGCGGCAAAGGCCGTCCCGGATAGTGGCCGTGTACCAGCGTTTCCAGCCGAATCCGACCCGCCCGCGCCGCGTGGAGCAACGGTTGGCAGGTGTCGGCCTGGTAGGTTTCATCCTGGCTGGTGTAGATGGGAACGCGTCGGCTCATGGTTCAAAATCTTTCACTGAACCATTTTGTAGTTCGTTTGACTTGCCCGTCCAGTATACTGAGACCCGAGATTCCGCGGCAAATGACCGAATTCGGAATTTTTCGCTTCCTGAGTTTCAGCAGACGGGAGACCCACGCGATGAAGACCAACTCGAAGCGGACCTTGCCTCGGCGAGAAGTTCTCAAACGGCTGGCGGCCCTCGGCTGTGCGACACCGTTCTTCGTGCCCGGTCGTGCCCTGGGCGCCGAGGAAAAGGCTGCGGCCAACGAGCGAATCACAGTCGGCCATATCGGCGTCGGCAATCGCGGCGGTGCCCTGTTTCGGGAGGTTCAACGGGTGCCCGATTTCCAGAGCGTGGCCGCCTCCGACTGCTACCAGAATCGCCGCGAGGCGACTGCCGGCGTTTGCAAAGGGAAAGCCTATGCCGATTTCCGCGACCTGCTCGCCCGCGACGACATCGACGCCGTCTATATCGCCACGCCCGACCACTGGCACGTTCCCATCGGCATCATGGCGGCCCGGGCCGGCAAAGACGTCTACATCGAGAAGCCGCTGGGCGTTACCCTCGAACAAGACCTGGCGATTGAGAAGGTGCTGGCCGACACGGGCAGGATCTTTCAATACGGAACCCAACAGCGAAGCCTGCCTCACTGCTGGAACGGGTGCGAACTGGTCCGCCGCGGGGCCATCGGCAAGGTACACGCCATCGAAATCGACGCACCCAACGGCGCGGCGGGCGGTTCCACTGCCGAAGCGCCCGTCCCGGACGGATTCGATTTCGACATGTGGTGCGGCCCGGCTCCGAAACGAACCTACACCGCCGACCTCTGCAAGCCGCCGGGAACTTACTGGATCTTCGACTACTCGATCGGCTACCTGGGCGGCTGGGGCGCCCATCCGCTCGACATCATGGTCTGGGGAAGCGACGCCGACCTGAGCGGTCTGGTGACCGTCGAGGGAACGGGCAAGATCCCGTCCGAAGGGCTCTACGACGTGGTTTACGACTGGGACATGAAGATCAAGCTGGGCGACGTCGACCTGATCTTCCGCCCCGGAGGCGATCGGACAAAGTTCATCGGCACCGATGGTTGGATCCAGGTGGCCCGCGCCGCCGAACGCAATGCGGCCAGTGATCCTGCCCTGATCCCCACGAAACTCGCTGAACCCCTGACACCGAACGACGACAGCCTGCAGGTGAGCCGCTCGCAATCGGGCAATTTCGCCGAGGCGATCAAGTCGCGGAAAGCGCCCGTCTCCAATATCCGCGACGCCGTGCGAAGCGACGTGATCAGCCTGCTCTGCGACATGGCCGTACGCACCGGCCAGAAGATCACCTGGGATCCGGTGAAGAAGGAGCTTGTCGATCCGAGCCCCGAGGCCAAGGCGATGTTCACACGGAAGCTGCGCGAGCCGTGGACTCTTTAGAGACGGAAGGCTGGACGAATGCGAACGGGACGTGCCTTGCTGGTGACGATGCTGTTCTGCACAGCGGGTTGGAGCGGTTGCGGTCGTAATGACCCGGCCGTTGAGACGCCCGCGGTGTCCGTCGCCCAAGAAACGCCTGCTCGCAACGAATTATCTGACCGGCAGAAAGCCGCCATCGAGTTGATTGGGGCCGCTGGGGGCGAAATGGAACTGGATGCGGACGGCCTCCCCGTGCGAATCGACCTGGCAAGCGACCGGGTCTTTGCCGATGAGACTCTGGTAGGTGCGGCACTGGAATTTCCCGATTTGAAAGGGTTACGTCTGGCCCTCAGTTCGGTACCGGACGCGACCCTGGCAGAGTTGGCGTCTCTGGCCAACCTGGGAGAACTCTATCTGCAGGATGCGGCGATCGATGATGCGCGACTGGCGGATATCCTGCGTGCCATGCCCAACCTGCGGCGATTGACCTTGCGGCGGCTTAACGGCATGACCGACCAGGCACTCGATGCCGTGGTTGCCTGCGATCAGATGGAAGTACTGGCCCTGATCGAGATGAACCGGATAACCGGGGCCGGGCTCGACCGCCTGGCAGGTTGCCTGAAGCTCCGTTCTCTGGACTTGCGCAACTGCGGGGGGCTGTCGCCTGAAGACCTGAAGCGACTGTCGGCCGTAAAAGTCCTTGAAGAGGTGAAGTTCGGCGGGCCGGCGATCCATGATGGACTCGCCGAAGTGATCGTTGGCTTGCCCAAGGTGCAATCCGTTACGGTCGAAGACGCCGAGATCTCACCCGCCTTCGTCGACAAACTTGCGTCCCATGCCGCAACGGCCGAGAGAATCCGCACGCTGGCCTTCGCCCGATGCTATGGCGTGACGGACGACGCGCTGCGCTCGCTCGGCGAGTTCCCGAGCCTGGAATCGCTTTCCCTCCGCGACATCCTGGTAACCGGTTCGTTTCTGACCGGGCTGAACCACGAGGGGAGCAATCCGCTGCCGCTGAAAACGCTGATTGCTGCCAACGCCTTCCTGAACGATGAGGCTGTCGCGAGCCTGCCGGAGGTTGCCCCCAACCTGGTGCGTCTCGACTTGCGCGGAAACGTGGGGCTGAGTGAAGGCTCAAGGCAAGTCCTGCAGAAGCTGAAGAACTTGAAAGAACTGACGTTGCCGTGAGAGAATCCCGCGGCCCTTGGAGTTTCTTTGAGAGTCTGAATTGGTAGCATTGAGTCTTGTTTCGGATTTCGAGTTTCGGATTTGGGATTTGTCACACGACGACTCCACATCCACGTACCAAGAGCCATGAAGGAGGGAGAGGGCCCATGAGAAAGACAACACGTCGTGAGTTCGTACAAACCGGGATGGCGGCCGGCGTGGCTGCCGCGAGTGCGATCGCCGCACCGGCGGTGATCGCCGAAACCGCCAAAGGCGCCAACGAGCGACTGGGCGTCGGCTTCATCGGCACGGGCGGCCGCAGCCGTGCCCACCAGAAAATCGTCAACGACTTCAAGGAGCAGGGGCTCGCTCAACCCGTGGCAGTCTGCGACGTCTATCGCCCCCGTCTGGAAGCGGCCAGCAAGAACACGGGCGGCGCCAAAATGTACGACGAGCACGAGGCGCTGCTGGCCGATCCGAACGTCGACGTGGTCTGCATCGCCAGCCCCGACCGGCTTCATGGGCCGCAGACGATCGACGCCCTCAATGCGGGCAAGGACGTCTACTGCGAGAAGCCCCTGACGCACTGGGCCCAGTTCGAGTTGGCCAAGAAGATCGAAGAGACCTCCAAAAAGACCGGCAAACTCGTGCAGGTCGGCACCCAGCACATGGCCGACGACAACTACCCGGAGATCATCCGCATGATCCACGACGGGATCATCGGCAAGCCGGTCCACGTGGAGTGCAGCTACTATCGCCGCGGCGATTGGGGCGAACGAATGAAGATCGACGATCCCAGCGCCAGGCCGGGACCGGACCTGAACTGGGAGCGGTTTCTGGGCGACGCGCCGAAGGTGGACTACACGGTCTCGCGTTTCTTCCAGTGGCGGATGTATTGGGACTATGCGGGCGGACCGGCAACGGACCTGCTGGTGCACACCTTCACGCCCATCTTCTGCATCCTCGAACTCGATTTTCCCGAGCGAGTCTTCGGCGGCGGAGGGACCTTCCAGTACGATCGCGAGGTGCCCGACCAGTGCAACGTGATCGCCGACTACAAGGACGGGCCAAGCGTGGTGATGACCAACTCGCTGTCGAACCACGTGCCGGCCGACACGGTGATCCGCGGCACCGACGGGATCATCACCTGGGCCATGCTGCAAGGCGGCAAGGGCGAAGGCGTGCGGATCGTCCCCTTCGCCGCGGACAAGAAGGAGATCCTCCTGCCCTGGAAAGGACAAGGCGATACCGGCAAGCTCTGGGCCGACCTGCTCGACTGCGTGAAGACCCGGAAACAGCCCAAGTGCAACATCGCCATGGCCGTGCGAGTCCAGGCGCCGCTCTCCATGGCGATTCTCTCGCACCGCGAAAGCAAGGTGGCCCTGTTCGACCAGGCCAGCCAATCGATTCGGATGTCGTAAAAGCAGCAGGTCCCGGGCGCCGCACGGGGCCTCGGTCCAATACAGCGCGTGATGATTCAAACTACGGGTTTCGCATCGGTTCCTGGTATGGAACGTTGTTCGAGAATTCAGGAACCGTGCGGCGCCCGGTACCTACTGGAGATCTCTCATGAATATCGGCGTCTTCTTGTTGATCGAACCGTTCGCCAGCGTGGAAGTGCAGCTTCAGCGAGCGAAGGAAATGGGATTCACGCATGCCGACATCACCGACACGAATGCCGGAGGGAGCATGTTGGGCTCTGCTGGATTCTCGCCGACCATCAGTCTGGACGAGAATCCGTTCGAAGTGAGGCGGCTCTTCGAGAAGTACGGAATTGAGCCTTCTACAGTCTGCGCCCATGCCATGCTGCTCGAGCCCTCCAACCCGGGGCTGTTCGGCACCGCCGAGATCATGAAAGCGATCAAGTTCGCCGCGGCGATCGGCATCAAGGACGTGGTCACGACGGAAACGGATCCCCGTTCCGAATGGGCTCACAGGCTGACCTACGATCAGCAGATCTTCACTATCGCCGAAAAGCTCTACACACCCGTTCGCATGGCCACCGACTACGGCATTCATTTGCTGCTGGAGCCTCACGGCCCGGTGACGGATACAATTCAGGGAATCCGGGACGTTATGAATCTGCTCGGCAATCCGGAGTCGCTGGGCGTGAATCTCGACACGGGCAATTCCTGGCTGGGCGGCGCCGATCCGGTCGAAATGGCCAGGGTGTTCAAGGACAAGATCCACCACATCCACTGGAAAGACCTCGGTGAAGAGTGGGTGGAGAAGCGGGGGACGCTCTACGGCTGCGGCTTCTCGACCATCGCCCTCGGTGACGGCGTCATCGATATCGCCGGGGTGTGCGAGGTACTCAAGGATGCCAACGTGCGAGGTTCCACGCTGGAGATCATCGGCTCGGAGGACATTCTCAAGAGAAGCGCGGCTTACCTGAGGTCGCAGGGGCTCTGATCTGTTGGGCAGGTGGGCGAGGAGAATCTACCAGCCACCACGCAATCGAATCGCACCCGTAATTACGGCCGCCGACCCCCTCAAAAGGGGTATGTAATTCGACTTTCTCTCCTCTACGGGTGTCGCAAGCGTTTCTTTTGAACTCTCCCGCGTCGAGTCGCGTCTAAGACGGGTGGGCCGCGTTACCCGGCTCATCGGGTGGGGGGGAGAACGGCGAGCGTGGACCCGCAGTTTGAGAACGACCCATACATCTTGCACGTGGCTGGTGGAAATTGCCTTCTGACCGCGGTTTTTCAATTCCCGGCCGTGACGTGTTCTGCCCAAAATCGTACCAAGGCCTCGCGCCTCGCAACTCTTTCTTTGCCCCCTCGATTTGACGGACTGCCATGAACCTGCGACGAAACGAGCGACTTCGAAATCCCTTGCACCGCCGGACCCGAGGCCTTCGGTTGGAGCCTCTGGAATCGAGAACGCTTCTCTCGGCCACGCCGACCGACGATAGCTTCCGCCTGGCCATTTTCGCCGACAGCACCGAGGTCGAGATCCCCGCGGACTTGGGGGTGGCGGCCAACAACAGCACGCAGTCGCTGTTCACCGTCGACGATAGCGGCGAGGTCTACCTGGATAGCTCCGGCGGGCAGAAGCTGGGCGACCTGTTCGATATCTGGCAGAACAACGCCGGACTGGCGGGCAACCGGGCCGACGCCATCCTGACCGAGGACCAGCTTCTCAGCCACATCGAAGACGGTACGAAGACCGTTCAGATGTTCGTCAACGGCCAGGTCTCCACCGCCTTCGAGGACTATGTCGTCCAGGACGACGACCAGATCGTGCTCGTCTACGGCGACAATCCGGTTGTGTCGCTCAATACGAACTACGGCCCGATCGTCGTCGAGTTGTTTGCCGACGAATCGCCGATCACGGTCAACAACTTCCTCAACTACGTCAACGACGGCGACTACGTCAACTCGTTCTTCCACCGATCCGTCGAGAACTTCATCATCCAGGCCGGCGGGTTCAAGACCAACACGACCACCTTCACCGACACGGACCAGTTCTCCGACGTCCCTGCCGACGCCCAGATTCAGAACGAACCGGGCCTCCACAACGTTCGCGGCACGATCGCCATGGCTAAACTGGACGGCTTGCCCAACAGTGCCACCAACCAATTCTTCGTCAATCTTAAAGACAACAGTTCAAACCTCGACAATCAGAACGGCGGTTTCACCGTCTTCGGTCAGGTTCTCGACATGACGACCTCCGACACGATCGCCGATCTGCCGATCACGGCAGCTTCCACCATCGATACCACGATCAGCACAAGCGACGCGAGTCTTTACTCCAGCTTGCCTTTGGGTACGGGCAACCAACTCGTCGTCATTCAGAGCGTCACCGGCCAGGGCGAGATCTCCGGCAAGAAGTTTCTCGACGAGAACGGCGACGGAACGTACGACGACGGCGAAGATCCGCTGGCCGGCGTGACTATCTACCTGGATGCCAACAACAACGGAGCCTACGACTCCGGGGAGACCTGGACGATCACGGATACGAACGGTTCGTACCGTTTCGAGGTGCCGGCCGGCAGCTACAGGGTGCGTTCCGAGTTGAATCCCGGTTACATCGAAACGCTTCCCGCCGGTCTCAACAGCTACCAAGTGGCAATCGGGCGCGCGACGACCGACGTCAACTTCGGCGAGAATCTGGCCGCGCCCAGCGGTATCGATCTTCTGGCCACCTCCGATACCGGAGCCTCGGATAATGACAATCTCACCCGGAAGAACAACGCAGACCAAACGTCCGTGCTGCAATTCCTGGTCAGCGGAGTGACCGTCGGCGCGGAAGTGAAGCTTTTCGCCGACGGCACGCTTATCGGCAGCGCAACGACCTCGACCGACGAGGTGACGATCACGACGGACGGCACGCACACGCTCGGCGACGGACTGCGAAACATCACGGCGATCCAGACGCTCGGTGGTACCAGCGAAGCGTCGGAAGCACTTCAGATCACGATCGACACGACGGCGCCTGCCGGACTGACCAACGAGGTCCCGGAAATCGCCCAGATCGACACCCCGTATTCGTTCAACGCCAACAGTCCGGAAGAAGGCGAAGTCGTTTATTCGCTCGAGGGCGCTCCCAGCGGAATGACCATAAACGCTTCGACCGGCCAGATCGCCTGGACTCCGACGGCCAGCCAGACCGGCCCCTACGACTACCAATTGCACATCACCGACAAGGCCGGAAACGTCGCGTCGCGCGACATGTCGCTGACCGTCCTGGGGGCGATCCCCGCCTACCCGGACGAGTACACGGTCGCCGAAGACACAACGCTGACCGTTGACGTGGCCAACGGCGTTCTCAGCAACGACGATACCACGTCGGGCACGCTCACCGTGGCGGTCATCGATCTTCCGAAGCACGGCAATCTGACGCTCTACTCCGACGGATCGTTCGTCTACCAGCCCTTTGCGAATTTCAGCGGCACCGACACTTTCACCTATCAGGCCGTAGACGGCCTGGGCAGCAATTCGAATAAGGCAGAGGTCACCATCACGGTGACCCCGGTCAACGACGCACCGGTCGGGGTGGCCGACGCCTACACGCTCACGGAAGACACGACACTCACCAAGACCGCGGCCACCGGCGTTCTCGCCAACGACACCGATCTCGAGGGCGACACCCTGACGGCCGTCCTCGTCACCCAGGCGTCACACGGCACGGTGACCCTGGAAGAGGACGGCTCGTTCTCCTATGTGCCCAATGCAAACTACAACGGGACCGATTCGTTTGTCTACAAGGCGAACGACGGAACGGCCGATTCGGGCAACGTGACGGTGACGCTCACGATCACGGCCGTCAACGACGCTCCCACCGTGGTCGCCGATGCCTATAGCGTGGACGAAGACAGCACGCTGACCGTCACGGCGGCCAACGGCGTTCTGAAGAACGATACGGACGTCGACAGCAGCAGTTTCACGGCCGTGCTTGTCGGCAATCCGTCTCACGGCACGGTCGACCTCGAGCCCGACGGCTCGTTCGTCTATACGCCGGCCGCCAATTACTTCGGCACCGACACCTTCACTTATAAGGCAACGGACGGAAGTGCGACGTCGGGTACGGCAACCGTCACGATCACGGTCAACGCAAAACCCGACGATCCCACCGCTTCGAACGATACGTACTCCGTCACGAACGACGGCACCTCCCAGTTGTTCGACGTGCTGGCCAACGACACGTCCGCTCCGGACGACACCCAGACCCTCACGATCACGTCGGTCACGCAGGGCTCGGCCGGCGGCACGGTCACGATCGAGAACAACAAGATTTGCTACACGCCTGCCGCCGGCAAGGTCGGACAGGAAACCTTCACCTACACGATCAAGGACACCGACAATCGGACCGACACGGCGACGGTCACCGTCACCAACGCGGCCCCCAGCGAGAACGCGGTCTCCGGCTTCGTTTACGTCGATAGCGACGGAGACGGCGTTCGCGATGCGGGGGAACTCGGCGTGCCGGGTGTGTTGATCACACTGACCGGAACCGGTACGTCCGGAAGCACGGTTCGCTATACGGCGCTGACCGCTGACGACGGTTCCTACAAGATCGAGAATCTGCCCGCCGGAACGTACCAGGTCTCGGAGCGCCAGCCGACCGCCATGGGGGACGGCAAGGATTCATCCGGCGTTTCCGGTGCAACCGTCGGAAACGACGTGATCTCCAACCTCGTCGTCAGCGGAAACGAGATCTTCGGCGACAACAACTTCGGAGAACAGGGGCTGCTGCCCCGGTACATCTCGATTCGCAGGTTTTTCGCGTCGGCGCCTCCCATGACGGAATACCTCCGAGATATGGTGGCCGCGGCGGAAGCGGGTGCCGGTTACGCGAGTCTGGCCGAGGCAATTCGCCGGGGAGACACGAATTTCGACGATAGCGACAACCAGTTCCCCGTCGCGGTCGCCGACACGTACACGGTCAGCGAGGACACGACCCTCACGGTTGCCGCGGCCAACGGCGTGCTCGCCAACGACACCGACGCCGACGGCGACACGCTGACAGCCACGGTCGTGACTCAGCCGTCGCACGGCACGCTGACCCTGAACAGCAACGGTTCCTTCACCTACAAGCCCAACAGCAATTACAGCGGGAGCGACAGTTTCACGTACCAAGCCAGTGACGGCCTGTTCGATTCGACGCCCGCCACCGTGACGATCAACGTCACTGCCGGAAACGACGCGCCGGTGGCCGTCGCCGATTCTTACACCGTGAACGTGGGCGGAACGCTGACGACAACCGCGACCACCGGCGTCCTGGCCAACGATACCGACGCCGACGGCAACACGCTCACCGCCACGGTCGTCACCCAGCCGGCGCACGGCACCTTGACCCTCAACACGAACGGCACGTTTACTTACACGCCGACGGCCGGTTATCGCGGCACCGACAGCTTCACCTACAAGGCCAACGACGGAACCACCAATTCGGCCGAGGCGACCGTGACCATCAAGGTCAACGCCGTTCCGGCCGCCG
>JAAYAY010000252.1 GCA_012719125.1 Planctomycetaceae bacterium | reverse complement strand
TTCGATGTTCGCGTCCGTTTGATTTCCATACCAGGTTGTTCCATTCATGCCTGTAAAATGACGGACTTCGACGAAGGGCGCAACCCCCCTTTTGGAAAAACATCAGGTAGCGGAATGTGAGTTTAACCCGCTGCCGCAGGCGAGGTAGACTCTGATAGTTATTTCGAATCAGACCCTCGACCTCGCCTACGGCAGCGGGTTAAACGAGGTGCGGTTTCGCGAGTTTCGGTGAGACTCGGCTACGCGGATTGGTCCGACTATTGAAATGCGTCCCAGTAGAAGCGGATCAGCCACCAGACGCCCATGGGGGTCCAGAGGGCGGCGAGGAAGAAGCCGTAGCGTTCGGTCCAGGGGGTGGAGGGGGCGAAGAGGCTGCGTCCCACCTGGCCGGCAATCAGGACGGCCGCGAGGTACCAGACGGAAACCAGGGGGAGCGTGTAGAAGAGGCAGAACAGGGAGACGTTCTGCGGCGATCCTCCCACGAGGCGTTGAACGAGCACCGGGGGCAGCATGAGAAGGCTCCCCAATCCGGTCATCAGGGCGAAGATCCCGCCGGGTCCGATTGGCGGCCCCGCCCGGCGGCGCTGGCCGATGATCATCAGCGGGGCCGGGATGGCCAGGCCGATCAAGAGCGCGTTGTAGAGACCAAGCAGCCGATCAACCTCGAGCAGACGGCCCGTTTCCTCCCCCGGATAGAAGACACCCAGGCCGACTGCCACTCCGGCTGTCAACAGGAGGGACCTGCCGATCGTGAACGTGTCGCGACGCGGCGGCTGGTCGGCTTCGTGGTCTGCGGGCTCGGGTGTCATTGTTGACGGCTTCTTGCCCGGCGGGTGATCATCAGATTCGTTGGAGTCCAGGCTTCAGCCTGATGAGCCGTGAACGGTTTCCGTTTGTCAGCAGGCTGAAGCCTGGACTCCAACGGGCTTAGCGTGGGGCGATCCCCAGTTCTCGCGCGATTACGCCAAAGACGTCGACGTCGCGCATTCGGGTGTGATGGGGAAACAGGCCCGGCTCGGAGCAGAGGACGACGGTCCGTTGGTAGTCTTCGCGAACCGGAGCGCCGTGCGAACCCTTGACGAGCGTTGCATCGAGCGGAATCGATTTGGCGGCCGGGTCGAAGTGGAGTTCGACCGGATCGTATCCCGGCTTACGATGGATGTCGACAGTGCGGGCGAAACCGGGCGCCCGGGCATCGTCGAACCACCAGGGGTAGGCCTGCCAACTGTCGGGGGTCGAGATCAGGACCAATTCGCCACTTCTGGGGTGGTCCAATTCGTATTTGGCCAGTTGAACGCCCGCGACCACTTCGTGGATTCCGGGTCGGCCGGTGAACAGGTCGGCGACGCGGCGGACGATCTGAGCGTCGGCTCCTTTGACGAAGACGTGGGAGAACTGATGGTCGACCATGGCGAAGGCGGCGCTTGCCTCGAAATCGAGGTGCTCCCCGTCGTCGGCTTCGCGGACGGCAAGGAGGCCGGCCTCGCGGAGGACTCGATTGGGGTAGGTCGCGTGCCGCACCGGTGTGATGGCATACTCGCCCGCCACCAGCCAGAGCGGATCGTCGCCGTAGGCTGCCCGAAATCGCTCGAACAACGAGCCGAGGAGTTCATCGAGATCAGCCACGGCCTGGTCGGCGGCGGCGGAGTCGGGGCCGGACCGCTGGGCGGCATAATCGAGGTGGGGGAGGTAGATGTAGAAGAAGTTCGGGCGCCACGTCTTTGCCGCGTGGACCGCCGAGTCGGCGATCCACTGGCTGGCTCCGATGCCGGCCATGGGCCCCCAGAAGTTGTGCAGGGGGAAATGGCCCAATTCGTCGCGCAGAGTTCCGTACAGTTGTTCCGGCCGCGTGTAGCACCAGAGCGACTCGCTGCCGTCGGGGTTGTGGATCGGCGCCGGGGTGCAGACGTAGTCGGCCGGGCACAGCTTGCTGTGCAGAGGGAACCAGACGGCCGACGTGCGGTCTTTGTCTCGTTGCCGGAGCAGATCCCAGATTTGAGGGCGCTGGATGCAGTCGCTGGGCGACGTCCACATTTCGACGGCGTGTTTGTCGCGCCAATAGAAGCCGTTGGCGATCACGCCGTGCTCGCGGGGCGCGCGGCCGGTGGTCATGGCGGCCTGGACCGGGCAAGTCACGGCCGGGAAGGTGGGTGTGAGGTCGGCGATTTCGCCTCCGGCGACCGCGGATTGCAGTTTCGGCATGACGGCCACGTCGCGTTCGCGAAGGCCGGGTATCGACAACAGGACAACGGTTTCGCGCATCAGCCGCTACGTCTTTCTCCGTCAAAGGTTTGATGAATCATTGTTGCAGCAACCAATCGATGGCTGCGGTCGCTTTGTCCTCCTGCGTGCCGTCGAAGACGGTGAAGTTCTCGGGGCTCTTGGCCGCTTCATAGGCTGCCGATACGATAGCCGGGGCCTGCTCGCCTTCGCCGGCCAGCCAGAGGGGGTCTCGGGCATTGAGGGCCAGCATGCCGGGGAGGTCGAGGTACTTGGCTCCGCCGGGGAGGAAGTCGGGGTGGTCGAAGCGGTCGATCGAGGCGAAGCGGAAGCCGCCGGTATCGACGACGGCTCGATCGACGGTTCGGTAACAGAGCGCTCGGGCGGCCGCGACCCAGCGGCCGGCGCCGGCGAGGCCCACCAGATGGACGCGTTCGGCGGCCATGGCGTCGGTGTGGCACCAGGCCACGGCGGTGAGAATATCGTGGACGCGTTTTGTGAAGACCGGGTAGTTGTATCCGAAGGTGTAGCCGGCATACTTAGCCCACTCGCCGCGTCCGCTTTCATTGATTCGGGCGCTTGCGATCGGATTTCCGTCGTCGGTGAACTCGCCCTGGCCGAAAAGGTCGATCGCCAGGACCGCCACGCCCGCGTCGAGCAACTTGCGGATTGAAGCGACGGGCTTTCCCTCCGCATCGTAGGCGCCCGCCTTGCCTTGGGGCGAGACCCAGATCGCCACCTGGCGGTTCCATCGGTCCGGGCGAAGGAGGACCGCGGGGACCTGCTCGGAGAGGGATTCGGAAGCGATCAGCAGGGTTGATTCGACGTAGCCGTCGCGGTTCGTGTCTTTCTGGGCAAGAGCGGTCACGTCGTTGCCGCTCTGGAAGTCGGCGCACAGGTAGATGGGCTTTTCCGCCTCGGAGTCGGGGTTCTTCCATCGGACGACGCCTCGGCCGAACATGGCGGCCACGCCGCCGCCCACGATTTGTTGGAACAGACCGCCGCCTTGCCCCACCGTATCGACAGCACTGCCGATCTGTTTCTCCCAGTCGGACGTGACCCACTTAAGGAGGCTGCGTTCATAGTCGTCGCCGCCTTCCGGCTGTGGGTGGGCGTCGTCCCACACGGTCAGTTGTTCGCGGGTGAGCGGATCGAAGTCGCGTTCGGTGAGCTGGTCTTCCGACAGGCCGAGTTTGAGGTGTTGATTCAGCCAGTGATACATGACCGCCCGGGAAGGATAGTTGTAGTTGTGGGGGAACTGGGTGAGCGGCGTTGCCTCGACGAGATCCGGATGCCCCAGGAGGGTGTAAAGTGCCTTGAGTTCAGGCAGTCCTTTGGTCGCAATCTCGACGGTCCAGTCGTCGGCGGCGGTCATGCCCAGTGGGCGCGGCGCGATCAGGCCGGCGATGCCGATATTGCCCTCGGTGACGCGGAGGTAACAGGCGTTTTCGCAGGTGCAGCCGCCTTGCATGGCCGTCGAGACCATGACGGCGGGAAAGGCGACGGCCGGGCGCGTGTCGACGGCGCAGAGGATGAAGGTCTGGGTGCCGCCTCCCGACGCGCCGGTGACGGCAATCCGCTGCGGATCGACGTCGGGCAAGGTTTCAAACCAGTCCAGGGCCCGGATCGAGTTGTACGTCTGCAGCCCCATCATGTTCTGCAGCCGCAACTCGGCCTGGGGGCTGAAGTAGCCCCAGTTTTCGGCGGTGTTCATCGCCTCGCGGAGACCGGGCCGATGGGCGAGTTGCTGGCTGTCGGCATAGCCGACCATGTCGTAATGAAAGACGATGCAGCCCATGCGTGCGAGCTGCACGCATCGTGCCTGAAGCGGATAGCGGCCACTGGGGTCGAACTTCTCGGCGCCTGCCTCGAGTTGCTTCTTGAACTCCGCTTCAGGGGCTTCGTAGAAGCGGCCGTCTGCCCAGTGGCCGTGCGGGCAGAGGACACCGGGCAGTTTGCCCGATTTTCCCTTGGGACGGTACAAGCTGCCGGTGACGAAATGGCCGGGGAAGCTCTGCAGATAGACCCTTTCGACGGTGTACTCGCCGCGATCGACCAGTCCGTGGACGACGGCGTTGGCGGGGGTCTTGCCGGGCATCGGATGCAGTCCGCAGGCAACCTTCAATTGGAGTCCGAGGAAGCCCGAACGTGCCTGCCAGATTTCCGCCGTTTTGGGGGGCACAAAAGGGAAGTAACCGTTGAGGTTCTTCAAGTCGCCGAGGCGGACATCGTCGGGTTTCTCGCCCGGCGGGAGGACGCGGGGAGGCTGGGCGCGGCCGGGAACCGCCGTTAGAGCCAGAGCAAGAAAGAGGACGCTGCAACGAACCAGACTCTGGGGGACATTCATGCGTTTTGCCATAGCAGGCCTCGCACAGGAAGGAATGGTGTTTCCGTCAGGATGCTGGGTCCGTTATACTGTCTGGCGGATGGCTTGCCAATGATTGAGCCGCGCCCGCAGGAGAACTGCAAAGTCCTCTTGTGGCAAGAAACGTTGCAGGCACTCTCCGAGCGCCGTTGGCGGGAAATCGGGATTTCCGGCAGTTCTGCGAACGGCACGGCGGAGCGTGCCTGCTACTTTGGCGAACGGCACGGCGGAGCGTGCCTGCTACTTTGGCGAACGGCACGGCGGAGCGTGCCTGCTACTTTGGCGGACGGCACGGCGGAGCGTGCCTGCTACTTTGGCGGACGGCACGGCGGAGCGTGCCTGCTACTTTGGCGGACGGCACGGCGGAGCGTGCCTG
>JAAYAY010000021.1 GCA_012719125.1 Planctomycetaceae bacterium | reverse complement strand
GCGGGTTCGTAGCACCAGGGAGCAGTCTGCTCAATTACCATCAGACAGGCGGGTTCCCGGCCGGATATGAACAACGTTGTTTCTCGTGCTATAGGGGCATAGGGAGGGGGTGACGTTCGTGAGTGCGTGAGAAACCCAGCAGATTCATATCCGGAGAGTCAACAGCATGACGGTAGTTCGGCAGAGCGAATGGGAGGATCTGGATGGCTTTCAGATTGATCACCGGCAATTCCTGGTTCCCTACAACCTGGGCTGCGACTTCGTGGACGCCTTTTCGCTCCCCTTACAGGAAGCCTGCGAGGTTGAGGACCGGCTTAGCGTGGTCGCGATCGTCTGGTTCATGCTGCTGGCCAACGGGCTGCCACTGCCGCCAAAGACGTTCGCCTGCCGCTGCACGCCAAGAGAGGTCAAACGGCTGATCTCAAACCTCGGCCATGAGGCCCGATGTGGGGAATTGGAAGATCTGCACGAAGTGCTCATCCAGGTCGCTCGCGCAGCCGGAATCTACGGGCGGCATTTCCTGGGGGCCAAGATGGTTCGGACGACACGGGGGATTGGCTCGCCGAAGCGTTGACAGGACTTGATGCGGCGTGTTCTGCTCGACGGGGTCTAATATGTCTACCCCATGCAAAGGAGATTCTGATGCCGGCAAGACATCGTCGTAACCCGAAGACACAAGAGGTCCGCCACCGTGTCTACCACCTTCCCGAGGATTTGCGGGATGCGGTCCACGAGCGACGTGAGAAGAGAGGTCAAACCATCCAGGAGTTCATCCGCGTGGCTGTGGATGACGAGTTGTCCCATTTGGTTGAGGCACTGCACGGCCTGGGAATTAAGCCGTATGTCGACGTGCGCCCGGCCAAGCTGCCGCTGGATGATCGGCTGCTTGGGGACTTGAAGGTCGCGAGTGAGGCGACGGGAGTGCCACAATCCCAGTTGCTGCTTTCGTGCTTGCGGATTTCGGCAAGTCGGAAACGACGGCCGTCGGCGAAGAAGTAAGTCGTTCATCATGCCGAAGTTGGGTCGTTGCGCCCGGTTCGGCTTAGTGCTACAGAACGGTGAAGATGGGCGTGCCCCCACTGTCTCATAGACGAGAATACGACAACCAGGGTTATGCTATGGCCCCGGAGGCCCTTTTCTTCAGCTCCCGTGGCACCGAACGCGCTAGCCCGGCCCCAAAGCTCCAGACCGCAAGAACGCAAAGAAGTGGCAAGGGAGAGGCGTCGCTTGGGTTAGTCCGAAATGATGGAAGACTTCTGCCGCATTGAGGGGCGACCAGCCTCGTGCTACAAGCGGGCAGGACGGGGCAAATGCCGACAATGGAGACTCTGATGTGCGAGATCACTGCCAAAGCGACGCTTCACGATCACGAACTGAACGACGTGCCCGTTCTGAACCCTGGAGACTGGTTCGGCAAAACGTGGCTGCTGGAGATCGGTGGTTCGTATTCCCCGCTGTTCCTCATCGTCGAGGCCGACAGCGTGCAAGACGCCATCGAAGAACTCGCAGACAACGAAAGGTACGGCCACCTGATCTGTGTCAATGACGACGATTTGGGTGACTATCCTGAAGATGAACGGCATTATGGGCCATCAGGGCAGGCGCTGGATCTCGATCACCTGATGATTCATGGACAAGAGGGAAGCAAGACCCCGTTTCCTTGCCACTATTGTGGTGGCGACTTACCCGAAGAGGGCATGTTGCCAACCGAGTTCTATTGCCGGGAGGACGATCGATGAAGATCCGAATCCGCAAAGGCAGTTTCACTGAGGAAAAGGCGAGCTACTTTGCAAATACCAACCATCCCGGTGAAGTCGCTTTCATGGTGTAAGCGACACTCATTCACCGGGAGGGTCACCACAACAACAGGCACAAGCAAACAGGAAACCATCATGCTTCCCATTGGCCCCAAGTTCGCCTTGGGACGACTCCTCGTCACCGGCTCCGCTCTGAAAGCCCTTGAGGAAAGCGGTCAAAGCCCAATCGACTTCATCTGTCGCCACGTGCGAGGGGATTGGCCAAATCGGCGTTCTCCCGTGAAGCCAGCATCCATCCGACCGCGTAGCGGCTGTAGATGTCGAGGATCACGTATAGGTAGTAGTAGGTCCATTTGGCTGGTCCTAATAGCTTGGTAATGTCCCATGACCAGACTTGATTGGGTGCCGTGGCCAGCAACTCGGGTTTCTTGTAGTTTGGGTGCCGCAGTTGGTTGCGACGTTCGCGAACTTCGTGCGAGTCATGGAGGAGCCGATACATCGTCCGAGTCGAGCAATGGTACGTACCTTCGTCGAGCAAGGCCGCAAACACCGACGCCGGGGACCGGTCGACGAACCGGTCCGAGTGCAACACGTCGAGCACCCTTTGGCGTTCCTCGGCTTTCAACGCGCGAGGCTGCTGGCCCCGAACGGGAGGCTCGTCTGCCGACCGGGTCGGGTTACGCCGGCGATACAGGGTCGCCCGGCTGACTCCCATCGCCCGACAGGCCGCGGCCGTGCCGACCTCGGGAGCAAGCTTCTCGGTAGCGTCCATCAATCGAGATCTTTCTCGTCGGGAGTCGCAAGCGGTATGTTCAACATCTCGGAGACTTTTTTTTGAACGTCGATGACCAACTCCGCCTGGCGGAGTTTCCTCTTCAGACGCTCGTTCTCCCGCGTCAGCCGTTCATTCTCATCTGCCAGCGGATTCCTCGGCTTCGCCTTCCGGCCCCGCCGTTTCGGCCTCAGGCCGGCCAGGACTCCCTCCTCACGCTGCTTCTGCCACGTGCTCAGGTGGGACGAGTAGAGCCCCTCTCGGCGTAACAGCTCTCCCAGCGCCCCCCGCTCCGTACAGGCGTCTGCCTCCGCCAGAATCCGCAGCTTGTACTCCGCCGTGAACCGCCGCCGAGTCGGCTTCTCCGAAACCTCCGGACTCGGAATCTCACGCTCAATTCCATCAGATCGTCGGTCGTCCATTCAACATTCGCCTCCTTCGCCCTCTACTCTAATAAATCAGGAGGCTGTTGTCTCATTCATGTTGGCACAGAGGGCGAGGCGGCGGAAACGGGGAAGGAGATGGTCGATGGGTCGTCCAGACGCAACTTCGAACGAGCAATGCTGTCCCAGGAGGTACTCGCTCTCTTGATGCTGGGAGAAGAGGGCGCAGCAAGCTATACCCTCGACGTTCTGGAGAAGCTGGACGATCCACGCCCAGAGATCATTGTGTGCGTCGCATATCTTCGCGCGTTTCTTCACGGCGATGGCGATGAACGAAATGCGCTCAACGCATTCGATACCGCGCTTGAGAAACTCAGCTTGCAGGATAGCCGAAAGGCTCACACCAGGGCACAGGTCGCCCTGTTCAAGGGAAAGATACTCCAACGTGTCGGTGATCTTCGGGGAGCGGAATCACAATATTTGCTCGCCTGTTCGGCGACAATTACTTTTCCCCTTGAGCGACAATTAGAATTCCCGGTTTCGGGTGCCGGTGGGGAATCGCCGAGCGACAATTAGAATTCCCGTCTGTCTGAGCGGGCTACTTCTTCTCCTTCGACAAGTTTTTGTCTTGGCTTGATTCCTTGTCCTGACGTTTTGCCTTTTCCAGGCGGTAGCTGGGCACGTTGAGCTCGAGGATGATGCTGTGGTGGACCAGGCGATCGATGGCGGCGGCCGTGGTCATGGCATCCTTGAAGATCTGCTCCCATTTGCTGAACGGCAGGTTGCTCGTCAACATCACACTACCGCGCTCGTAGCGTTCGGCCAGCAGGGTGAATAACACCTCCATCTCTTCGCGGCTCTGTTGGACATAGCCCAGGTCGTCGATGATGAGCGCGTCGAACTTCGACAGCTTCTTGATGACTTTAGCCAACCGCAAGTCGCGTTTGGCAACAAGGAGCAACTGAACCAGAAAGCTGCACGTTGTGAACAGCACGGAACGTCCGCGATGAACCAATTGTTCCCCAAGGGCGCAGAGGCAATGGCTCTTCCCCGAACCGGGCTTGCCGAAAAGCAGCAGGTTCTCGCGACGATCCAGGAAGGAGCCGTCCCGCAGGCTTTCCATCTGGCGGGCAACGGTCAGCGGCAGCCGAGTCCAGTTGAAGTTGCCCCAACTCTTCGAGGTCGGGAGCCGGGAGTCCCCCATGAGGCGAGCGATCCTGCTCTCCCGCCGGGCTTGGCACTCCAGGTCCGTCAGTTCCGCCAAATACTCGAGATGACTCAACGACTCCTGCACGGCCTGCTCCGCCAGGCTCGCGAAATGCTCTCGAAACATGGGCATGCGTAGATCCCGAAACTGTTTGGTCAATTCGAGAGTTATCTTCTTCGAGTCTTGCTTCTTCCGACTCGTCCCGGCGTCCTGCGTCGCCGAGGATGGTTTCGTGAGATTGGTTGTTGTGGTCCTCTTCGTGGTCATAAGGGTCGACCTCCATGTCGGGGTGTTGAAGTAACGAATCGAAATCCTGCAAGTCGGGAGCTTCGACGGTGACATCCGTCGCTGCCGGGATTTGCTGGTGTTGTTCCACCGCCAGGCGGATCGCCTTGGCGGAGATAGGGGCGTTCTCTGTAATAGCCAAACGCAACGCGTCCTGCACTGCGTCTTGGCTGTCCCGTGCCGCCAGTTGCAGAATCTTCAGGTATTCGCGCGCGGCTGCCCGCGCACTTCGATCCCGGCATAGCCAGTCATAAGCCATGCGAAAGTGACTCGTGGGGAACATGTCCTCCCGGTACTGATAGTTCTCAAAGGCGCCCGGCTTGCGAACCAGCGAATCGATCACGTGGCGGTAGTTGATGGTATGCTTGCCTGTACCGATCAGGCGGGGCATTCGCTGGATCAGTACATCGCCGTGCCAGACCTCGATGAAGTCGGCATCGATCATCACGTCGACCTTGTATTCGATCAAACGGCTGGGAACGGAATAGGTGTTCTGCTTGACTCGGATCGTGCTGCTGCTGTGGACCTTGATGCCACGGACTTGCGTTCGGTAATCCAGTCTCGTGGGCGGCAACTCGCCAAGCACTTCTTGTTCCTGCTCAAACCGCGGGCAGCGCGATGCATTCCGCTTGTCCATCAACTCTTCGAGAAAGTCCTCGTATTCTTCGCGGCTGGTGAAGTCCCGGCTTCCTCGAAGCAGCAAGGCTTGTTCAATGACCGCCTTCAAATGGCCATGGGATGATTCGACATCGCCGTTCTCGTGGGCCTTGCGAACGTTGATCCGTTGCGGGACAACTCGATAGTACTCCATCAAGTCACGATACCGCGCATGGAACTCGCGATCGTCGGACAGGTTGTTGACCGCCGCGCTCAGGCTGTCGCTGCGATGCTTGCGAGGCACACCTCCCAGCTTCCACAAGGCGTCCTGCAAACCGCGGCTGAAGGCCTCGAAGGACTCGGAGAAACAAATCGAAACCGATTCCCAATTGGAATAGGTGAGCGTGAAATGGTAGAGCATGTGATCGAACGGCTGCCGCCCGATCGTGACCCGCAGCGCGTTCATGTGCGTGAAGTCCGACGCGCCCAGGTCGCCGGGGAAGTGGAGCTGGGGAAACATGACTTCCCGGTTCGGTCCACGGGCAGCACGCCACGCCCGAACCCGACGCTCCAACGTCCGTCGCTGAGAGTCCGGAAACTGCCCCCGATACTTATCCTGAAGCCACCCAAAGAGCGCAAAGGCTCGCAACCTCGGCTCGGCCTCCAGCCGTGCTAGCACTTCCGGCCAGACCTCCCCAAAAGGGTCTTCGCGGGTCCGCCACGTTCGTGGCTTCGTCAGTTCTGACGGCAGCCCCTCCGAATCCCGATACTTCCGCGCCGTCTTCTCATCCATGCCGGTCCTCCCTGCCGCAACGACCAAAAACTCCCCAGCGGCCAGTAATCGCCGCAGTTTCCGAACTTGACCATCCGTGATCCTCATCGCAACCTCCTTTCTTTGAAGGAGTTGCGATTCTCTCCGATCTCACGAATTCCGGGAATTCTAATTGTCGCTCGGCGATTCCCCACCGGCACCCGAAACCGGGAATTCTAATTGTCGCTCAAGGGGAAAAGTAATTGTCGCTATACACTCGCCTGTAATCTTGACCAACATAACGTTCACATGAAGCTATGCCTGCTCAGAGTTCTTAAGGAAATCGCAAGGAGCGCAAGGGCGGAGCCTGATGACGAAGCTGCTCGTTCGGCTGCTCAGCGTGCCAGCGAAACCGCGTCAGCGATTGTCAAGTATGACGCCGAAAACGCGGAAGCGTTGGCTGCACTTGTCGACCTGTACCACGAATTTGGTGTGACAAGCCGATGATTTCATGTGCGCAAATCGGCGCCAGTTGCGCAACTACCTATTTTGCGTGACTGTCTGTAAGGTCGAATCGAGCATTTTTTCTCAGTCTTTCGCCCCCGCCTCCGGGGCCTTTTTTAGCAATCAGGTGGTCCCCAATTTCACGCCCGCTCTGGTCCCCTTTCTGATTCTCGTTATCAACAGTGGAAGATTTCCCTGGCCTTTCGGCGGCGGCCTAAAACCTTCTTTCGGATTGCCTTCTTCCGACGACTGCGAACTCTCCTCGTCAGAAGAAGCAGCCGTCGATCCCTTGGCCTTGTCGCCCACCACCGTCTTGGTCTTCTCGGTACGGGCTCCGAAGAGCAGCCTGCGCAGACGGCCGATCTTGGTGTTCAGCGCAACCAGGTCCGGCATGTCACGAGGCCCCCTTTCAACTGGATCCGCATCTTCGCCCCGCTATCATCCTCCAACTCCACGAGGCACTCGCCGCCAGCCGACAGGGCCTTGCCTCCTCCGGGAGCAAGGCAATTTATGCCTCTCTGGGCCTTAACCCAAAGCCACCGCCTCTGGCGGTGGATTTTTGACGGAGCCACACGCAATTCGACGATGCTCGCCAAGATGCACAGAGCATACCAGCACAACTTCAGGCCATCATTCTCAGCGAATCGTATCTCCATCCACCGCGGTCTTCGTTCGGCCTCCGTGTTGCGTGAAGCGAGGCCGAATCTGCATACGCTGTGGCCTTTGAGTTAGTCTCTTGTCACTGCTACGTTGCGCCCAAATAAGAGCCTCGCCTGGACGCAATGCAGTGAGATGCCCGTCTTGTGTGGAATCAAGGGCGGAGATCGCGCTTTTCAGGTGTTTGAGCCACTGAGGTGAGGTTATGCGGTGTAGGATCAATACAGACGTAAGTTCGATAACGGCCCTTGGCACAGACAGTGGATCCTGGCTAGCGATGACAACGCTAGTTGCCTGATGTCGCATTTCACGTATCGTTTCCACCACCTGGCCTATCAGGTCAGATTCAGTAATGTACTTGTGCGCCTCGTCGAAAACCACGAGCTTGTTGAACTCGTTGCCCTGGTGTCGACTCTTGGCAAAAATCCGGAGCATCACGACAAACAAGCCCAACGCCTCGTCCTTTTCGATCCATTCGTCACGGAGGTCCACAATGATCGTGCGGCCCGGCCTGAGCAGATCTCCCAATGAGCATGAATCATCAATATACGGCCGAGCCAGTTCTATCCTGTCCTGGGCCAGACGCTGGGAAGCCGGAGGAAGTTGTGCGTGCTGGATGTCTTGTTCAAGTGTACTCAATGTGAGGTCGTGCCGGTGACGCCGCATTATCGCCACGATCTGTCGAATGTAGAATGAGTCATTCCCATAAGCACCAAGTAAGAACTTCCAGCTTTCTGCTCCCAATTCCCCTGAGTTGAATTTGATCGGACGCACATCGACACGTGGAAACTGCTGCTGGCGTTCCAAGAGCTTGGCTTCTGGAGTCAGCAGCATAACATCATCCAAGGAACTAGGCCGCGCCCCATAATCCGTAAACAGTTGCTCGATCTCGCGTTTATTGGTATTCGGATCCACCGCCGTAACAAACTCCGGCGCGTACGCATCCGACTTGTGGTAATGAAAGATGACTGTTGCGAGTGGCGCCGGCAATCTATTGATTCCTTCGACCGCCTTCACGGCCATTTCAGCAATGACTCCTAGCGTGTACGATTTGCCAAAACCCTGCACACCAAAGAGACTGATGGTGTTGCAGCCCGTGAGATCGATAGCAACCTTCGCCTGCGAGAGACGGCCGATCAGGCCGAATTGAGACGTCAACTCAGTCGCCCCGACGAGTATGTCCGGCGTGACTACCGATGCCTCATCTGCGTCGCATTCCCTTGAAGCATGCGTACCGCTCGCGACCGGAAACGCCGGCGAAGTTACGTCAGTTGATGGGGACGGCGCGTCATATTGGGGAGCTTGAGTGCGCTCGGGGGCTTCGTCAGTCAATCGGTCTTCGCTGGAGGCCGATCCGTGAACAGAAACGTCGTCCTCACCACTTTGTGTGGAACGGGATCCTTCCGGTAGCTTAGCTTCCTCAGGTGGCAATTGTGTAGCAGAGGGGGTCTCCACCGAAACGTCTATGGCCTTAGTGAGCGACTTCTTCGAGCCGAGTGAGGAGCGAAACGAATCAAACTGGGGATCAGAAATAATCCGCTTCACTCCGTCTGGCTCTACTATTTCCCCAAGTCGTTTTGTTGATTCCTCAGGGTCAAGCCGCTCGACGAATCCGAGAGTCGCCTCTCGCAGTAGCCGCTCGCCGACGTCATGGCCAAATCGATAAGTCGTATAGCCTGGCTCATCTTCATCCACATGCGTTCCCGAAGAAGTTCTTTGAAAGAGCACGCCAATACTCTGAAAATCCAGGCTGAACCCGGAGTCGATGCTTTGAACGAACTCTATCGCATTTGCGGCTTCATCGTCAGTAATCAGGTGGTACCGTTGTGCTCTGCGGATGTAGAAAGAAAGCACCGTGGTTAGCTCCTTCGTTCGGAGCAGGTAGTCGGCGCGTTCGCTGGGATATAAGTGAGGGTCGAACCGCTGCCGGAGACACTTCTCAGTGCTTTCAGATTGTTCCCGCATCTGTTGATAAAGGTAGAAGCGAGCGGAATCAGACAGCTCCTCTCGCAGCTTAACCTCGACGATCGTGAAACAGATCGTCCTAGTCTTGGCGTCGAATCTAGCGAGAAGTAAGTCAGCTCTACGCTGATTCACGTTGGGGACATCGCTATCGGAAGATGACACGAACCAACTACGATGGGCGTCAAGCGGTATGACTATCTGATCTGAAAGCAGACCTGCATGTTCGAGTAACCAGCGACTCAACAGAAGTCCGACCACTTCCGAAGAATGTGTCGGACTGGAAAGTAACCGAAGAGCCAACCGGCCTGACAGGGATCGCAACGCTTCCAATACCACGACCTCATCACCTCGTTCAAGATGGAGGCCAAAGCAGCCAAGTGCAGGATGGATCAATGTCTCCAATTCAATCGTACTTCGCGTAGTAATGATCAGACGCTGCCGGTCTTCCTGCAAGTACTCCGGTGCATAGTCGAGCAAGTAGCCTGATTCCTTGGTCGATGTTGCGCTGTCGAAGAAGTCGATGCCCATGTTCCGGTCGACCGTGATGACCCAATCGCTCTGCGAATGAACTTCTTTGAGCAGAGCTTGTGTCCTGACGTCAAGTTGAAGCGATACAACCGGCGCAATACCCGGCGAACCAACCTCTCCCGCCGCCGCAGCTGCTTCGATTGCGTGTACGTGTTCTAAACATTGGCAGATCATGTCTTCCGCAAGGCCGGCATCCGTGGGGCGGAATGGCCGCAACCCTTTATGCCAGCCAAACTGGGAACCCGATCCTTCAACAACCATATCCGGTTCCTGGACAAGCCCGCGAACGTAAGACCCGCGGTACAGACTGCTGGTATTCGCCAACCTTGTGTGAGTGGCGAACTGTTCCACGAAAACGGAAACGTGTGCCGCAAAGGTAGCAGGCTGTTGAAGAAAATCCTTGACGCCATTGCGGGCGAACACTAGCTTCGGGAGAAGGTGATTCGCGGACGTCAGTGTGAATTCGTCGTCCTCTCCAACCTGGCGATCCGGGTCAAGCAAGGATTCAAGTGACTCTCCCATCGTATGCAGGTGTTCCGAAGCACCGAACATCTGGACTGAATACCGGAGAGGAAAAGGCTGGGCTTTCGAACTTGCAAGCCTTTGTTTCTCAACCTCCCGAAGCATATCGGCAATGAGTTGACCGTCACCCGGATTGAAGACATTTAATCTCAACTGTTCAACATACGGATGCTGTTGGAGGTATTCAAAAATCCTGGCGGCAAGATCCCTACCACTGACCGTGGATGGCTCAATGGGGCGTCCCTTCACGCCGAGCAAACGACGAACCGTATCATTGCAGGCGGCTGCGTCGACCTGGCTGTCTGAATCCCCCCGGTCCGGCAGGTAGAGGGACCAGTGATTCGTCAGCGGTCCACGTTCCACATAGCCTCGGCTTCTCTGGTCAAACACTACCATCGGAAGGTTCATCGGTACCAGTTCGTTTCGAAGCTGTTCGAAAAACCGCTTCCAACTCGGCACCTTCTTCACTTGTGCCCGATGATCGTCGACCGCCCCGTGCAGCATCAATGCATGTTGGAGTAACCAGACCAATCGTAGCGGATGCGTCGGCGACAGAAGTACGGCTCGCCCCGGGTCACGCGCAGATTTCCGCCAGCGGGCTTCAATCACGTCGACCTGAGAAAGAACTGAATAAGCACGGACGTGAGCCTCATTTCTACGAAGGGACCTTCCCAGCGAAACAAAGGCCTCTGCGTAAGCCAGAATCTCATGTTCGAGATCCACGAGGTCGGCGGTCTCAACAATCCCAGCTCGCGCTGAGCGCTCTTCGGCCTTACCACTGCGCTTCAGATGCTGCGTATGAATCGCCTCAAGGACAATAGCTCGCGTTTCGAGGAATGATCGACATTCCTGAGTGTCGGGCAGAGATTGAGTCGTTTGGCGCGTTACCTCAACATCAGACAGACTACGAACATCGGCGAGATTGACTCGAAGAACTCCCAATTGGCCGGGATTCTGAATTGTGGCAAGCTCGATCTTCCTCAGCAGACCGGGTACTGTAACTGTGTATCCAGCAAGTTCCTCTCCCTCCATGCGGAAATGCACATCGCCACGTAGCGGCGCACCAACGGGTTCGAGCCACTGGCCCGTCAATGTAGAACGGTCCGGCGGACTATCGAAAGAGGCAAGATTTCTCGTGGCTACAGCTGTCCATGCGTCATGCAGCGATCGCACATACACAGCGCGAGGTTCCGGGGTCTCGATATCCGTCTCGCCCCGGATCACCAAGAACAGTTCCGATTCATTCTCTGCCCGACTGTTATCGTCGTCCGGGTTCAGCGCGTGGCGCTTCGCAAGGAAAGCCCCAGACTCGTCATACGCTTCAATTTTCGCGAAATACGTACCCTCCTCAAGGCTCTGCAGGTCTGCGACCTTGATCGTACGCGTAATCTTGCGATTACGACCACCGGGCTTACTGAAACTATTGCTTTCCCATGCAACAGACGGCTGCCCCTCTTCCGTCGACAAGATCTGGACTCTGAACGTCTTCCAAGCACTGACCTCACCATGGGGAGGAATTGACCTGAACGAGACTTTCAGGCCCTGATGCCCCTCCAAGTCCAGGACCGGCATTTGCGCCGCACCAGCTACGTTGTCCTCCATTTGGATTGGCAAAGAGAGCGGATCGAGGAGAAGTCGCAACTCCTGATCATCGGTACTGTCCTCAAAAGACCAACCGTCGAATGAAAGGTGGCGATAGTGCGTCTGCAACGCGATGTCGCGAGCCCACTCGCGTGTATCATCTGAATGCCTTGTACGGAGAAACGTGAATAATTCAGTTTGAATTGTATCCGGCTTGAGTTTAAGTCGCACAATTCGCTCAAGTAACGGTTTTCCAGTATCGGACAACTCGGCACAAGCGTTCACGTTCTTCGAGAGCCAGAACGCCGGGTTAGCCCGACTAAACACTGCGAAGTCTGGGACAAGGCCAAAGACAAACAGCGCGCCACCAGCAGCATTTACGGTGGAGCCGTTCTTCAGGACAGTTAATAGGTACTCTACACTTTGATCTTCGTTTCGCACAATTCCCTTGAGACGCAGAAACGAAAAGGCATCATCGATCAACTTCCGACAAGCTCCAGGAATCTTGTCCATTAGGATGGGTACCGACGACTTCCCCACATGCGGAAGAGCGAGCTCCGTGAAAGTCGCAATGTCCAATGAGTCTTCAGCCGCTGTGCGGAGGCTAGATGGAATAAACACCAATAGTGGCTGTGGAAGGCTGTTCCGCAGTTCGATGATTTTTGTCGCGGTAGCATGCCACGGTTCGGTTCCCGTCCCTGATATGAGAACACGAGCGGTCCATCTGTCGTCTCCTTGAAGATCACGGCAGAGTTGTTCCATTACCTGTTGTGGTAACGAAATGACTCTAAGTCGCTGGCCGGCCCCAGCGGTCTCGAGTGCTGTTCGAATCGGGACACTCGCCTGCTCCGCTAGGAACTCATACAAGTCGTCGCGATTACATACCTCGAATTCAACGGGCACTGTAGACACGGCTGGCTCACCTCTGGTTGATTGGATACCGCGGACGAATCGTCTGTACGTTGTAAGCGTCACTCAGATCATCATAGAAGCCAATTTCTCGTAGTCGATCCTTGAACGCCTTCACGTTGGCACGAAAAGCTCTGTGCTCATCAAGAGTGACGGGGGCTCGCCCATTTTCGCTCTGAGGTTCACCTATCACGAAGCCGTAGCGAGCTTCGATCCAATGAAGGAAGTCCTCTATGAGAATTGGCTCGCTGTAGAACCGCTTTTGTGACTCCCGCTCCTCCCATTTCAGAACAGCGAGTTGGACAAACACCTCCAGCAATCGACCGCCCAGATGCCAGCGACGCGGATTGTTCTTTGATTTACCTTGAACACTTGCCCCGTACTCTCCATTCTTCTGAAACAGCTTGTCAATGAACTGAGTCAAGTATTTCATGTGGTGTTTCTGTCGGACATGAAAAATCAACTCAACAAACGTTTCAAAAGGCGATAGGCCGGCATTGAGTATCGCTTCTTCCTCCGGGGCAAGCTGCTCGTCTCTGGCTTCATTTTCGTTGCGGAGTTGCTTCAGGATTGCTCGAAAGTCTGCATCAAATTGTTCAGGGGGATCACTGAGAAACATGAATACATCCCAGGGGTCTTCAGGAACGCCGAGCGATTTGTCCTCCCGTGCATACCGAAGAAGCTGATTGATCGCGAGGACCGATCTAACTAAATCCGTGAGGCGTCCATACTCCGCGGCAGCGCTTTCTTGTGCCAACTGCGCCATCCTAGACCGGAAATCGCCACTCATATCGACAGTGAAGTACTGTTGGTATGGGCAATTCACGAACGGATGTTCTTGGGAACCATGTACAGGGCATTCGCGGCATACCTCGTGCGGCTGGCGATCGCGAAGCCACCCAGATAGTTGGCGTCCTGAACGCAGAGTGCACATGCCGATGTGCAAACCCAGAACAGCTTTCAAGTAGTCAATCATCACCGGACGTGGTACTTCGTCCTGATAAGCGAGCAGGCGCTGGATGTCATCACACAATACGCGTGATTGGCCAATGCACAACGGCGGTGAGGTCGCCACACGGTCGCCTGAAGGATGCAGATTTGGTAAATCCTCGACCAACTTTAAGACAGTCAAGGTTTCCAGATCGAGTTGAGTATCCCCGTCGTACGTATTGGTCGCAGCATCACGCCCACGGTCAAGATATGCCTTCAGGTCAGACAGAGTGTGTCGCTCACCGAACGAAAGCATGGCGTATAGGGCATCGGCACAATTGTAGTCTCTACAGTTCTTAGCGATACGTATCTTGTGGGCGTCGAGATGGAGAGGACGAAGGGAGGCGACGGCTTCGTTCGCCTTCCCTCGATTCACTAAATCAAACAAGTTACTTTCAAGCCATGCCTTCGCAATTTCTGGATGTTCATCAAACCCCTTCACCCCAGCCATTTCAGCCAATTGACCAGAATGGTGTGACACCTTTTCCACGGATGCCTTAAGGCGCCCTCGCATCGCCGGCCGAGTGCCGTCACAACGTAGAAGCAGGAACATATTAACGAGTACACGATCCAGGTCGATGGCCTTTGGGTCCGGGTAGAACACCTTGGGATTTCGAAATTCCTGGTCCTGCTTGCGGAGTTTCATGCTAAGGCCTCTTCGGTTGTCGACGTATCATTTGCCCTCGAAAGACTTAGAAGTATTTGCCCCGAAGCGTCAGCGGAGCTCGAAATCTCGTAGAATGAGGCATCGTCCTGAGTCACGATAACTTTGGAAAAAGGCAGATTCAGGAGTTCATTGCGAAATATCATCAAGTTAACAAAGAGCCCCTGCAGATCGGCAGTACTGGGACGATAACCGCGACGAATCAACTCCAGCATCTCCAACAAGTCAAGTGAGAGTCTGAGCTTCGCTTGGCCAAGATCTTCACTCGCGACGAGGTCGATGGCATCAGGGGCGCACTCGAGATACTCAGCCAAGTGCAAAGTAGCCGCCACTTCGATCCGAAACGCGCCTTTCGGGAATAACCGGTAGCTCCGGACTGTGGGGTCCTTCACACGAGATACTCGCAGGGCCAAATTACTATTCCCAATCATTGGATTCCGTAGACCTTCTGCATACGAGATCGCTTCAACGACCGCGTCACGAATATCAGCCCGCACTGTGTCATGATCTTCGTTGCCTCCGCTCAAAGTGAGAAGCTCAACTTTGGATAGCGAACGGTAGGGCAGCATACTCCGCCAGCCTTCGTCGCGACGCTCGAAGAATGCCCACCGCCGCCATTGCTGTAGAAGACCACGGCGTCGTCGCATCAGCACAGACAGTTCCGCATCGTCAGACGCCCGAGGAACGCTCCTGCATAATTCCTTCATGATTTCCAGCGCATAGTCGGAGCGTTCCTCGAACGTCATCCAGGGCACGGCTTTGGTTGGATCATGATCGATCCTCCGGTCCAGCTGCGGCGAATTTACCAAACCGACATCAACCTCGCGCAGGCGTTCGACCAGTCGATCCTCTACGGTCTGGCGTTCCCCCCGCTCTTCGTCGGCAAATGCGTTCGGGTAGTACAGATTTGCCAAATCCTCAGTAAGTTCGTTATCTGCGCGAGAAAGGAGTCTGGCGACATCATCACAGTCATGATCTCGAAGAAGCATCCAGGATAGCACGGATCGAAGGTCACGCATTGTAACGTGCGCTCTTCGGCGAAGATGAATCACCTCGAAGAGCCGCCGCACTCGTACCCGCACCGCCGCACCCGACGCCTCGTCACGAAGCGAATCGACGTTATGTTTGATTGGGCAGCGATCTCGCAACTCGCAGTTGTCGCAAGGCCGCCACAGTTGTTCCTTCAACAATTCAGTGAGTTGTTTCTCGAGCAGACAATCTGAGCCACCCGCCGTTACGGCTCGTAAATTGAGATTGACAAGCAATATCCCATCGAGATCAACTTCTGCGCCTTCGAGAGCCACGTGAACGAAACGGCGAAGCCCACTGAATTCCTCGCGAAACTCGCTGTGTTCGAGAAAATCCAGCAACCGACCCTCATTGATTGCTATGAGGCGAACCTCGTTGCCCGAAAACTCACTGAGTTGATCTCCGATGAATGGTGCGAGGAAGTTTGCCAGCACGTTGTCGTTCTCGACGTTTCCTTCATCCTGGGAGCCATCATAATTCGATTCGTATTGCAGTCCCTCATATGACCATCGACTTCCGTTTTCGGTCGGTAGGGGCTCAACCTGGACATCCAGTGTCCGAAACAGTTCCTCAACCTGTTGCAGAAAAGCAGTCTTTCCATCACCCGCATTACCAGTGATGATAACAAGGCGAAAACGGCCATCCACGATCGCTGGCGCCAAACGTTCATCGAGTCGTGTTTTCACGTAGGTCAGACGAGCGATCTCGTCGAGACCACGCGTTCCTGCATTCGTTCGCCGTGCTTGACTGTAGAGGGTCAGAAGTCTGGTAACATAGGGGTTGAAGTTTATCTTTCCCAACTCCCCCGACGTCACCGTGATGCCCGAGAACAAATCATCTCCCGCAATTGGCGGTTCGATCGGAGCATACATACTGTGGACGCTAAGAATCGCCTCCTTCATCGCAATCGCCGACTGAAAACGTTGGGATCCATTGGGATGGATCGATTTCTGCAGGAAGTCCGCCAGCTCCTGGCTCAAATGGAGCTCGGGGCAAATGTCCCTCGGGTCATAGGGCATCCCCGCCTCCGGATCGTCATCAGGGAACGGATGGCAATGCGTCACCAGTTCATAGAGTACGATTCCCAAGGAGAACAAGTCCATATCGGGACGCCAGTCAGGGCGTCCGCGATCCGGCGCCCAGTAACGCGGTGTGCCTCCACGGCCGGACGCTTCGACCAACTTACTGGCGATGTTGAAGTCGATCAGTTTGGGGGTATGCGAGGGATGTTCAAGAAGAATGTTAGCCGGTTTGATGTCACGATGGAGGAACCCTTCCGCGACGGCTTCCTGTGCAGCCTGATACTCTTCGTATTCCTCCGCAGTAATGGTCCCTTCAGCCAGTTTCTGGCGGAGTTCCTCCAGCCGCCGTGTTTTGGGATGCATCGCATCAAGCGCGTCAAGCAGTTGACCACCAATGCTCCGGATGTCACGCCATGACAGTTTCTTGTCGCCTTTGCAGTAGGGCTCAAGCGTTTCGCCAGCCACATACTCACTCAAGATGTAAGGAGTGCCGATCGGAGGAGCAAGTCTGGCCATCCAGATAACACGGGCAATATTCTTGTGGGTCGGAAGAAGCTTGCCGATCTGGTTGTACTCATGCAGAATCACATCGACGTGTTCCGAATTCGTAAGCAGCTTCATCGCATACGTTTCAGCGTGATCGAGGTGGTACACCTTATACACGCTCGAAAAGGCACCCTGGCCGAGAATTGCGTCGATCCGAAACACTCCGTCGACAACATCCCCGACTTCAAGTGCGGACATTCCGGCCGGACGTGTCGACGTCGAAATGGCGGAACGCTTAGCCGTCGACGCATCAAGCAACTCATCGAGAATTTCGAGTGCGTCAGATGCACTGGGACGCCCGTGGAAATCGCTCACCTTCAAGAGGTCCAATACGAGCTGATCGATCTCTTCAGCAACGCCCTCCCTGAACTCTGAGGGCAACTTCTCTGGGCGACCGCCAGCAGCCACGGCGGACGCGGGGTTTGTGAACGGCAACTCCTCCGCAATCAGTTCGTACAACAGAACACCAAACGAGTACATGTCGGAGCACGTATCAAACTCGTAATGTTGCGAATCCGCCAATTCTGGCGGCACGTAGGCGATACTGCCTCGCTTCGCCACCGTTTCGGCAAAAACAGTTTCAGTGCCCGCGATGTATGCACGGTCAAAGTCAGTGATTCTCGGTTGACGATCGAAGCCAATAAGTATGGTTTGAGGGCACAAGTTGCGATGGACCAAGTCTCGCTCATGAACGGCCGTCAGAGCGCGAGCAACACCAGCGGCAATCTGAAGCCGCTCTCGAATTGTCAGTCGATCTCGCTCGGGATTCGCAAGGAAACCATGGAGTGTCCCATACTCCGACCACTCGGTGACTTCATGGAATTCGTTGTCGTCGGCGTTGTAGCTGAAATCCAAGACGTGCAGGAGATTCGGATGCCTGCCGATGCGAGCAACAGCTTCGGTGGGACGTTTGATTACAGCAAGCCGTTGCTCCCGCTCCTGATCGTCAGCGTAGGGCGATACTCGCCAGCTACGTATGCGGAACGGAGTGGGATCGTTCACCAATGCCCGGCGGGCTATGTATTCAGCCGCTTCGTCACTCATCGCGACTGTTTCTACTACTTCGTAACCGGAGATTCGGCGACGTTCATTTCGACGCCTGGCAGCCCACTGTCCCTGTAGTGACTCGATGATTGGCTGATAGTATCGATCAACGCTTCCCGGGTATCGCACCTTCGTCCGATCCTGCAGATGGGCGACAACGCTTGTTGCTGTGTGGACGTTGTCAGACCAATTGCCGCCAAGCAGAATCTGCGTCCCATCAGGCACGACGAGAAGTGGTTCGACCCATATTTGGCTGCCGATTCCGCCGAGTCGTCCCTTTAGCACTTTGCACTTCAGATCGACCAACCACATCGGGCACTTCTTTGGAGTCTGATTAATCAGCCACTCCGTATCATCGCCCGTTAACCGACCATACCATTCCTTCGCCTCAATCACGAATACAGCATGCGGAGCAAGTACAGCCAGGTCGTACTCCAAAGCAGAACGACCCGGATTCTTCAGGCTGAAGTTAGGCAGCAATTCGTAGCCGTCAGGCAGTTCTCGTCGCAGTCGTTCGACAAGTAGTCGCTCAAATGGGCCCTGGGGAGCCCCGCCCGTCGGCGAATGGTTCACGTGAGCCATGCGGGAAGCACCTCCTCCTCGATGAGCTGAATTGCTTGTTGTTCCGCCTGGTCGGCCTCAGCTAATGCGGCGATCGCATCACCCAGACTATCCCGTACCTGCTGCAATGCTGTTGTGCTGAGTTCAGGGAAAGGTAGATCAAGAAGTAGATCCGGACGCATCTTCAGAATCTTCGTCCCCACTGCTGTGCTGCGGAGCAGTCGTAGCCCCACCGTTGTCGACAGATATGCATATGCCACCTCACAGAACTCTGGCCCAGGCTGTACTCGAAGCAGATCTTCGGTGATTGCACGTCTTGCCAGATTATCCGTGACCCAGACAACACGACCAAAAATCTCACCTTCGCCGAGTGTTCCCCGTCCGCCAACCAAAAGAGTGCCCTTCGGTGCAAACAACAGGTGGTCGCTGCAACCCGGATGAACGATCTGCCTTGGGACAGGACGAATTAACATCACGTCCCGTTGATTCAGAAAACTGACACCGTGGGGAGGACTGCACGGCACACGCAGGAGACGAGGCCCGTTGAACAGTCCATTTGGCTGTATCACGTCCGCAAGCCGACAATTCCATTTTCGCTTCAGGTAGCCCAAAGCGCCACCCGTTGAGGCGTAGGCCCACGCGCCAATCGTTGGTAACTTGCCGTCCCAAAGCAAACACTTCGGCCGAACCTCGCCGCACATGTCATGAGCGTCGCGCATCTCGCACATTTCTTCCAACGGACGGCGCGCGGCATTGAGGCAGTCGATGTAACGTTCGCGTGCACGAACGGCCTTGCGGATCTGACCAGCAATTTCCGCCTTCATGTCGTCATGAGGATCTGGGATTGCCATGTCCTGAAGAACATCTTTACGGATCCTCAAGATTTTCGTTCCATAGCTAGCGGACCTGACCGCCTTGACGCCAATTCTGGTGCAAAGGAATGCATACGTGAAGAGGTTATCGATTCCACCCGCGTCAGCGAATTCCAAAACCATAGCATCTGGGCCGACATATTTCCCTTTCAGCCGCTTGTCCGCGATTATTGACCGTCCATATAGCTCAGTCTCACCGAGCGTACCAGCACCTGCAATTAATATCTGCCAAGGACATATGCGATGTCGTTCGGGCTGTGCCATTGAGTCAACTCGGATCACCCGACCACGCGGCTCTGAGGCGAACATGTCAGTTTGAGATACCAGCTCAACACCGTGATCTGAATGACAATCAATGCGGGTAAAGACAGATCCATACGCGGGGCCGGTATCTGCGAGTAAGTCTCCCAGACGCACGCTCTTCCTGCCAGTCCGCCTACTGCGAAACGCCTCGACTTCAGGCGAGTAATTGAGAGCTCGAAGAGCCGACGTTCGGGGATTGGTGACGTAGAAGGCGGATCGCATTTAGGATTGCTCCCAAGGTTCGTCACTCACTGAGTTGCGGTATTGCCTGGCGATCCATGGTAAGTCGTCATCGAGCTGTCTGACTTCTTGCCGACGGACCTTTTCGATCACTCTTCCGTTCCGTTCCCATCGCTCCAGTCGCTCAGTCACGTGAAGGATCTCACGACCGTCGGGGCCACGCATATACCGTGTCTCCCCGCGCCTCCCATGGCCAACACTCTGTCCGATTGCCATGAACACTGGGCGTTGACCTGGCCCTTCACTACCCGTCAATCGAAGCTCGCTCTGATGTCTCCGTCGCAGAAAGACACAGCTTGCCTGAATCGATATCTGTGGCTGGAACGCCTCGGCGGGAAGATCAATACTCGCGAGCAGCTCCATATGATACAGCATCCACCACCGTACAGCTTCCATCTGTAAGCCTGGGTTGCCGAGTATTCCATTGGGCAAGACAATAGCCATTTCGCCAGTTCCAGGTTTGAGGAATTTGCAGCACGCCTCGATGAATAGGATCTCTGGAGGCACCTTCTTCTGAACGCCACCCTTTTGCCACGTGCCACCGACGAGATCCCATGTATGCCCCAAGTCAAAGGTCTCCAATATCGCCGGATCAACAATCGGAATCTTCGATCCAAACGGCGGATTCGTGAAAACATAGTCGAATTTACCATGTCCTCCACCATTCGACTCGAACGCTTCCATCTCGGGCACACGTCTATCCGGAATACCATATTCCAGAGCATTGAAGCAGAGTATGTTGCCATGGCCATCGTTGTTCATGACCATGTTCATTCGGGCTGCCTTGCGAAGATCAGGATCAACATCGATGCCATACAAACACGACCGTGCGTAGTTGCGCATCGGCTTCTCAACGCGTTTCAGCTCGCTTGGAATCGGCAAGTCTGGGTGGCCTCCAGTTTTCTGGAGAAAGTGCTTGCGTAGCTGAGCCATTGCCACGACGAGAAAACCGCCACTACCGCAAGCTGGATCAAGGATCTTCTTGCCCGGTTGCGGATCAAGCATTTCAACCATCATCCGAATTACATTTCGCGGCGTGAAGAACTGGCCACGCTCTCGCTTCAGAGTTGTTGATGTGATGGCTTCATAGGCAAGCCCCTTCGCATCGGTGTCGGTACTCAGCAGACTGTAACGCCCGAGTTCGCCGGCGATAATCGCCAACGCACGATCATTCAATTCAATTCGCTCCGTCCCATCAAACACATCCTTGTAGGCCTCGTCGCGCACTTTCTTGAATAGCGAGTGAATGCGTTTCGCCACTCGCTTCCTGCCAGCATCAGTATTCGCCTCAGTCGCCCCAACGAAGAACGCACGGCTGCTCTGCTGCTCGTCGTAGATCTTGCAGAAGATGAGATGCAATAACTGCCAGAAGGCACGGTCGCCTCGCATCGACTGATTGCCGTACAGATAATCGTGACAGCGTTTGAAGGTCCTCAGCAAGGAGTCGCCTGCCGCGATCCGCAATGGCCTCCGTTCTCCGGTCTCCAGATCCTCAAGCGTTTCATGCGGCGCTGGGAAGTCAGTCAATTCCGTAAACAGGGGCGTTCCCATTCGTTTCTCGAAGGTTCGCATGCGAAACGCCAATTCGGCACCATTCGTCCAAAGCCCGAAAACCTCGGGCCGTTCCTCGGACAGGTTCGCCAGCACCTCTTCCAGCAGCCCAATGGCAGCCGCGGATGCCTTCGTCCCCGGCTTGGCCACAACCGCAACACGAATAATGTTGTTGATCTCGCGCTCCGCACCAGGTTCGAACACCACCAGCGACACCGTTCTGCTCCGTGTCTTAGTCCTCCCGGTCTTTGTGTCCTCATAGACGCAGGTGACTCGGAAGTCACGGGCCATATCCTCAAGCTCGACCGCGTACTCGCGATGTAACTGCTCGATAAACGACTGCAGTGTCTCCTCTTGCGGCGAGACTGTCTTGTGCTCACCCGTGAGGGCACACACCAACTTGCCCTCCGGAACAAGATCCTCGTCGTCACCGTTCTGGGTCTCCTCGGCTTCGTTCAGGACGGTATCCAAGTCCCGCTCACTGGCTTGCTTCTTCCGCGATTTCGCTTTCCGAGCCATATAGTCCCTCGATTGGGCAGTACCTTCATGGGGTCATGGAAGCCCCAAGAATACCAGAACAGCTCCCCGCAAACAAACTGCCCAGCTTGAGCTAAATCGTTATTTCAAAATGGGTAATGGGGTCTGGAGATCCGGCGTAATCCCGACTCTGCTGAGTTTCCCTAACCCGGACAAGCTTACAATTCGGAGTTTAGGTGCAATCACCGGCCCGCTAAGCAAAGCCAGCCAAGTGTGGCACGAGCGCACAGAGTAACCATGGCCAAAGGAATGGCTGAACGAGAGAGTTGCCCTTCGTGGGCCCAAGTTGCAACAACGACCTCCCAGAAGCTTGAAAGGAGTAGTCCCCGATCGAGAAAACCGATAACTATCCCCCGTGTGCCTTGCCGTCGCAGAGTTTGCAGCCAAGAAGGATGCGACGCAAGTTCTCATGCCAATCTCGTCGCGTCAGTAGTTAACTATGGCCGGAGAGGGGCCAATTGATACCGGATGGTCTCCGGGGGCCCCACTCGCGCGAGAAGCTTCTTCAAGACCCCCACGGGATCATCGCCCAGGGGCCGGAACTGGCGGAATATCACAATTTCCCAGAATGGGCTCTTGCTGCCAGACCTGAGCCTCGCCCTCCAGCAAGTTCTCGATATGGCGACCCGCGATCCAAGTGCAAGCGTCAGCCATTCTCCGACTTCGGAATATGGCTTCATGTTTTGCCCGAGCCGACGAATGTTGAATCCAGTAGCGGCTCGCCCCAGCGAACATGGGAAGCCATCGTCTCACCCGCATGAACCGAATGGGATGTTCAGCCACAATCATCCCTTCTCGCCAAGCAGCAAGTGACCGATAACTTATGCCACCTTGCCGGTCGGGTCCTTCTCGACATTCAGACATACCTTCCGCAGGCACCTGACTTGCCTAACCGTGCCGCCCTTTCTCTCCTTCTTGGGCGACCGATCCTATCGGTCGCAGCCAGCAGCCGGCCGGCCTTCGGCCGCCGCCTGTGGCTTCCGTGGCCCTTGGCACCTTTTCCCTGGACAGTCGGACAGAGGCCGCAACCCTAAGCGGCGCAAGGAGAAAGGGCGACCAGGGAGAGTGGCCGTGGTCGGCCCGAGGTCGGACGGTGGCCAGGACAGCCCCGCCTAGACAGGGGTAGAGCCTGGCGTGGCGTGCTGTTGGTGTCGGTTGGGCTTGTTCCAACACTCGTTCCAACAGTATCCGAAAAGCGCGTTATTTCCGCGGGAAGGAGGCACTTTGGCACTTCCCTCGAAATCAGGTGCCGACTTGTCGGTTGAGGGTTCGAGTCCCTTGCCCTCCGCATTAAAACTCGACACGCCGGCAGTCGCCACGACTCGCCGGCGTGATTTTTTTCTTGCTATAGCAAGGACTTGCGGCAAGTCTTCTTCGCTCGCTTTGTTGGTGGCAGTCCCTTCCCCCCGTTCGCCGGATGTCGCCGCTTCAAGCCACGTCAAGCCGTCTGACTGCTCCCCCAGACGCTCCCCCAAACGTTCCGCGGTGTCGGTTGGTCGCCTGAAGGGCCTCGGGTAGCGTGCCCCGCATATCCGGCAGGCGGGCCACTGTCTGAGCCTCTTGCCCCGGGAAACGCGGTCGCGAGGATCCGTTTGTCGAAGACGATGTTGCCGTAATCGCGGCCGATCCGCCCGAACCGGTTCTCCTGCTGGTTGCCGATCTCGACCAGTTGCCGAGGGAGCTTGCCGACGCGATAGCAGTGGCTCTCCTTGCCCGCGGGCTTGGGACGGAGCCCGGTTTCGGGGGCCGACTCGACGAAGAACTGCTCGATCACTTCGGGCACGAGCCGGCGCTCCTTGGCCTCGGCCGACCGGCCGACGATGGCCGACAGGTTCAGTTCCCGCTTGGCCAGTCCTTCCAGGGTCGATTCGGTGATCGATCGGAATCGCTCGGGACTGCAATCGCGGACGATCTGCTCCTGGATCCGGTGCTCGTCGGTCTGCCGGGCGTACATCTGGCGGAGCAGTTGTTCCAGGCGGTTCGCAGGAAACACCTCGCCCACCACGTCGAACACCTGGTCGGTCCCCAGGTCCTCGCGGATCTCCTTGAGCCGTTCGAGCAGCTTCTTGAGCACGCGGCCTTCGCGGGTGTTCTGGGCGACGAAGTTGATGATCAGGCAGTCTTTCTCCTGGCCGTAGCGGTGGATGCGGCCGACACGCTGCTCCAGGCGCACCGGGTTCCAGGGAATGTCGTATACCGCGCGCGACTGGTATTGTCCGAATTGAGTGTTTTCGGGTATAACTCCCCCACCTTTAAGGGAGAGGGAGGAATCAAGGATGATTCGTATCAATTTCACGGCAGAAGAACAGCAGGCTTTGC
>JAAYAY010000251.1 GCA_012719125.1 Planctomycetaceae bacterium | reverse complement strand
CGACATTTTGAACATCGGCGGCTTCAGTGACGCGGTGTTCAACGTGGTCGCCTCGTACCTGAGCGGCGACGCCTCGCGGTTCGTCGCGGAAATTGACGCGATCGAGTTGTAAACGAAGACGCCCCTGGCCCGGATGGCGGGTCAGGGGCGTTGCTATGCGCTCGGATCTTCCTGAGGGCGTCTCGCCGTCGACGGTTCCGCGCGTCATCTTGCGGCGCCACCTATTGCGCAGGATGTTGCCTCTTGCGGCCAGGGATCCCTCTCCGCTATGCTGAATCCACTCAACTCCGATTCCAAGGAGAAAGGTCATGTCCGATCGCCGCCAGGTATTGCATCGCTTGGCCGTGCGGAGGATGCCGGTCACGGATACTGATTCACGACGTACAGAAACAAGGTAGATCAATGAATTCCAAGCGAAACGCAATCGTGTTCGTGTTGATCATGGCGAGCTTTGCATCGGTGCTCTCGGCCGAAGCTGGAGGATTGCCTGGGCTGGCGCTCCAGGTGATCAACAACGTGGCTTCCGAGGACGAAGTTGTTACCTACGAGGCGTTCGGTGCGATTGGCGACGGTGTCCATGATGATCTGCCTGCCATCTGCAAGGCCCATGACTATGCAAATGCGCATGGATTACGCGTCAAGACAAAGCCCGACGCGACGTACCACCTCGGTGGCAAGGCGACGACCGCGATCATCGCCACGGACACCGACTGGAGCACTTCGCGTTTTACGATTGACGACACGGAGGTAGAGAACCACAGAGCGTCGCTCTTCGAGGTGCGTTCCCTGCTCAAGCCCGAAAAACTGCAGATTGACCGTCTTGCACGGGACCAGAAGCAATTGGATGTGCGTCCAGAACACGACTGCTATGTCGTAGTGACCAACCGCAAGAAGAAACGCTATATCCGGCGAGGTCTCAACCAGAACTCGGGGGTTTCTCAGCGCGACTGCTTCATCCTTCGGCGCGACGGGGCGATCGAGGGCGCCATCGACTGGGACTACGACCACGTGAGTCGGGTTGAAGCCCGTCCGATGGACGAAAAGCGGCTTGTCGTGCGTGGCGGTGTCTTTACCACAACTGCGAATCGGATGAAGCAGGAAGTCGGCTACAACTACTGGGCCAGGAACATCGAGATCTACCGCTCCAACACGGAGGTTGACGGCCTGACCCACCACGTCACCGGGGAAACCGAGGTCGGTCACCCCTACTCCGGTTTCATCAGCGTCAGCAACTGCGCCAACGTCACATTGCGCAATTGCTTTGCCACCGGACACAAGACCTACAAGACCATTGGGGCGGCGGGCAGGCCGGTCAGCATGGGAACGTACGACTATGCCGCGAACAGTGTGGTGAACTTCAGCATGATCAACTGCCGGATGGACGACATCGACGATCGTACTCGCTGGGGCGTAATCGGAACGAACTTCTGCAAGAACATCCTGCTGGAGGACTGCGCGCTTTCCAGGATGGACACGCACATGGGAGTCTCCGGCACCTACGTGATCCGCCGCTGCACCCTCGGTTATGCGGGACTAAACGCCATCGGCCGCGGGCTGCTGACCGTCGAGGATTCCACCTTGCACGGCAGCGCCCTGATCAGTTTCCGCGGCGATTACGGAAGCACGTGGGAAGGTGACGTCGTCATCCGCAATTGCCGCTGGATTCCGGCCGGCGGACGGTCGTCCCGGCCCCAGATGATTTCCGTGCGCAATGACGGAACTCATGATTTCGGCTATCCCTGCTCCATGCCTCGGGAGATAACGATCGACGGGCTGCACGTGGACGACTCGAATCATCCTGAAAACTACCAGGGCATGTACTTTTTCAGCGATCCGGACGCCGGCTACGATGGCGCCAAAAACATCAAACCGGCGGATCGTCCCTATCCGTACGCATTCTGCCGGAAGTTGACGGTCCGCGGCCTGACGACGGCCAGCGGGATGAAGCCGCGCGTTTCACCAAATGCCGCGGTCGAGAAGAGCGTAGCGCTTGTCGACGGGGAGGGATAGCTCCACGCTGCGTCTACTGAGCGTTCACCTCAGTTCCCGCCCCTATTCGAAGACGATCAACTTTTGCTGCCTGTTCCTTGCGGGAGCGAGTGATCAGCCGTCCGAGGGAGATCACCAGCAGTATCCAACCCAGAACGCCCACGGGTAGCAAGAACAGCCAGACGATTCCGCCCCCCACGCCCAGCCAGCGCCAGCCGCGAAATCTGGTTGACGTCGCACGCGCACGTCGGACGCTGTAGACCGCCGCAGCGGCCATTGCCAGACACAGTCCGGCCCATACAACGGCCGTCACCAGGCGGTCGATGTCTTCATGACGGGCGTGCAGGACAAGGCGAGGATCGCCGTGCAGCTTGCTGAAATGGAACGGCGTTCCCACAGGAGTGAGGTCGACGTTGAGAGACAGGGAGCCGACGCCGAATCCCCCCTCGACGCCGGGCATACCTGACTCTTCCGGTTTGCGTTCTTCAGGCAACGGTTCGGGCTGCTGCGGCTGACCCCCTACTGGTTCGGCGCGTTCTTTCTCCTTCGTCGTCTGCAGGCGTTCCAGTTGTTCGGCGGCTTGATCTCGCAGTTCGCCTCTTCGCTGCCCGCGGCGACCAAGTCCCTCGTCCTTGGCGTCCTTCCGTGCTTTGTCGGAAATGGCCTTGTCGTCAAACGCAACCTCTTCCTCGGCGAGCATTTCGAAACGTTCTTCAAGATTGACACGAGTTTGCTCGCTGTCCGGATCGGCAGTGGGTTGCCTGAAATAGGCGGACGCATCGCCGTAACCTGATTGAGGCATGGCCTTCGTCTCCTCCAATCGGTTGATCTCCGCCTCGATCTGTTGTGCCTGCTGCTGGAATTCCGCGGCGTTTGTCGTGTCGACCTGGGCACTTTCCTGGGCATAATCTTGAAGCGAGGAGCCGATCTGTTTGAGATTCCAGGCCGCCTTCGTACCAGCGCCTGAATCCCGCTTGGTGCTGGCCACTTGCACCATTTGCTGCAACTCGTCGAGGAAGGACAGTTTGCGTTCCTGCTGGTGGTACGCGGCGGCCACTTCTTCGACGTTGCTCTCGCTTCCGACCATGCCGACCTGGTACTCGCGGGGCATCAGCACGGTCCACAAGGTGCGTGAGACCGGAACATCACTGACAAGCAACGGTGCGGGAGGGCGCAGCCGTGACCAACGCTTGAGGGGTGCGCCCAGATGGCCGGAATAGATCATGACCACCTTCGAGGAGAAGTCTCCGGCCGACGTCTTCTGCAACGGCAACAGGGTGATCGTGCGGCCCTGACGCTGCTCTCTTGCGGGCCGTACGGGCTGGGCCGAGACATGAACGGACCAAACCTGGGCGTTGGGTGGCAGTTCGAGTTCCAGGAATTGGAGCGTGAAATTGCGGATGTTGTAAGCGGCGCGAGCCCGGTAGCGGCCGTCCTTGTGAATGACCGTCGTCAAGTCCACCAGGTTGACGGTCGCTGCCAGACCGGTCTCCTGCTCGCGGACACGGCGCTGCCACACCAACTCGGCAGCCTCATCCGCAATACGATAAGCTCCGACGGCTTGCCGCCGAATACCTTCTTCCAACTCGTCGGCTATGGCGGATACCGAAATCGGCGTGGCGCCGCGAGTTGTGGTCTCGCTTACTTCGTCGGCGGTAAGGTTCTCGAGCACAACCCAGCTTCGGGAACGTTCTACGTCGAGGGGGCGAATGAGGGCTGCGGGGACCGTGCCGTCGCCCGGCGGCGGCAAAGTCTGCATCATTTGCAGGCGGTAGCTTCCTCTCTGGGGTTGCTGTAGTTCGATGCTCCAAACGCGGCCGCGATCGGTGACCTCGGAACGAACTTGCCGGACACTCTCGCCCGACCAGCGGATATCGTCGCCCAGCCACTCGGGCGTCGCCAGTTGGAACTGCGAGCGTCCTGCCTGGCGAATCTCAAAATCGACTTGCGCGACGTAGGCCACCGATCCTTCCCGAATACTGACGACGGTGACTATGTCGGCATCCAATCGCGACGGTGCCGGCGCAAGCTGCAAACGCAGCCCATCGGGTGGACTCTGGTAGCTGAAGGCATAGCGGACACGGGCTCCTTCGGTCTTCAAGGTGCTGTCCAGTGCCGCCGGGTCGATGGGCTCAGCGCCGTCGCCTCCAGCCAGCACGCCTTCCAGATCGTCGTCGAGATAGATCGCCAGTTGGCCCCGCTGGATCCCGGCGTCTTTCACTTTGACGCATGGGACGAGAAACTCGGCATCGCTCGATTCACGGGTGAGCGTTCCGCTCAAGGCAAGATTCACCGGGCCGACAACGGGCTCACTCAGAGCCACCTGCAGCTTCTGACCTTGCTCGCCTCGGTCAACAAACCAGTCGGCGCCCGGCGGGGCCTGCACCCGGACAACCCGCAGCGAGTCCGGCAGCCGCACGGTCAGCGAGAGAATCGCGCCGCCGGACACCTGGGCCGTCAACTGGGTCCGCATTGTGGCCCGGTGTGCCGTCACGGCCAGGGCGGTACGATCGATGACGTCCACTTGGGGTTGATGACGCCCGACGTCAAGACGCAAGTTCCATGGGCGGGAATTGTAGCGGTAGGCCGCGAGCGGTTTCCACGAGTCGTGCGGCTGTTGCGGATATTCGAGTCCCGCGTGGTTGATCTGGTCCAATCGCTCCGCGTTCTCGACCCGAGCCCGACACTGGCTGGAACATCCCACGACGATCCGTCCGGTTTCTCGGACCACGCCGAGCGGTTCGAGGGACTCGACGTCGATTGCCCCGAGAGACAGGTCGCGGCGAAAGCACTCGATGTTTACGTCGGTGGCGGTCGTCACTTCCGACTTCAGCGAGATGGCGAGCCGCCGGGCGCCGGCCTTCGCATCGGTGTCCATCGACCAGTCCGCCACGTCCCGGCCCCAGACTCTCCGGACGGCAATGCCGGCCGGGACGTTCAACTCTGCCTTGTTGAAAACGCCCTGCTGAATTCGATAGTGGAACGTACAGAGATACTGGACGCCCGAGTCGAGGACTTCAACTGCCAGGAATTGGTCGGCGCTGACCACTTGGTCGCCTCTCGCCTCCAGACGCCGAGGCTGCCAGCGAATCGATAGTTCGCCGGACGTGCCAAGAGGAATCCGGACAAACTTGCCTTGTGGGTTCGCTCCCACCCCGGCGCCCTCGGAAACCGAAGACTCGGTTTGCTGACGCCAGCCGCCCGGGCTTCCGGTGACCTGCACGTCCAGATCGTCTGCGGGCAATTGGAATACGAGCCGGCCTGACGACACGGAGCGCAAAGGCACGGTCAGCCGTCCGGTTGCTCCCAATTGGCTGACAGGCACGCTGAAACGCACGTCGACAACGTGCAGGCCGGGCTCTTTCAGGTAGATCGCCGGTTGGACCTCGGTGGGAGGAAGCGTCTTTTCATCGGTCTCGCCGACCTTCTTCTCTGTACTCGGAGTCGGACCGTTGGCAGTGCGAGTGTCACCATCCAGGGCGGCCGGTTCGCCGTTGATCGCAACGCTTTCCAGGGCCACGTCGCCAAGAGGCAGTTCGATGCGCACCCAGCGATCGTCCAGATGATGAACCAAGAGCCGACCGTCGAAGCGTGCTACGTCGCCATCCAGTTTGCCGATGTACTCTGCATGACTCACGGCCACCGGAACAGGCGGTGCAACCTGTTGCGGCTCGTCGGGATGGGCTTTCTTCCACAGACGAAGAAACTCGTCGTGCGGCAAGTAGACCTGAGTGTTCTGCAGCGGGTTGTCGTCACGGTCATAAGGAACAAACAGTGTCAGACGCGGTTTCGCCGCCTGTTCGGTCGACACCTGAGCCCCCGCCGGTTGGGCCGGTTCGTCGGCCAGAGCCGATTCGGTCATCATCAGCAGAGTGAGTGCGACCGCGGCAGCGCCCAGTATCGGGGCGGCCAGTTCTGCTTTGGCGGCAGCGAGGATTCGCAGGAGAAGCCACAAGCAGCCTGCCGTCAACGTCCCCAGCAGCACTCCATCCAGCAGGGGTGTCCATGCCAAGGGCACCAGTCCGGCGGCAGCGACGGGGAGGGTGAGACCGGCGATGATGGCTATGGCCCGCCAAGTCGGGGAAATGCGTCTCAGAATCCAGGCAATCAGCAGGGCCAAGGCAACCAGGAACCATCGCAATCCGCCCGCGAGTGTTTCGTCCTGGAACGCAACCACCAGCGTCTTCGGTTCGCCGTCGCGTTGGAATCCGATCGGCTGTTCTCCGCGAGTTTCCAGTTCCAGCCGCAATGAAAGTCGTGCTCGCTCACCACGCGGCGATTTCGGAGCCTGGCCGGCCGGTTTCTCCTGGACTGCCTCATCGGCCGCCGGTTCCATTGCCGGCAAGAGGGCCATTTTGTCGACGGGAGCAGCCGACTCGGCAGCCTCAGACGCCGGTTCGCCCGCAGTGCCCGACTCGTCCGTCGGTTCCAGCCCGCGGGCCGTCGCCATCTGGCGGAGCGTCTGCAGATCGGTGTCCGAACTGAGGAATTGCACGGATCCGTCGGCGAGCACGCAGTTCCCGCCGCCCGGGTGATAGCTCCACGACTTGTTCTTGATCCAATCGTCGATTCGGCGAGCCGTGCCGGAGCCGGCGGCGAACCAGGGCCCGCCGTCGGTAACCTCGGCCACCATGATCGTGTTACTGGTCCCGTCCACGATTTCGCCGAGAGCGAGTCCCCTGTCAAAATCGATCACCCCGCGGAGTTCACCACGCCCGTACGACAGATCGGCGCCCGTTACGGCGACATAACACGTCTTCGGATATCCCTCCGAAGTTGTCGGAGCGGGGTCGGAGGGACAGAACAAGGCGCTGGGTCCGATCTGGAGTAATCCGGCGTTGAGCGGGTGATCCCAGGGCAGATCCAGGCGGATTTTCTCGTAAAACGCCTGCTGTTCCAGGAAAGGAAGGATGGCCACCATCCAACTGAACTGCCGCTCCACGGGCACATCATGGGGGCCGATTGCCGCAGGCGGAAATTGCCCGTAGGTATCGTGGTAGTTGTGCAGGGCCAGAGCGATCTGTTTGAGGTTGTTGCTGCATTGGGAGCGCCTGGCGGCTTCCCGTGCCGCCTGTGTCGCGGGCAGCAGCAGGGCGATCAGGAACCCGATGATGGCCATCACGGTCAACAATTCAACCAGGGTAAACGAGCCTTTCTTGGTCTTGGTGGGCAGCGCGATGATTCCCGCCACGACGGCAGCGACGACCAACCCGCCGAACTTCCACGGCAGATGAGCCGTACTCTGCTGGACAATCAATTCCGCCAGGAGGCTGACAAAAGTCGGGCGCGAGAGCCGTTCCACCGGTCGAAGCTCACCGCCGCTCGACACAAGTTCCATGCCCTCCGGCGGATGCACGTACCAGGTCGTTCCCAACGTGGTCATGTCGATTTCAGGCGGGCTCTGCGTGAATGTCTGGGGAAGTAGACGATCTCGCAGACCTTCACCGCCCAAGGGAGTGCTGGCCGTTTCGTACAGCAACGTGAGGTCACGAGCTTCCTTCGTGCTCTCTGCCTTTCGCGCCGACAAGGGAACCACGTAGGCTCCCTGCGTCTGGCGGACCTCCACGGGCTGACCGTCGAATACGGCGGACCACAAATCCGCGCCTTCCGGCAGTTTGACCGATAGGTGTTGAAGGTTGGGGCTACGAACCCAGAACCGGGCCTGGTTGAGTGTGCGGCCCTGCCGCCCCGGGACACTGGTGATTTCGGTGGATTCGCAAAGCGCCGTGAGAATCGACTGGGAGGCGTGCCGCGTGGCCGAGATGGTCAGGCGGTAGGGCAATCGAGCGTATTGGTAGGCGGCAACGATTCGCCGGCTCGGAGTGTAGGCGCTCGGTTGAGGCACGTCGGCCGGGTCCAAATCGCGGAGGTTCTCGGACTGGCAGTCGATCTGCTGATCGCCGGCCGCTTCCAGAGCCACGATTCCGCTTTGCCGGGAGACGTCCTGCAAGGTCAAGACCGGAACCGCCAGGGGGGAACTTGCCTGTTCGGTCGATGCAGCGTCTCCGTCGTCCGCAGCCTGCGTCGGAAAGGCCTGCTCAACATCGACCGCCAGCGTCAGCTTCTCAGCAACGGGCCGGTCCAGCACAATCCGCCACAGGCACAGTTCGTCTTGCGTACCATCTTCATCGGACGCCGGCACGCGTTCTTGTTCGATGACCCGAGCCGCTGAATCCACCGGTACAACCTGGATCTTGTTCCCCACGGATGCAGGGAGCTTGAATCGAACTTGCCGGGTTTCGCCTTGTGCGATGTGCAGGTCGAGCTGGTAGTGAACGTTGAGTTCTCTGTGGTCGAGCCGTACAAAGGCCAAGGTCTCTGCCGATACCTTGGCGGGTTTCATTCGGACCTGAAGCCGGCCGCCGACAACTGCGTCGTCCTGGTATCGATACTGCAAGGCCGTTCCCTCTGTCCGAGTCGCATCGCCTTCCGAACGATCGGCCGCCACGGGCCGCAAGTCTTCCGACAGATCGGATATCAGCAACTCCATCTCGGGCGGAGCCAGGATCAGTACGGTTCCCTCCAATTCATCGGCGCCTGCCAATCTCACTTCCGGCAAGGGCAATTCACTGAGACTGCCATCCTCGGGCAGCCAGTTTGCAGGATAGCACTCTGCCGCCAGGACGATTTCGAGCGACTCGCCGGCGGGCAGCGGTCTGGCCAGGTCGAATTGGATCGTCTGGAGGGAATCACTCTCACGGTCGGTTGGCGAGTGCTGTACCGATTCCCACTCGACGGGATTGCCGGCCGACGAAATGGAAGTGACATTCCAGTCGCGAGGCAGTTGCAGGCGAATCGCGAAGACCGGGGCATGCCTCGGCTGCAGCGTCATGCTGCTACGCAAGGCAACGTTCGACTGCCCGATTTCCACCAACGTCGCCACGGATACCTGGAGCATACGTTTCCGCGGAAACACGCGCAGAGGTAGTCGAAAGCCTTCGCCCCAGAACGCAAACTCCAGGGCTGAGTTGATCGACGCGGTCCCGGCCTCGGCATGTCGGCCGGATTCTGTCTCGGCTTCCATCGCGGCAACTTCCGCCTCCGGAATGCGTTCAGGACGAATGCCCGCGAGGGAGCCGGTCTCGACGCGTAGCGAGGGGGACGGGTGAATGACGGTTCTTCCCACGTGAGAAGCCGACTCGAGGACCCGGACTGAGGGAAGGTTCCATTCGATGTCTGCGGGCGTTGGCGCCAATCCCAACAGCCGGACCGAGCGTCTGCCGAGAAAGGGCTTGCGGAAGTTCAAGGTGACAAGGGTCTTGTCGTCCGACGGGTCTTCACTCGTCCATTGGGCCAGTTGCGGAGCCTCGACTTCGGCGACCTCTACAGAATCGGGCAACTGCAGGTGGAAGGTATCGGCAGCTCGGGCATACACATCCAGATCGAGATCAACCTGCCAGCGAAGCCCCGCCGGTTCAATATGGTTAACCTGGCGGCTGGTCACGAACACCAGTGGTGACCGGTTCCCACCGGCCTGACGATCGGACACCACCAGCGGCACCAATCCCGTGCGATCCACGGCAATGCGGAAAACCTGGAGGTTGGCGTCGGTGCTCTCCGGCTGCAGAATGGCCTCTCCCACTTGCAGTTGCTTCTGCTTGTCCAGTCGGATCAGCAACTCGGATGCCGGAACCGGGGGGAGCTTGAGTGTCGCGGCCAGATCACCACCTTGGGTTGCCAGTGGGGCCGACATTTCCAATTCCAACTCGCCCCGGCCTTGTTCTTCAAGGGGCAGAAACAGCGTACCGTCGTCCCTGCGGCCGAATCGAGCGGGTTGGCCGTCCAGCAGGGCCGACTCGATGGCCAGCCCCCCGAAGGGAAGGTCGACGGTCTGCCAGTCTCTTTTCAGTTTGGCAATGCGGATCCGGCCGGTGATCTGCAATTCGTGCAAGTTCAGTCGGGCTTCGTAGGTCGCCTGAGCCGGCAAGGCGTCGGCCGGTGGAACCGCCATTGACGGATCCTGGTTCTGAGCCTGCTGCCACAGAGCCATGATCTTGTCGCGCGGCATCATCACGCCCTTGGTGGAGCTGCCAAACAGGATCTCCAATTGATCCGACGGAATGTACACATTCCGGATGCGAGGCGGGCCACCGGTGACTTGCGCTTCCAGCGGTGAAGCCGCCAGGCAGAGAGCGGAAGTAATCCACAGACAGGCGAGCATACGAAATCTCGCCCTCAATATGGCCTGAGGCGGCCTGTCACTGCTCATCGCTTCCCCTCCCTGATTCACCCGTTTTGTCTTCAGGCTCGGACGAAGGGAATCTCTGCCGGGTGGGCGTCTGCTGGAGGTAACCCGTACGACGGAGGAACAGGAGCCAGACAACGAGCCAGAGCGCGACCACTCCCGCGAAGCCCAGCCTTGCTGCCAGGAGCCAACTGTGAACGACCGACGGCGAGAACAGGCCGGCGAACGCCACGACAAGCACCGCAAGCAGGATCGTGAAGACTTTGACATCGACGGAGAACGGCACGAGCACGAGACCGATCAGCAGGACGCCCAGGCTGGCAACGAGCGTCATCGTGGGAATGTGCCAGTAGCCGATCTTCAGTTCCACGGGACTGGACAGGCTGCTAAACAGATAGGTCGTGCCGCCGACCTGGAAATCGAACGACGTGGCGTCTTCAGAAAACCAACTGTCGGGATTCTCGGGGGCACGGTTGATCTTGCGTGAATCCCACAACCCCACTCCGAGATGGCTTGTGAATCCTTCGGGGGCCCCCACCAGCCGATAGTCCGTCGGTACCCAAACCCGCACGTAGACCTGCTGAATTTTCACGCCTTCGTCGAACTGTGGAAGGGGCAAATGCAACCGATCGGCGACCGCGAGTTGTTCCCGGTCCAAGGGCGTTTCGAAGACCATAGTGATCTGGAAGGGCTCGTCCGAGTCAGCCGTTCGTGCCACGTTGATCAGGTAGGTCTTGTCGTCGGGGTCGCCGCCAGGTGATGCGGGCCCCTTCTCCGGGGCCACCGTCTTTCCGGCCACGGCCATGCCGAGAATGCGAGGATTTCGAAGCGTGATTGCAAGGCGTTGCCGCTGGCTCGATTTCAACTCGTACCTTGCCCGTATCGTGGCCGGGCCGTCTTCCGTGATGACCGCCTCGACGTATGCGCGACGGACTACGGTTTCCACGACGTCCTGGATCTCGTGCTTGGTAACGCTCAGGGTGAGTCGAGCAGGATGCTCAAAGTAGCGATAGGTCAGGTAGGGCTGCGCCGCACCGATCGCCTGAGAGAGTTCCCGAGGATCGATTTCCTCCAAGCCGGCCGGCGTGGCGGCGACAGACAGGGCCCGATCCTTTTGAACGGCAAATTCGCCGGATTCACGGTCCACATCCAGAGCTTGAATGGGGCGAAGTTCGAGTTCCGCTCCCTCATCGGGGACGGAGATTCTCTGATCGTAGCCGGCGACGAAGGTGCACTGACCGATTGCTTCGGAATGCAACACGATGGTCCATTCGATCGTCCCGTCCTCGCTCGGTTTTTCGGCTCGGCGGCGTTCCTTGATTCCATCGCCTTCCACGCGCAGCCGATCGGAGACGTCTGCAGGAACGGCCAGCCGAAACGTGTCGGTGCCGGCGAACTCGATTTGATAGTGGAAGGTCGTCGTGACTTGTACGATATCCTCTTTGACATTGGCGACCGTGGTCACGATCACCGCCGTGCGCCGCGGCCGCTCTGTGATCGTCTGCACGATTTCGACGGGGCGCGTAACGAACGAGAACGCCGCCGCCAGCGTCGAGCCCTCCGGCACCTGGACGGCGAAACCCTTGGAAGCGAGTTCCGCGGGGGTGGCGGCTCGGGCGGCCTGGAGGTTTGCCGTGCCGGTCGAGACCTCCAGCGACTCCGGGGCGATCACAGCGACCAGCCCCTGTTCGCGTGTTACTCCAAGCGGTTCGGTCAGCGGCAAAGTCAACTCGCCCGCAGCCTTGTCTCGCGATTGGCTGGCCGTCACCGTCACCGACAGGTCACCGAGCAGCTTCTTCGTGAAGTAGACCGTCAACGTCTGGGCGTTCTCTTGTTCAGCGACCTCAAACCGTTCCATCGAATCGGCATGAACCTCATCGACCTGGAAGCCGCCGGGCAGACGAAAGGCCAGGGAGAACACTCCCGACCGCGAGATCTGAACTCGAAACTCACCGCGAGTGGTCACGCGAGTCTTGTCCAAGAGAACCGACAAATGGCTGTCGACCACGATGCGCGGCGTCAGTTGGGATACGAGCACCGACAGCTTGTGATCGGGCGTGAAGAACTTGTAGAACGTGCTGCCAGGTCTCTGCAACGATTCGGGGGCCTCGGCGCCGTCGATGCGGGTGATTGATTCGCGGAGTACGTATTCGAGTCCCACGTCTTCGGCGCTGCGGACTGCCAGGATCCCGCTCTCGCGAGCCACGCCGACGGCGCGAACTTGCCCGACCTGAAATGCCTGCTCGGATATGGGCGCCTCGGTGTGCAACTCCAGCCGTATCTTTTCGGTCGCGGGCGCATGCAATCGCACCTCGATCCGCTGGCGGTCTTCCACCTTCTCGGTTCGCCAGTCGCGCATGCCGGGGGCCTGAACATCGAGCAGGCGTTGATCTGCGGGCACTTCGACGACCAGTTCACTGAAGGCCCCGCGGAGGATCTGGTAGTCCAAGATGGCGTGGGTATGCACGACTCCATCGCCCACATCGACGGCGATTGTGTCGATAGCGTTGGCCAGCCCCGCTGCTTGATCGGTCCCGCCCGACTTGGGTTGCCAACTGACCGTGAACTGGCTGGTTGAGCCCAAGACGGCGCGAACGTGCGTGGTGCCCTTTCCATCGGACCGGAGTTCCGAAGTTCGGCGGGGGGTGACCTGCACGGCCAGATCGTTCTCGGGTATGTCCAGTTCGAGGTTGGTGACTCCGACGGCGGGACACTGCACGACGAAGCTGCGTCCCTCGGCAGTCGACTTGACGCCGACCACCAGGGTGAGTTTGATCCGGTGCTTGCCTTGCCCCTGTACCAGCAATTCGTATCGGCCGTCACCGACACCTCGAAGCAGGACGGCACCGTCTTCCGACTCCGCCGATCCGATTGCGACGTCGCCGAATTCCACGGGCAGCCGCGCCCAATCCGAACTGAGCACCTCGATGTCGAAGGTGCCCTCGAAACGGGCCAACTCGCCCTGGACGGTGCCCACGTAGTCCGCCCGGGTGATAACGCCATTGATGGGCGGGGCTTCGATCGGCTGGTCGGGTTTCGTCAGCCGATTCCACATCTCCAGGAACTGGGAATAGGGCAGCACGATGGAAGAGTCTTCGTCCTCGAACACGTCGCGGAGGTTCCGGAAGGGAACGTAGATGACGTGTTCCTGCGGCAAGGGCGCATCCGCGCCGACCTTTTCTTCGGCCGGCGCCGTTTCGTCGGGCGGTTGTGCCGGTTCGGGGGCAGCCCCGGTCGGAGGCGGGGGCTGTGGTGTTGTGTCCTGGGCTGGCACAAGACTGCTGACGGCCAGCAGGAGAGCGAGGGAGAACCCGTACACCCGCATGATGACACCTCCAATAGCGGGACAAGCCCGCAACCCAATCTCCACAAGAACATGCGCGTACCCTACGCACAAGTCCTGAACAAAGACGGTTTGGTGGGCTGATAAGTCGACGCGCCCGAGGGAGATGAGCCGATTTCACGGCCTGGCGATAGGAGCTTTGTACCCCTTCCACACCCCCATACAGGATTCTACTCAGCATCCGTCGGCTGACGCAACCTTTTTGCAGGAAGCACCGTGAGGTCGGAGTAGGCGGTGACGTTGAAATTGGCGTCCCTGGTGTCGTCGCGGATGTTTTCTCCGGCGTCGAGCGAGTCGGCGTCGCCGTTGCCGTCGTGGAAGCGGACGATGGGGGCGTCGATGCACCGGGCACTCCAAAGGTACTGTGGATTTGAGGAGGCGATGCGGGCAGGGGAATTCTGGTGCAAGGGAATTGGCGATGGCACACCGTGATTCGTTCTCACGGTCGTTGGGGGCCAGCCGCGCGGTGGGGTTGATTCAGTTGTCAAAGATCGAGGTCGGAGCACGCTGTACTAGTTTTTTGTTGTGAAATGGTTGCGGGGTCGGTTGGCGGTTGGTGCACTTCGCGATCGATTGCTCCATCGAACAGCGATGGTTATCGTGTTGTTTCGTAATGGTTTACGGCGTCGTCGGCTGCGCAGAATCATTTTGACTACCATGCAAAAGGGGGGAATGCCGTAGTCGGAAGTATCTTATCTAAGTTGAAGGCCTGCAAGGAGTTTGGTGAACGGCGGGGGTGGTTGGAGGCGAGGAATAGGGAGAACAACGTCGAAGACAGTAGAAACCCTCCGGGGGCAAGTTGGTCAACGGGGAGCGGATTTTGCCAATATCTTGGGGTGGCAGGCGGGTACTTACGCATGTGGTGAATACGGCAGGTGCTGCGCGGTATGCATTGTTGACATTGTTTGCGTTGTGATTGGCGGAATCGGGTTTCGCTCTGGTTTTCCCGAGGTTTCTGTACACCCGGCAAAAAGCGTTTGACACCCGATAGGACACCCAGTAGACTCTGGGTGAAGAATGTCGCCCGT
>JAAYAY010000250.1 GCA_012719125.1 Planctomycetaceae bacterium | reverse complement strand
CCTCGTTGACCCCCTGCCGCCGCATCTGCTCCAGAATCCAGACGGGAACCCTGGTCCGTACGATGCAAGGCTCGCCCCCACAGACCCCCGGTGTGCTTTCGATGCCCGGAAACGAGTCGCCCAGGTCTTGAACGATCCGCTGCAGCAGGCGCGCTTTCTCGGCTCGCGAGAGCGATTCCAGTTCTCTTTCGATTTCGTCGATCTTGGGCATGTCAGGCCCTCCAACGATTCTCCGCGATTGCCACCGCGGCCGGCAGGTCCGCAAGCAATGCTACCGAATTCTACACCAACGACAAAGCCCAATGAAACCGACCCTCTGGAAAAGCTGGTACGGAGTCCTCGCAGACAGCCTCCTGCAAGAATCCACCGGCCATCCGCCTGCGGCCGCAACCGACATTTCCTCATCAACCCGCCTCGCCCCTCGACATTCCTTGTTCGATATTCTGCGGTTCCCATCCTCCGCCCCGAAGGGGCCCAAACATATCAGCCCGGGGCAAAGGCAAGGCGAGCCCCGCGAGCCCTGCCGTCGCCCCGGGGGCGGATCGCGTCATTCACGCAGCCCTGTAAGGGCGTAACATCTTCCACCACCCCCTGCCTCCTGCTTGTTATGGTGCGACGCTTCTCGTCCCAGCCCACGCTCAACGGTCCCGTCGTTGTGCAGGTCGACGTGACCGAAGCGGGTTGTCGCCCTTGGCGTTCGTAACGCATGTCGTTTTGTCATGAGTGCACAGAGCAGACTACGCTCGGACGCTCATGTGACTGGCACGGGGATTGCAAGTCCGAAGGGGAAATCTCTGTGGTCACGTACGTTTCACGCCCCGCCCAGCGGGTGGCTGTTCGATTGTCTTGCAAGGATCGATCGGTAGACCGGTCCTGTGAGGATCCTCTCTGTCGTATGGATGATCGTGTTGCCAGGAAAAACGCATCGAGTATCATAGTAGTCGGTGGATCAACACCGTGCGGTGGGCACGTCGAGCCACGGACGCCAGGCGTCTTTTGCCATTATCCTTCTTGGAGGGGACTATGCGGGCCACTCATCGATCTTCTCTTCCTGGTGCACTGATCATCGTGTGTTGCACGGGAACAGTCTGGGGGCAAGCACCGAAGCTGAAGTATGATTTCAAACCGGGACGCCACTACGGTTACGATCTCACTATTGTGATCGACACGAAAGACTTCGTCGAGACGCGAACGGGCTACAGCTTGTTCCGTGTGGAGAGTGCCGGGGAGGATAGGATCGGCATGCTGCATCGCGGGGAGCTCGCTCCGCGCCGCAAAGAGAAGCCAGGCGGACGTCGCGACTGGGGCCCGGTTCATATCAACGCCTCGCCGAGCTATATGAACATCGATCGGCAAGGTAAGTTGCTTGCGTCCCAGTTTGCCGAATCGCTCGACTACGTCCTCGGTCTCTTCGAGACACTTGCCATTGAGCATCTTCCTGAAAAACCGCAGAATCAGTGGGTTTGGGAGAACGAACTCGAGTTCGTCGAAAGCAGCTCATTTTCCGGCACGAACGTTGGAGGCGGCCTCACTCCCAAGCGGAAAGCGACGGAACGGAGCGAGTACTCGATCGAACAGGACTCGGGAGATCTGGTCCGCGTGAGGAAGAAGTACACCATGGAGAGCGGCGCGGGGATCCGTGGCATGTCCCATGTAGATATCAAGGGCGGCGGTACGTTCCTTTTCAGCCGTCGAGAAGGAATCGTTTCGGAACTCGACATGAAGTATGAAGTCCTTACTCGCAACGACGGCGATAGCGAGACGGTCACTGCCCAAGTCAATTGCCGCCGAATGGACCCGTCAAAGCTCAATCGCATGGTTGCGGATCTTGAGGATCAGTGGAAACGCAACTCAGGGGTCCTGTTTGAAGAGTTGCCCAAGACGGCACTGAAGCCGGGGGAGAGAACTCAGTTGTTGCGAGATCTTCGATCGAGCGACTTGGCAAAACAGGAGGCCGCGGTCGAACGGCTCCTTTGCTCGCCTGCCGACGAGACCACGGAAGACATTGGCGACGCTTTGGGGGCGATTGTGAGCAATTCGAAATCGCTCGCCGCGAGGGTCAAGGCCGCCAAGGCGCTCAAGACCTGGGTGTCGCCGACTGCCGTGGCGGCCTTGACCGAAGCGGTCGACGACCGGGGGTACTTCCCCGGGGCGCCGATCGATTCGGGACACCCTTTGTCCCGTGCCGCCATGGAAACATTGGGGGCGATTGGGACGGAGGAAGCTGCTCGGGGGCTCTGCCGATGGATGGAAGACTATCCGAAAGAAATTGCGCCGGTCCTGATCAGCGTGGGGCCGGCTGCCGAGATTCCCGTGGCCGAACTGCTCGCTGGGGGCTCGCTGGCGTCGGAATGGGCATGTACGATTCTGACCGAGATCGGCACAATTCGGTCAACTCTTCCGCTGGTGCTGGAATCGACAAGCGGCCAGGCACGCCGAGATGCGGCGGCAACGCTGGAAGCGATCGCCAAACGAGAGGGCATGACTGTTGACGAGATGGTGGCGAAGGCGGAACGCGAATTCCCGGAAACGCTCCCCGTGACCGCCGCGGGCCTTGCCGATTACCGCGTCTGGACCGATGCCAGCGGTAGCTTCACCGTCGAAGCGCACATGCTGAGCTTCAGCAGCGACATGGTCAAGCTGAAAACGAGGTCAGGCAAGACCATCGACGTGCCCATCAACCGCCTCAGCCAGGCCGATCGCGACTCTCTGAAGAGTCAGCGTACTGCGAGTGTGGAGGCCTTCCAATCGAGACCGCGAGACACCCAACTCGTTGGTGGCTCCGGCGGTTCTGAGTTCCGCCACGTGGGACGCAATAACCAACATGTGTTGGGACTTCTTTGTTGGGCTTCGAAATGGGAAGGGAAGCCGGCGGTCATTCTGCACATGGCGATCTTCGACCGGGGGCGTCCTGCGGGAGGCGGCGTACTGATGTCCAGGCAGGATTATGCGATCGGTGCCTTGAAGGTCACCGGAGGTGATCTCGTGACTTCGGTGCAGGTTGTCTATATGCGGATCAAGCCCGATGGGCGACTCGATCCGTCGGACTGCTATGAGGATGATGTGGTTGGCGATCCCGCCGGAAAAACACCCGTTGTGATCGGCGGGACCGGCGCACCTGTCATCGGCATCCACGGTCGGCGCGGCGCGGTCCTCGACGCCGTCGGGCTGGTGACCCTTGGCAAATAGGGGGCCTGTAGCCCGCCACCGTTTCTTGGGGGCTGTCCCCAATTTTTGTGGCAGGAGGCCACAAAAATGGGACTGCCCCCTTCCCGCAGCATCACGAGCACAGAATTCGGTACAGGCCCGTTTCTTGCGGGTGGCGGCAGGGCTCAACGAGGTGGCATTCCGCCTCGAAAGCCATCTTCGGGACGGGGATTGGCTTGGGGTTGAGAAGACGGCGCGCCGGACGAGTCGGGACCGCTGGGGCCCATCCGCGGCCCGAAGCCTCGGCCGCGTCCAAATCGGCCGGCGGGCCCTGTTCGGGGGTCGAAGGGCCTTCCTGAAAAACCTCCCGGGGAAGCGGTTGTTTCGGCAGGCCGCTTGTTATCCAAGGCCGTGGTCGGCGTGGAAGAGACGATCGCCTCGGGAAGTGCTCTGGAGAGTTTCGATGGTTCGAGTACGATCCCGAGGATTCCCTTCTCCTCCTCATAACGCATGATCGGGCCCAGATCGAGGCGGGAGGCAAACACGCGAATGTCTTCAACGCGAGCCCGGAAGGTCCACCGATTGCCACTGTGGGAAAATCCCGTCGGTTTTCCCGTGAGCGCCCCGATCCACTCGCGAATCCGGTCGGCGTTGTTCTCCGAGGCGCCTTCCACGTGAATTTCCACCGTGTCGGGATCATTCTGCGTGAATCGAGAGCTGAACCCGCGCCTGCCTCCTTCAGCTTGGGCTGCCTGACGAGCGGCGCGGGTCTCTGCAGGCTCGGGCGGCGCGGGCAACTCCACGGGCTTTGGTTCATCAGCGGCTAGGGCTTCGGCAAGTCTCGACGCGTCGAACCGAACGACGATCATTCCGCGCCGTTCATCGTACTGGCGAATCGACCCAACTTTGAGTTCCGACGCGAACAGCCGCATATCTTTTGCGCCTCGAGCGAGGTACTCGCGAGTTCCGTCGGTTCCTGTCAGTTGGATGTCCCGTACGCCGGTCAGACGCATGATGGTCGCGCCGATCTGGCGTGCCGTTTCGTCGTCGGGCACGCCTTCGACGGTGACTTGGAACTCATCCGGTTCGAATCCAGCGTCCTTTCGAGTTTCGTTGCGACGGTCGCGACTGGCCTCGGGTTCGGGAGGTCGGGGAATCTGAACGATGTTCGCTGCCGGGCTTCCCACGCCGGCAACCGCCACCTGTCGCCCGACAAGTTTGGCCGGATCGAGATGGAGGCGAATGAGTCCTCGTGCCTCGTCGTATTCGGTAATGGGGCCGAGGTCCAACGCCCTGGCATAATCGCGGATGTCCTGGACCTTGCCGACTTTGAACTCGCTCGGTTCTTGCGGTTCGGGCGGGCCGCCGGTGATTCCATTTCCCCACTGAGCTTCAGTGAGTTTTGCCATCACCTTGCCCAGTACGGCCTTGGACTTGATGCCGTGGACATAGATCACGGCCATTTTGTCGCGCCCTTTGCGGTTCTCTTCCGGTTCCGGGGGTGCGGGGATACTCCAGCCGGACGGGACCCAGGTCGAGATCCGAACAAGTGTTTCCTCCGGTGATATTCCCACTTCCGGCAGGCTTGGCGGTGCTTCTCCGGTCGCTTTCAAGACAATCTCCGCTTGGGCGTTGAGCTTGTCTCGTAATGCGTGCTGACTGATATTGTGCACGCTCCCGTCCATCATCAGGACCCAGCCCCCGGTCTCCAGGGCGTCCTTTTCATATGCCAGAACGAAATTGGAGGTGCCGATCGTCGCCTCTCGAAGAGGGACTCCCCATTGAGCCGCCAGGCCGTCGGCGCGGAGCCGCTCGATCGCGGCCAGATCACCGGGCGACTTCTGGACAAAAGCCAGGAAGGACTCCCAGTCGGGCGGCACGCCCTTGTTGGCGTCATGGTAGCTGAAGAACGCTCGGCCCATGGTCTTCAGGGCTTCTTTCTTCGGGCCCGACGTTGGGCGTGTCTGGGCTATTGCCGGCGCGGTCGCTTTCGACGCTTTGGCGGTGAGTTCTGCTACCTCGTACGCCAATTCAGAACCTCCGGGCAGTTGCGGAACCCTGATCGCGAACTCGGTCATTTGCGAATCAAAGTCTCTGACCGCCTCCTGGATCTCTTGGCGGCGTTCATCGGATGTATCTTCCAGCCGTTCCGACGTTTTCAACAGTCTCGAGTAGACCTTGAGAAATCGCGATTTGTTGTCCTGCAGGCTGGCCTCGTCCTGAATCGACTCGGCAAGTTGAGTCAACTCATTCATCTGGGCCAGCAGATCGACGCTCGCTTCTCCGGAGCCCGTGGCGGTGGGACCGATGAGGAGCCCAAGGAACAAGAAGGCCATCACGCCTCCCCCAACGGGAAGAGCCACTGCCAGGTTGGAACGCAGACCGAACACGATCGAGACGCCTCCCAACATGCCCATGAAGACGGCCGCCATTGTGGGCAACGTGCCCGACAGCCCAAGAACGGGAATTCCGACAAACAGCAGCCCCAGGGCCACCAGCGAGACGCCTGCCCCCAACATCAGGAACGCGAGATCCCCGTCGCTCATCCGACTGCGGCGAGACTGATACCTTCGAGGCCGCGGCGCTCCTGCCGAGAACGGATTCGAAGCAGCGAGATCGGGACCAGAACTTGGCGCCCCAAAGTCCTCGTTCAATAGATCGGCAATGCCTGTGTATTGAGGCTCGGGCGAAAGGCCTGGGAAAGTGGGTTGAGAGACTTGAAATGCCTGACCGCAGGCCTTGCACCGCACTCCACGGCCGACCATCGCCTCATCCAGCATGTACTGCTTCTGGCACCCCGGACATTGAACTGTAATCGCCATATCTTCGAATCCCTCAGAGAAACCTGCCGCGCATCACCCATCGGAATGAACGCCCACCCAGGTTGACCACACCGTCATTGTCGCTCTTTCATGCCCAACCGACAACTCCTGGGGCAATTGGGATTCCGGTATTGCGCGCCGGCCCAACCGACCGGGAGCTGTGAACTGAACCTCATCCCTTCCCGTTGAACCCACCCACCAGCAGGGAGATCGCAATAGCACCGGGTGAAGCACATCCGAGCAACCAAGATCCCGATACTGATCGGCCTCTCCACCTGAGGGAACGATGTCGTCGTTGTGACTCCACAACCGTCTCCACGCATCCCACGCCCGACTGGACCCTCCCGACCTTCAACACCTTCGCGCCAGCCGTCATTCCCCTGCCCAGGCAATTCCCCTGCCTGCATCCCCGTCTCCGCTCCCTTCGCGACCTCATGTTCATAACACCCCGCCCCCCCAAGAAACTTCCCACCTGTTCAATTCCTGTATTGACTTTCCTCGTCGAATACGTATACTAATGTACATTCAACAGACTACACCCATATTTCTCGCCCGCCCATGGCAATTCCCTTGTCGAATGAATACCCTCAGTTCGCACCGCGGACCCTTTCCGTCCGCCATTGCGTGGTTACCCACAGAATCCAGACCCCTCTTCTGAGCCAGAAGTGTCAGAAGACATGAAAGCGAGGAAAAGTTGACACCACTCAACCTCGCCAGAAGCGACCGCAGACCTATATTGGCAAAACTCGCTCCCCGTTGACCAACTCCAACCTCACAAGATCAGCGTCGATTACCGTCGATCAGCGTTCCCCCTCTTTCTTCCCCTTCCACCACATGCACCCGCCGGTCTTTTCACCGTAATTGCTCACCACCTCACCGACGACCGCCCAGACAATCGACCCAACTCCAATAACCACAAGCACTTAGCGAAAAGACAGCCAAGCACAGAATCCCCCCTTTTGCATGGTAGTCAAAATGATTCTGCGCGCCCGACGACGCCGTAAACCATTGTCCCGCAACACGATAACTAGCGCTGTTCGATGGAGCAATCGATCGACAAGTGCACCAACCGACAACACCGACCGCAACCATTTCGCAATGACAAATATGCGGCAGGCGATTTCCACCTCGAATCACGACCGTCCAGCCACCACCCCCCCGAGCATTGACACCGTTCCCGATTTCCCCGAAAGTGCAAGACCTGCGATCCAGACCGCCGCCCAGAAAGCTCCGCCAATGCCCCCCTGCGAAGTAGGACAACCCGCTCCTCCCTTTGCCCTCGCCTGCGTCAGTGCCGAGAATCCGGCGCCTCGCCAGGTTGCCTTGAACGACTACGCCGGGCACTGGCTGGTGCTCGTCTTCTACCCCCGCGATTTCTCGTTCGTCTGCCCCACCGAACTGACGTCGTTCAGCGCCCACCTGGCCGACTTCGCCGCCCGCGACTGCCAGCTCCTGGGAATCAGCGTCGACACCGTCGATCTCCATCGAGAATGGCTGACCACACCGCCCACCGAGGGCGGCCTCGGCCCGCTGCGGTTTCCACTCGCCTCGGACCCCGACGGCAACGCGGCCCGGGATTACGGCGTCTGGGTCGAAGAGAAGCAACTCTCAACCCGCGGGCTGTTCGTGATCGATCCCGACGGCATCCTCCAGTACTCGGTCAAACACAACCTCAGCGTGGGGCGCCGCCCCGACGAGGTGCTCCGCGTCCTCGACGCCTTGCAGACCGGAGGGCTTTGCCCCGCCAACTGGACCTCGGCCGACGGCACCATCGATCCGGAAAAGGCCCTCCGCCCGGGCCGAACTCTCGGCCGCTACCGGATTCGCCAGTCCGTCGGTTCAGGCTCCTTCGGCAGCGTCTTCTCCGCCCACGATCTGCGGCTCCAGCGGCTGGTCGCCATCAAGGTGCTCAAACGCAACGTGTTCGAGTCGCGCCGCGTCGTCCTGACCGAAGCCCGAGCCGCGGCCGCCCTGAACAGCCCCAACGTCTGCACGATCTACGCCGTCGATGAGGAAGACGGCCTCCCTCTGATCGCCATGGAGTTCCTCGACGGCATACCCTTGTCGGAACTCATCGCCAGGGGCCTCGATCGCAGCGCCGTCCTGGACCTTGCCCGACAAATCGCCTTGGGATTGGCCGACGCCCACGAGCAGGGCGTCGTGCACGGCGATCTCAAGCCGGCCAACGTGATCGTCACGCAAAAAGGTATCGCCAAAATCGTCGACTTCGGCCTGGCAAACGCCGCCGGCTCGGCCGGTGGGCAAGAACGTGCCCCGTCGGCATCGGCCGCAACTTCCCAAAGCGAGCCGCACATACCGCCGATCGACGCCACAATCGAATATGTTGGCCGCAGCTCGGACGGCACGATTCGGGGAACGCCAGCCTACATGTCGCCCGAGCAGGCCAAGGCCCTGCCGGCAACAATCGCCAGCGACGTCTATTCGTTCGGACTCATCCTCTACGAGATGCTCACCGGCCGGCCCGCCCATCCCGACCGCTCGATTCTGGAAACGCTGCTGGTGCTCCAGAATCGAGATATCGGCCCGGAACTGGCCGAGCAGGTCGACGAGCCCTATCGCGACCTGCTCGCCGCCCTATTGGCAAAGGACGCAACGAACCGCCCGGCCATGCGGGCGGTTGTGGCAAGGCTAAGCAGCCTCGCGTGATCCATGGAAACGAGATTCGAACGCGGTTCCACCTCTGACCGAAGCCGAGTCGCCAATACTTGACTCAAACGCAACAATTTCTCGGAAGTAAGTTACTAAAATGATCCGAGCATGGCCGGCCTGGCCGAAATCCAACCAATCCGACCCCGGCCGCACCCTTTCTCCAGTCATGTGAATCTGCCTGCGTCAAGTGGTTGTCCCGCCTCATGTTACACGTGAAATCCGCCGCCGCCGTCCGGTCCTGGGCTGGTGTTGGTACGGTTTTTGCTAATACGGGCCCCGCTGAGAAGGGCAACAGACTTCCGGCGATTCCACGATTTCCCGCAAGTATCCCGTGAGGTGTTCCAATGGAGAGTGTTGATCAAGTCGCGCATCGAGGCATGGGGGCGATCGTTCACCAGCAGGGAGTCGCCTTTCGTGTTTGGGCCCCCCATGCCCACCGCGTCAGCGTGGTCGGACCGTTCAACGACTGGCAGGCCGGCGATGCTCCCATGGAATCGGAGGGCAATGGCTATTGGTACGCCGACCTTCCCAACCTGAAGGTGGGGGATCAGTACAAATACGCAGTCGTCAACGGGGACCGCGAATTTCTCCGGAACGATCCCTACGCCCGAGAGGTGACGAACTCCGTGGGAGATTCCGTGATTGTCGATACCGATTTCGACTGGGACGACGATCATTTCGTCATGGCCGACTGGAACCGCATGGTCATCTACGAATTGCATGTCGGAACCTTCAACCGCGCAAGCGCCGACAGCCCCGGCACGTTCGACGACGTGCGGAACAAACTGGAATACCTCCAGTGGCTGGGAGTCAACGCCATTCAGATCATGCCGTCGGCCGAATTCGCCGGCGATATCTCCTGGGGCTATAACCCGGCCCACATCTTCGCCGTCGAATCCGCCTATGGCGGTCCGCGGGCCCTGAAGCAACTCGTCAAGGATGCCCACCGGCACGGGATCGCCGTGATCCTCGACGTGGTCTACAACCACTTCGGGCCGAGCGACCTCGACCTTTGGCAGTTCGACGGCTGGAGCGAGAACGGCAAGGGAGGCATCTACTTCTACAACGATTGGCGAAGCGATACCCCCTGGGGCGACACCCGCCCCGACTACGGTCGAGGTGAGGTCCGGCAGTTCATCTTCGACAACGCCATGATGTGGCTCGAAGAGTACCACATGGACGGCCTCCGCTACGACATGACGCTCTACATGCGCTCGGTCGACGGCAACGAGGAGCGCGCAATCCCCGAGGGCTGGTCGCTGGCCCAGTGGATCAACCGAGAAGTGCGCAACCGCTTCCCGCGCAAGATCACGATCGCCGAGGACCTGCAAACCAACGCCGCGATCACCAAACCGGAAGAATGGGGCGGGGCCAATTTCGCCTCCCAGTGGGACGAAGCGTTCGTCCACCCGATCCGCCAGGCCGTCATCGTCCCCGACGACGAACACCGCAACATGGATAGCGTTCGTCAGGCGATAAGCCATCGCTACAATCACGACGCCTTCGAACGCGTCATCTACAGCGAATCCCATGACGAGGTCGCCAACGGAAAGCAGCGAGTCCCCTCCGAGATCGATTCCGACTCCGAAAGCTGGTTCGCCCGCAAACGCTCCACCCTCGCCGCGGTTCTCGTCTTCACGTCGCCCGGCATTCCTATGATCTTTCAGGGCCAGGAGTTCCTGCGCGACGACTGGTTCGACGACACCAAGCCGATCGATTGGTCCGAAGCCGGCCGCCACGACCGCATCCTGCAACTCTACCGGGATTTGACGCGACTTCGGCTCAACCGCGACGAGACGACCGCCGGCTTGACCGGCCAGCACGTCGACGTCCACCACACGAACCATGCCGATCGGGTCATCGCGTTTCACCGCCGCCTCGAAGGCGGCCCCCGCGACGAAGTGCTCGTGGTCGCCAACTTCTCCAACACCCGTTGGAACGATTACCGCGTCGGCTTTCCCAGCCCTGGGATATGGAAGGTCCGCTTCGACAGCGGTGCGTCCGTCTACGGCGCCGATTTCGAAGGAATCGGCGTTTCCGAGGTGGCGACCGACGATGAGCCGCGCGACGGGTGCCCCCACTCCGCGAGTATCCCGCTCGCCCCGTACAGTGCCGTCATCCTCTCGCAGGATGAGTAGTTGGGCTTCATGACCGCCGCCGTAAGGCCCGCCGTCTTGACGGGACGTAACGGTGGAACCGCAAGTCATTTCATAGGAAAGACCAATTCCGCATTCACCGGAAAATGATCCGACGGGTAACGTCCGTCCCGGTTGCTACGAAGAATCTCGGCCGACACAACCTTCGCCGACGGATTGACAAAGACAAAGTCGATCTTCTCCCCGTCCGTGCGGCCCTCGAAGCCGTTGAAGGTGCCAACGTCCTTCGCGTCGGGATGAACGACGCGGAACGTGTCGACAAGTCCGACGGCGTTCTCGCCCTCCTTCTGCTTGAGCCGCAGGATGGCCGGGTTCTGTTCGCCCGCGTTCAAGTCGCCCATCAGCACAACCGGTTCCCCCTTGGCCTCCCTGAGAATCAACGCGGCGGTGAACTCGGCACTCTTCTCCCGCGAGGGCTGCGAGCGGTGGTCGAAATGGGTGTTGAAAACGAAGATCGCCCGGCCGGTCTCCTTCTCGACGAAGCGCCCCCACGTGACGATCCGCGGAATCGTGTTGCCCCAACTGGCCGAACCCGGCTCCGTCGGCGTGTCCGAGAGCCAGACCGTGTCGCCCCGGTCCAGTTGCCAGCGATCCCGGCGATAGAGGATGGCCGAGTATTCCCCTTTCGTCTTGCCGTCCTCGCGCCCGACGCCGCACTCTGCATACTCGGGAACCGCCTGGCGGACGGCGTCGATCTGAAACCGCAGCGCCTCCTGAAGCCCGCAGAAATCAGGCGCCTCGTCGCGAATCACGTTGCCGACCATTTCCTGCCGGTGGGGCCAGGCGTTGTCGCCGTCGTTGGCCGTTCCGTAGCGGATGTTGAAGGTCAACAGCTTGACCTGAAGGCCGCCGGCGGTGTCGGCGTTTCCGTTAGAGAGGACGGTGGTGGCTGCCAGCAGCAGGAGTGTGCTCAATTGCATGATCGTTCCTTGTGGTATCCCTGTTTTGGATCGACTCGGACGCTGAGCGCGAGTCTTCGTGAAGACAGAAACGCAGACCTGCGCCTCCCTTGGGCCTTCGGGTCATCGGAAGGCCGTCAAGACCATTATGCCCTCTACGGCCGCCGCGGGCAAATCCGCGGTTGCCGCCGGCAAAGAACTTGAGTAGCTTGGCGAGAGGTTGTCTGCCCGTCGACGCGATGCGAGCCACACCCCATGCGCAACAAGAAACCTCCCCTGCCGGTTGCCCTGCTCTTCGTCGGTTTCTGGTCGCTGCTTACGCTCATCTTCGACGGGATGCTCGTCTTCAACGCCTACCGCCAGTTTCAGGCGAATAGTTGCGCAGTTGCGACCGGCACGATGACCCACAGCGAGGTCTCCGTGCATCACGGCGACGACAGCACGACCTACGGAGTCGAGGTGAAGTACGAATACCAGGTTGGCGGTCGGCGCTACGAGGGGAATCGCTATCGTTACGGTCAATGGAACTCGTCGGACGACTCGGCCCAGAAGATCGTCGATTCATTGCCGGTCGGCAAACAGGTCGACGTCCGCTACAACCCGGCCGATCCCGGCGATTCGGTGCTGGCCGTGGGAATCCAGTCGGGCGACCTGTTCTTGGCGCTGGCTCTCACTCCCTTCAATCTGGTGATGCTGGGCGGCTGGTACACCGTCGCGGCGATCCTCTTCCCGGGAATATCAAGCCGGATGAGCGGTCCGCCCAGAGTCATAAGTCGGGGATTCACACGTCGTCTTGTTCTCGCACCCGCCCCACGTCTGCTACCGGCCGCCGTCGTGCTCGGAATCGCTTCTTTTCTGTCGATCTTCTTGATCGGTTTCGGCTTCGGATTCAGCCCGCCGATGGCAGTGATTCAGGTTGTCTGGGGGATTGTGCTGGGCCTGGCAGGGGCGACGCTCATGCGTCGTCCCGCATTCTCGCTGCACGGAAAGGGACTGGTAATCGACGACGTGGAGAATACGTTCTCGATCGTGGCCAACGACCAGAAACGCCTGAAAGAGGCCATTTCCCTACAGACTGTGGTCGACGTCGAGTCCGCCCGCAAGGGGGAGGCTTGCAAGGTCGTGTTGATTTATTCCAACGAAGAGATGGCTGAATGCCGCAAAACGCTGATCGAGGTGCGCGATCCGCAGCGGGCGGCGGACCTGGCCGACTGGGTGAAAGACCAGGTGTTGCGGTCGGCTCGTCAGTAGGAACAGAGATGCTTCAGTGCTTTTACCTCACGATTCGGCGTCATCGAAGGCGCCGATGACCTATACTTTCTTTGGTCGGGGGCAGGTCATATTGTGAGTGGAATCATGTCAATCCAGGCACGCGTGGCCGGTTCCGATTCGAGTGGCGGCGAGTCGTCTACGACCCGCCGCAACGATGAGGGACCGGCCGGCATCCGAAGGTTGAGCAGGAGGGTGACATCATGGCCATTCGCTCAACAGCACTTCACTCGGCACTGACTGGCATGACGGCGGCCCACAATCAACTGGCCGTTACCGCTCAGAATCTGGCGAAACCACTTTTCGTATCCCCGAGCGAATTCACTTCTGCAAGCTCGCAGCAGAATCCGGCCCAGAATCCTGCCACTTCGTCGATGAGTGCCGAAATCGGCAACAGCCTGTTGGCGCTCAGCGAGTCACTCACCCAGGCCCGACTCAGTTCGGCCACGGCAGGTGCGGCGCAGGCGATGCTTGACGGGCTTCTGGAGTTAGGTCGTCGATAACGGGGGCGTTCCTGCTTCTCTTCCTTTCCGTTTTGAGGTGCAACGGGAATATGCGACCATGGGCGTTCGCGGAATTGGTCTTCAAACTCTCCTCTCGATTCCGATCTCGGATGACCGTCCGAAGACGTTGGCCGAGCTGCGCCTGGCGGAACTCCGGGGCGTGTCGCCCCTCGAGTTTGCCAAACGTGGCATCGTGGACCGCCCGCTCAAGGGAACCTCGGCGCTGTGGATACGCGTGAGCCGAACGCAGATGGACGACCTGGGCGGAGCCGCTCTGGAAATGACCGAAGCGATCGTGCAAGCCCAGGCAAACGCCAAGATCTCGATCGTCGGCATGGAACCCCTCTCCGAACTGCTCCGCGTCGGGCGGCGGTGACGTCTCCACGTGCTGGCTGAATGGTTCCCTGGTCCAGGCGAAGCCTGACGGGTACAAGGAACTGGCCAAGTTCCACGCCAGGTACTGGCTGCAGCACTGTCAACAAGTAGACATTGGCACGCGTGTTGGGTCACCGATCAAACCACTGCTTGAGCGTATGAACCGTCGCAGCCCGGCCCATACGGGCGATCGAGGTGGTCAGGGGGATGTCCTTGGGGCAGACCTGCACGCAGTTCTGGGCGTTGCCACAGACCTGGATGCCGCCTTCCGACACCAGCGCGTCGAGGCGATCCCGCGAGGTCATCGCCCCGGTGGGATTCGTATTGAACAGATCGACCTGAGCAATCGCCGAAGCGCCCATGAAGGAGCGGAAGAAGGCCTCGGTCTCTCGGGCGTGAAAGGCTTCGTCCGATTCGCCCTCGTGCCGCACCAGTTCGATCTTCAGGTACTGGGGGCAGGCTTCCAGGCAACAGCCGCAGGTCATGCACTTGCTCAGCTCGTACGCAATCTGCTGGTTCTCCTGCGATTGGCGAGCCGCCTCTCCAATGTCGTAGTAGCTGTCGACCGGCAGCCAGGCCTTGATCTTCTTGAGAGTCGCGAACATCCGCGACCGGTCGACCATCAGGTCGCGCACGACCGGGAACTTGGTCATGGGACGCAGCTCGATCGCCTCAGGGTTGTCTTCGAGGAGGCGATCGACCAGGGCCGTGCAGGCCTGGCGGACCTTGCCGTTGATGACCATCGTACACGCGCCGCAGACTTCTTCCAGACAGTTGCAGTCCCAAACGACGGGCGAAACCGCCTTGCCGTCGGCCGTCCTTCCCATGGCGGCGATCTTCTGCAAAGCGCTGATCACATTCATGTCGGCTTCGTAGGGCACGGCGAACCGCTGCCAGTAGCTGGGACGGCCGGGTCCGTCCTGCCGCAGAACCACGACGTCGAATGCCCTGGAAGAGGTCGTGTCACTCATGGGCAGCTCCTCGGCTCCGCTCCTTCCAAACCTCTTCGATCACCTCGCCGCCGACGATACCGTACAGCCGGGGCCGCGGCGGAATCAGCGACGTATCCACCTCCTCGTAACTCAGTTCCGGTTCACCGTCCGGGCCCAACCGGGCGATCGTCGACTTGAGCCACTTCCGGTTGTTTTCTTCGAACCGGTCGCACCACGCCTCCGCCTGACGCCGGCGCTCACTCGGAGCTTCCGCGTCAACATGCGGCATGGTGAATTCGGGTTTGAAGTGGGCACCGCGGCACTCGTCGCGAGCCAGAGCGCCCTTCAGAATCGTCTTGGCAATGGGGAACATGTCTTGAAGGGCCCGGGTGAAAACAACGTTCTGGTTGGTCCAGTTCCCCATATCGGAGAGCGAGCACGTCTTGGCCCGCTCCTGAAGCTCGTGGACCTTGGCCAGGGCCTTTTCGAGATCCGGGTTGTGACGCACGACCGTCGCCGCTTGGGTCATGACCTTCCCGAGTTCCTGGTGGATATCATAGGGGTTGCCGCCGCGGCCGTCCCGTGCCAGCAGGGCCTTGTAGTCGGCCTGCTTGCCCTGGCAGGCCTGGTCGAAGAGCGTCGATGCCCGTTCAGCCGCCAGAGGACGATCGGCAGACTTCATACGATTGGCCACGCCGGTGCCGGTAATCAATCCCGAGAAGATGCAGGCGATGAGCGAATTGGCGCCTAAACGATTTGCACCATGGTAGTGATAGTCGCATTCGCCGATGGCGTAGAGGCCCGGTACGTTTGTTTCGTGGTTGCGTGGCGAACCCACGTGAAGCCCCCCCGCGGCAGTCCGCGCGTAGTCGCACCACAGACCGCCCATGGAATAGTGGACTGCCGGGAAGATCTTCATGGGCACCTTTCGTGGATCGACGCCCTGGAATTTCTCGTAGATCTCCAGGATCCCACCGAGCTTGCGATCCAGTTCGTCGCTGGGCAGGTGGCTCACGTCGAGGTAGACGCACATCCGGTCCTTCTCAACGCTGAGCCCCTCCTTCGTGCACACGTTGAAGATCTCCCGGGTGGCGATATCCCGCGGAACCAGGTTGCCGTATTTGGGATAGCGATCCTCCAGGAAGTAGTAACGATCCGCCGCCGGAATCTCGGTCGGATGCCGCGGATCCTGGGGGATTCGCGAAACCCACACACGCCCCCCCTCGCCGCGGGCCGATTCGCTCATCAAGCGGAGCTTGTCGGCCCCGGGAATTGCCGTCGGGTGCACCTGGATGAACTCGCCGTTCGCGTAGTGAACGCCGGCCTGATAGGTCCGACTGGCGGCGCTCCCCGTGCAGGCCATCGACATGGTCGATCGCCCGTAGATCAACCCGCAACCGCCGGACGCGATGATCAACGCGTCGGCTCGCAGGGAACGGATCTCCATGCTGACCAGGTCCTGGACTACGCATCCGCAGCAAACGCCTGAATCGTCGAGGATCGGGCCCAAGTATTCCCAGAACTCATGTTTCGTAACGTGCCCGTGCTCTTCCCAACGCCGCACCTGTTCGTCCAGGGCATAGAGAAGCTGTTGGCCCGTCGTGGCGCCGGCAAAGGCCGTTCGCGCGTAGAGGGTGCCGCCGAAACGCCGCTGATCCCGAAATCCCTCGGGCGTACGATTGAACGTCACTCCGAGCCGATCCATCAACTCGATGATCTTGGGAGCCCATTGGGCCATTTCGTTGACGGGCGGTTGATGCTGGAGAAAGTCGCCGCCGTAGACCGTGTCGTCGAAGTGTTTCCACTCGTTGTCGCCCAACTGGCGAGTGAGATTGTTGACGCTGTTGATGCCGCCTTGGGCGCAGCAACTGTGCGATCGCTTGACCGGCGTCAGGCTGACAATGTCGACGTCGATGCTGAGTTGGGCCAGTTGCATGGTTGCCGACAAACCGGCCAGTCCGCCGCCAACCACCACGACTTTGGGTCTGGTCATCAAATCCTGCCTTCTTCGGTCAGTTCGATCCCGCCTGGAACAGTTTCTTCGCCAGGCTCGAAACTCGCGTGAGAATGGGCGGGCCTTTCACCGCCCGCAGGCACTGCGGAGGTATCGGCAATGCACATGCCATAGAGTGCCCCCATGCCCACGACAGCCAGAATCAAGCCCCCCAGCATACACGGTATGTTGGCCATTCGCTGTGCTCGAGGACTCGTCCATACTCCCCACGTGATCCCCATCGTCCAGATTCCATTGGCCAGGTGGTAGACGCAGGCCAAGGTCCCGATTGCGTAGAGAACCACGAGGACCCAAGAACTCTGGAGTACCTCGGGGGCGGTGACAGCAGCGGCCGGATTGAACTGAGCACCTCCGAGTGGGCGTGCAACCCCCTCAACCCACCACTGCCAGCGGAACCAGCCGTGCATGTGAAAGACATGCCAGAGGATAAACAGCATGGCGATTACGCCGGTCGCCCGCTGGAGCGTGTAGCGGAAGTTGCCGGTGTAGGGATACTGGGACAGATTCCGCTTGCCTCGGCAGACTATCAGCATCCCCACGATCCCGTGGAATAGAATCGGCAGGAAGATCAACGACCACTCGAGGACCAGGATGGTGGTCGGCCCCAAGCGATGAATCTGGTCTGCTCGATGCTGATAGGCGGCCACACCGTCGAGAATGGCGGCATTGGTCGCCAGGTGAAACGCCAGATACCCCCCAATCGGGACGAGGCCGCTCAGCGAGTGAAGTCTCCGGATCAGGAATTCGTGTCGTCCAAACACTGAGGCACAGTCGGAGATCTGCACGTCTTGGCCTTTTGGAAGGAACGAAGGGCGAGAGGCAGCCGCGGCAGGCTCATCGAAGCAATGCTGTCACGGGGGCGTCTGAAGCACCGGAAGTATATGCGCCCACTTCCCTTTGCGGCAAGCCGCTCGCGATCACTCACCTATCACCTGCACGCTGTCATCGTGGGACATCAAGATCTTGGGGGACAATTGCCGCCTGCCAGTTTGGCATGGATTTCGCTATGCGCGGCAGCAGAACCAGGAAGGCCAGGGTTCAGCGAATTGTCTTGTCCATGCGCTAAGCTATTGTTAATAATGAACTTGTGGCAGAATCGCGAGAACCGGAATCGATTGCCGTCGGACTTTGGTATTCAACTTGCAGTCCCAATCCGATTGGTGGTAATCTCTCCGTTGAGCTGATTCGCTTCGAGGAACCGCCGAGTGCCACCGTTGGATCACCACCGCGGCGCGCACCCAGGGGGCGAAGAGTGACGTCATGTCGATCCTAGCACCGTCCATCCTGATTACTGACGACGACCTTGCCTTCCGGGAAACCCTGCAAACGGTTTTCGAGCCGCAGGGGTTCCGTACACTCACGGCTGGGGACGGCGAAGAAGCCGTCGAGATCGTGCGAAAGGAAGAGGTCCACCTGGTGTTACTCGACATGCACATGCCAAAACTGACCGGAGTAGAGACGATTCGTCAACTCAAGCTGGTCAAGGCCGCTCTCCCCTGCATCCTGATGTCGGCTCGCCTCGACGAATGGATCGTCGAGCAGGCCCGAATCGTTCGAGCGTTCTCGGTGCTGGCCAAGCCGATGTCGCGGCGAGAAGTCACGGGCGTGGTTCGTCTGGCCCTGGAGCGAACCTACAACTGGCGCCTCGACAAGCTCTTCCCACCGCCTCCGCCGAGCGGCTAGCAAGACACTTCCTCACCCGAGGCTTTCGCCGACTTCGCGAGCCGGTTCTTCGCTCTCATGGTCGGCCGCTTTGACGCTCGACGACCGCTTGCTTGCCCCTTCGGTGCCGGGCACGATCTTCGGACTGGGCGAGGCCTGTTCGACGATTTCTTTCAATTCCTCGTTGTCGATGACCTCCTTGTCGATCAGACGCGTTGCCAACGCGACCAGTGCGTCCTTTCGGGTTTCGAGGATGCGGCGAACGTGTTCCAGTGATTCGTCGATGATCCGTCGAATCTCCTCGTCGATTTCCCTGGCCGTGCGCTCACTGTAATAGCGAGCGTGGGGCATTTCAGCCCCCCCTGCCAGGAAAATGTTCCCCGAACTCTCCCGATAAGCGACCCGACCCAGCCGGCTCATGCCGAACTCCATGACCATCCGCCGGGCGATCTCGGTCGCTCGCTCCAGGTCGTTCTGGGCGCCGGTTGACACGTCGCTGAAAACAATCTCCTCCGCCACCGTTCCCGCCAGCAACACCTGGATGCGGCTCTCCAACTCGCTCTGGGTCATGAGGTATCGATCGCCTTCGGGACGCTGCATGGTGTAGCCCAACGCCGCCAGCCCCCGCGGGATGATCGACACCTTGTGGACGGGATCCGTATTGGGCAGGCAATAGGCTACCAGGGCATGGGCGCTCTCGTGATAGGCGACTCGCTGTTTCTCATCTTCCTGGATCAGACGCTGACGCTTCTCCAGGCCGGCGGTCACGCGTTCGACCGCCTCATTGAATTCCGCCATGGTGACCGACTCCTTGGCGTTCCGTGCGGCCAGCAGGGCGGCTTCGTTCACCAGGTTGGCCAGGTCGGCGCCGACAAAGCCCGACGTGATAGCGGCTACTTTCTTCAGGTCGACGTCCTCGTCCAGCTTCACAATCTTCACGTGCACCTTGAGGATCGACTCGCGACCCCGAACGTCCGGACGGTCGACCAACACCTGACGGTCAAAACGGCCCGAACGCAATAGCGCCGGGTCGAGCGTCTCCGGACGGTTCGTGGCGGCCATCACGATGGTCCCGCTGTTCGGACTGAACCCATCCATCTCGACCAGCAGCGCGTTAAGCGTCTGTTCCCGCTCGTCGTGCCCCCCAACGATGCTGGAGCCGCGGGTCTTGCCGAGCGCGTCCAGTTCATCGATGAACACGATGCAGGGGGCCTTGGATTCGGCTTGCTGGAACAGATCCCGCACGCGAGCCGCTCCGACACCCACAAACATCTCGACGAAGTCGGAGCCCGAAAGGCTGAAGAAAGGGACACCAGCTTCGCCGGCAATCGCCCTGGCGAGCAGGGTCTTGCCCGTGCCGGGGGGCCCGACGAGCAGAACGCCCTTGGGGATGCGCCCCCCCAAAACACGGTACTTGTCGGGGTTCTTAAGAAACTCCACGACCTCGCGCAGCTCTTCCACGGCCTCGTCGATGCCGGCCACGTCGTTGAACGTTTCCTCGATGTCCTCCTGGGCAAACAGCTTGCCGCGGCTTCGGCCGAAGGCCATGGCGCCTCCCGCCCCGCTGATCCGCCGCATCATGATCAGGAAGAAAGGCAGCATGATCAGCAGAAAGAGAATCAGCGGGCCGTAGTTCCTCCAGAATGTGGGGAAGTTCTCGCCTCGGACATCCTTGAAACCTTTCTCGCGAAGCAGCGTAAGCAGGTCGCCGTTGCCGTCGGCCAAACCGTAGCAGTCCGACACAAACTCCATGTTGGGCTGGGACTCTCCCGCCTCCTCTTCGGGCTTGAGAACCTTGCGAGTGACCGTGCCCGTGATCTTCTCTGGACCGATCTGTTTGACCACCAAATCGGAGTACTCGACAACCCGCTCGGCCTTCTTGCCACGGTTCTCCACAACCGTGATCGACGGCTGGGGATTCGTTGCCGGGTCAGGGGCGCCTTTTTCGATCAGGCGGTAGAGCTCCGTGATCGGCAGGTTCGTTCCGTAAGGACTGCGAATGAGCGATGCAGCAAACAGAATGACCAGTACGACCCCAACCACCAGCCAAAGGGTCCCGGCGCCGGCCGGCTGGGGCTTCTTGTCATTCGAAGTCCGCTGTGGATCTTGTCGATTCTCGTCCATCTGCTTTTGGCCTCGGCCACGGAAACGGCAACCGCTCTACTCTCCCAGCTATCTTACACGATTTTTCCGATCCGGGTCGCCCCAAAACGCACGGGTTGCCATAGCACGTCAACCATCCACAGCACACAAGCCGCCTTGTTGGCCTTTGCTGCCCCACCTACAATAGCCAGCTTGTGCCGGTTCCACCCGCGCGCCCTCGGAGCGAGAAATACCAAACCGGATGTCCGCGTCCCATAAAAGCGTTGCCGTTCTCGGTTCGACCGGAAGCATAGGAAGAAGCACACTCGACGTGATTGCCGCTTCTGGGGGGACACTTCGTGCGACCGCGCTTTCTGCCCACGGAAGCGTTACGCGGCTCATTGCCCAGGCTCGGCAGTTCGCCCCGAAACAGATCATCGTCACAAATCCAGAGGCGGCGCGTGACCACGATTTTTCGGAGCTTAAAGGGAGAACCGAGGTCCTGGTCGGTGCCAAACATCTGGCAGAAGTGGCGTCACGCCCGGACGTGGATGTCGTGGTCTCTGCAATCGTTGGCAGCGCAGGTCTGTGGGGAACTTGGGCGGCAATCGAGGCAGGCAAGACGGTTGCGCTGGCCAACAAGGAAAGCCTGGTAGTCGGCGGGCCGCTGGTAATGAACCTTGCCACCCGGACGGGGGCTCGAATCCTGCCGGTCGACAGCGAGCACAGCGCTGTGTTTCAGGCCCTTCAGGCGGGCCGGGCTCACGAGGTCCGCCGAGTTGTGCTGACGGCCAGCGGAGGCCCTTTCCGCAATCACACCCGGGAGCAGTTGGCCCACGTGACCGTCGAGGAGGCCCTGGCACACCCCACCTGGAACATGGGGCCAAAAATCACGGTCGATTCGGCGACCATGATGAACAAGGCCCTGGAAATCATCGAAGCCCGATGGCTTTTCGGTCTGTCGCCCGACCGGATTGGCGTTATGATCCATCCACAATCCGTGGTCCATTCGATGGTAGAATACATAGACGGTTCGGTGGTGGCCCAACTCAGCCCCCCCGATATGAGACTCCCAATCCAGTATGCCCTGACCTGGCCCGATCGCTGCGAAGGAATCGCTGCAAAACTGGATTGGGCAGAATCGCTGGCCTTGGAGTTCCATCCGCCCGATTTCGATCGGTTTCCGGCACTGTCGCTCGGACTCGAAGTGGCCCGGGCCGGCGGCTCCGCGGGAGCCGTGCTCAACGGAGCCAACGAGGCGGCGGTGGCGGCGTTCCTCGATCGCCGGATCCGCTTCGACCAGATCGTTCCCGCCTGCCGGGACATCCTGAACAAACATCATTTCCTGACCGATCCGAGCCTGGATCAACTCCAATCCCTGGACCTTTGGGCCCGCGAGGAGATAGCACGTTGGATTTACTGCTGATTGCTGCCGCACAAGACCCCGGTCTTCTTGCCACGATCCTGACCGTCACCAAGGCTGTCGTACTGGTGCTGGTGGGCGTGAACATGCTGATTATCGTTCACGAATGGGGTCACTTCATCGTTGCGCGGATGTGCGGGGTGAGGTGCGATAAGTTCTATATCTGGTTCGATATCTTCGGCTGGAAACTCTGCAAGTTCAAATGGGGTGACACCGAGTTTGGCGTTGGCGTGCTGCCGCTGGGCGGCTACGTCAAAATGCTCGGTCAGGAAGACAATCCCGGACGTCTCCGCGAGGAACTCGAACGAGCCAAGACGCACGCCGCCGAGAAACAGGAGGGGGCAACCGGCGACCAATCGGCCGAGGAAACCGGAGAGGAGATCGACATCAAGGCCGCCGAAGCCGCCCTCTACGACCCGCAGAGCTACCTCTCCAAGAGCGTGCCCCAGCGAATGGCGATCATCTCGGCAGGCGTATTCATGAACGTCGTGTTTGCCGCGGTCGTTGCCGTCGCCGCCTACGGCATGGGCGTCTACAAGGTCGATAGCGAAATCGGCCTGATTGCCCCGGGAGGAGCGGCATGGCGTGCAGATCTCCGCACCGGCGATCGTGTGATCGAAGTTGCCGGCAAGCCGATTGCCGAATTCGACAGGCTCCGGGAAGCGACGATGCTTGGCGACATTGAAGACGGCGTACCGATCGTCGTGTTGCGTCCCGGTGTAGACGAGCCGGTCCGCGTGGTTGTCGAGCCGGACCGCGACAAGCGACTGCCCACGATCGGTATTGGAGGCCCGGACACCACCACTCTCCGCGACGAAGACCCGGTCTTCTTCGGATCGCCCGCCGACAAGGGAAGTGCCCCCTTCGAGGCAGGGGACGTGATTGTTGCCGTGAACGGCCGATCCGTGGATTCGGGATACGAGTTTCACCGCTGCGAGGCCCTGGGACGCGACGAACCGATGGAGATTACCGTACGGCGAACCGGGAACAAGAAAGGCGAGGTTCCGGCGGAACTGAACATCGCAGTACCGACTCGCCCCATGCGTCGGCTCGGGTTAGTCATGGAGTCCGGAGTTGTCGGTGCAATCCAGGCCAATTCGCCGGCGGAAAGGGCAGGATTGAAGCCCGGCGACAGGATCGTCGAACTTGACGGCGCACCGTTGGGCAACGCCCTCACCCTGGAAGACCGGTTGAGACGACGGTTTGCAGCAGCGGCCACCGAAGCCGATCCCAAACCGCTGTCGGTCTCCCTGACGCTCCAGGGGCGCACGGAACCGGTTCAAGTGGAACTCAGAATGGTGGACTGGTACGAACTCCCATTGTACGGCACGGAACACGCCTCGGTGCCGTCGCTCGGGATCACGTTGGAGGTGAGCCGACGGATCGAGGCGGTCGAAGAAGGCTCGCCCGCAGCGGCCGCGGGAATCAAACCCGGCTGGGTCGTGAAGGCCGTCACCGTTGTTTCCCCGGACAAGGAAACGCGGAAACGGCTCTCGATACCGAAGGATCTCAAGCAGCCGGACAAAGAGATCGAGTTTGTAAAAGACGGTAGGGAAGAATTCACTTGGACCGCGTTATTCTACCAACTCCAACTGCTTCTGCCCGGCACGACTCTCGAACTGGAAATGAGCGACGGGAGGACCGCGAAACTGACCTGGGTCGAAGACGATCAATGGCACTATCCTGAACGCGGCTTTCAGTTTGCGCCCAAGGAGACGTTCGTGCAGGCCGCATCTCTGGGCGAGGCGATTTCTTACGGCATCGAGGAAACCAAAAACTCGCTGTTGGTGGTCTTCAAATTCCTCGGAAAAGTGGGTTCCCAACAGATCTCTCCGCGAATGATGGGGGGGCCCTGGACAATCGTCAAAGTCGCTTACCACGCCGCCTCGTCGCGATTCACCGATTTGCTCATGTTTCTCTGCATAATCAGTGCCAACCTGGCGGTGATCAACTTCCTCCCCATTCCGGTGCTGGACGGCGGGCACATGGTGTTCCTGGCCTATGAAGGAATCCGCGGCAAGCCGCCCAGTGAGAATATCCAGATCGGGCTCAGCTACGTGGGACTGTTCCTGCTGCTCGGCCTCATGGTCTGGGTCTTCGGCCTCGACCTCGGACTAATCTCCCGATAGAGCCGCTGTGACCCGTTGAAGAAGCTAACGCCGTGACACCGGATTCTGTGGTTCCCGGGGAACCAAGCCGGCTCCAACCGTGTCTGACTGATTGAGGCAGGATCGGCCGGGTTTTTTTTGAAAAATTCCCGGCAAGCCTATTGACGGATGAAATGCGCCGGAGATAATTACGTGTCTATGCCACGGGCGAAGACCACCCCTTTGGCGGTACAGGTCTCTTTTGCCCGAGATTCTAGGCACGTTGGCGGTGTTGGTCCGGTCTCCCGAGACGGTGGTAAGTCTCGAGTCGGAAGGTTCTCGCCGGACACGATTCACCTTTTTTGTTGTTTTGGAGTGGTCTATAGCCATGAGGAACGTATTTGAGGCCATCCTTGAGTGTGGCCATGACGAGGACTTCACACCCGTTGACTGTGAAGAGTTTCTGCCCACGGACGCCCCTGCCGGCTCGAAGGCCAAGTTGGAAGTGTTGGCGGAGCGAATTCGCCGCGGCTTCCCCCTTTGGCATCCCGAAGACCGGTTCGACTATAGCGGCTTGACCGGCGCTGTGCGCCCCCGCGAGTAGTCGTAACTCGGGTTGGCGGTCTCTTCGACTGCCTGGTTCGTGGGCTACCGATGCCGCCTCGCGGCAATCTTCGGCGCTGCGCATTTGGGTTTTCAAGCAGCGTTCCCCAGGGAGCCTCTGAGGGTTCGGGGCATGCGCCCGCATGCCCCGATGGCTAGCAATCCAGTCCTCCGGTTGCCTCGAAGAGCAGCAGAGCCTGACGAACGGTCGCCACGTCGTGGACGCGGAGAATCTGTACTCTGTGCCGCGCCAGCGCCAACGCGGTGCCGACCGTGCCCGCCGTTCGATTGGCCTCGGCGTTGTCCAGCACCTCCCCAATGAACCGCTTTCGGGAATGTCCCACCAGAACGGGGCACCCGATTTCATGCAATCGATCGATGCTGCGCAGCAATTGCAGGTTATGCTGCGCGGTCTTCCCGAACCCGATCCCCGGGTCGAGGGCAATCCGGTCTTGCGCAATCCCCGCACTCACCAACGTATCCCGGCGGCGACGCAGATAGTCGACCACCTCGGTCACCACGTCGTCGTAGTACGGATTGTCCTGCATCGTCCGCGGCGTGCCGAGCATGTGCATGACACACACCGCCGCGCCGCAGTCGAGGGCAACCTCGATCATCGCCGGATCTTCCAGCCCTGTGACATCGTTGAGGATTCTGGCACCGGCCGCGAAAGCCCCGCGGGCAACCGCCGGCTTCGAGGTGTCGATCGAGAGCGGGACGCCAACCTCTCCCGCCAGCCTTTCAATGACCGGCAGAACGCGGCGTAATTCCTCGTTTTCCCCAACCGGCTGTGCGTAGGGACGCGTGCTCTCGCCGCCAATGTCCAGCAGATCGGCCCCTTGACGAACCAATTCGAGGCCCCGGGCGACAGCGGCGTCGGCGTCGAAGAAACGGCCCCCGTCGGAGAAACTGTTGGGGGTAATGTTGACGATCCCCATCAGCAGGGGGCGTGCAGGGCACGACAGAACCCGATCGCTCAACCGCCAGTGGTCGGCTCGTGAAGAAGTCATAGCGGCAGGCCCGAGAATGGGAAGCGGCGGACGGCACACTGGCAGGACGCTTTTCCGGCAACGACCGGTTTGCCGTCAAGTGTATCGCCCCCCCTTGGCGGCTGCTACCAGGGGGCCTCCATCATGCCGACGATCTGTCCGGCAACTCGCTGGATCGCCTGCTGATGCGCCGTTGCCACCGATTGGCCGTACTCCGGCAGGAACGTGGCCGACGAACTGACGAGGGTCAATTCGGGCGGCAGACTGACCGTGCCTTCGTACAAGATATCGCCGCCCCGATCGATCCAACTCACTTCGATCTGCAGATTGACGTCCAGTTTGCGGGGGTCGTCGTATTCATTCTCGGCCACCACGCGTTTCGTTTCGCCCACAATCCGTCCGCTCAGGATGCTGTCGGCGGCGGACGTGCTCACGACCTTGTAGGGCGTCTTGTTCTCAATCTCCTTCATGACCGCTTCGGTCAGTCGCTCTCCCAAATTCCGGCGAAAACTGTCGGAATCGAAGACCGGGACATAGACGGTGTGTACGTCTTGGGGATAGAGCGAGCGGTTGCCGACCTGATAGGGCGTGGCGCACCCCACGGCAAGGACTAGCCACAACCCGCTGCCGCCTGCCAGGAGACGACGCCGTGTGAGCTTGCATTGCCCGGGACCATTAGTGTCTTCGTGCTGGACTTGTGCGCATGGTGCGCGCATGTTTGTCAAGGTTGGGTTGCGGACTTGCCCCGCTTTGGGATGTGCCGTCATCTCAATTCAACCCGCGTTCAATCGTATTGTTCGCGTCCGAACATGTTGGTGAGCCACTCGAAATGGTTCGTGGGTTTGTCGGGCTGGCCCTCGATCTCGGTCAATCGCTCGCGAGCCTGTTGGGCGGCAACCGTCTGCGGGTATTCCTCCAGAATCGACCGGTAATAGAATCTCGCGGCGCCAAACCGATCTCGCTTGTCGTAGTACTGGCCGATCAGCATCTCGCGGGCCGCCTTTTCCTCAACGATCTTGTTCTTTGCCTCAATGACTCTGGGGCGTTCTTCACCCAGTTCCGGACCGAACTGGATCAACGCCTGATCGGCCACCTCGGCGGCCTTGTTGAGAGGCCCGGCGTCGTAGGCGGTTCCTTGATAGACGCGCTGCCAGCTCTCGATTCCCAGTAGATGCGCTTTCAACTGGTGCTCGCTCTTGGCGTATTCGGTGCGCATCAAGTCATAGTGCTGAGCCGCATCCTCGTAACGCCCTTGAACGAAATAGAGGTTCGCCGTGGCCATCACGGCGTCGTCCGCCAGCGGGCCGGTCGGATCGTACATGCGGATGTCGTCATAGGCCTTGAGGGCGTAGCCCACCGTGTCGATCCAAGGTCTCGTCTTATCGGTCACGTTGACCGGCGCTTTCACGGAGGGATCCCGCGCCGCGCATTGCTCCCAATAACGTGCCATCAGGAAGAGACGCTTGGTCACCGCGTCCAAGTGGTGCGTGTAGTCGTGCTTCTTGAGCAGCTTCTGGTAGGCCTTGTGAGCGTCGGGATACTCGTCCGCCGCAAAGAAGTTCTCGCCCGCAAGGAACAGGGCGTCCTCCTCGAGACTCGAGTCGGGCCACCGCTTGGCCGCAGCAAGGAACTTCTTGCCCGCCGCCTTGTGTTCCTTCGCCAGGGCAAGCTGCCTGGCCTCCTCATAGAGGTCTCGGGCGATTCCTTCATCGGGACCGTAGCCGAGCGCGTCCCGTGCCGCACGGTACATGTTGGCGGGATCGAGGTCCTCCAGATCGAAACCCTCGTCTTCTTCCTCCGCCGAATCGACTACTGCGGCAACGACCGCCTTGTCGGAAACGTCCTCGGGTAAAGAACGGTCAACCGAGGCTTGGCGGACCTGGCTGCCGGATCGGTCCCTGTCGCCGTAGTCACCTGGTTGCTGGTTCGCCAGGGAAGAAGCCTTCTCCGATTTCGACAGCGTGCTGCAGCCGGAAACGGCCACGGCGAGACCGGCGAGAACAACGGCGATCTGCAGAGCGTCGATCTTGATTCGGGACATCCTTGTCCTCTTTCCCTGCTAGTTGGCGTCGAGCCGACCTAAAAACTCGTGCAACCGGGGCTTGCGTCCCAGTAGGTGACAGACGAAATGGTTCAGCAGCCCGCGGAGCTCGCCATGGCTTCGTCGGTCGATCTCAATACGTCGCCATCGGTCGCCCGGAGCTGCAAACTGAGCCATGATCCTCAGCACTCCGGCTGCCACCGACGCCACCTGCCGTTTGCCTTGCCGACATCGCGGACACAACGCGCCTCCATCCAGGAGGCCAAAGGTAATACGCCCCGACATCGCCATTGGTTTGCCGCACTCGGCGCAGCACTCCAAAGCCGGCAAATGGCCCAGCTCTCGCAAAGCGCCTAACTCAAAACGCAGCAATCGCTTGCTCACGTCGTCGCCTGCCGCCAATCCCGCCAGGGTGTCGTCCGCCAAATCGAACAACTCCGGGTGCGGATCGTATCGGTCCGTCATTTCAGACAATAGCTCGGCCACATAGTATCCGGCGTACAAGCCTTCCAACCCCGGACCAGTAACCCGGAATCGCCGTTCGAGCTTCGCTTCAGTCAGCAAATCGAGAGTTTCAGACGTTTTGCGGAGGAAGACTATTCGACAAAGGGCTAAGAGGTCAAGAGCAGACTCGAACGGACCTTTCAGACGCTTCGCTCCCTTTGCTAGACTGTCTATTTTCCCAAACTCGCGGGTGAACAAGCTCACCACCAGGCTCGACTCGCTGAAGTCGACCTTTCGCAGGACTATGGCAGTGGCTTTTTCCGCGGGCATTGGCGGTCAGGCGAGCGGATGAGAGTGACTAAGGTCAGATCCTCTGGGAGAGAGACGGCAGCATGAATCGGCCGAACACGATCGCGTTTTCTTCTACTTGGCTCACGAGACCGTCTCACGGCGGTCCCCGTCCAGAATTTCGATTCTCACGCGCTCAATCCGGCGTCGCGTAGCTTCAACGACGGTCAGGCGGATGTTCTGGCGGGTGAGTTGTTCCCCCTCCACCGGAACATGCCCGAGTTCCGTGAAGACATATCCGGCAATCGTGTCGAAATCCCCGTCTTCCGGCAGTTCGAGTTCGAGTCGTTCGTTGATTTCGTCGATGTGGACCTTGCCCAGAACCTCGGCCGAGTGATCGTCGAGCAGACGGATCCCGTCCACCAGATCCTTATCATACTCATCCACGATTTCGCCGACGATTTCCTCCAGGATGTCCTCCATGGTCACCAGGCCGGAGACACCTCCATATTCGTCGAGAACGACCACCATGTGCGTTCGATCCCGCTGGAATTCCTGGAGCAATACGTCAACCGGCTTGGTTTCGGGCACGAATTTGGGCTCGCGCAGCAGCGACGTCCAGGGCACGTGAGGCTGGTCGCGACCTTTGGCCAGTTCCGGCAGGAGGTCTTTGGCATAGAGAATGCCGACAATATCGTCGCGAGTCTTCTCATGAACGGGAATCCGCGTGTGCCCCACTTTGATCACGAAATCGAGAGCTTCCTGCCAGGTAAGCGAACGGGGGATCGACACCATGTCCGTTCGCGGGGTCATGATTTCGGAGACCACGACGTCGCTCAGTTCGATGACCCCTTCGATCATCTCCCGGGCGTCTTCTTCGATCACGCCCTCTCGGTGTCCCTCCGTAACGATCGTTCGGATCTCATCTTCAAAGGAGTCTTCGTCCGGGCGCTCGGAGGTGCGATTTGCCAGACGGTGAAACACCGTGTCGACAAATCGAGCTCCAAGAACAAAAGGCGAGGCGGCGTAGCTGACGACTCGCCAGATGGGCCAGGTGAAGTAAAGAAACGGCTCCGACCAGAGCCGGACGATCGTCCACGGAATCCAGATTTCGAATATCAGGAGAAGCACGAAACAGCCGCCGACGGCAACGAGCGTGTGGCCCCCGTCCGGCAATGCACCGTCGTGGAATCGCAGCATCGACCAGCAGATCGTCGCTGCCACGGCCCCCGCCGTGCCGAGCACCTGAAACGTCTCGGCGGCCAGAGCGAAGCGATCGTGGTGCTTGAGGATCTCCCCGAGACGTTCGGGAACACCTCGCCGACGGCAGATTTCCTCCAGTTCATGGCGTGAAAAGCCGGTCAGGGATCGCGTTCCGATTGCCGCAAAACAGGTCGCAAACATCGCGGCAACAGCAAACCAGAACATGAAAGCGACGGTCATGACGTGGGAACAAACCTCCCGTGGAGACTTCGAAATGTGTGGAAACGCGCAAAAAGACCCGGTCGCATCATTGGTCGAAGTCCTCCCACGGCGGCACCAGGCCGAAGCCGGCCAGGTAATGCCGCTCGCGACTTCGCATCTCCTCGCGATCCGAGTCGGTCCGATCGTCGTAGCCGACCAAGTGGAGCGTACCGTGTACCACGTACATTAGCAACTCGTCTTCGGCCGGCCAGGCCAGATCCGCGGCCACGGCTCGCGCCGTGTCGGCGCTGACGATCACTTCGCCGTCGAGGCAGCCGCCTTCCCGATCCAATACGAAACTGATCACGTCCGTCGCATAGTCGTGTTGGAGATGCCGCCGGTTGACCTCGCGGATCGTCGCATCGTCGACGATGGCCACGCTGATCTGCCCCGACGTCACTCCCTCTCCGGCCAAAATGTCCAGAACGGCCTTGCGGATCACCGGTTCGTCGATCGCACAGGTTGTCTGATCGTTGGCGATTTCGACAGTCGGTTGGTCGTTCAACGAGGACCTTTCTCTCTCTTGGGGAATCAAGCGGGCTTCTGATCGGGGTACTTGATGCGCCCATGGTAGTTGGCGATCAGCGACTTGATCATGCTGTCTTCCACGGTTCGCAACTCGCGGAGCGTCAGGCCGCTCTCGTCGAACTGGCCGTCTTCCAGCTTGCGCTCGGCAATCTCGCGAACCAGGGCCTCAATTCGGGCGGGCCCCGGTTCGACCAGGGAGCGGCAAGCGCTTTCTGCAGCATCGGCGAGCATGAGGACCGCCGTCTCCTTGATCTGAGGCTTGGGACCCGGATAACGAAACGACGACTCTTCCACTTCGCCGCCGTCCGGATCGTTCTGCTTCTGTTCGCTGGCCCGGCCGTAGAAGTACTCGACCAGCGTCGTCCCGTGGTGCTGTTCGATGAAGTCGATGATGGGGCCCGGCAGTTTGTGCTGCCGAGCCAGATCCGCTCCGTCCTTGATGTGAGCCACGATCACCAGGGTGCTCATTTGCGGCACAAGAGACTCGTGACGATTCTCGTTCGGAGGTTGGTTCTCGATGAAGTAGTTCGGTTTGAGCATCTTCCCGATGTCGTGGAAATAAGCCCCCACACGAGCCAACAGCCCGCGGGCACCAATGGCGTCGGCGGCCGCCTCGGCCATGGCTCCTACGGTAATTGAGTGGTTGTAGGTGCTCGGTGCACGCCGGACCAGTTCCTGGAGCAGCGGATGCGACACGTCGCCCAGGTGGAGAAGGCTCATGTCGGTCAGCACGCCAAACAACCTCTCGACATAGGGCAACAGTCCCTGCATCACGAATCCCACGGCAGCGGTGAGCAACGCGTTACGCCCCGCGAGGGCCAGCAGTTCAAGCGAAAACGGCTGCGCGGCGACAAAACCGACAATCAACGTCAGGAAGAACGCGGCGATCGCGGTCACCAGCCCGACGTGAACCAGCTTGATACGGCTGCGGATGCGATCGAGCTGCAGCACGGCCGCGGCGGTCACTCCCCACAGCACACAGAGAGAAGCCAGCCCCTGCCCGATGCCGAGCACGACGGCCAAGGCCCCGGTTCCTGCAGCAAGCAGCGACAGTTGCCGGTCGAAAGCGATGGCCAGGACCTGCCCGAGCAGCAATATGGGGATTAACTCGGCTCGCCAGGCGTCGTGTGACGCCCATACCGCCGTCCCTACCGAGATTACCAGAAGAGCGGCCACCAGGGAGAGCCGACGAAGATCCTCCAGCAGCCCAGGCTGGTGAGCAACCAGGTAGATTCCCCACAGCGTCAGAACCACCCCAAACAGCATGAAGGTAGACAGTGCTCGCCCAGTCTTCTCGTAGAGCGTCCGCACACGGTTCACCACCTCGTGCTCGTTGCGCAGCAACTTGAGCTGCTCGATGCCGAGTGCGGTCCCGGCGCTGACGAGGCATTCTCCCGGCTCGTACTCGATGGTCGCCGGCTCGATCTCGGCAGCGGCCCTGTCCAGGGCGGCCCTGGTTGCCTCTTCCTCCAGCACAAGCGTATCCGGCAAGTTCACATGGAGCCACGCGAACACCCAATCTGTCACTCCTGATAGTTCCACCTGCCCCAGTTGGTATTCGAGCTTCTGACGCAACGGCGTGGCGTTGCCGATGAGGACGTCGCCGACGCTGACGACCGTACCTCGACGATCCTGTTCCGATTGGCGAACGACGATGCGGTCTCGATTTCCTTCCCCCAGCCGTTGTTCCACCTCTTTCTTCTGGGCCAGGGAGCGAAGAAGCCCCATCGAGTCGTACTCTTCAAGGGCGTCGTTGACGGCGCCCGTGAAGCGTTTCAGATCCTCGTCTCCCGAGAGCATCTTGCGGAACTGGTCGAACCCCTCTCGAATCTCCTTGTCGCCCGGGACCCGGTCCGGCGTCCGAGGCATGAAGCCTTGCCAGGCTTCGGGATGTGGTAACTCGTCGTACGACGGGGCAGCCAGAAGCTCCAACACCGTGTTACGCAACGTCTCCCCCAGACGATGGAGAGGCTCCCGATCGCGAACAAACACGTAAGGCACCTGCCATCGGGCGCGATCCTGCCGCGCTCGCGTCTCCGCGGGATTGTCGATCTGAAACGCCACACGAGCGGTGATGTCCCGCGCCGGGCGAAATCCGGCCCGGTAAGAAAACGGCAGATCCCACGCCCGGACGACCAGACATAACAACAGCGCGGTTGCGACCGCCAGGCCGACGCGAACTAGGACGTACGGATCGCGCAGGCTGGCCAACACTCGGTCCCATTGGTTCGGCGGGAACTCGAGCGCGGCGACGCGATCCAGACGTTTTCTCTTCTTACCGCCGCTGGCCATTCGTCACGTCTCGGTCATCATCTCTCGAATTGCGGACCTTGCTTGCGCTGAACCGATCCTCGCCCCGAAGATCGCTGCCCGGCTCCGTGCTCGTAAGCATCTACGATCTCCTGCACCAGTCGATGGCGAACGATATCTGCCCGAGACAGTCTCACCGACGCAATATCACGAATCCCCTGCAGACGCTCCAATGCGTCGGTTAAACCGCTCCGCGTCTCCTTCGGCAAGTCGACCTGCGTCGTATCGCCGGAGACAACGATCTTCGATCCGGCTCCCATCCGCGTCAGAAACATCTTCATCTGGGCAATGGTTGTGTTCTGGGCTTCGTCCAGAATAATGAAGGCGTCATTCAGCGTGCGCCCGCGCATATAGGCCAGCGGAATCACCTCGATGACGTCTTCCTCCATGTAACGGCGGATCATGTCGTGTTCCATCATCTCCCGGAGGGCGTCGAACAGCGGACGCAGGTAGGGATTGATCTTGGCCTGGAGATCCCCCGGCAGAAATCCCAGGCTTTCCCCCGCTTCGACCGCCGGCCGTACCAACACGATCTTCCGTATCCGGTCGGCTCTCAGATCGCCAGCGGCCATGGCCACGGCAAGATACGTCTTGCCCGTCCCGGCCGGGCCGATGCAGAACACCAGACTGTTTTCCCGAATGGCCTCCAGGTAACGCCCTTGCCCCGCAGTACGCGGACGTACCGTGCGACCATTGTATACCTCAATCGGACGCACGTCGGAAACCGCGCCTCCGCCGACGATCTCCGCTAACGCTCGTGCCACATCGGCAGAATCCAAACCTCCGTCGCGCCGAACCCGGCTGTTCAACCGTTCGAGGAGCTCCGTGGCACGCGCAACGGCGGCCGACTCACCTTCGACGGTAACGCGGCCTTCGTGGGCATGGATGCTCACCCCCAACGTCTCGCGAATCGTGCGCATGTGTTGATCGCGAGCCCCGAACAACGCTCGAAGCGCGTCGGAACTCACGATCGATATGGTTGCTTCACTCATGTTCCCAATAGCAAACGTGGCGTCGGCTCCCAAGAACCGACGCCCTTCTGGCGATCAGACCACTGAATCAGCCGAACCGGATGCACAAAACGACGCCCCGTGCAGACACATCCGCACCCCATCCCGGGTCTCGCCAGGCTGCCGATTCCGCCTCTCCCAACATTCTACAATATTTACGGCAGAAGCCACGCCCCCCGAACGCAATCGAAAACAAGGCATAGCTCGCCGGGGGGGAAGTAATCGCCGGTCGCATCGGTTGGCGCGATCCTCCGCCGGCCCGCAATACGCGCGCTGCCTCCGCCATACAAGCGGCCGCCTGTGGGCAACCGCAAGCGCCCAACTCCAGTAGACAGAAACAGTTTCTGCTCCAACTGGTGCGGGTTACCCGAAATCGCCAACTCCACCGATATAGTGATGGCAATACGGACAGATGTGCGTCTCGGCTTCAATCTCGCGCTCGCAACTCATGCAGCGACGCATCTCGACTTTCGACGATTTCTCCTCCTCCTCCGCCGATTCGCCCAACGGACTCTGGGGACTCACAACCTGCGACTTTCCGGGATCGTAGGGGCCGATCACCTGGAGAATGTCGCTTTCGTCGATCTCCCCCTGTTTCAACTCCGGAACCGAAACCCTCGCCTTGCAGGTGGGGCAGAGACCGGTTTTACCCGCCAACGAGTCCTTGACTCGAAGCGTGTGCCCGTTCGGGCAAGTCACCTTGATAGCCATCGAGCCTCCCTCCAAGATGTCAGGAGATGGTGGCCCCAGCCCGAATCGGCTTGAAGTCACCTGAGATCCTCGCGTCGTTAGCCTAACTTGACTTCTCCGCCCGTCGCTTTATTGGAAGCCTATCCCCAGAACACTCTCTATGATAATGCGTCCGGTTTCTGGAGGAAACCGGTTTCTAGCCCACAAACCCAAAGGCCCAAAAGGCATAGGCTACCGGAGACGCCAACAGCAAAGAATCGAGAATATCGAGTACCCCCCCAAATCCGGGTATCCAGCTACTTGAGTCCTTCTGGTCCACGTCGCGTTTGATCAACGACTCTGCCAAATCTCCCACAATCCCGCTGAGGCAAACCGCTGCCCCGAACAGCATCCAACCCCACCATTGCGTGGTGTTCGCAGCGCCACTCTCGGCATTCATCGCCGGTATCAGAAACAGGAAAGTAACCGCCGATGCCCCCACCGAAAAAACCACGGCGCCAACGGCACCTTCCACGGTCTTTCCCGGGCTCAGTCCTGGGGCCATCTTGTTGCGGCCAAACAGTCGTCCCACAGTATACGCCCCAATATCGCCCATCTTGGTAACGATGATCACGGACAATAGCCCGGCGATTCCCCATGACATTCGCAATTGAATCAGGAAGGTCAGCAGGACTCCCAGATAGACAACGGCAAAAACCGCGGCGGCAACATTGACCGTCACGCCGCCGGGACGCTCAAAGCGGCGCATCTCCGCCAAGAAGATGAGGAGGACACTGGCGGCCAAGGCCAACAGGATCCAGTTGCTCGTGGACGCGGGGTAGTTCGGTGAAAAATCACCCGCCATCTTGGGGGCACGCTCAAGCAGCGAGAAGTACAGAGACGATCCCCAGGCCGCGGACACCACGAGCAGATTGCTGACGTGGACGGTCCAGCGAATCGGACGAATCCCGCCGGCTTGGGCTAGATCAAGCACCTCGCCCGTGGCCATCCAAAGCCCCAACACGAGTAGCGGAAACAGGCACAGGCCGGGCGGGGCCAGGTGGTCAAGCCAGCAGAGTCCCGCCAGAACCAGAATAATCACGAATCCCAGGGCAAGTCGCCAACGCAGCATATACTAGTGTCTTTGTGCTGGACTTGTGCGCATGGTGCGCGCATGTTTGTAATAGTTGAGTTGCGGGCTTGCACCGCTTTGGGCTAGCCTTTCGTCCCGTTGCCTTGTTGCACAGGTCTGTCTTTCAGCCCTCCGAAACGTCGATCGCGAGACGCATAGTCGCGGATCGCACGGTGAAGATGCGCTTCGTCGAACTCGGGCCAGAACGTATCGGTCACCCACAGTTCCGCATAGCTGATCTGCCAGAGCAGGAAATTGCTGATCCGCATCTCTCCCGCGGTGCGGATCATCAAATCCGGGTCCGGCATCCCCCGAGTGTAGAGCCGGGAACTGATTGCCTCCTCGTCGATGTCGTCCACCGCGAGCGAGCCCTCTTTCACCTCCCGGGCGATCTGTCGTACCGCATCCGTCAATTCCGCCCGTGCCCCATAGTTGATTGCCAGGCAGAGTCGCAGGCCCGTGTTCGACGCGCTCATCTGAACCGTCTTATCCATTTCGCGGAGGGCCGCATCGGCGATCCCTTCGCGGCGTCCAATTACGTAGGCCCGGATATTCTGTTCGAGAATCGTCGAACGTTCCTCAATCATGTATTGCTCAAGCAATCGCATGAGAAAATCGAGTTCGCCTTGGGGGCGCTTCCAGTTCTCGCTGGAGAAGCAATAGAGCGTGAGTTGCTCAATTCCCAGCCGGGCACACTCCTCGACGGTCCGCCTGACACTCGACACCCCCCGACGGTGCCCCTCAATGCGGGGCAAACCCTTCGCCTGGGCCCAACGCCCGTTGCCGTCCATGATGATCGCTATGTGGCGGGGACGGCATGCGGCGGGCACGTCACAGCATTCTGTCAGTGTGGTGGTCGTTGGTTCTGCCATGTTCGATGTCTGCGGAGAAGACTCTTTCTTCAGAATCATTTAACCCCCCACGCTGGGCAGCGTCAAGAATCGTCGCCGATTGCAATGATTCAACGGAGGTGGGTTACCCGTGTGCCTCGGGCAACACTGGGGCTCGTACTCGGCCGGCTCCGGCCGCCCAGCCCTGCTTCGCCGTCAGCCAGTGGGGAACTGGCGGCAGTACTCATAGAGCGCCATGGCGGCGGCTGTCGCCGCGTTGTGGCTGTAAGGCATGCCGTAGACAGGGATTTCCACGGTGCAATGCAGTAGGCCAAGCAACTCCGGCTCGATTCCGGTTCGTTCGTTGCCGATCACGAGAACGCTTCTTCGATCGAAGGAGAAAGTGAATAGGGACTGCGATCCGGTCGTCTGCTCCAGGCCGACGATCTGGTAGCCCTCGGCAGCCAGTCGCCGCAGTACTGGAGCCAACGTGCGATGGACCTCGATGTCGAGCGTCTCGTGGCTGTCCCGGGCGATCTTCGGCAACAACTTGGCTGTACCGCAGCAAATCAACTTGCGAATGCCGCAACACCCGGCGGTTCGGGCGATTCGCGACAGGTTGATGTTGCTCCGCATCGGCGGGCAAGCGACGATCAACTCGCGTGGTCGATCCAATATGGCCGGTTGCTCGTGTCTCTTCTGGACAAACTCTTCCATCGCACAGCCCATACCTACATGGTGAAGTCAGGCAGTCTAGTTGGACAACGCCACTTTGGGCAATGCCGATGAACGCAAGTCCCAGCAAAGCGTTTGTTTCCGCTGCCGCAGGCGAGGTCGTTCACCAACTACCGGCCGCTTTGGGTTGGTTGGCAATCCTCGCCTGCGGCAGCGGGTTAAACGATTCTGCCGCAACGATTTCGGCTCCCCGCACCACCCCGAAGTGGCAATGTCCAATTAGGCAGCCGCTCGGAAAAACCCACTACCTCAGAAAAAGCGAGGCCGAGTTCCCGCTGAGAGAATGGCCACACGGCAGGGCCCTTGTTATGCGACTTGACCCGGCTTGCAGACGGCAACTACACTGCCCGTGTTGACCGACCGTGCCATCCACGAAAGGCGAGAACCATGACGAATGAGAATCGGCAGACCCAACGGGCACCTGAGACGGATCGAAGCGGCCGGCGGGAGTTTCTTCGTGCTGTCGGCGCATCTCCCGCCGTCGCGGCCGCAGGACTGGCAACCGGTGCATCCGCCGCAGAGCCGTCGGCCGCACGGCTACCCCAGATCCAACTCGGCCCCCATCGCGTGTCGCGGCTCGTCTGCGGTGCCAATCCTTTCAACGGCGGCTCCCACCTGTCGACCTTCGTCAATCGCCAGATGAAGGCCTACTACACGCCCGAGCAGATCCTCAAGACCCTCAAGCGGTGCCAGGAAGTCGGCATCAACTGCTGGCAGTCGAGCGGCGCAAACTTGGAACTCTACCGCCGTTTTCGCGAAGAAGGCGGACAGATGCACTACCTTTCCCTCGATGCCCAACGCAAGGATGGTTCCAACCTTCAACAGCTTGCCGACGCGGGAGCCATCGGCTGTGCCCATCACGGAGAAGTGACCGATCGGCTGTTCAAGGACGGCCGGATCGACGAGGTCCGTGACTTTCTGAAGAAAATCCGCGATCACGGCCTGCTGGTCGGCGTGTCGACGCACATGCCCGACGTCGTCGACACGATCGAGTCGAAGGACTGGGATCTCGACTTCTACATGACCTGCGTGTACGAGCGGCACCGTAGCGCCGAGGCCCTGGAGGCCCTGCTCGGCCAGGCCCCGATTCCGGTCGGCGAAGTCTATCTCCCCAAGGATCCGCCGCGGATGTTCAAAGCGATCCAGGCCACCAAACGCCCGTGCCTGGCCTTTAAGATTCTGGCAGCCGGGCGTCTCTCCGATCGGCGTCACTGGGTCGAGCAGGCCTTCCGCGATACTTACGCATCCATCAAACCGACCGACTCGGTGATCATCGGCATCTACGACCAGTACGACGATCAACCGGCCGATTGCGCCGAGATGTGCCGCAAGTATTCAGGAGCCGGCGGTGCTTGAGAATCAGGCAGCCCGACCGTCCTACTTCACTCCCTGGTTGGTCAACAGCCAGGTACCCGTCTTTCCGCTGACGGCGATGTCGATGCGACCGTCGTTGTTGAAGTCGGCGGTGCAGATCTGCATGCCGATACCGACGCCGCCGCCGAAATCGCTGATTGTGTGGCGGACGAACTTGCCCGAGGCTTTGTCCCACTTGTAGTAGAAGACGCATTCCGGTTCCAGGCCGCCGGGGTCCTTGCCGGCGTGGCCGCGGACGCGTTTCCCGGTGATGTACTCGGCCTGGCCGTCGCCGTCCAAGTCGGCGCCCACGATAGCGTGGGCCTGCGACCATTCCTTGTCGATCTCGTGTTCGGTCCAGGTCGTGGTTCCGTCGGCCTTGGGCTCGCCCTGCTCCCACCAGAAAAGCCCGTAGTCGTGGGCCTTTCCCCAGAGGATGTCGTTGCGGCCGTCGCCGTTGAAATCGGCGATGACACAGGGGCAACTGGGATGGGGCAGTGCGGTTTCCGGATGGAAAGCCCACTTGGCGGCGAAGGGATTCCCTTCCGGACGCTCGTACCAGCCGAGCTCGAGCAGGATGTCTTCGCGACCGTCGCCGTTGATATCGCCGAAAGCAAAGCCGTGGCCATGACCCTGATCGCCCAGAACGATCTTCTCGAGCGTCGGCTTGCCCTCGGCGTCCTTGGTGAACTTCCAGCAGGCCGTCTCGGCCTTCTTGTCCCAGTGGTTGATGAACCACTCGGGAGTGCCGTCCCCGTCAAAATCCTTGAGAGCGGTGACCTCGTTCTGATCCCGGGTTTCCTTGAGCAGTCCCGGCTTCCATTTCAGCCCCTTGGTGAGTCCGGGCTCGCCGGGATTCTTGTACCAATGGACGACCGAGGTCAGCCAACTGTTGGAGACCACGTCGAGCCAGCCGTCGCCGTCCACGTCGAACAGTTGATCGCCGTTGTTGTGAAGATAGTCGTCCTGAAACTCCTCGATGTCGCGCAACGGGCGGGGGATGAATTCCGGCCCGGCAAACCAGGCGGGGCCGGCCACGATGTCGAGCTTCCCATCCTTGTTGACGTCGCCGACGGCGCAGCCTTCGTTGGGACTGATCATCAGGCAGCGTTTAGAGAACTGGACCGAAGGCTCGCCGGCCGACGCAACGGACAAGGCCAAGCCAAACAAGACAAATGTGGACGCAATGCTCTTTATTCGCATGAGGCTGCTCCTACAGGACAAACGGCGACGAGGCCGCCAACTGTTGGCGTCAAGTTACCCAGGTTAGCCCATCGAGGAGGCGTCTGCAACGAGTCGATGCCCCTCCTCCCCACGCGGCTCAGTCGGACATGCCGGATCCGGAAGAACTTACGGCGCGCTATACCCAAGCGTAGAATGACGCGCCGGCGTAATCTTACCTGGAGCCGTATCCGGCCGTCAGACTCGACTCCCGGCGACGTTCACCCACTCACGGGCTGGTCGAGATAGTATCGCAGTTGGGCGAGAATCTCTTCACGCCGGAGGCCCCAGGGCAGAAAAAGGCCGTGCAGCACGTCGATCGGGGAACTCTGTTCGTGGGGCAACAGGAGAACGCCCGACGAGAGGATCTGATGCCGCCGGATCTCGCTCCAGGAAATGCGCCGATGCCGTCCCCAAACCCATTGGTGAACCCCATCGGCATTCAATTCGAAAGTGACCGGCAGAAAAAATCGCCATGCAGAAACGGCCAGAACCGCTCCCGCCCCAATCGCGAGATGGAGCCGGCCGGTCTCCCAGTAGACCACCGCTGCGGCGGCAACGAGCCCCATGACGCCCAACGCCCCCACCAGGAAGTTGTCGCGCAAAGGCCAACTGCGCCAACGCACCAGGGGAGGAGGCTCGTCGGCCCACACGGGACTGGCTGGAGTGGAAACGCTGCTCATCACAAGACCGTCAAGCTGAAAGGCCGGAGAATGGCTGGACAACTGCGCCTGCCGCAAGGCAATTCGCGGCAATAGCCTCCATTATAGCCTCCGATGGCAGAATTGCGTTGCCGGCATTCGCCGGAAATCCCTACTTCTTCGGCGGGGAGAGAGTCAAGACGTCTGAATCGAGCAGCTCAATAAGGGCCGGAATCAATCGGCGCGCGGCGCGAGCCCGGTGGCTCAGGATGGCTTTGGCTGTGGGGCCGAGTTCCCCGAACGTCCGGTGGTACTCCAACACTTCAAACAGCGGGTCGTATCCGAACCCGTGGGTGCCTCGCGGCTGAAGGGCGATTCGCCCACGGCAATGGCCCTCCGATTCTGCTCGAATCATGCCGCCCGGATCGGAGAGCGTCATGTGGCAGGCGTAACCCGCCGTTCTCTTGTCGAGTCCGACCCCGTCGAGTTTCTCGAGCAGAAGCTTGTTGTTCGACGAATCGGTTGCCCCGGGACCGGAAAAACGGGCTGAATATACGCCGGGTGCACCTTTGAGGGCATTGACTTGAAGGCCGCTGTCTTCACCCAGAACCCAGGCACCGAGGTGTTTGGCCTGAAGGGTGGCTTTCAATGCCGCGTTGGCTGTGAACGTCTCCCCATCCTCGACCACCTCCAACGGGTTCTCGCAATCGGCAAGCGTCACCAAGGTCAAGCCAAGCGGACCGAACAACTGGGCGAGTTCCAGGCCCTTCTTCCGATTGAATGTGCCCAAGACGAGGATCGGTCGTGCGTCGCCCATCGGTCAGTTCAGTCCCCAATTGCGTGAGGCATAGCTGGCGCTGATGGAAGCCCTGGGGACCTCGACCGGGATCGGCTGCATGTCGAAGGGAATGTCACCAATGTTCTTGCACGTGGTTCCTGTCGGGCCGCTCTCCGCCCCGAAGACTTTCATGATGCGGAAAATCTCCGGGTGGATCTCGGTCTTTCCGTCAGGTCGAGGCGTACCCACCACGTCGAAACTGCCCACCGTCACGATGCTCACATAGCGATCGTGAAACTCGTAGGCCTCAAATCCCTTTTCGCGCAACAGTCTCGTCATCCTCTCCGCTTTCTCGCCGGCCTCGGCTAGCTTGTTGTCAAAGCTCCCGCCAACGCTGGCTTGCTGAATCTTCCTTTGATCCATCACGACCCCTCCCGTGAAATGGGCCACTTGGACCGTGTACTTGCCCGGACACTTCAACAGGCTGTAGGGGCTGCCCTGGTTCAGTTCAACGACGAACTTCTCCAGCCCGGACGGGGCAAAGTAGTCTTTCGGCAACAAAGGATTGGCGACCATGAAGGCCTTCCACATCGGACCCTTCTTCTCGTTGGAGTCGTGGGCCATTCCGAAGAACAGACGCCAACTCGCCAGATTCTGGGCCGTGGGACGGTTCGGATCCAATTGAAGACACTCGGGACTGGCCTTCTTGATCTTCTCCAGGGTCTTCTGGGCCTGATCGCTGTCGACGGATTCGAAATCCCCGACCAAGACGGCGATCTCCGTCGTTTCGTCGCCCTGCCGATAGCGGAGAGCGAGGCGGTCGCCAAACTGGTCGGTGCCGCGACCGCCGTTGCCAACCTCAAACTCGAATGTCTTGCTGTAGAGGTAGGCGGGTAGTTTGTACTCCCGACGCAACTCCAAAGCCAGATCGCGAGCCTGTTCGTAGGCCTTCTCCCCAGAAAATGTACATGCCATCACCAGCCAGGGACCGTTCTCTTTACTGAGTTGATAGTCCTTGTTGGGATCGGCGTCGACTTTCCTTGCCGTGAAAATGTCGTCAAGTGGCCCGGCGTGGCTTGCGGCCGGAATTGCGACGGCTGTCGTAAGGATCGCGATTGCCAGGTAGATCGACACTCGTTCGCGCATCACGCTCTCCTTGCATCTTGTGGGGAATTGCCGAGGATGGGCCCCTCAGGGCGTGCGAAAGAGCTGAAAGGGGGCTGTTCCACGGAAACGAGAGGATCCCGATCCTTCAGGACCTCTGCCATCTCGCCATCCCGCCGACGAGATTGGCTCGGGAGTCTAGCAAATGGCCGGAACCGGCTCCAGGCCGATTTCATGCACCCCCTTTCAGAGGGTGCACGTCAGCTTTTGCGCGCGGTGGTGGGGAGCGAAAAAGGTCAATAGGAGAATTTGGAGTTTCTGTGGTAAAGTAGCTGGCTCGGGGCGGTTTGGTGAAAGCAGGATGCCTCAGAAAGGAGT
>JAAYAY010000249.1 GCA_012719125.1 Planctomycetaceae bacterium | reverse complement strand
CGTCCAATCCGAGGAAGGCACGCTCAGCCTGGGCAAGGACAGCATCTCGTCGCTCAATTTCAAACAGCAGTGGTCCCTCGACGCCACAGGCAACTGGTCCGCCTTCAAGGAAGACGACGACGGCGATTCCACCTGGGACCTCGAACAAACCCGCACATCCAACGCGGTCAACGAAATCACCGACGTCAGTGAAACCACCGGTCCGGGCTGGATCACCCCGGCCTACAACCGGGCCGGCAACATGACGACCATCCCGCGGCCGGCCGACCCGACCCAGTCGTACGCGGCCACTTATGACGCCTGGAACCGGCTGGTCAAGCTGGAAGAGGGCCAAAACACCGTGGCCGAATACGCCTTCGACGGCGCCAAGCGGCTCGTCGTCCGCAAGAAGTACGCCCCCGGCTCCCTGAGCCAAACCCGGCACTTCTACCACACGGCCGCGTGGCAGACGATCGAAGAGCGGCTCGAATCGGGCGGCAACATCCTGTCGACCGCCGACCGCCAGTTCACCTGGGGCCTGCGTTACATCGACGATCTCGTCTGCCGCACCGTCAATTCCGTCCACGACTACGCCTACCAGGACGCCAACTGGAACGTCGTTCTCAGCAGCAGCGCCCTCGCCCGCGTCGTCTACGAACCCTACGGCCAAATCCGCTCGACCTGCCCCGCCGCCTCCGGCGACCTCGACGCCTGGCAACACTACTTCGCCGGTTACCGCCGCGATGAAGACACGGGCCTCTACCTCGTCCGCCACCGCGTCTATCAGCCGGAGTTGGGATGCTGGGTGCAACGGGATCCGATTGGATTTGCAGCGGGCGACGTCAATCGTCACCGATACGTCCTGAACGTTCCGACGAGACTCGTGGATTCGACTGGGCTCGTTCCCATAACCTGTAGGTGCAAGGCCGTGTCGTATGGGGGGTTTCAGGGGTCTGTCGACTACTACTGGCAGCAGACCAACTGCGTAGGGTTGGCTACCACCTGCTGCAGTAGCGTCTGTTCGTCCAATGCGCTCGGCTCCAACTATGTCAGTTGGACCGGAGAATGGGATATAGTCGGTGCCGCACCGAGCGACACGGTTTCGCCTTTCTGGGAAGCACTCGGAGCAGTTGGGGATGTAGTGAGTTGTGTCAATCGAGTGGAAACATGGCTACTTCGTGCTGTGACGGGTAGTCTAGTATACGGAAAATGGGCCTACGATTTCACAGCGGTTCCCAATCCCTATGACGGAACAGTGGGGTCTTACAGTTCGAAACCGACTCGTCTTTCCTTTAGGGTGACTGCGGCTCATGATGCTGGTAGGCTCAGTGAGTATGAGGCATTAGTCGCTCGGCGTTCCGCAATGCACGCGGTGAGAAATCGACTTATGAAACTCGGCCTCTCGAAATCGCTGGCTTCGAAGCTGTCCGTTGGCATTCGTGCAACTGGGCGAGTGTTTCAGTTCGTGATCATACTTGAATGTCCGATTTACCTCTGGTGCTGTTCCGAATACCTTCGCGGCAAGCGATTCTGACATCGCACGCTTGAGCGTTTTTCAAACGTATGTCCGCGGCGCATCGAGCAGCACTGCGAAGCGGGGAGTTTATGAGGGAGTTGACCATGTTGAACTGGGTCGCACCATCGGAAGCCTATGTAATCGAGCATGATGTTCGGCGAGGCAAGCCATTTAACTACGCCACCTTGGGCCCAGAAGATGTGGCGCCAGGCACGAGCATGCGTGACTTCATGGACATCGTTGGCTGCCATGACTTCAACAGTAACATGAATGCCCTGTATTGGGGTATTCGAGCCTCATACCCGCCGGTCTTTGACAGGGCGGCAGATTATGCCACTTTTGTCGCACAACACGCGGCAGTGTTGGATGTACGCGAGGCGGGAAAGATGCAAGACTCAGAACTGAAGGAGGAAGTGATTTCTGACATTCTGGCTCGTCTGTCGCAGGACGAACAGGCGCGTTATGAAGAACAATCCCTGCTTGCGGACATTCCTCCGTTTTCCCTCTTCGAGGCGATTGCTCCATATCTGCGTTCCTTCCCAGTAGAGATGCTCACTGTTTCGGTCGAACTCGGCTGTAGCAAATCGTCGCTTAGAAAATCGCGGATAGCGGCCATACCGCTATTCGCAACGGCCAGCCTGCTATTCGTGTACGTGGTGTTCACTGCAAACTTGTTAGCTCGCTGGACGCTCTCGACGATTGGGCTTTTCGCTTTGGGCCTTGCGGCTTTCTGTGTTGTCGGAGTTGGTGATGAGGACAGTATTCTCGGTATCACCTTTCCTGAAGGAGTCACTATCGGTGATTTTGCCGACCGTGTTGTTGCTTCAGTCAACGGGGCACGGGGACACGGGGGGCACGGGGTCAACTCCGGACATCGGACAAACTGACAACCAATAACTCTCACCACCGGGAAGTCCCGTTCACCGCGAACCGGACTTCCCGGTTTTCTTATGCGCAGTCACCTTCGACCAGTGGAGCTTCGTCCTCCTCCTCGTCGTCGGGCACGCCCGACCCGAACAAGAACATGGTCTCGCATGCGGGTAGAATATCCGTTACCCACATTTCGCTCCGGAACCGCCACATGCCGGCACGCGTACCACGATACTGCTCCTAAGCCTCGCTTAGTGGCCGAGCGGGAATACTGCGACGGCGCCGCCGGTTGTTCCTGCGGCGGCGGTGGAGCGGGTCACCTCGTTTCCGAAACCCGCCATGTCGACGCCGTCACCTGGCACACGACCGACTTCGAGTACGACTGGCGCGGCCGTCAGCTCAAGGCGTTCTCGCCCGCCGACGACGCCGGGCGGACCGTCTACAGCCAGACGACCTACGACAACCTCGACCGGGCCGTCAAGCAGGAACCCTACCTGGAGATCTCCGGCAGCGCCGACCGCCTGCTCGCCCGTAGCGAAACCTTCTACGACGATCGCGGCCGCGTCTACCAGACGAAGCGCTACGCCGTCAACGTCGACACGGGCGCCGTCGGCAACTCGCTCGTCAGCAACATCTGGTACGACGCCGCCGGCCATGCCGTCAAGCAGCAGCCCGCCGGCAGCCAGGCCTTCACCAAAACGGTCTATGACTCGCTCGGCCGGACGGTGAAGCAATACCTCGGCCACGACACCGACGAGACGGCCTACGCCGACGCGTCGAGCGTCAGCGACGACACGATCGTCGAACAGTCGGAGATGACCTACGACGACGCGGGCAGCGTCCTGCAAACCACGACCCGTCAGCGTTTCCACAACGCCACGGGCACGGGTGACCTGACCACTCCCTCCGGCAGCCAGCCCAAGGCTCGCGTCACTAACGTGGCCATGTACGCCGACGAGATCGGCCGCCAGGTGGCCGTAGCCAACTACGGTACCTACGGCGGCGCAACCTTCGATCGAGCGGCAGTCGTGCCCAATCGCACGGACACGATCCTCGTCACCTCGACCGAGTACGACGACGCCGGCCAGGCCTACAAGACGATCGACCCCGCAGGGCGCGAGGATCGGCAGGTCTTCGACAACGCCGGACGCGTGATCAAGACCATCCAGAACTACGTCGACGGCGTCGTCAACGGCAGTTATCCGGATGAAGACGTGACGGTCGAGATGACCTACAACGCCGATGGCAATCTGGAGACCCTCACTGCCAAGAACCCGACCACCGGCGACCAGACGACGACCTACGTTTACGGCACGACGCTCACCGATTCGGAGATCGCCACCAGCACGCTCAAGCGGGCGGAGATCTATCCCGATTCGGACGATACGACGGCCCTCGGCAACGGTGCCGACTCGACCTACGATCGCATCGAGTTCAAATACGACCGCCAGCAGCGTATCACCGAAGTCAAGGACCAGCAGGAAACGGTCCACGCCTTCGATTTCGGCGCCTTGGGTCGGCAAACGCAGGACCGCGTCACCGCCCTTGGTTCCGGCGTCGACGGCGCCGTCCGCCGAATTGCGACGGAATACGACGTTCTCGGCCGGAAGGCCAAGATTACCTCCTACGACAACCCCACCGTAGGGTCAGGTTCCATTGTCAACGATCTGGCCTTCGTGTACGATGCTTTTGGACAGCTCATTACCGAGTACCAGGAGCACGCGGGTGCGGTGAATACCGGAACGTCGCTCAAGGTCCAGTACGCTTACGCCGACGGCTCGTCGAACACGATCCGCCTGACGAAGATGACGTATCCGGACGGCCGCGAGTTGAACTACAACTACGGCTCTTCGGGCTCCACGGATGACGCCCTTTCGCGAGTGGCATCGCTCATCGATGACGATGGCTCCACCCACCTGGTCGACTACTCCTATCTCGGTCGCAACACGTTCGTGAAGACGGACTACCCCCAGCCGGATCTCCGCTACGACCTGGCCATGGGCGCCGGCGACGATCCCTACGACGGCTTCGATCGGTTCGGCCGCATCGTCGACAGCCGCTGGTACGACTATGGCTCGTCGGCCGACGCCGATCGCATCCTCTACGGCTACGACCGCGCCAGCAATCGCACCTATCGCGAGCAGACCTGCGACCTGAGCTCGTACCACGACGAAGTCTACGGATACGATGGAGTCAAGCGTCTTACCGAGTTCGATCGCGGAACGATCAACGGCGGCAAGGACGCTATCTCCACACTCAAGTTCGCCCAACAATGGTCCCTCGACCCGACCGGCAACTGGTCCGCCTTCAAGGAAGATGACGATGGCGACTCTTCATGGGATCTCGAACAAAGCCGGACTTCGAACACGGTGAACGAAATCAGCGATATCACCGAAACATCAGGCCCGGCCTGGGCAACGCCTGCCTACAACCGCGCCGGCAACATGACCACCATTCCCAAGCCGGCCGATCCGACGGGCTGTTTCGACGCGACGTACGACGCTTGGAACCGCCTCGTCAAACTGGAAGACGGCGAGGAGACGGTCAGTGAGTATGTATACGATGCGGCGAAGCGACGCGTCGTTCAGAAGATGTATGACTCCGGCGTGCTAGACGAAACTCGCCATTTCTACTACTCGTGGCGCTGGCAGGCTGTCGAAGAACGTGTGGAATCGTCAGGAGTTATCTCGGCTAATCCCGACTGCCAGTTCGTCTGGGGCCTCCGCTACATCGATGATCTCGTCCTTCGCGATCGTGACACCGATTCAGACGGCGGCCTCGACGAGCGAGTGTATGCGTTGCAGGACGCCAACTGGAACGTCACAGCGTTGGCTGATACGAGCGGTGATGTGCAGGAGCGGTATGTGTACTCGGCATACGGGTCACCTCGCGTGCTCACGCCCGCGTTTGCGACTCGAGCGTCGAGCAGCTTCGCTCCGGATGTCTTGTACGCTGGCTACCGATACGAGCAGGCCACGGGCCTGTACCACATCCGCCATCGCGTCTATCAACCGGAGTTGGGCTGCTGGGTGCAGCGGGATCCATTGGAGTATGAGGTCGGCTTGAATCTGTATTGCTACGTGCGGAATATGCCTCCCTCGCGGCTCGACCCTACGGGCTTGCAAGCCGTAAGTGCGACGAGCTTCGAGTATCCAGAGGATCCGAATGCGGCAGCCATGAAAGCGTGGGGCTTTCAGTTCCAATGGCGGATCGGCTTCAACGCTGCTGCTGATGGACAGTTCTACTACCAGAAAATACACTCGCAGGTGACTTTATTGGACGTCAATAGACGCGTTCTCCACTGGGCGAAATCCGACGTTGTTGATATCGCACAAATGTGGGGCGGAGATGCAGGCGGCGGGGTCACCGATATTCAGTCAAACGACAGCAACTTCGGCCCCTTCGTGAAGAATCATGTTTCTGCGGATTCCAACGTCTGTCACGTTCGATTTCAACGGAACGCAACAATGATCATAGTGGATTCAATAACGGGCTCTTCCGGGATTTAAGTGGGTTGGGGTGCCAGGTCGAGGTCGCCGCAATGGAAGTAGATGGCGTTCTTGAAGTTCTCGAAGTTGCGGAAGCCTCGGGCCGTGTACTTCACCCATTGAATCTT
>JAAYAY010000248.1 GCA_012719125.1 Planctomycetaceae bacterium | reverse complement strand
TCCTAGATTCGTGCTATCCGCAGCAGGAAACTACGGATAATCCCGTCAACACCAATCTAAGGGAAACCCTTTGAGAAATCAAGGGTTAGAGATATCCGTCAACATACGGAAACATACGGAAACGAATACTAATCTTATGGCCGAAAACATGGACCTGTCTCCCTCTCTTCCGCCTGAACGGTTACGCTGCGACTTCGCCTGCTCCGGCAGTAGCTCATGCACCGTAGCCACGATCAGATCTTCGGCCTCCGGCGCCAGCGCTGCCGGCTTGTCGTAGGACGGCATCGCCCCGGTAACCTCATAACCCCCTTCCGCGATCACCCGCCGCGATGCGATGTAACACGGCACGTCGTTGGCATACGCGGTGACCCAAAGATCGTCGCCCAGTTCTCGTTTCAACCGCAGCGCATAATCGACCACCACCTCGCCGGGTAAAAACACGATCGATAGCTGGTCGCCGAAGCTCCACGTCTCGACGAGGTACGAAAAGGAAGCCGGCGGCTCCACGCCCCGGTCCATCCGCTCGAGCACCGCCCGTGCGTAGTACGCCGGCCGATCGTTGCCGGCCGCCTGACGCTCCCACTCGGCCCGGCCAGGCAGTTTGCCCAGCGGGACGTCGATCCGCTTCATCCGACACTCGGGCAGCGACCGTATAGGCCGCATCGGCCCAGCGAGCAGGCGCTCGACCTCGTCAGCCACCGCCTGACCGTGCTCCTCCACGTGATCCTCCCGGAACGGCTCGGGGTTTGCGTCGGCGCCGCAGCCCGCCGAAACCATGGCGATCACGCCTGGGTGCGCCGCCTCGATTGCCACCTGCGCCGAGCCGGGCCAGTCGCCGTGGATTTCGTACGACCGCACGTCCGTGGCGTGGCAAGCGTAGTTGACCAGCACCGCCCGAAGCGTCCCGTCCGCATCGGTCACCCGCAGCATCGGCAGGGCATGGTCGACCGGTCCTTCCGGGTTGAATCCCATTCCGATCCATTTCCCGTTGCGGATCTTACGCCGATTCCCCGCAAACGAGACCGTTCCTTGCGTCCAATCCAGCCGGCCCGGCCGCCGGGCGACCAAAGCGTCCAGCGCCACCCGCTCCAGGCAGTCGATGAACCGCTCCGTGTATCGTTCGACCCGGGCCCGGTGATCGGGCGGCATCGGCTCCGCGAAAATAAACGGCGCCGCGCCCACAAGCATCGGCCCCGCGTGCGTGTGCGTCGCGCACACCGCCAGCCGCTCTCGCGGGATCCCGGCCTCGCGATTCAGCCGCTCGGCGACCTCGTCGATCACCGGCGCCGGCACAATGCAGTTGTCGACGGTAATCATGATCGCCGGTTTCTCGTCGTCCGTGCCCAGCGCCAGCGCCTTGGCCCAAAGCCGTTGGGCAACGCCGGTCGACTCCTCCTTGCGAAAGGCGTAGCCGTGCATGCGGATCGGCCCTTCCGGCGTTACGTCGACCTTTGCCACGCCGATCGATATCAGCCGGTCATTCGAAAGCGGTTCGTCAGCGACCGCCAATGCGGAAACCGCGATCAGGAACCACGCAGCCATCATAGATATTCCAATTCGACGCGATGAGCGACACATGAGGAATGCCCTCTCGCAGGACGAAATCGAAACTGGTTGTATTCCTTTTCCCGAAAACTGCATTACTCTTTCACAAAATCCTTCTCAGCGAGTTTCAATCTCAGGCCCCCCTGCATCGTAGTGATCCACAGCTCTCCTGGGCCCGATTCGAACAGGTATGGATAGGCGATCCAGCCCTTGGCCGCACGAGCAAAGACGACCGGTTTCGACCAGGTCTTCCCGTCGTCCGCGGAGAACATAATCGACAGTTCCAGTCGGTGATTGCTTACCGGGACTTCCGACCATTGGTTGTCGCCGCCGGAGAGAGGGAACTCAGTTTTGCCCTCCGGGAAGTAACGGTTCCAGACGAGCACCAGTCGACCGCTGGTGAGCCGTTTCAGGAGCCCCGGGGCGCTGCTGGCATCGATCGATGACGGCCGGATGGTTCGCCAGTAGACTCCGTCGGTGTCCGACAGTGCTTCCCAAAAGACCTTCCAGTTGGTCCGCAGTAGCATCCAAACTCGCCCGTCGCGCAACTGCTCGATCGTGGCTTCGGTGACGCCGCCGTGATGCCCGACCCCACCCAAATCGATGATGTTGCTCCGCTTCCAGGACTTGCCCTCGTCCTGGGAACTGTAGGTGACGACGGAGTGCCGCCCCGGATTGTGCTGCAGCATCATGCTGGTAAAAGCAACCCGACCGCTTTTCGTCTGGATCATGTCGCGAATCGCTCCGGTCCACTCGAGATGCAGGGTTTGCAGATCCTGCCAGGTTCTGCCACCATCGAGACTGCGAATGACACACGTGGGCAACTGTGCTCCGGGCGAATCGGATATGGCCTGGTTCCAGTTCCAGTTCGCCCGTTGTTTTCCATTCATGAAGGCCAGGATGATCGTGCCTTGACGGGTACGAAGGACCGCCCGCTCCGGGCGAATCTCGTACTTGTCCGCTTCGGTGAACACCGCATGCTTTTGCCAGCTTTTTCCCTCGTCGTTGCTAATCAGAGCGCTTTGAGCCTGGTCGACGGTGAGAATCGTCTCCTCGTCGATCCGGACGAAGGGGCCCATTTCCATCCCCGGCATCTCTTCAACGCGGTCGTCGATCCAAACGCCGTTGGATGTGGCTTTGGCGGAGACGGGCAGGCGACCACTCGCGGCAACGAACAGTAGGGCGAGGACGACGGTTTTCAACGGAATCAGCTTCGTCATCGGTGTTTCTCCTCACGGCCTCACACACGGCGGGTAAGAATCTGCTTCTATCCTGCCTGCTGCGAAAAAGAATGTCAAGAAGTCACAGGATCGCGGCCCTCCGTCACCGGCGGCAGAAACAGAATCATTTCGTAAATATCCGGAGCCAAGCAGAGTAACCCCGACTGGAAGATCCCAAGCCACTCTGCTAACCTATAGAGAATAATGCTGCTTCGAGAATCGTTGAGCGAAGACGATAAGCGAGAATCGCCTTCTGATGATCGAGATGGGTCAAACCAGGTAACGAACGATTTGATTGAGGAGTTCTGCCATGGATTGCCAACAGTGTTGGTTGACGATCCGCCCCAGCCGTCGCAATTTCCTCAGGGCGACTTCGCTGCTGGCCGGATCTGCTGTCTTTGGCGCGCTCGACGCGCGTTGCTGCGAGACCGCTGCCAACCAGCCGGCCGGACCCTCCGGGGACTCGACGAGCGTCGTAACGATTCGCGGTCATCACTTGTTCGACATGCTCGATGCGTTGGGCACGGGCAAATCGAGCCACAAGACTCTGGGGCCGGTCGCGCAGAGAATTCGCGCCAACCCGAAGGTGCCGATCAAGCTGACGATCGGTGTGGATGATATCTGCGGTCCCTGCGAGTGGTGGGATTACGGGAAGTCGCTCTGCAAGCGAGGCATCGAAGAGTATCCTCGGGACAATGAAAACTCACTGACTTCCGACAAGAATGCCATCCGCGTGCTCGGGGTGAAGCCGGGCGACGAGATGCCCGCCGACGCGCTCTATCGCCTCATCCAGACGAAAGTCGACAAGAAGGTGTTCGCGGAGGAAGTCTGTGTAGCCTGCCGGTTGGTCGACAAATGCAAAGAAACCTACCAGCTCAAAATCACTGCGGCCGTCAAGGCTCTTTGCTCAACACAGTCGAAGTAGCTGACGGGAAAGTATGCAGGCGACGGGCCGATAGGATTCGCCTCGTTTCCAACAGGGCGCTCGCTACGTCTCGTCGATTCCCATCTCCCGCAACCTTCGATAGAGCGTGGCACGGCTGATGCCCAGCATCGTGGCGGCCCGGGTGCGATTTCCCTTGGCCCGCTTCAGCGCCGACTGAACCCGGCCGGCTTCGTCCGCGGAAAGTTCGTCCGGATCCGCCGCGGGGCTCACTTCGAGCAACTCCGGGGGGAAATCGTCGAGTTCCACAAGGGTGCCACGTGAACGGATCAAGGCGAATTCCAGAGCATTGCGAAGCTCTCGGACATTGCCCGGCCAGTCATATTCTATCACAACCGCCATCGCGTCATCGCTCAGCGCTTCGACCTGCTTTCCCGTCACCGCCCGCAGGTCGGCCAGAAATGCTCGCACCAGCAGAGGGATGTCCTCACGGCGTTCGCGGAGAGCCGGCAGCCGGATGCGGGCGACGCGGATGCGATAGAGCAAATCCTGCCGAAAACGACCTTCGGCAACCTCATGCGCCAGATCCCGGTGTGTGGCAGCAAGCACCCGAACGTCCACGGGACGAGGCTTCGTCTCCCCGAGCCGCAATACCGCGTTCTCCTCCAACGCTCGCAGGAGCGTCGTCTGTACGCGGATCGGCAGTTCTCCGATCTCGTCCAGAAAAAGCGTGCCGCCGCCGGCCGCTTCGAACAACCCCTGCTGATCGTCTACCGCCCCGGTGAAGGAGCCGTGACGGTGCCCGAACAACTGGCTGCCGGCCAACTCGTCGCTCAGACCGGCGCAATTCAAGGCCAACAGCGGGCCGGCGCGGCGCGGACTGCAATGGTGGATTGCCCGCGCCACCAACTCCTTGCCGGTGCCAGTTTCGCCTTCGATCAGCACGGTAGAGTTGACGCGGGCGACGTCCCGGATAAGCTGGAACACCTGCTGCATGGCCTTCGACTTGCCGACAATCCTTTCGAACGCGGCCTGCTCGTCCAACTGCCGCCGCAGGTCGACAAGGGGCGATACATCGTAAATGAAAAGGATCCTTCCGGCGTCGTCGCGAGGGTCGTCGGCAACCTCGACCTCCAGATGCCTCTGGCGCGGGCCATCGCCGTCGAGCATAATTGGCACCTTGCGCCGATTGCCGATCGGACGGCCGCACATGGCGTCCACGGCAGCGATCTGCTCGGCGGAGAGGGGCAGCAGAGCCTCCAGGGTGCGGCCCATTACGCGGTCGTCGTGAGCCGTCCTGAGCGCGGCACGGCTGGCGAAGGTGATTCGCCCGGCGGCGTCGAGCATGACGGTTCCGTAGCGCTGGGCGTCGAGGATCGTGCGAAGGTCGTCGTGGCTCTTGCGGATTTGCCGGTCGGCCGCACTCTTTTCCAGAGCGATCTGGATCGCGGCCTCCAGGTCGCGCTGTTCGAATGGTTTGACGACATAGCCGTACGGCAGGGCCATCTTCGCCCGCCGCAGGGTTTCGAGGTCCGTGTAGGCGGTGAGAAACACAACCGGCGCCGGGTGAAGCCGGCCGATCTCTTGGGCAACTTCGATACCATCCATCGGGCCCTCGATTCGCACGTCCATCAGTACGAGATCCGGCCCGAATTCCGCGGCCTTGGCAATCGCGTCTTCCCCGCAGGCCGCCGTTGCGACCACCCGATACCCCAGACGCTCCAATTGCGACTGGATATCGATGGCCACGAGTTGCTCGTCCTCGACGATTAGGATACCGGTTGGTTGGGGCGTCATAAGCGTGATGGTCAGCGGGATGAGATGGAATCGGGATGCCGTTGTTGCGATCCTGGAAAGCGAAGCACAAATGCGGTGCCGCCGTTCTGGCGGACATCCAGTGTCCCGTGCAACTGCCGCACGAGGGCCTGGACGACCTTCATGCCCAGAGAAGCGTTCGTGTCTGCCGGCTCGGTCCGCATTCCCACGCCGTTGTCAGCAACCTCCAGACAGTAACCACTTCGGTCGCTGTGGAAACCGATGTGGATCTCGCCCGAACGGCAGTTTGGAAAGGCATGCTCCATCGCATTGCAGATGAGTTCGTTGACCATCATGCCGCAAGGGATCGCCAGGTCCAACGGCAACGGCAGCGGTTCCACTTCCAGCCCGATAGAGATTTCCGCAGCCGAATTGCCGAAGGTGTGCCTGAGGTGGGCCACGAGTTGTTCAAGATAACCGGCGAACTCGATCTCTGCCAGGTCGTCCGAGCGGTAGAGTTGTTCGTGGATCAGGGCCATCGAGCGGATCCGCCCCTGGCTCTCCTGGAAGAGCCGGATCGTCTCGGGGTCGCGAAGCTCTTGCGCCTGAAGGCTGAGCAGGCTGGAAATCACCTGCAGATTGTTCTTGACGCGATGATGAACCTCCTTGAGCAAGAGTTGTTTCTCACGGAGCGCTGATAGAATCTGCGCTTCCGCCTCCTTTTGGCGGGAGATGTTCGAGGCGACGCAGACGACGCCGTCGAATTGTCCGGCCGCATCGCTCATTTCGGCGAGCGAGCAATGAACGGGGATCCGGTCGCCGCTCTTGCTCATCATGTTGCACTGCAGGCCCGGCGCTAGGATCTCCACCAGTGCTGCATTGGGACCGAGATCCTCCCGAGCAAAGAGGTCTTCAAGCGGCCTGCCGACCAACTCGTCGGGTACGAAGCCCAACTCATCGCCAGTCGCCGGATTGACGTAGCGGATCTGCAGACGGGTGTCTGTCACGATGAGCATCTCCCGCATCGAGCGGATGATGTTATCCAGGTGGTCTCTCGAAACGGTCCGCTCTTGCAAGTCGGCGGCCATCTGGTTCAAGGCGACGGCCAATACACCGACTTCGTCCCGGGAGTGGACGGGAACACGGGTGTCGAGCCGGCCTTGTCCCATCTCTAGCGCCGCTCTCTGAAGCAATCCCAGCGGTTTACCGATCGACCGCGACATGAAGAGCCCTAGCACGACTGCGCCAGCCGCCGCGGCGATGGTCAGCATTCCCCGCCGCTGGTCGGCCACCGCGATCGCCCGCTGTGTGCTGCGAATGCCGCGGGTGAATTCGCTCCGGGCCTGCTCGCGTTCCGCCGACAAGAGCGGCAGCAGTTCGCTTTGGAAGTGCCTGCAGAGGCGGTTTTCCAGGAATTGCTGGGCATTCTCGGCATCCTCTTCAGCCGCGAGGAGAAACTCATGCATCAATTGCTGATACTCGGCCGATTTCTGCTGTAACTGTTGAAGGGATTGCAGCGATCGAGCCGCTTCCTGGTCCATGGCTTCGCCCGGCCAGGCGTCGGCCGACCCGCGGATCAGCGACTCTGCAGTCAGCCGCAACCGATCGAGACTCTGCTCGATCCTCTGCCGACTCCGTTCGATCTGGCCGTGAACCTCCCGCGACTCGTCCGCCGTGGCAGCAACGGCGGACGAACCCCGCCGCGCTGTGGCCGCCAAGGCATGGGCGGCCAGGTGGCTGGTGTAGAGGGCATCGGCAATCTCGGCGGTGTCGGCCTTCACCACCGCGCTGCGGCTGAGTCGCTCCATCTCATGCTCCACTTCGCGGTTCGTTCCTCGCGCCAAGTAGCCCGCCGCGCCCACCAGCGAAGCGATGCCCAGAAATGCCGCTGTCAGCTTCAGACCGATTCTCATGGCCAGGTATCTTGGGAACCGCGGGACCGACGAATTGCTTCTGTTGTAGCACACTTCGTTGCCGCGGGCCACGAATTAGAGCCTATCCCAAAACCTTAGCGGAGAGGGGGACAGGCACAATTTGCTCCGAAGACTTCGCAAGATGAGCCAGTCCCCGGCGGTTTTGGGATAGGCTCCTAGCCTCGGTCTTGGGCACGCCGATTGCGTTGATTGGCTGAAACGTTGCTTCCGCGGCCTGCTCCAACAGCATCGGCGCATCCCGATAGGGCGCCATCTGCCGGTGTTGACCCTGGGGAGCCGATCGGCAAAGATGCCGGTGATCCAGCAGCGATTCGTGGTTCTGGTTCTTTTGCGTCGAGAGCCTCACGAGGCGCTCGGACTGTCGCGTAAGGCGCCTGTGCGGCGCCTCAGGTTGGAGTGTATTATTTTGAATGCCAGCCGAACGAGGGGATTCACCTTAGTCGAACTGCTGGTAGTCATCGGCATTATCGGCGCGCTGATCGGGTTGCTCTTGCCCGCCGTTCAGGCCGCGCGCGAAGCCGCGCGACGGGCGCAGTGTGCCAGCCGCATTCGCCAGATCGGGTTGGCCCTGCAAAACCACCACGAAACGTATGGTGTCTTGCCTTCGGGATGGCTTATCACTGCCCACAATGGCGATCCGGGTTGGGGTTGGGCCGCGATCCTGCTCGGTTTCCTGGAGCAGGAGGCCCTGCAAAACACGGCCGGCCCCGGCTTTTCGCAGGGACCGAGCGGACCGCCGATCGGAGATCCAGTGCATCGCCGATTCCGTGAAACGCCCCTCGCGATCCTCCTCTGCCCGTCCGACCCGTCCGAGAATCTCTTGATGCTTCAAAGGCATGGGGGTGGAGGAGCAGGGCCAGGCCCACCCCTGTTTGAAGTTGCCCGCGCCAACTATGTCGGTGTCTTCGGCACCCAGGTCATCGAGACTCCTCCGCACTCCGGCGACGGCGTCTTCTATCAGAATAGCCGGACCCGATTTGCCGACATCCGTGACGGATTGAGCAACACGCTCTTGGTCGGCGAACGATGCTCACGGCTGGGCGCTTCCACCTGGGTTGGCGCGATACCCGGGGCGGATCGGGGCATGGCTCGCGTCGTCGGCCGCGCCGGATCGGTCCCTAACGACCTGCTCAACGACCTCGCCGACTTCAGCAGCTATCATCCTTTCGGCGCCAATTTCGTCCTGGGCGACGGCTCGGTGAGGATGATCAGCGACCAGATCGACCTAAGTGTTTATCGAGCCCTCGCCACGCGGTCGGGCAACGAGCCGCCGTAAGTGATAGAGTCTTTGTCCGTTACTTCGACGCGCCGTGCGCGCATGTCTTTTGTGCGGCAGTAGACAGGCCGTGGTAATGAAGTTGAATGATCGTGCCGAGCCGTTTTGTGGCCCTTTGCCGTGACGCGTCAATGCCTTGTGCGCGGGATCTTGGCCACCAGACCACGGACGTGCAGGCGTTTCAAGCGACAAGCGACCGCAGTGGCTTGCGGCCTTTTCTTCCTCAATTTTCGCCGCCGCTTTTCAGAAGAGTGATCCGAATCGGAATCTTGGTTGTTGTCCTTGCCCAATTCTCGAAAAAACCAACTGGGAGCAATGCTAGCACTTGAGAAGATACAATTGATCAGCCTAGGCGGGCCAGTTCGAGTGAACGCATGGTTGGCCGGGCGCAGCTAGTTCAGCCGCTGTGCAAGATTCTCGCGCCGCCTGCGACACTCGTGCGACACTCATGAGACATTCGATGACGCAAACGAGCGTGGCAATCGTATCCGCGCTAGCTTGGAAATAGGCCCTCTTGTCAGTTGTCACGACGGAATTTCCCGCCTGATCCGCAGCGCTGATCGATTAGAGGCGTTCGGGGCGCATCGGCCTGACGCGTGTGGCACCGGAGTTGCTGTATTGGTGCCTGACACTGTGTACCGTGGCGCACCGGAATCCAGCCCGTGCCGCGAACCGGCAGAGACTCGGACCCCCAAAAGGCTTGCGGCATACTCGGTTGTCACTGCAAGATACTTCGCCAAAGTAGGAGTAGTTTGCGTAGACGCCCGGTAGGTTTTTTGGGTTGGAAGCACATGGGACATGGTGTATGCGTGGATGACTGTCAAGGCGCTACAAGGCAGTCGAGGTTCGCTTCTCAAACACCCTTTTGACTCGGAGAATGCGTGATGAAAAAAACTCTTATCGGAACCGTCGTGCTCTGCGGCCTTCTCGGCCTCGGCCTTGCCGGGATTGCCATTGCCAACAGTGCCGTCGGCGGCGGCGAGATAATGGTCTCCCCGAGCACTATCGTGCTGTCCAAGGTCGATAGCATCACGGTCCACACGAGTATTCCTTTTTCCGCCGTCTTGCCTGGGTCGGTTGCCTTGAATGGTGTCGTTACGGGTGCTGTTTGGCCTGATAGTTGCGGCCACATCGTGGCCAGGTTCGCCGTAGCCGATCTGGGCTTGGAGCCGGGCCAAGCAGTACTGGAGCTGACCATGGCCCTTATCGACGGCAGCGGCTTCAGTGCTACGGATACGGTCACGGTGAAGTAATCTCGGATCCCAGCAGGGTTGGCTGCCGGCGGTAGAGCGGGGGTTTGGCCGCCAGCCCTTGCCGTTGGCCATTACTGAAACTGTAAACGCCACCACCGGGTTTATCCCGGTGGGGCGATGTTTGGCAACTACAAGTGCCGCATAAACAACCCAACCGTGATTCGACCTCCGGTTCTGTTCCACCGATTTCTTCATCCGTGCCCCGGCTTTGCCATCCGTGCTACTTTGTCCTTGAGTTGTTCTGATAGCACGGATGGCAAGGCCGGGGCACGGATGAAAATGAGGAACAAAAATGGAAACCCAGCAAGCCGATCGTATGCCCCCGTTTTCACCTCCCACAGGTACCGAGTCTAATCCCGAAGGACTAGGCAGTCAAGGGGGTCTAGGAAGAAGAGGGGCGACGCTCAATTGAATTAGAGCCTATCCCAAAACCACCGGGGACTGGCTCATTTTGCGGAGTCTTCGGAGCAAAATGTGCCTGTCCCCTTCTCCGTGGGCGGTTCTCGGATAGGCTCTTAGCCATGCCAGCCGGAATCCTCTCGGAAGGCCGATGGACCCACGACTACCCCATCACCTGCCGGCTTGCGGAAGAACTCGGGCTGCCGATCCGCTGCGAAATGCCGACAGAGATTCTCCAGCTTTTGCAACTCTATCCGCAACCCGTCCGGCGTCAGTCGGCGGTCGAGTACATTCCGGAGCCCTGTCGACGACGGAGAACCAGCGACAGTTCGAAGTGATTGCTGGCAGAGACTCCTCGGAGCCGGTGATTCCGCTACTTGCCGACCAAGCCCATCACACCACCCGAACGTGCCGGAAGGCGGATCGTGATCATGCCGTCGCCAACGGCGCCCACCGTGACGTCACCGAAGAGTGGCCGCAGGCGGACGCCGTTCGGAAGATGTGTGCCTACCGGCACGCTGACTTCCGCCGGATCGTCAGAAGCGTTGAGCACAATGAGCAGAGTCTCCTGCTCGTTGCGGCGAACGAAGGCAAATTGCCGGCCCTGGGCGTAGATTTGGTTGAACTCGCCGCTGCGCAGGGCGGGATGACTGTGCCGCAATGCGATCGCCCGGCGGAAGTAGTCGAGCATCTCGCGATCCCACTTCGACTCGTCGTGCCAGGGGAAGGGACGCCGGGCGTCCTGGTCGCGATAGGGCCGATCGTAACGTCGCGTGCCGGGTAGCGCGATCTCGTCGCCGTAGTAGACCGAGGGCGTGCCCGGGAACGCCATCTGCATCAAAGTCGCCAGGCGGAGCGTGGCCTTGTCGCCCCGGGCGACGCTCAGCACGCGGGGTGCGTCGTGGCTGTCGAGCAAATTGAACTGAACCTGGGTCGTCTCCCAATCGTATGTCGCCAGCAGCTTCGCGATCCGCTCGCCAAACTCTCGGGCGTCGATGCCCGGGTAGGGATCGTAGCTCCGCCCGGCAACGACACTCGGGCTGACCCGATCGCCGGCCGCGAAGGCGATGGTCGCCGCAGCGAACACGTAGTTCATCGTGGCGTCGAATCGGTCGCCGCGAACCCACTCGGGCACGGCGTGCCAGATCTCGCCCACCAGGTAGGCTTCAGGATTGATCGCCCGGATTCGGCTGCGGAACTCTTCCCAAAAGCCGGGCGTCGTGATCTGGTCGGGCACGTCGAGCCGCCAGCCGTCGATTTCGTATTCGCGAATCCAGTATTCGCCGACTCTGATAAGAAACTCGCGGACCTGGGGGTTGTCGGTGTTGAACTTGGGCAGCGCCCGGTTGCCGACCCAGCCGCGATAGTTGGCCGGCTTGTGCCCATCGTAGGCCGACAGCGGCCAGCCGTCGACGTGGAACCAGTTGATCCAGGGCGAATGGGGCCCGTTCTCGAGGATGTCGTTGAACTGAAACAGCCCGCGACTGGCGTGGTTGAAGACTCCGTCGAGAATAATCCGCAGACTCCTGGCGTGGGCCGCCTCGACCAACTCGCGCAGGGCCTCGTTGCCCCCCAGCAGCGGATCGACCTTGTAGTAGTCGTGGGTGTGGTACCGATGATTCGAGGCCGACTGGAAAATGGGCGTCAGGTAGATGGCATTCACGCCCAGGTCAACCAGGTGATCCAGGTGTTCGACGATCCCCAGCAGGTCGCCGCCGTGGTAGCCCTGTTCGGTGGGGGCCGAGTGCCACGAGAGCAGATTGTCGGGTTTCGCAACACGCTCGCTGCGGGCGAAACGATCGGGGAAGATCTGGTAGAAGACGGCGTCACGAGCCCAGGCGGGGCGGTCGCTGCAGCACGTTTGACTGGTCGAAATCGATACTCGTCGGGACGAACGCGGCATAACGGACATTCTTCGAGGGGCGTATTAGCGGGCAACGAATCGAGACGATTCCTTGAGTCTTGCGTCGCCAACTGGTTCTCGCAAGCCCAAATCGCCGCTGGGTCCCTAAGAATGGATCCCCATTCCAGTACCGTCGTTTAACGCCGGCTCTTCGGCGAGATTCGTGGGTGAGTCTCTGCCGGTGAGGCCGAAGACATGCCAGCTTCTCCACAAACTGACACGCAAATGAAGAGTCCCTTTCCGGTGTGTGAAAAATGGATCAGAGAAGAGGCACCGGTACTTCGGAAGTGAGTACCGGTGCCTCTTCTCTGATCCACGTCTTTTCGGGTAACTGTGGGCATCTAGGCCGTTGCTATGGTGCATGGCTACTCGTGGACGGCTTCGATTGCAGCCACAGATTTTGCGGCTGGGCGTTAAACGAGCAACCCTCAGGAAGTTGCGATTACCAGCAACTGCTCAGAGTGTCGCTGTCCAACTAATACGGATTGAGCATTTCCTTGACCTGCCGAGTGCCCCAGATGATCGCTTCGTCGATCACGCACGTCTCGGGCACGTCGATGCAGTGGACGAGGGTGCGGGCGAAATCCTCCGCGCTGGGGAAGCCGTCGAGCCAGTCGCTCGCGATTCCCGCGGCATCGCAAAAGCCGGTCCGCGCAGCGCCGGGGATGAAGCAGGTGGCCTTGCCACCCCAGTCGGCCATCTCCTTGTGGAGGCAGCGAGTGAAACCGACCATGCCCGCCTTCGCGGCCGTGTAGGTGGCCCATGCCGGCCAGGAGTAATGGGCGCACCCGCTGGATACGTTCACGATCTGCCCGCTCCCCTGCGGTTTCATTACCTTGACGGCCTCGCGGCAGCCCTTGATGACCGAAATCAAGTTGACGTCGATGACGGTCTGGATGACCTGGTCGTCCATCTCGGCCAATTCCGCGATCTTGACCCCGGCGCCGTGGTTGTTCACCAGAACGTCGAGACGCCCGAACCGGTCCAGCGTCGTCTCGAGGAGCCTCTGCCAATCGTCGGTCGAAACGGCGTCGGCACGGATTGGCATGAGATCGTCGCTCGCAAGCTCCGCAGCCGCCTGGTCGAGACGTTCCTGGTTGCGCCCTGTGATGACGACCTTGGCCCCCATTTCCAGCAGCATCCGGGCCGATTCGAGTCCGAAGCCGGAGGAACCGCCGGTAACGATGACAACCTTATTCTCGATGTAGTGTTTCATGCTGGAGTCCTTTGGCAGGTGAAGCAAGGGGAGCACACACGTTATTCCTGACTTCCTTGGTGCCATTAGATAGAACGCGAGCGGAATGTCAAGAACGGCGGCGCCCCCATCCGGCCTTGCCGGTACGTTGCTTGTGTGGGAAGCAGCCATTACGCTATGGGTGACAACCTGATCGAACCCAAGGAGAAACGCCCATGCGAACGTGGAAGTCAACGCACATCGTGATCGGCTTGATTCTATTCATACTGCAATCCGCCGCCGCCGCTGCTCAACCTGCCGCGATCATGACGGCCGAAACCGATTACGCGAGCATCGCGATCGGAGCCGACGGGCAGTGCCAGGCGTTCGTGGATCGCGCCGGCGGAACGAATTACTGCCGCACGCCTTCGCCGGGACCGTTCGCCCGGATCGCGTTGGAAGGCAAGACCCATGTCGCTACGGCAGCGCGGCTCAACGGCGACCGGCTGCGACTGGAGTTCGGTGAAAGCGGCGTCGCCGTGGGGTTGAAAGTAACAGCACGCCCCAAATACTTCGTCGTCGAAGTTGTCGACGTCAGCACCGACGCAATCGAAGAACTCGTCTTCGTCGACCTGCCCCTGAAGCTGACCGGCGCAGCCGACGAGCCGTTCGCCGCCTGCGCCCTGGCGCTCAACCTGAAGACCAACGTGCGGGCGATTCCCCAGGCGACCTCGCAGCTTTGGGCGGCGTGCTATCCGCGCTTCGGCTTCGTCGGCGCCAAGGCGGCTCTGATCGGATGTCCGTACAACGAACTTCGCAACGCGATGCAGGAGGTCGTCAGCGCGGCCGACGACCTGCCCCATTCGCCGATCGGCGGCCCTTGGGCCCTGGACGGTCCCAACAACTACGGCTCCTACCTGTTCGACTTCGGCAACCTCACCGAGGCGACCGTCGATTCGTGGATCGAAACCGCCAAGCGGCTGGGCGTGACCCAGATCGATTTCCACGGCGGGCGATCCTTCCGCTTCGGCGACTTCCTGCCGGCCCCCGATCTCTATCCGAAGGGGGCGGCGAGCATGAAGGCCGTGATCGACAAGCTCCATGCGGCCGGAATGCAGGCGGGGCTCCATACGTACGCCATGTTCATCAACAAGAAGTGCCCCTATGTCACGCCGGTTCCCGACCCCCGCCTGGGCAAGGATGTGACCTTCACCCTGGCCGGCGATCTGCCGGCCGACGCGACGCGGGTGCCGGTCCTCGAATCGACCGACGACATGTCGACGATCACCGGTTTCTTCGTCCGCAACAGCGTCACCTTGCAGATCGACGACGAGTTGATCACCTATACCGGCGTGGCCAAAGAATCGCCCTACGCGTTCACCGAATGCACTCGCGGTGCCTGCGGTACGAAGATCGCACCGCACAAGCAGGGCACTCCCGTTCATCACCTGCGGGAGTGTTTTGGGCTCTTCGTGCCCGACGGCGACTCCACGCTCCTTACGGAAGTAGCGGCCAAGACGGCGGAACTCTACAACCGGGCCGGTTTCGACATGATCTACCTGGATGCGCTCGACGGGGGCGACGCCGTGGCCGGGCGAGAAAACGCCTGGCACTACCAGTCGAAATTCACCTTCGAGATCTTCAAGCGGCTGGAGCGTCCGGCGATCATGGAGATGAGCACGTTCCATCACCATCTCTGGTACGTTCGCTCGCGCATGGGCGCGTGGGACCATCCCAACCGCAGCCACAAGAAGTTCATCGACATTCACTGCCAGGCCAACTCGGCGCTCGGCCGGCAGTTCCTGCCCGGTAACCTGGGCTGGTGGGCCTTCAAGACCTGGCAAGGCCCGATGGGCGAGCCGACCCACACCGACGACATCGAATACCTGGCCGGCAAGGCCCTGGGAAACAACTACGGACTGTCGCTGATGGGCATCAGCCCGTCGAACGTCGACAGCATCCCCGCCCTGCCGCGGTTGGCGGCAATTGTCGAGCGCTACGAGATGCTTCGGCATGCCAACTACTTCAGCGAGGCGGTCAAGGAGCGACTGCGCACTCCCGGCGAGGAGTTCTCCCTGGAGCAGAACGCCGGCGGCGAGTGGAGATTCCGGCCGGCCTGTTACGACAAGCACAAGGTCGAGGCAAGCGACGATCGGAGCCGGCGCTGGACAGTCGACAACCGCTTCGAAGAGCAGCCGCTCCAGTTGCGAATCGAGGCCCTCTCCGGAATTGCACCCTATGACGACCCCGGCGCGATCCTGCTCACCGACTTCAACGACCCAAGCCTGTTCTCTCTCCGGGCGGCCCAGCCGGGAGTTGCCGCCGAATTGGAGCGATCGGCCGAACAAGTCAAGGTGGGACCGGCGAGCGGGCTCTTTCGGGCGACCAACTCCACGCCGTCGCCCACGCGGTCGTGGTGCAAGATCGGCAAGACCTTCTCTCCACCGATCGACCTGAGCGGCCACGAGGCGATCGGGCTCTGGGTGCATGGTGACGGTCAGGGCGAAGTGCTGAACGTGCAGCAAACCAGCCCTTCGCACCTCTCGCACGCCATCGCCGATCACTACATCACGATCGACTTCACCGGCTGGCGCTATGTCGCGCTGCTGGAACCCGAGGGGGCTCGCCACGCCGACTACTCCTGGCCCTATCCCGGCCACTACGCCGTCTATCGTGAATCGATCCGCCCGAACCAGGTGGAAACGCTCAGCCTGTGGTACAACGAACTGCCTCCCAGCGGGACGGCCACGTGCTATCTCGGCCCGATCCGGGCCCTGCCCGTTGTCTCGGCAACTCTGCGCAATCCCACGGTGAAGCTGGGCGGGCGGGAAATTCGCTTCCCCGTCGCGATCCAAACCGGGCAGTATCTCGAATTCCGGGGACCGCACGACTGCCGCCTTTTCGGCACGAAAGGCGAAGAAATCTCCAGGATCGATCCCGTCGGCGACGTGCCGGTCCTCAAACCAGGTCAAAACGCCGTCGAACTGACCTGCGACTTGCTCGACAGCGAGACTCCCCCGCGGGCTTACATTTCGGTGATTACCCGGGGCCCAGCCTTTGGCGACAAGAATCGGCCTGAGGACATGCGAGAAGATTTCCTGAGACCGTAGTTGCCCCATGCTTCGCGCCGAGTGGCCGCTCCGCCCCGGTAAAGATACTGAAGCTGCCGGTAACCTGATCAGAACGATCAAACAGACATTTTGTGTCGCCAGGTTGTTGCAGAAATGCCCCGGATCAGGTAAAGAACTGGTAGGGTTCTGTCAGTCTCAGGGGCTTTGGGGTGGCGGCGGACCAGCAACGGCAGATGCAGTGCTGTTGCACAGACTTGTGGGTGCCAATGTTGAGCAGAACGCTGCTGTTGGCCCGGATGTGGTGTTGACAGGGGATCATGGCGGTATCGGAGCCGGTTAGTGGCAGACTCGGAACCAACCCGACAGCGAGCAGTCACCTTGCAGGAGCTGACGGCCCTGAACGATGAGATTCGCGGCCTGGTCTGGGCCAACGTGCCGCTGGACGTGGGACTGAGACGCGTGGCGAGCGATTTGACGGGGCGAGCCGGCCAGATTGCCGGCGAGTTGGAGAAGGAACTCAGCCGCGGAAAGACGCTCTCCGAGGCCCTGCAATCGAGCGGCGCCGGTTTTCCCCCCGTCTACGTGGCGGTCGTCGAGGCGGGCATCCAGTCGGGACGTCTGGCCGCGGCACTGGAGACGGTCGCTCGCAGCACGCGGCGACTGGCCGAGGCCCGGCGAACGATCGTCGGCGCGCTCATCTACCCGCTGGTGGTGTTTCTGATCGCCTGGCAGCTCTTCATGTTCTTCGTCTGGAAGATCGCGGGAGCCCTTCTGCGGTTCTTCGACGATCCGTCGGTTCCGGCCGCTCGCGTGCTCGATGCGATTGTGGTGCTGCGCGATTCCATGCACATCTGGGGACCCGGCGTCCAGATCGCGGTTCTCGTCGCATTCGTGTGGTGGGCCTATCGTTCGGCTTCGGCGTCGCTGTTGGAGCCGGCCGCGGCGGGAGGGGTTTTCGGCTGGCTGCCGTGGCTCGGCCCCATGGTTCGCTCCTACCGTCAGGCGGCCTTCGCCGAAATGCTGCATCTGCTGATTCAGCACGACCTGCCCCTCCCCCGGGCGATTCGCCTGGCTGCGGACGCCGCGGGCTCGCGACAGACGCGGCAGGGTGCCGAGCAAATCGCTTCGGCAATCGAACGCGGCGAGAGACTTGGCGGTTGCGTGGAACACGCCCCGGGCTTCAGTCCTGTCCTCGAGTGGCTGCTCCGCAGCGCGCACGATATGGGCACGCTCCGGTCCGCTTTGCGCCATGCCGCCGACACCTATCAGCGGCGGGCTCAACGCCTGGCCGTCTCCGCCCAACTCTACATGCCTCCCCTGATGACGCTGCTGATCGGCGGGACGGTCACGGCAACCTATGCCCTGCTGACCTTCGGAGTGTGGATCAGCCTCCTGAATCAGATGGCAAACTGGTGACGCAATATGGCCGACTCCCACGACAAAACGAACTCCGCAAGCGGCGAACCGGCGCCGCGCCTTTCGGCGGGTGAAACGGCGCAGCTCGTGGAGGCGATTGCCGGGCTGGCCATGTCGGAACTGCCACTCAGCGCCGGCCTGCGGGCGACCGCCGAAGAGATCCCCCATCGCCGCTTGGCAGCGGCAATGCGGCACGTGGCCGCCGACCTCAACCGGGGCGTTCCGCTCGACGCGGCCATTGACGGGGCCGGCAGGAACGTCCCAAACTATGTGCGCGGTCTGATTCTCGCCGGGCTGCGAACCGGCCGCGTCGCCCATGTGCTGGAAGAGTTGGTGGCGATGGATCGCGATCGGGTCGACCTGCGGCGGCGAATCACGGCGGCCCTCGCCTACCCTACCATTCTCTTCGTTCTGCTTCTTGGGATGTTCGTGGTCGCCAGTAGGGTCGTTATAAGTTTTGCCAAAGTCTACGACGAGTTTGGCGTCGAGCTGCCGACCATCACGTCGATGGTGCTTCACACGATGTACTGGTTCCGTTACAGCGGGCTTGGAACGATGTTGCTGGGGCTCGGCATCGTTGTGCCGTCGATGGTGTTGTTGCTGGCAATCCCCAAGCCCGCGGAGCTCCAGCGGGCCTGCTATCGTGTGCCGGTCGTCGGGCCGCTCTGGCGCTGGCAGAGCCTCGTGGACTTCTCCCGCCTGATGTATCTGCTTCTCGACCGGCAGGTGCCGATGAGCGAGGCCTTGCGGCTCACGGCCGACGGTCTGCGCTGGTCCGATCTGGCCGAGGTGAGCCGCCTGTGCGCCCAAGAGATCGACCAAGGCATGGGCCTGGCCGAATCGATGGCCAAACATCCCGAGTTCCCGGCGAGTATTCACCCTGTTATTGCCAGCGGGATCAAGGCCCAGCAACCTTCGGAGGCCTTTCGGGCCGCCGCGGAGATGTATCGACGCCGAGCGGGCGTCGACACGGTCCTCTGGGAGGCCGTCCTGCCCCCGATCCTCCTGGTGTTGGTGGCCTTCGGTGTGAGTTTTCTCCTGGTGGCAATGTTTCTGCCGCTGATCAAGTTGATTTCTGCTTTGACCTGAGACCATGCCGCCGCTAGCCGCCATCCCTCATTTCGTAGCCTTCTTCGGAGCGATCCTGTTCGGGTGCGCGATCCTCCTGGCGGTGCGGATTCTGGCCGGCGGCGAAGGAGAAAAGCCGGACCTGCTGCACCAGATGCTGCGCCGCGTGGCCTGGCAGTTGATCGCAGCGGGCATGCTGGCCGTGTCTTTGGCCGCGGGTCTGGTTCCGGCCATCGTGGCCATGATTGTGTTTCCGGCCGTGGTCTATCGACGCCGCCGAGCCCATCGCTACGCCCTCTTGGCGGCGATCGGGGTCGCGGTGGAACGCCGCATTCCGCTGATCCCCGTGCTGTTGGCATTCGCCGCGGAGCGAAAAGGCTTCGTGGCTCGGCGAACGCTCGAACTGGCGGTGCGGATCCAGGCCGGCTGGTCGCTGCCCGATGCGGTGGATGCCTCGCGAGGCCTGTTTCCTCCCCAGGTCCGTCTGGCAATTCGCATGGGTCACGACACGGGGAATCTTGCCGGTGTGATCGACGACATTCTCGAAAAGAGCGATTCGGGCGACGCCGTGGAAGCGATGATCACGGGCAAGGTCACCTACTTCGCCATCGTGTCGTTGCTCATGCTCGGGGTTGCCGTCTTCGTCATGATGAAGATCATCCCCGCCATGCAGATGATCTTCGATGAGTTCGGGTTAGATCTGCCCGCCATGACCATCCTGCTCGTCAATCTCAGTAATGGCTTCCTGAATTACTGGTTTCTGGCGACGCCCCTGTTTACCGCCTTTCTGCTGTTCACTCTGGCCTGTGTTCTCCGCTATGTCGGAGTCGTGCAGCACGACCTGCCGGGCATGACCTGGCTTCGCCGCCGAGTCCACACGGCGGAGATTCTGGAGACCCTTGCCATGTTCACCAGGGCCAACCGGCCGATGACCGAGGCCGTCTCGGCACTGGCCCAGTGGTATCCGACCGGCAAAATCCGCCGCCGCCTGGTGCATGCCCTCGATGACATCGGCAGAGGCGGCCCATGGTTCGAGGCGCTTGCCCGGCAAAGGCTCATTTCGGCTGCCGACCGGGGCGTCCTGTCGGCCGCCCAACACGTGGGCAATCTGGCTTGGGCCTCGATCGAATTGGCCGAGAGCAATCGCCGGCAATACGCCGCCCGGGCCGGCGCCCTCGTGCAGTCGGCCTTCGTGATCGTGCTGCTGGCCTACGGCGCACTGGTATGCTTCTTCTTCATCGGCAATTTCCTTCCTCTCATCAAACTGATCAGTTCGTTGTGTTGACCGCTCACTCCCATTCCCCATCGAGGGCCGTGCCTTGCGATCGTTGAAACTCACAACGAAATACACGTCAACCGGACGCGGGGGCACGACCCTCGTCGAATTGATTGCGGCCGCCGCGATCCTCGCCGTGCTGATCGTGGTTTGCACCCAGATGCTCAGTCGCACCATCACCCAGCAGCAGGCCATTGCCCATCGCCGCGCCGCGCTGCAAATGGCCTCGAATGCCATGGAGCGGGTGCAGGCTCTGACCTGGAATGAACTGACTCAGGCCGACACGGAGCCGATCGCCCAGGCGGTCGTCACTCAAGGCAAGTTGCGGAAGAGCCGGATCGAGATTGAGATCGTCCCGTCGGAAGCGGCGCCGACTGCCAAGCGTATCGGCGTGGCCGTGTTCTGGACGGAGGGAAGCGACGAGGTAGAAAGGAAGCAGACGCTGACCGCCTGGCGTTTTGCCCACCTCGATCACAAACTGTCCGACGCCGCGGCCGAGGGCCCTCCACCGAGCAAGGAGGACCCGCGATGAAACCTCGCCGCGGCTTCTCGCTGATCGAATTGCTGGTCGTGATATCCGTCGGCACGGTGCTGTTGATGGTGGCGATGACCGTGCTCTATACGCTCAAGGAGACCCAGAGCAAGGCCCGTCAGCGGCTCACCGAAGGACGAATGACGGCCCGGCTGGCCGATCAGTTTCGCGACGACGTCCATGCTGCCGGCAGGATGGAACGAGTGCCGGTCGAAGCGGCCTCGCCCGGCAGAACCGTCTGGCAGCTCACGATCGATCCGGATAGCGCGGTGCGGTATGAGATCGGAGACCGTGCGGTACGCCGTGTCCTGACCACCGGCGACGCGAAGATTCACGAGGACTATCGTCTTCCCGGAGGGCTGAGGGCAGCCATCGATGGGGCAGACGCCGACTCGGGCCTGGCGACCTTGCGTTTCGAGGCCACCGGCGCCGTGCCGACCCCGCCCGTGCAGGTTGAATGCCTGCTCGGCTTCGCCCGTCGACACACGCCCCACGCAGAAGGGACGGCCGACTGATGCGACGAATACGGAATCCAATTCGACGTTCCGGCCGTCGCGGCGCCGCCTTGATCGTGGCCATCGTCTGCGTGAGCATCGCCGTGGCCGTGATGTATGGAATCACGCAACTGGCCGTCCAGGCCCACCGGGAGGTCGGGCTCCAGCAGCGGCAAGCGCAGGCCGATTGGATTGCCGAATCGGCCGCCGACCGCGCCGCGGCCCGATTGGCTGCCGATGCAGGGTACTCAGGCGAGGAATGGTTGCTTTCGGCCGGTGAGATTGGCGGCCCTTACGACGCAAAGGTTCGGATCAGCGTCGATCATAGCGAAGGCCAACCGGGTTGGTGCCAAGTTCGAGTGGTGGCGGATTATCCGGCCGACCTGCCGTTGCGGGTGCGGCAAACGAGAGTATTCCGGATGCCCCATGGTGAGAGGAGGGACTGAGTCATGCCAAGAACGCGTGAAGAAACAATTCCCCGCATTCGAAGCCAGGCAGATAGGGGCGTCGCGCAGCACGCCCCGAAGAATCGGCAAGTGATCCATCTGCGGGTACTAAGAAGACTCCGCGCGTTTACGCTGGTGGAACTGCTGGTGGTGATCGCCATCATCGGCATCCTGATCGCGCTCTTGCTGCCGGCCGTGCAGGCGGCACGCGAGGCGGCTCGCCGGATGCAGTGCACCAACAACCTCGCTCAACTCGGCGTGGCCCTGCAGAACTACGAGGCGGCGCACGAGGTTCTGCCTCCGGGGGTGGTCGATTCGACAGGGCCGATCTACAGCCTTCCGGAAGGGTATCACATGAGCTGGATCGTGCAGATACTCCCCTTCATGGAGCAGGGAGTGGCCCATAAGCACATCGATTTCGACTACGGCGCCTATTCCCGGAAGAATCGGCGAGTGGCCGAGATCGAGATGAACGTGTTGAGGTGTCCCTCAAGTGTGGCCGGTGGCCCCGGCTGCGTGGAATATGCCGGATGCCACCACGACGTGGAGAAACAGATTGACGCCGGCGATCACGGCATGTTCTTCCTCAACAGCCAGTTGCGTACGCAGGAAGTGCCGGACGGAGCCTCACACACGATCTTCTTGGGCGAAAAAATCGGCGATGAAAGTGAACTGGGGTGGATGTCGGGAACCCGTTCCACGCTTCGCAACACCGGGGTGCCGATCAACGGTACGAAGATGCTGTCGTCGGGAGACGGTTATGAGGTCATCGACTTCTGGGGCGACGCCGTAGAAAGTGACTACGGGATCGGCGGCATGCCCGAGGACGAACAGAACCGTGCGGAACCGGAAGACGACTTGCCGATCCAGGTGACGGACGGTCAACGGTCGGCGATGAAGTATGTTGGCGGTTTCAATTCGCAGCATCCGAGCGCGGCGAATTTCCTGTTCGGCGATGGTTCGGTGAAGCCGTTGGCGGACGTCATGGATTTCGGCGTCTACCAACAACTTGGACACCGCAACGACGGAAAACTGCTCAAGTCGGACAGATTTTAGTGTCTTGGTTCGGGACTTGTGCGCACGGTGCGAGCTTGTTTCTTGTGCAATTCGGGTTGCGGGCTTGCCCCGCCTTGAGCGAGGTGTGCAATCATGAGGAGATCCCGCCGAGCCGGTTTCACCGTCGCCTCTCTGCTCCTGTTGACCGCCGTCGTGGCGATCTTTGCCGCAGCCATCATGTCCGCGCGCGATATGGAACCGGCGCCCGAGTGGGAAGCACTGTTCTTCTTGGCTCTGGCAGGACTCGTGTTCGGAACCGTCACGGGGTTCTTTTTGGGGACATTCTTCGGCACGCAAAACCGCGACATGCTGCTGGGGATTGCCGAAGGCGCCCTCTTCGGCCCGCCCACGCTCGTCCTCTTGGCGATTCCCAACTCCCTGCCGGTGGTGCTGGTCGGAGGGGTCGTGCTGGTTGGGTTTGCCGTTGCCGTCCGCTATCTGAAGCCGCGGCGCGCAAGAGAAGATTCGGGCGACTGACTGCGGCCTGGGGTGGACCCCGCCTCGCCGGACCCGGCATTGCAGGGCCAGTGCCTGAGCGTTACCCTGGAGGATTGCCCACCCGGCAGCAGTCCCGGTGTGGCGGGCGATCTCGCTGACGGGAACGACGGACTCGGAGATTAGCTGCTCACAGGACTCTCACGTTACTCGCGAGATACGCGTGCAGCCGAAGCCGGTGGAACCGGCGGGTGCAGCGCCCGCACCGAATCGGAATCAGCACCGGACGGAGGAGCCAAAGATACCATGGGTCGGGGGATCGACTCCGCAATAGCTCGGCAGAACCGCAGTAGGGACAGTACACCCGTCAGTTGCACAAATCCATTGATGTGATCTTGACAAAAGGCGGTGAAACTCGATGCTTTCCAGTGTAAGAAAAAGTGTCCCCAATGGGAACAATGGAAAACAGGAGTTCACCGCCAGT
>JAAYAY010000247.1 GCA_012719125.1 Planctomycetaceae bacterium | reverse complement strand
TCCTCCATGGCCTCGTCCCGGCCCCAGCCGGGAAGGCGTCCTTTCGGACACACAACACTGTAGGATAGACCCGTTTTCATCGGATTTTCCAGCCTGCTAGCAATGCTGGCTTTTCAGTTTGAGTACCCCTATGCCGTCGCCGGGGCAATCCTGGAGGAACTTCTGCTCCACGATCGGATCCGGGTGGAGGATCCGAATAGGAAGATGGTCCACCTGGTGAGCGATTCGCCGCTGGGCGATCCCTTGCTCGACGAGTGTCTTCAGAGTATCGCCAAGACCGAACGTCCCGACTCGCTGGCCGATTGGGTCGAGCGTTTCACGTCGATCCGCCACCTGAAGGACCGCGTGGCCGAAGGGCTCTGCGATCGCGGCATTCTCCGCAAGGAAAAGGGAACCTTCCTGTTCGTCTTTCCCAGGGTCACCTATCCCGAGGTCGACCACGGCCCGGAAGGCAGGATTCTGCAGCGCCTGCGAACCGCCATCTTCGAGGAATCGGAGCCGGTCGACGCTCGGACGGCCGTCCTGCTCTCGCTTGCCTCCAGCACGGGCATGCTCCCCACGATCTTCGATCCCAAGGAGCTGAAGCCGCGGCAGGAGCACATTGACCGCATCGTTCAAGGAGACCAGGTCGGCCAGGCCGCCAAGGAGGCCATCGAAGCGATGCAGGCCGCCTTGGCCATGATGACGGTCAATACGACGCTGATCACTTGAACGCCTGGCAGCCTGCCTTACTCGTGGCGTAGGGCCTCGATCGGGTCCATGGCGGCGGCACGCATGGCCGGATAGGTTCCGAAGATGATCCCGATGACTACCGAAATACCGAAGGCAACGGGAATCGACCAGGGCACCACGATCGGCTCGACGCTCTGAATCACGGGCGGCAAGGCCTCCATGATCTCGGGGAAAGCCTTCTCCAATCCCTGGCGGATCACGCCGGTGACGCCGCGGCAGGTCAACCCCGCCAGCACCCCGGTCACTCCGCCCACGATCGACAGGGCGATCGTTTCGACCAGGAACTGGCGGATGATATCCGATCGCTTGGCGCCCAAGGCGCGGCGGATGCCGATCTCGCGAGTCCGCTCCGTGACGGTGGCGAGCATGATGTTCATAATGCCGATCCCGCCGACGATGAGCGAGATGGCGGCAATCATACCCATGAAGATGATGAACATCATGCGGGTCGTCTTCGCCTGTTCGAGCAGTTCGAGCGGGACCGTCACGCCGTAGTCTTCCAAGCGATGGTGCTCGGCCATCGTCAGTTCCACCAGGTCCGCCGTCTCCATGACATGGTCCACGTGGTCGACGCGCAGCGTCACCTGGCTCAGCTCGACGATTTCTCGCTCGAAGCTGCTCGACCGCCGGGTCACGATGAAGTCGCCGATGCGGCTCCACAGGGTGCTGATCGGAATGTAGACGTCGTTGCTGAAGTCCTGGGCGGCAAAGGACCCACCGATCCCCGCAGAGGGCGCCTTTTCCTTGGCCACGCCCACGACCACGTAGTAATGCTCGTCAACGTGAATCGATCGTCCGATGGGATTCTCGAAGGGGAACAGCCGTTCGGCCACATTGGCGGCCAGAACGCAATGATTGTGTTTGTGTTCCTGGTCGAGGTCGGTGATGAATCGCCCCCGGTCCATCTGCAGCCGCGTGACCTCGGCATACTCGGGCGTGCATCCGACGAGCCGGCCGTCGATCACCCGGTTGGCGTAGGAGAAACGCCGGCGGATCTCGCGAATCGGCAGGGCTCGTTCGATCGTGGGGATCGTCTGGGTGAGCCGATCGAAATCGTCGCGTGTGATACCGTAAGGCGTGGCGCCGCTCGACCCGGTGTCCATGACTTCGCTGGGCGGCTTGATCGTCCGTACGATGATGTTGTCGGCCCCCAACTCGGCAATCTGTTCCTGCGCCTTCTGACTGATGCCTTCGCCGATCGCCAGCAGCCAGATCACGCTGGCCACTCCGATGAAGATGCCTAGAACGGTCAGCAGCGACCGGAGGGGGTGGAGCAGGAGGCTCTTGACGCCGAGTTGCCAGGTTCGCAGCCAGAATGCCATGGGGAAAGTGTCAGTCGTTCGTGGGCCATCGTCCGCAAGTCGTCGTCAGTCGCGTGGGCTATCAGGGCCTGCCGCGGATCAGACAAGAGGATCGAACTGGTTGTTGTTTTTCGTCCGCCTGTTTCAGTCGTCGTCGTGTTCCGTGCTGCAATCGCCGCCGGTGGGCCGGTCCGATATGACCAGGCCGTCTCGGAGGCGAACGATACGCTTGGTCCGATCGCCCACGTCCGGTTCGTGAGTGACCATGATGATGGTCTTACCGTCGTTGTTCAGCTTCTCGAGAAGTTGGAGAATCTCCTCGGTCGTCGCCGAATCGAGGTTCCCCGTCGGTTCGTCGGCGAGGATGAAATAGGGATCGTTGACCAGGCTTCGGGCGATGGCAACTCGTTGCTGCTGTCCGCCCGAGAGCTGCGTGGGGCGATGCTTGAGGCGATCGGCCAACCCGACCATGGCGGCCAGGTCGATGCATCGCTTCCGGGCCTTGGAACTGTAAATGCCCTGATAGTAGAGCGGCACCTCGATGTTCTCGATGACCGTCAACTGCGGAATCAAATTGTAGGATTGAAACACGATCCCAATCCGCGACGCACGAATCTCGGAGAGTTGATCGTCGTTGAGTTTGCTGACGTCGTCGTCGCCGAGCATGATCGTGCCCGCCGTCGGACGGTCCAGACAAGCAAACAGGTTGAGCATGGTGCTCTTGCCGGAGCCTGAAGCTCCCATGATGGCGACCCAGTCACCCTCAGGGACATCCAGCGAAACCCCGCGCAGAGCCCGAACCGTCTCGCCGTCGAGGACATACTCCTTGGTCAGGTTTCGGGTGCTGGCCGCCAATCTCATTGCGGGCCTCCCGGTCGAGGTCCGCCACCGCCGGGTCCGCCTCCACCGGGTCCGCCTCCACCGGGTCCGCCCGCGCCCCCTTCGCCGCGACCGCCGGGCCGACCCCTGCCGAACGAGCGCATGACCGCCGAGAATTCGCTGAGATCGATGCCACCGTCGCCGTTCTTGTCGGCCGACGAGAATTGGCTCTTCATGGGAGGTGGTACTTCGTCTTCGCTCAGCTTGCCGTCGGAATTGGCGTCGAGCCGACCGAAAGCCTGAGCCGGATCGGGCGGACCGCCGGGGCCGCCACCCTGCTGGCCACGCCCTTCGCCGCCTCCCTCGCC
>JAAYAY010000246.1 GCA_012719125.1 Planctomycetaceae bacterium | reverse complement strand
TCCTCCATGGCCTCGTCCCGGCCCCAGCCGGGAAGGCGTCCTTTCGGACACACAACACTGTAGGATAGACCCGTTTTCATCGGATTTTCCAGCCTGCTAGCAATGCTGGCTTTTCAGTTTGAGTTAAAAGAAATGCGGAGGTGATACGACTACACCTGCCATGTTCCTTGGCGACGTCTCGTACTTCGTCAGCAACAAGAGAAGAGGCACCGGTACTCCGCGGCGAGGATGGAACCTACGCTCACACCGGATGAACCGGAAAAGTCCTGATCCTGGCTGAACAACAACACGTCGTCGACGGCAAGACCGAGGTACCGACCGGACCGGGACTGGGGGTCGGAGTCGACGAGCAGAAGCTGAGCGAGCTGGTGGAGAAAACCCAGTCGGTGCGGAAGAAGGAGTGATCGCGAATTGGCCAGGCCGGACATCGCATGGCGTCGGAACTTCCGCAAACAGTTGCGAACACGGCCCTTGCGCAGGGCGTCTCGGGAATCGCGACAGCTTCTCCGCTTGTCTAGGCCGGAATCTCAGGCACGACATACGGCTCCCTGTAGGACCCTTTGACCAGCTTGTTCGCCTCGTCATGGTCGACGATTCGTTCCGCCTCCCGGTCGATTTCCAGCCAGTCGCCCAGCGTAACCGTGGGTTGATCGACGTTTATCTCGTGAGCGGCAAGATGCTCAAGCAGCCGGTCGTACATCTCCACAAAAGGCGGCACGTCCCCGATCTGTTTGCGGATCTCGACCGCCGTCGCCTGATGCCCGACGCGATAGGAAATGTTGCCGGTGTGCGTGACGGCCGTCGACACGTGTCCCACGAGGATATCGGCGCGAAGCTCCTCCTGCTTGCGGCTTCGAACGGCGGCAATGAAATTCTCGAAGTGATCTTCCCCGCCGGAAAACGTTGCGATCTTCTTGCCGTCTTTGTCGTAGGCCACGCAATTGGGAAACGAGAGATAGCCCCCTTCGCAATCCACCGCCACACCGGTTCCCACGCCGCGAAAACTCGGCATGTTGCTGCGAAACGCCTCCGTAGTCGCCATGTGCTTCTTCGCCGTCGGCAGGTTGTGGACTTCGTAGAGGATCGGAGCCGTCGGGAAATCGTAGTAGATGATCTGCGCGTTGGGCACGTTGGCCGCGTCGTCGGCGTTGAACCGGCCCCCGATGCTGATCACCCGGCGAGGCAGTTTCTCCTCGCCCAGACACCAGCGGGCGATATCGACTTCGTGAACGCCCTGGTTGCACGACTCGCCGTCCCCCGTGTTCCAGTCGAAGCTGCAATCGTATTGCAGCTTGGGGCGATAGATGGGCAGCTTCTGCGCCGGCCCGCACCACAGGTCGTAGTCGAGCTCCGGTGGCAACTCCAGCGGCTTGTCGAGTTTGCCGATCGGCGGCCGGGCCTTGTTGGCGAAGGCCGTCACGTAACGGATCGGCCCGAGGTTCCCCGCTTTTAACCAGGCGACAGCGTCGATGATGCCCTTCTGGGAACGGCGCTGGGTGCCGCACTGCACGATCCGCGCGTACTTCCGCGCGGCGCCCACCATCTGGCGCCCCTCCCAGATGAAGTGGCTGAGCGGTTTCTCCACGTAAACGTCCTTGCCGGCCTGGCAGGCCCAGATCGTGCTCAACCCGTGCCAGTAGTTCTGGGTCGCGTTCGAGATCACGTCGACGTCGTCGCGATCGAAAACTTGCCGCATGTCGGCGTACGTGTCGACCTTCCTGCCGTACTGCTTGGCAAAGGCCTCCGCCCGGCTTCCCCGCAGATTCCCGTCGGGATCGGCGAGGGCGACGACGTCCACCGTTTCCTGCCCTTCCATCCCCGGCACATGAGCGCCCCAGCCGCGCCCGCCAAGCCCGATCACCCCGGCACGGACGGTCTCGTTGGCACGAAGCACGCTCGGCCGGCACACTTGGGGGCAGGAGAGCACGGTCCCCGCTGCTGCGGCGGCCTTCAGAAAAGAGCGACGATGCATCGACATGGCAACCTCCCGGCGGCTGGAACGGGCTTCTGGGCTGGAAATCGCGCCGCCATTATCGACTTTCCGCCGGCCCGCCACAACAGGGGTGTTGAGTTGGGCCGCCGCGTGTCCGAAAATGATGCACGATCACGTTTCTCCGCCTCCCTTCTACTGACACGGATTCTCCATGACCGCCAAATCGATTCCTTCCTCGCTCGTGTTTCTGTTGGTGGCCCTCTGTTCGGTTGCCGGCGCCGCCGACAACTTGCGGACCATGAAATACACCTCGCGATCTGCCGCGGATGCCGAGGCATGGCAGCAGGATCTTCGCGCCCGGCTGTTTCGGGCCATGAAAATCGACGACCTGGTGGCCAGAGAAGCCGAGATCACCCTCGAGCCGCGCGTCGTCAGCAAAACGGACAAAGGGACCTACACGGAACAGGAGATCGAGATCCAGTCGACGCCTGGACGCAAGATCCGTGTCCTGGTCACCACGCCAACCAAAGAGAATCCTCCCTGTCCGGCCGTCGTTTGTATCCACGGGCACGGAGGCAACCGCCGGGTTGTCCACGACAACCTCAAGATCTATAAGGCCTTCGCCGCCGAACTGGCGGCTCGCGGCTATGTCACCATTGCAGCCGACGTCGGCCAGCACGAGGTCTATGAGGAAGGCCGGACCCTTATGGGCGAGCGTCTGTGGGACCTGATGCGGTGCGTCGATTACCTGCGCTCCATGCCGGAGGTCGATCCGAACCGGATCGGCTGCGGCGGCCTGTCGCTCGGCGGTGAAATGGCCATGTGGCTCGGCGCCATGGACACGCGCGTCGCCGCCACCGTCAGTGCCGGCTTCCTCACCCGCATGGATCAGATGGAACACAACCATTGCATGTGCTGGAAGTTCGACGGCCTCCGCGAGCTGGTCGACTTCGCCGACATCTACGCCATGACGGCCCCCCGTCCCCTCATCTGCCAGAACGGCGAAAAGGAACCCCCCTCGCAGTTCCCACCTTCGATTGCCCGGGAGGCCCTGAAAGAGATCCTCGCCGCCTATGCCGACATGGGCAAGCCCGACAACGTCCAACTCGACGTCCACCCAGGCGCCCACGAAATCGACCTGCCCAACCTGCTGGAGTTCTTCGATCAGCATCTTCGTGGGCGAGAGACGGAGTAGCGGTGAGTACTGTGTATGTGTCCATAGAATCGAGACAATAGCTGAGTTGGTTGGCAGATAGCAAAAATGCACGCTCCTTCCGTGAAAGACGGCAACAGAGAAGAGGAACCCGTACTTGAACGCGGAGTACGGGTTCCTCTTCTCTGCTGCCGTTATTCTGATACAGGCAAGCCGCGTGCGACTATCGTGTGAATCCGGCTGTTTTCTCGCGTCACCAACTGAACTTCACCCACAGATTATGCGGAAGATCCATTTTGTCAAAGGAGCCACAGCTCATGCGCCCTCAACGAATTTCTCGACGTGATTGGCTCAAAGGGACTGCAACTCTCGCGCTGGGAACTGGACTGTTCGCTGGGCGAAAGGTACTCGGCTACGAAACTGCCAAACTCATCGCGATTGGCGGTCGCCGCGAACTGTTCGTCGACGACGCTCTGATCGAACGGCTTGAAGGCGGCGCCGAGCAGCGGCTCCACCACCCCGTGCCGCAGGAAATCGCCCTCGTCCACGACGCGCCCTGGGAAGGCACCGGCAGCGGCTACCACAGCGTCTTCCGCGACGGCGACCTCTACCGCATGTACTACAAGGCCTGGCACCTGGACGTGTCGCAGGGAAAACTCAACTCGGGGCGTCACCCGCTCTTCTGCTGCTACGCCGAGAGCAAGGACGGCGTCCACTGGGAAAAACCCGAACTCGGCATCCACGAATTCCAGGGCTCGAAAGCCAACAACATCGTCATGGTGACCGGCACGGTCGGCTCGCTGAAGGTCGACCCGGGCCATCCGGCCGTCTTCAAGGACGACAACCCCGCCGCGCCGCCCGAGGCACGCTACAAGGCGATCGTCCGTTCTTCCGGCAAGAGCGGGCTGATCCCTCACCAGTCCCCCGACGGACTCCACTGGACGCCCATGGTCGACGAGCCGATCCTCAGCGGCCGCGGCGCCTTCGACTCCCAGAACCTCGCCTTCTGGGACCCCTCGATCGGCAAGTATCGCGCCTACTGGCGGATCTTCACGGCCGGCGTCACCGACGAAAAGAACTGGAAGCCCGCCGGCCATCGGGCAATTCGTACGGCCGTCTCCGACGACCTGGTCCATTGGGAAAACGAAGCCGACCTGACCTACGTCGATTCCCCGTCCGAACAGCTCTACACCAACCAGGTGAAATACTACTACCGGGCGCCGCACATCCTCATCGGCTTTCCCACCCGCTACGTCGAACGCGGCTGGTCGCCCTCCATGGAAGCCCTGCCGGAACTGAAACATCGCCGCATGCGATCCTCGGCCGGCAATCGTTACGGCATGGCGATCACCGAAGGCCTGCTGATGGCCAGTCGCGACGGCGTCCGCTTCAAACGCTGGAACGAAGCCTTCCTCCTCCCGGGCATCGAGCGGCCCGGAACCTGGCACTACGGCCACCAGTACATCGCCTGGCACGTGGTCGAAACCAAGTCCTCCCTGCCGGGCGCGCCGAACGAACTGTCGTTGTACGCCGGCGAGAACTACTGGACCGGCGACAGCAGCGAACTCCGCCGCTACACGCTCCGCCTCGACGGGTTCGTCTCCATCAACGCCCCGATGAGCGGCGGCACATGCGTGACCAAACCGATCACCTTCACCGGCAACCGCCTGCACCTCAACTTCGCCACCTCCGCCGCCGGCGCCATCCGCGTCGAACTCCAACAGCCCGACGGAACCGCAGCCCCAGGTTTCTCGCTGGCCGACTGCGATGAAATCTTCGGCGATACGATCGATCGGTTCGTGAGTTGGAAAGGCAACAGCGACGTCGGCTCGCTCGCCGGCAAACCCGTGCGGCTCGTATTCGACATGAAGGATGCCGACTTGTATTCGTTTCAATTCACTGACTAATGCTCGGTCGAGTTTCGATTTTGGGGTGGCTGGTGGTCGAGCGTCAGCGATCTCCCCGCGCGACAGCCCGCGCAGCGTGGCGTCACGCCGTAGGTTGGCTCTCCCGAACCGACCCGTTTCCACGAGAGTATCGGTCGCAGTATCGGCTTCCACGCGGCGTCCGAAGGCCTACTCCCCGGCCAACGCCCGCCGCAGGTGCCCGCCGACTTGCTGGAGCCGGTTGCGTGCTTCCTCGGGAGAGAGACCGCAAAGGTGGGCCACCACCGCCGTCTTCAACTCCCCGTTGCAGCGATCGACAAGGACCTGCGAATCGGCCTCCGGCAGGTCGGTGAGCATTGAGACGATCCACCGGGTCCGTTCGACGAGCTTCTTGTTGGTCGTTTGTAGGTCGACCATCAGGTTGCCGTAGGTCTTGCCCAAGAGAACCATGGCCCCGGTGGTGAGCATGTTGAGCACCATCTTCGTGGCTGTTCCGGCCTTGAGACGCGTGGAACCGCTGATCACTTCGGGACCCACGACGGGGAAGATGGTCAGATCGGCGCACTTGGCCAGGGCGGCATCGGCGTTGCAGCTCAGGCCGATGGCAAAGGCGCCGATCGAGCGAGCATAGGTCAGCCCGCCAATCACGTAGGGCGTGCGCCCACTGGTGGCGATCCCTACGAGCACGTCCTTGGCGCTCAGCCCCACTTCCTTGACATCCGCCACCCCGCCTTCAGGACAGTCTTCGGCGCCTTCGACCGCCCGGAACATGGCCCCCCGTCCCCCCGCAATCAGTCCAACCACCTGGCTGGGATCTGTGTTGAACGTGGGCGGGCACTCCGAGGCGTCGACCACTCCCAATCGTCCGGAAGTCCCCGCCCCAAGGTAAATCAGTCGCCCGCCGCCCCGCAGACGGTCGGCAATCACCTCGATCGCCCGGGCGATCGAATCCCGCTGCTTGCCCACGGCCGCGGCAACCGTGGCGTCTTCTGCATTCATCAGTTCCACAATCCCCGTGGCCGTCAGGGTGTCGATGGCTTCAGAGGCCGGATTTCGTGATTCGGTAGTCAGGTGATTGAGCATGGCGTTGTCAGCCTACAGTCTTCGGCCTCCAGCCTTGATGGAAGCGACGGGTGGATTTTTCTCGTTCCGTGGACCAGAATATTCTAACTCAACCCGCCCTGGAGTCCCAGATATGCAGCTTGCGATTCACCCCGTCGACGTCGCCATCCTCATCGCCTACCTCTTGGGCGTCACGCTGTTCGGGATCTGGCTGGGGCGGGGCCAGAAAGACATGGCTGCCTATCTGCTGGGCGATCGGAATCTGCCTTGGTGGGCGGTCCTGTTCTCGATCGTCGCCACCGAGACCAGCACCGTCACCTTTCTCAGCATTCCCGGCCTGACCTATGCCAAAGACGGGAACATGCTGTTCCTCCAGTTGACCCTCGGTTACATCGTCGGCCGATTCCTGGTCGTCTACCTGTTCCTGTCCCACTATTTCCGCGGCGATCTCTACACGGCCTACGAGGTGCTCGACCGCCGGTTCGGGGGCGCCACCAAGCAGGTTTCTTCGATCCTGTTCATCGTCACCCGGAATCTGGCCGACGGGCTGCGGCTGTTCCTCACCGCCATCGTCCTCGAACAGGTGTTCGGCATCGAGCTGTGGATCGCCGTGATCGCGATCGGCCTGTTCACCATGGTCTACACTTTCGCCGGCGGTTTGAAGTCCGTCGTCTGGAACGACTGCATCCAGTTCTTCGTCTACGTGGCGGGGGCGGTGCTCGCTCTGCTCATGATCCTCGCCTACCTGGGGGCTCGTTCTACGGAAATCTCCACGGTTTGGGCCAATATCCCGGGCGGATGGGAAACGATGACCGAGTTTGCCCGATCGCACGGCAAGTTCCGCCTTCTCGATTTCAGCTTCGATCTGACCAAGAACTACACGTTCTGGTCGGGCCTGATCGGTGGCACCTTCGTGGCCCTCGCCTCGCACGGAACCGATCAACTGATGGTCCAGCGATACTTGAGTGCCAAAAACGTCCGGGTGGCTGGCTGGGCCCTGGGGCTGAGCGGGTTCGTCGTGGCCGCCCAGTTTGCTCTGTTCCTCCTGATCGGCGTCGGCCTGGCCTGCTTCTTCGACATGTTTCCGCCCGAGCGGGAGTTTGCCAGCACCGACCAGGTCTTTTCGGCCTTCGTGGTTCACTACCTGCCAGTCGGCGTCGTGGGGCTCATTGTGGCGGCGGTGTTCTCCGCAGCCATGTCGACGGTGTCGGGTTCCCTGAACTCCTCGGCCTCGGCCGCCGTGAACGATCTGTACATCCCCTGGCGCAGAACGAAACCGTCGCCGCAGCACCTCCTCTGGGTCAGCCGGATTCTGACGGCCGTCTTCGGAGTGTTTCAGATCGCCGTGGGAATCGCCGGCCAACTGCTCGTTACCTATGGCGTCAACAAGGCGGTGGTCGAATCGGTTCTTGCCATCGCCGGCTTCACGATCGGCGTGGTTCTCGGGGTGTTCTTCCTGGGCGTGTTGATCAAGCGAGCGACCAAGCCCCCGGTCCTGGTCGGCTTGCTGATAGGCGTCGTGGCCTTGGCCTGCGTCATCTTCAAGACCAATCTCGCCTCACCTTGGTATGCGATTGCCAGCTTCACTGTCGGAATCGTCTTGGGCCCGTTGTGCTTTGCGGCGTCTGCCAAGCCTGCCACGCGGTTGGTGGTCGCTGGCGGTTTGCTCGCAGGAACTGCATGGCTGGCCGGAACGGTGTTCAGCACGAAACTGAACTGGCCCTGGTACACGATTGCCGGCTTCACGATCGGAGTCATCCTGAGCGCCTTCTTGCTTGGCTCGCTTGCCAAACGCCCCGCGCAGCCAGCAGCCTTGGTGGGGTTAGTTGTGGGACTTGCGACGATGGGCGTCATCGTCTTCACCACCAAACTTGCTTGGCCTTGGTATGCGATCTTCGGTTCGTCGATCACGTTCGCGGTGGGTAGTCTGGCGGCCGTCGTGTTGCCGGGAATGGCCGGGCGGGACGGCGAGAGTGTGGAGGCTCCGCAGAGAATCCGACGATAACTCGAATCGCGCCTTCGCGGGAATGACAGCCGGGTCCAAGAACGCGAAACGGCGGTTACACTTTGGGGAGCGTGCAACCGCCGTGATGTGTTTCTCACCCGAGACGGAAACGGCAGAGCCCGGTCACTCACGCTAACTGGCCGGCTGCTGGTTCTCGAAGGCGAGGCTGTCGAGGAATCTCTTGGAGGCGATGTAGTCGTTCGGCGGCATATTGCGGACGAGTCCCTTCAGTTCCGCCTGCATCTTCTTGACCGTGGCGTCGATCTGCATGTAGTCGTTCCAACTGCTCTCGCCATAGGCGGCCCGCTTGGCGAAGAGCTTCTCAAGTTCCGTTCGCGAAGCAGCGAACTGGTCTTGAGTCAGGCCTCGCGGCCAATCGAGTTCGCCGGTGACCGAATCGAGTTCGCTGGGGCTGAGCCTGTCGGGGCGACCGGCGGCTGCCATGCGGACGAAATCCTCGCGGGTGGGCCGGGGGCCTCGTTCGGCGGCGCGATAGTCGCGATTCTTCTGCCGCATCTGGAAGTAGGTGTCGGTCCACTGGTTGCGGTTTTCCATATCCCGCCTGGCTGCTTCGGTCATGTTGATGGCCGCTTCCGAATTGGCCAGGTTGGCCATCCCTTGGGAACGGACCACGTCCGCGTAGCCGCGTGCGGCACCCTCGGCCGCGGTCGAGGCCCTGTTGTCGACATAGGCGCCGCCGTAGTACTGAGCAACGGCCCACGATCCGAGGAGGGCCACAATAGCCAATGCGCCAATTGCTGATGTTCTCATGACGAATCCACTCCAAATATCTGCCACCAAGCAAACCCGGAGGCTTTTGTAACTTACTTGCTGACTTCCGTTGCACTTGAGTCAAGTTCTGGCGACTCGACCACGGCCAACAGGCCGTTTTGCTATTATCCTTAAACAGGTGGGGGAAGGCGAGTCATTCCCCTCAAAAAAATACCCAGCAAGCCAGGTTATTAACCCATACGGGGGGTTTTGGGATTGCCACCCCCAAGGTAGTGTGGAGAGACAATTCCTCTGGACGAGCCAGGAGATATAATAGTAACCATTGCGGGATCGGTCAATTTGCATCTGGAGTAGTAGAGAGATGAAACGACTTATCTTACTGGCTATGCTTGCTGCAATTTCGGCTTGGTGTGCGACGGGCCTTGCGGCAGAGGGGAACGTTGCGGATCTGATCCAGGCGCTGGGCTCTTCGGATGCTGCCGCACAGATCAAAGCAGCGGAAACCGTGGAGGGGATGGGGCCAGGTGCAGGGGAAGCCGTTCCAGCATTGATCAAGCTTCTGGGATCCGACAACCCGGAGGTGCAAGCTCACGCGGCGGAAGCCTTGGGTGCGATCGGAGAGGCCGCCCGCCCCGCTGCGAAAGCGTTGGCGGAGCTGGTCCGCGACGGTGATGCGATGGTGCGGCGGGAGGCGATCGAAGCGCTCCAGAGCATTCGACCCGGCCCGCGAGTGATGTTCCCCATCCTGTCCAGCCTGCTTGAAGATCGGGACCCGGTTGTGCGGACGCGGATCATGGCCGCGATCGCCGAGCGCGGCGCCGAGGCCATGCGGCTTCTGGTTCCCGCGCTGGGAAACGAAAAGACGGCCTACTTTGCCTGCCTGGTGATCAGTGAAATCGGTCCGGACGCCAAGGAAGCTGTTCCGGCGCTGGTGAAACTGCTCGACAGTGAGGATCAGACGCTCCGGCGCGAGGCGATCATGGCCCTGGCTGCCATCGGCCCCGGCGCCGAACCGGCCGTCGCCAAGCTGGCGGCACTCGTCGATTGCCCCATCAATGGGGTTCCGGCGATTTACGCATTGGGGAGCATCGGCAAGGCTCCTGGGGAAGTCAACGCAAAGTTGACTGAAAAGGCGGAAGGCGACGACCCGATCGTCAAGACGGTCAGCGCCTGGGCGTTGGCCAAACTGCATCCCGGCGACGCGCGATTCACCAGCCGGGCCGTCAAGCTGCTGGCGGCCGCACTGAAATCCGACGATCCCAAGGCTCGCCTGGCAGCCGCGAAAGCCCTGAAAGACCTGGACGCCGATCCTGAGACCATGCGGCCGATCATGATGGAGGCGTTTGAAGGGGCCGACGAGCAGACGAAGATTACGATGCTGGACTCGTTGGTGTCGCTCGGCCCCCAGATCGTGCCTCGGCTCATCGAAGCGCTCAAGAACGAGAAAGCGCGGCATTACGTTTGCTATATGCTGGGCGAACTTGGTCCGGACGCGGCGCCGGCTACGGAAGCGTTGGCCGGATTGCTGGAGGATGCCAATGAAGACACCCAGCAGGAGGCTGCCTTTGCCTTGGCGGAGATTGGTCCGGCTGCAGAAGCGGCCGTGCCCGCATTGAGCAAGGCCCTGGAGAGCCAAGGTCCGGTTCGCTTCGCGGCCGCCTACGCCCTGGGACGAATCGGAAAGAAGGCGATGCCGGCCAAGGCCGCCCTTCTGGCCCGGCTCCAAAGTGATACGGACATGGCCTTGCTCAGTGCCTGGGCCCTGGCTCACATTCACCCTGAATGCCCGACCTGCCAGGAGAAGGCCCTGCCGGTGCTGATCGGCGGTCTCGACGATCCGAACGCCGAGTTTCGCGGCGAGGCCGCGGGCGGAATCTGCTGCTTCGGCGAAGCGGCCAAGAGCGCCGTGGATAAGTTGAAAAAGGCGCTCAACGATCCCGACGAGGAAGTCCGTGAAGCCGCCGCCGCCGCACTGAAAGCGATTGAGAAGAAGTAGTCGGCCGGCAACAAAGACAACATCGAGATTCAACCCGAGCCGGGCTGTCGCGAGGCAGTCCGGCTTGTTTGTTCCCGGCTTGTTTGTTCACTGCGGGAGAATCACGTCGTCGAGGAGATAGCGGCGAAGCGACTTGACGACCGAAAGGAACTGTTGCAGGTCGAATGGCTTGATCAGGTAATCCTCGACCCGGAGATTCTCTTCTTCGAGGATCTGTTTGTGGGCGGCCGACACCGTCATGACGACGACCGGGATGCTCTTCAATCCGTCGTCTTTCTTGACGACGGCAAGAACGCCGCGACCGTCGAGTTTCGGCATCTGAATGTCGAGGAGAATGACGTCGGGGCGAGGAGCACGGGCGTACCGTCCCACTCTCTGCAGAAACTCCAGAGCCTCCTCCCCGTCGCGCACCAGGCTGATCCGGCAGGGGACTTCGCCTTGCTTGAGGGCTTCAAACGTGAGTCCGGCGTCTTCGAGATCGTCCTCGACGAGGAGGACCTCCATCGGGCGTCCAACGGCTTCGCTGTTCATGATGCGTTAACCTTCGGTTTTCCAGCCGGCTTCCGTCTTGGGGAAGAGGGACTGGTGTTTCACGCCACGACGAGGCTCGGCCATCCAGGGGGCAACAGCGTCTCGCCATTCGGCATAATGGGGGGTATCCTTGTGGGCCTCCATTCCGGACGTGTCGCGATAGACTTCGTAGAGAACGAACCGATTCGGGTCGTCGACCTGCTGGATGACGTCGAAACGCAGGTTCCCCGGCTCCCGGATGGTGGCCCGGGCGTTTTCGAGAGTCGCCTCGATGAACTGGTCGCGGTTCTCTTCCTTGACGCACACATGAACACACACGGCAAACATTTCGATGCTCTCCCGATGGAGGGACCCGTTGGCGAGGACCGGCGAAACAACAATATAGCAGGATGTCCTCCAACGTAGAAGAATTGCCGCCCCGTTTTACCGGTCGACCCCTTTCACAAATGGGGTAATGCGCCAAAAATGACATGGCTTGGATTATCACGAGACGCGAGGAGGGTGTGAGATGGATTCGAAAGCAAAACGCTCGGCGTCCGAGGCGATTTACTTGGGAATCGACGTGGGGGGGACAAAGATCCAGGCCTCGCTGATTACCCAAGGGGGAGTGGTCCTCTCGCGACACCGTTGCCCCACACCGCGAGACGGCGGCGCCGAAGACATCCTCAAGGCCATCATCGCGGCCGCCGACGAAACCATGGAAGAGGAATCCGTCGGGCGAGACCAGTTGACCGCCGTGGGGATCGCGATTCCCGGAGTGGTCGATCCGGAGAGAGGATTCGTCGTGGTGACGCCCAATATGGGCCTGACGGGAATCTCCGTGGGCTCTCAACTGGAAGAGTATTTTGGCGTGCCTGTCGCCCTGGGGAACGACTGCAATCTAGGCGCGCTCGGCGAGTCGTGGCTTGGTTCGGCTCGGGGAACGAGCAGTTCAATCGCCATTCTCGTGGGGACTGGTGTGGGAAGCGGCATTGTCCGAAAAGGCAAGCTCTGGACGGGAGCTAGGGAATCGGCCGGCGAGATCGGACATATCGTCATGCAGATCGGCGGTCCCCAATGCGGCTGCGGAAACTATGGATGCCTGGAGGCTCTGGCCAGTCGAACGGCCATCGAACGCGATATCCGGCAGGGCGTCGAGGCCGGGCGAACGACGATTCTCTCGGAATTGCTCGAAGGCGACCTCTCGCTGATCCGATCCAGTTCCCTGTGCCGCGCCCTGGAAGCAAACGACGAGTTGGTCACCGAGGTGATGCAGGGGGCGTCGGAGGTTCTGGGCTACGGGTTCCTTACTGTGCGGCACTTGATCGATCCCGAAGTGATCGTGCTGGGCGGCGGGGTGGCCGAGGCGTGCAGCGGGTTCATGCTCCCGATCATCGAACGGATCCTCGATTCGGACCGGCTCACCGGCGCTCGGGAGGGAGGGCACGTCGTGCTCTCCGCGCTGGGCGACGACGCGGTCGTGCTCGGCGCAGCGGCATTGGCCGCCACCAAGGCGGGGCTCAGTCCCTTTGACCCCAAGTACTCGGTATGTCCCAAGTATCCCCAGATCGGCGACACGAGCTTCGGCACAATCTCGATCGGCAAGAAGACCCATGAAGTGGACGTCCTCATCCGCGTCGACGGCAAAGTGAAGAAGCGGAAGAAGGCGGCCGTCAAGGAGCGGCACGGTACGTCCCACGTGGTCGACGTGCAGGAACTGGAACGGGTTTGCCGGTGCGGCCCGGAAGTCGTATTCATCGGCTCCGGACACCAGGGGCAGATGGCCTTGAACGCGGAGGCCGAGCTGTTCCTGCGCCAGCGGCGAATCCGGCTGGAGGTCGCCCCGACGCCCAAGTTGGCGGAAGTCTACAACGCCTGCACCGGCCGCAAGGCCGCGTTGATTCATGTGACGTGCTAGCGAAAGCACTTCATGAGTTCATCGGCGAACAGGGCGTGGCCCCGATCGTCCGGATGGTTGATTCCGTTTCGCAGCAGCGTCACGTAGGGCAGGCCCTCTTTCCACAGATGTTCCCAGCGAGCCGACGCGTCGGCCAGTGCCAGGTTGTGCTTTCGGGCGTACTCTCTCAGCGAGACGACATAGGGGCGGCACTCCGGATCGCGGAGCGTCTTGAAACCCATCATCTCCGGCTTGGTGAAGTGGGGCGTGATCAGGATCAGCTCGGCCCCCAGCGACTGAACGCGTGCGCGGATTTCGTCGTAGACCTGCTCCAGCGACGCCCCCGACAGCCCGGCGTCGTTGACGAACTCGAGCGTGACCAGGTGGGGCCTCGCGTCGGCGATCCGCTGCCAATCGCAGCCCTCGCGGCCGGGGACCTTGTCGGGCCAGAGCCACTGTCGCGAGTGGGAGCCGCCTACGGCGATCGTTTCGACGTCGATCTTCACCGTGGGATACTTGGCCTTGAGCCGCTGGGCGAAGACGGCCGAATAGCGTTTTTCCGGGGTACTGACATCTCCGCCGACGGTCACACTGTCGCCCCAGCAGACGATCTTGACCGGCTCGCCCGCCGCGATCCTGGCCATCGTCCTGGGGATGCGTCCGGGCGTCGTTCCCGTCCTGGCCTGATCGGCCGACTCCTGGATCGGGTAGACGTCGGCGTCGGTCCCGTCGCTGTCGTAGTCGACGAAGATGTTGGCCAGCCGCGTTTCGCCCGGCTTGAGCACCGGCGGCTCGGGCACGGTCAGGGCCGGTTCGCCGGCCCGGATTTCGACGCTTTCGTCGGCCGTCTTGACCTTCGAATCGAGTCGGCGGAGCCGGTAGGTGTAGGCGATCGTGATCGGGGCGTTCGGAGCGACGCTCGGATTGGGCCCGATGCCCAGTGAGCCCGACACGGGATGAACGACGTAGTCCTTGCCGGCTTCCAGCACGCGTCCCTCGTGGCGGACGACGATGCTGCCGATGTCGACCGCCCCCTGAGCCGGCGTGCCGCTACCCGGTCCCAGCGTCTGGATCTGCCGCAACTTGGTTCCCTGTGCCCACGGGTGCGGCTGGTCGGGCGAGAGTTGCGTTTGCTCGCCTTCCACACGCACGGCCGGGGCGGGCGCCACCTCGTCGCCTCTTGCCGACCAGGCGACGGCCGCAATCGTGCCTGCGAGAACCCAAACGCTCATTGGACGTGTCAGTCTCTTCATAAGATGCGTCATCCCTCTGGAGTGCGTGCGACTTGTCGCCGCTTTCATTCGTGTCCGAGTCCTCAATCCCCTACGTATCTTCAGGTCACTTGGCCTTCTCGTCCTTATCGACCCGTCGCAACTCCGCCCGGCGGGCATATTTGCTTTCTTTGTCGCTGAAGTCCTTCGGGCGTTGGTCGCCGTCCTCAACAGCGCTCAGCCTGAGCACACCGGACTCCAACTCATAGATCGCCTTCGACTCAACAACCCAACCGTCTACGTCCATGGCAAAGTCGAGCCACTTGGGCGACTTGGTCGGGTCGAGCTTGTAGGTGGCGGAGATCGATTCACCGCTTTCGCCGGAGAATGTTACGCGCTCCTTGGCGAACGATATTGCCGCATCCGCAGGCTTCTCACCCTCGTCCGGAATCGCACGTCCTTTCCAGGTTCCGGCAAGCTTCTCCCTTTCAGCCTCGACGCGAAGGTCGTTCTGATCGAACTCAATGAACCCCTCCCGCACGCGGCCACCGTAGATGTCTGTGTTTGGCAGTTTCTTTTTGAGCCGATCGACAGCCTCCAGCGTAACCATGGACCCCGTCACAATCAACCTCTGAAGACTAGTCAGCGATTCCAGATGCCTCAGCCCTTTGTCTGTGATCGGCGTTATTCCCAGTTTCAACTTCTTGAGTTGCGTCAACTTCGAGAGCGTTTCCAGGCCGGCATCCGTCACACGACAGCAGGACAGGTTGAGATACTCCAGCTTGGGCAAGTCTTTCAGGTGGACGAGTCCCGCATCGGTAACGCGGGCTCCCACGAGATCGAGGTAGTTCAGGTTTACCAGCTTTCCGATCTCCGCCATGGCAACATCGCTCGTTGCCTCCCGCGCCACGAGAGCCTCCAGTTTCGTCAAGTTGCCGATACACTTCATCCCGGCGTCAGTCACCTTGTTGTTGGGGGGCAGATGCAATTCCCTGAGCTCGGTGAGTCCCGCGATCAAGGCAACACCTCGATCGGTGACGTTGCCCCAGGGAAGATGCAGCAAGCACAGGTTCTTCATCCTTGCCAGCCCCATCTCTTCGAGACCCGCATCACCGATCCGAGTACCGTCCAGATAGAGCTTCTCCAGTCGTGGCGCACAAGCCAACGGAGCAACCGCATCGTCGTCAACAGACGCTTCTGTCAAGTACAGCGTTCGCAGATTAGGCAGCTTGCTGATTGCGGCAAAGCCGGGACCGCCCATCTGGACGCTTCCCAGGTACAGTTCTTCAAGGCCGGACATCCTGCCCAACGACTCCAGTCCGCTGTCGGCAATCTGTGTATCATGCAGCACGAGCTTGCGCAGCTTCGACAGCCTGGCAAGATGTACGATCCCCGCATCCGTAATCTTGTCCGCGGTGAGTGAAAGCGATCGCAGGGACGCGATCCGTCCAATCTGCTCGAGCCCGGTGTCGGTAATCTTCGTTTGCCCCAACCAGAGCTCTTCCAGGTTTGGGAACCGGGGTAGAAAGGAGGCGACATCATCGTCGACGCTCGTGTACATCAGGTTCAGTTTCCTCAACTGCTTGAGCTTCGTCAGATAACCGATACCCTTGGTCGTGATGGAGCGGTTCGTGATTTCCAGGTCCTGCAAGCTGCCGATCTCGCCGACGATGGCCAAACCGGCGTCGGATACTTCTCCGCCGGCGATGTCGAGCTCCGTCAGCTTGCTCAGACCGCACAAAAGCCGCAGATCGTCGTTCGTGAACTCGCCGAAAAGCCGAACGCTCACGGCGTCGCCCTGGTCGTCGACTTCCACAACGGCCCCTCGCTCACGTAACTGAGCAATCGAATCTTCCCGGCCGCTTGACTCAGCTCCCAGCGACGCGTACGAGACCACGAACTGGAGGACGAGCAAGGGCGTCAGCAGGGCCCGGACCGTTTGCGTGTACATCTTCCATCTTCCCTTCCGCCGCTTTGCGGCATGCCGGTTTCGATCGAATAGTAGCGTATCTCACCGGGAGACGCTCCTGCAACGCACGGGCGATCAGAATCCCCCATCGTTCTTCGCCCCCTCAACAGAAATCTTGGCGGCGAACTCTGTATTTCGCCCTGCTGCCAGGGCAAAATGGATTGAGCAGGATGAAACGTTTCGGCAACAGATCACCGGCCCGAAGCACTCAAGAGACCGAGCCTATTATGCGTTTTTTGACAACCTCCACGGCCCTCACGCTTGCATGGTTCGCGATTACGGGGACCGGCCACGCTCAGCCGGCAATCCGCTGGCAGCCCGGCACCGCCGTCCTCATCCAGCGCGGCGCCGGCTACGGCCGTATGGCCCGATTGCCCGACGACTCCATCCTGTGCGCCTATTCGCGGGGCAGGGCGATCTACGTCCGCCGCAGCACGGACGACGGCAGAACCTGGCCGGACGAGGCTCTCGCGGTCGACTACCCCCAGGGCCACGCCGCCAATGCCGAGTTGCTCGTCCTCCGGGACGGACGCGTACTTCTCATGTACAATGAGCGGCCGACGGACGGGCAATCCCCTTATGCCGTCGGTGTCTGCACGAGTAACGACGGAGGACGGACCTGGCAGGATCACCGGCGGATCTACGCGGCCGGTACCGAACGCCGAATCGGTTGCTGGGAGCCGGCGGCCGTCGAACTGCCCTCGGGCGAGGTCCAGCTCTTCTTCGCCAACGAATACCCTTACCCGCACAGCGGCGAGCAGGAAATCACCCGACTCCGCTCGATCGACGGCGGCCGGACCTGGCTTGAATCGCAAGCCGTCTCCTTTCGGGCCGGCCATCGCGACGGCATGCCCGTTCCGTTGCTCCTGGCGGGCGGACGCCGAATCGCCCTGGCGATCGAGGACAACGGACTGTCCGGCCGATTCAAACCGGCGATCATCTCCCTTCCCGCGGCAGAACCGGCCGAGTCGCTTCCTGTGAGCGGTGAAGACGATCGCCGCCAATCGGCCCTGGTCGACCCGCTCCCCGAGCGTGTCTATGCCGGCGCTCCCTATCTCGTGCAGCTTCCGCGGGGGGAGACCGTGCTCTCCGTTCAGAGCACCGAGGGACGAGACGCCTCCCACGACTTCACCAACTCGCGGATGGTCGTCTATGTCGGCGACGCCGAAGCCACCCGGTTCGCCGGGCGCAGCGTGCCGTTTGAAGCACTCACCGACGCCCCGGGGCTCTGGAACGCGCTGTTCGTCAAAGATGCCAAGACGATCACCGCCATTTCCGGCACCGCCGTCGACGGCGTCAAGGGCTTGTGGGCGATCGACGGCCACGTTGAGTGACCCGCGGGAGATTCGAGAACCGAATTGTTGACCTTCTTCAAATCCACAGCCCGCTTGCCCAAGCGGCTATCCGTTAGCATCTGGAGGATTAGTTCCATGCAAGCTCGCTCGGTTCTGGTGCTGCTATGTGTTCCCTTGTTGAGTGCTGTCTCGGTCCGGTGCGGCTGGCGCGAAGGGGCCGCAGCGGCGGCGGAGCCGTGCCGGATCGAAGTCGTCGAAAAAGGGAGCGGGTGGCCGGTGCCGCTGGTGGAATTGCGGACCACACACCATGAGCGACTGGTGACCGACAACGCGGGACTGATCGCCTTGGATCTGCCCGAACTGATGAACCGCGAGGTGTGGTTTGACTGTCTCAGCCCTGGATACGAAGTGCTCCCCGACGGTTTCGGCTATCGCGGCGTGCGATTGCGGCCGGAGCCCGGCAAGACGCTTCAGGTGGAAGTCGTCCGCACGAGCATAGCGAAGCGGCTGGGGCGGCTGACCGGCGCGGGGCTCTTCGCGGAGAGCCAGAAGCTGGGCGGCGACCTGGATTGGCCCGAGTCGGGCGTGTTCGGCTGCGACAGCGTGCAGAACGCGGTGCATCGCGGCAAGCTCTTTTGGGCCTGGGGCGACACGACCATGCCGCACTATCCGTTGGGGATCTTTCACATGTCGAGCGCCACCACCGCCGTCAGGCCGCTCGAATCGTTCGAGCCGCCGGTGCGTTTGACGTTTGACTACTTCACGAACTCGAAGGGCGTTCCTTGCGGCGTGGCAGAGATGCCCGGCAGCGGGCCGACATGGCTGAGCGGCTATGTCAGCCTGCCCGATGCCGGCGGGATGCCGCGACTGGTCGCCACCTACGTCAAAATCAAGCCGCCGCTGGAGGCCTACGAGTCGGGCCTCTGCGTGTGGAACGATTCCACGTCGCGATTCGAGCAGCACCGTGTATTCTGGACGAAATCGGAAAAGACGGAGAAAGAGCCGCCGGCCCCCTCGGGACATCCCGCGTTCTGGAAGGATCCCCAAGGCAAGGAATGGGTGCTGTTCGGCAACCCGCTCCCCACGCTCCGCTGCCCGGCGACTTTTGAGGCCTGGCAGGATTCGTCCGCCTGGGAGGTGCTCCGGCCCCAGGAGAGTCTCGTGTCGGCCCATGACGGCAAGCCGGTGAAACCACACAGCGGCTCGATTGCCTGGAACGCCTTTCGGAAACGCTGGGTCACGGTCTTCATGGAGTCGTTCGGCAAGCCGTCGATGCTGGGAGAGATCTGGTATGCCGAAGCCGACGAGCCGACCGGACCTTGGGGCAAGGCCGTCAAAGTACTGAGCCACGACAACTACACCTTCTACAACCCGCGTCTACACCCCGAATTCACGCCGGAAGGCTCGCCGATTCTCCTCTTCGAAGGCACTTATACGATGTTTCTGATTAAGGCACCGCGTCCGACGCCGCGCTACGACTACAATCAGATCCTGTACCGGCTGGACCTCGACGATCCGAAACTGGCCGGGGCGCAAGAACGCTAAACAGCCCTGCAGGATTCCCGGAAGAAGGTGACAGTCACCTTTTGTGCGAAGCACCGGGCACCGACCGAAGGTTGGTCTGGCCGTTCCGGCAAAAGGTGGCTGTCACCTTTTTCCTCCCGGGCCGCCTACCCCTTCACCCCGATCCCCAACGTCTCCCGGCAGTACTTCAAGCTCTCTTCCAGGTCGAACTTCTGCTGGGCCTGCTCCAACTGCGGCGACGGGTCGCCCGCGGGACGGCCGGCGGGAATCGTGTATTCCTTGCCCCTTCGAGCCAAGGCCACGTAGCGCGCGAATTCGCCCGCTCGGGCTTGCGGATAGCGCGACCAGAATTCCGGCTCCAGGTAGTTGGACTCGCCCAACCACTTGTACGAGATGATCTCCAGGACGAAAGGCACGTCGGGACAGAGTTCGCGGAAGCGATTCACATAGGCGGGCCAGTCCGTGTTGCCGTGCCCCATGTTGGCCCACATGGCCTTGGCGCCTTGCTCGGTTTCCCAGACGGCCGTATCGCGGATCCCGGTGGTCACCACGTAGGGACCGAGGGCCTCCAGATTGACCATCGGGTCTTCGATCGCCCAAGCGGCATTGCCCGGATCCATCGTGGCGCCTACGAAGCTCTCGCCGGCCTCCTTGATCAGGTCAACGAGTTCCCAGGCCAGCATGTCGCCCGCATGGTTCTCGACGGCAATCTTCACGCCCGCATCTTCCGCCTCGCTCCGCACCGTCTTGAGAACCTTGACCATCGCGTCCATGTGGCGATCGATTCCACCGTCGCCTCGGCGATCCTGCTGGCTGCCGAGATAGCAGCGGGCCACCGGCGTTCCAAGCAGTCTGGCTGTGCGGATCAGCAGCCGGGCATGGTCCTCGGCCTTGCCCCACTTCTTCTCATTGTAGGATTTCGACGTGGGACAGATGCTTCCCGTGCCGGCCTGCAACTCGACGCCTGCCTCCTTCGCCCGGGCCGCCAACTGCTTCAGGTAGTCGGCTTCGAGACTCTCGTAGACGTCCAGGTCGGAGAGCAGGAGCGTATCGACCTTGAGTGAAGCCGCGTATTCGATCAGTTGGGGCGCCTTCCAATCGAAGGCCCGGACAGAGAAGTTGTCGAACCCGAGTTTCAACCTGTCGGCCGGGGCGGACGTAGTTGCTTGGGCATTCCGCGTGAGAGCGGCGGCGCCTGCGGCGGCGAGGGCGGCAAGGAACGTGCGGCGATTGCAGAGCGGGGTGGGTTGAGTCATGGGGTCTTCCGGATGGCTTTCTTGCGGAGTTCGCGTGACTTGATTCACGGTACTTGGCAGCTTGGGGACGTGCAACTGGTTGGCCATGCCGGGCGTCCCCCCGAACGCGTGGTTCGCCGGGCACACCAACCCGAGCGCGAGCGCGGAGCGAGGAGAACGATGCTATGTCTTCTGTCCTCGCTTGCGCTTCGGGTTGGTGTTCGGGAGCAGCCAACGCTTACGCAAATCAAGCGGAACCGGTAACATGATGAATGTCTTCGTCCCGAATGGAGGTTCTCGGAATGAATCCGCTTCTGAATACGATTCAACTCGGCGACTGCATCAAGCAGATGGGCAAACTCCCGGCGGGGAGCGTCGATCTGGCCTTCGCCGATCCGCCGTTCAATATCGGCTACGACTACGACGTCTACGACGACTCGCTGGAGCACCAGCAGTACATTGCGTGGTCGCGAGAGTGGATCTCGGCCGTCTACCGAGTGCTCAAGCCGAACGGCACCTTCTGGCTGGCGATCGGCGACGAATATGCGGCCGAGTTGAAGCTGGCCAGCCAGGACATCGGCTTTCATTGCCGCAGTTGGGTTGTGTGGTACTACACGTTCGGCGTGAACTGCGCCCGAAAGTTCACCCGTTCCCACGCGCACCTGTTCCACTTCATCAAAGACCCAGCCGACTTCACCTTCCGCGACGACGACCTCGATAACCGGGTGCCTTCGGCCCGCGAACTGGTCTACAACGACAAGCGGGCGAACTCGATCGGCCGTCTGCCCGACGATACGTGGATCATTCGCCCGGCGGACGTCGTGGGCGAGGTCGTCAGCGACGACGACGGAACCTGGTCGCCGAATCTGCTTCCTGCGCCGAGCGACAAGAATCGGACCTTTGCACTTCGCCCTCAGGACATGGACGGCGGTTTCACGCCGCCGGAGGATACGTGGTACTTCCCCCGTGTGGCGGGCACCTTCAAGGAGCGAGCCGGCTTTCACGGCTGCCAGATGCCGGAGCAGTTGCTGGGCCGGATCATCCGCACCTGTTCGAATCCGGGAGACGTGGTGCTCGATCCGTTTTCGGGCAGCGCCACGACGCTGGCCGTCGCCAAGAAGTTGGGACGGGCATACGTCGGATTTGAACTCTCGAAGGATTACGTCCGCTACGGTCTCGAGCGACTCGATTCGATTTGCGTGGGGGATCGGCTCGACGGATCCGCGGAACCGCTCAAGAGTGCTCCGCGAACGGGCGAGAAGAACAAGGGACGAGGCGAGAAGCAGAAGAAATCGGCTCGGCTCAATGCGGCCGATCAGAGAAAGCAGGCCACGGAGCAGCGTTACGAAGCGGTCCAACTGGAACTGACGTTGCGCGGAATCGTTGAGGCTTTCCGTCTCAGCCACAACGGCTTCTCGGCCGATCGCGTGGTCGCCGACCCCGACCTGAACTGCCGGTTTCTTTCCGCCTGCAACCGGCTGGGAATCGTCGGCGATCCGCGGACGTGGAACACGTTGCTGTTCCGGTTGCGAAAGACGGGCAAACTCGCGGAGATCGAGACCGTCAATCGGACGGCAATCGAGTGGAAGGATTGCGACGCCTATCTGTTTGCCAGCGAGATTGCCCTGCAAAGCCTGCTGGACGAGGGCAAGGCGGAGAGTCTGGACGAGATCCTCTGCGACCCGGTCCTGACTGCGGAGTTCGACGAGTTCGTTCGGCGGCTCGCGCCCGGCTATGCGACGTTTCAGTACCGCTGGGCCGCCCTTCGGCTGCGCAAGGTGGCCAAAGTGGCTCGAACCCGGGCCGCGACGCTTAGCGCCCCGAAGCGTTTCGCCCCGATGACTCCCGTCGAGGATCTGGCCCCGGCCACCCTCCCGGAAACACCTGGGCTCTACCTGCTCAGCGATAACCGCAAGAGCAAGATCTACGTGGGGGAAACGCTGAATCTGCGGCGGCGACTCGAACTCCAGTTCGGCGGTGCTCAACTGGTCGAGTGGTCAAGGATTTCTTCCTCAACGTTTATCGAAACTCTGTCGCTGCCCGATTCGAATGCCGGCATGCTGGCCTGGCAGAGTTGCCTGGTGAGGCGGTTCAAGCAGCGCCCGCGACTGAACTATCACGAGCTGGCGTCCGCATAACTTCTTGCCTCATGACCACTTAGCCTGACGAAGCAGCCACTTCGTCTTGCGTCAATCTCAGCGTCCAAGCTAACGCCGAGAGGCAGAAACCGGCAAGCAGACGATGCACAAAAGACCACCGAGAACTGTACAGCTTGCGAGGCTTGCGATTGCCTGGGGGCCGTGGGAAAATCGGCACATGGTATTGCCGCATGACCTGGAGGACCCGTCCGATGCGATCGAGTCTCTTATTCTTGCTTGCCCTGTTCGTCGGCGCCGGCTGCACCGAAGTCTCCCCGCCGGCTCAACCGGCGAAGAGCGAAACGCCGCCGACCGAAGGGGTTTCCTCCTGGCAAATCGTCGAGGAATCGAACCTCAACGAAGCCCAAGCCGCCCACCGCGACCGGGCGCTGGCGGCAAGTAGTGCGCTCATGGAGAAACTGAAAGGCCGCTTGAAGGAGGTCGTTTCCAAGGACGGACTGGCCGCCGCGATCACCGTCTGCAAAGACGACGCCCCACGACTGGCCAAGGAGGTCTCGAAGGAGCACGGCCTTTCGATCGGTCGCACGTCCCACCGCCTCCGAAACCCTGCCAACAAACCGCCCGTCTGGGCCGAGTCTCTCGTGGCCGACCGGGTCGACAAGCCAACCTACCTGGCCGTCGAAAATCGGCTGGCCGCCTTCCTGCCGATCCCCACCGGTCCCCTCTGTCTCAACTGCCACGGAACCAAGGACGGCATCCCGGCCGACGTCCTGGCCGCCCTCGACGAGAAGTACCCTGACGATCAGGCCACCGGCTTCGAGGAGGGCGACCTGCGCGGATGGTTCTGGGTGGAGGCGGATGCCCCCTGAAGCGGGGCAAGCCCGCAACCCAACCTTCACAAACATGCGCGCACCATGCGCACAAGTCCAGCACAAAGACACTAAATGGCTTTGGGTAATTCCCGGAAGGACTCCCGCGGCCCTTCACCCGTCATTTCCGCGAAGGCGGGAATCCAGACACTCGGCAAACGTCACTGGATTCCCGCCTTCGGTCATATTCCTTTCCGACATTTTCCTTTCTTTCCCCCTGCCCTTTGCGCCTCGGCGCCTTTGCGTGAGACCCACACCAAGCACAGGCTACGGAGATTGCCATGTTAACGCGCTGCCTCTTGCTGCTCCTGCTTCTGACGACCTCGGCCAACGCCGCCGACTTGCCGCCCGACTTCGTCCTGCCCGAACCGCCCGGCTCCTACGTTTCCAAGACGATCGAGCCGACCGCCTTCCATCTCAATCAACCGCTGATTGCGACGAGCTATTTCTACTGGTACGACTCCACAACGAAGGCCCACGTGATCGACCACGACGGCACCGACGCGTTGACCGATCATCCGCCGACCTTGGAAGGCTTCAGCTACAAGAACGTCGACTGGCACACCAGGCAGCTTGAGGACATGATCGCCGCCGGCATCGACGTCGCCCTGCCGGTCTATTGGGGCGAGCCGACCAAGGTGGTCCAGTGGAGCAACGAGGGCCTGCCCCCCTTGATCGCCGCCCGGGAAAGGCTGTTGGCACAGGGCAAGCGTCCGCCGGCGATCGGCATGTTCTACGATACCAGCACCCTTCGCCACAACTCGCGAGGCGCCCATGTCGACCTGACGACGCCCCAGGGAAGACTCTGGTTCTACGGCACGATCCGCGACTGTTTCTCGCTCATCCCGCCCAGGCACCGCGCCACCGTCGACGGCCGGCCTCTCGTCTTACTTTACGCCAGCGCGTTTGCCAAAGATGTCGACCAGCAGCTCTTCCCCGCGGTGCGGGAGATGTTTCGCAACGATTTCGGCGCCGACCTGTTTCTGGTCAAGATGCGGGGCTGGCCGGGCGAGGCCGACAGCGAATATCAGTGGGGCGGCGCCCTCAATCCGCAGATCCTCGATACCGCCGGAATCGGGCCGGGCTACGACCACTCGGCCGTGCCGGGGCGAACCCCGCTCGTTCGCACTCGCGACGACGGCCGGTTCTACCAGTTCGGCTGGCAGAAACTGCTCGATCTCGAACCAGATAAGCGTCCTTGGCTGGTTCACATCGAAACCTGGAACGAGTTCCACGAGGGGACCGAGGTCTGTGAAACGAAGGAATACGGCCGCCTGTACCTTGAATTGACGCGGCGCTTCGCCGACGTCTTTCATCGGCGAGAAAAGTTGGACGCGGCCGATCGCCTCCCCCCAATCCCTTCGATAGCGGCCACGCCCGATGACACCCAGCGGCTCCGCCCTGTGATCCATCCCGACGGCGACGGTCTGGCGGAAGTCGTCGAGGTAAAAGGAGTCCAGGCCTGGCAGACGCGGCCCAATCGCCATTCGGCCAACTGCTACCTGTACTTTGATGCCGACTACACGTTCCTCTTCGACGGCGACGAGCCGCTGTCGGTCATTGTGGAGTATCTCGATGCGGGATCCGGCCAACTCGGTCTCCAGTACGATTCGGCCGATCCGGCGGTGGAGGGGATAGCACAACGCTTCCGTCAAGCCGGCTCAGAACCGCTCAACGATTCCGGCCAATGGCGAGAAGCCCGGTTCGATTTGCCTCACGCCCGCTTTGCCGGCCGGTCCAACGGCGCCGATTTCCGGCTCGTGAACCCCGCGGGAGACCTGACGGTTCGCCGCGTTCGCATCTCCCGGCCGGAAAACCCTTGAACCCCCCAAGGCAATGTGCCGAATTGCCCGGAACGCGTCTTCGGTGTAAACTCCGTGATAGTGTCGACGGTGGTGGTCGAGCGAGGAACTGGGGATAAAGGTGGGCTCTCGGTGCCGCCATCGGCTGAGGGTGAGCCGGGTGGTTGGCGTACCGCCTGCCGCGAAAGCAGGAGATCGAGTGATGACAGGCGATCGAACCACGGAAAACGGCGGAAGCCGCGTTCCTGACGTGGCCGGGAGGGTAGTGCTTGGGCTGACGGTCCTCTTGCTCGCTGCCGGCTGCAGCGGCAATGGTGAAGATCCGCTTGGGATGGCGGGGCAAGTCGGCGGGTTGGGTGATGAAGTCAGCTTCGAGGCCTACCGCATCCGCCCGCCGAGAAACCTCCCGCGGCGCGAAATACCGAGCCCTTCGCCCAGCATCAAGGTCACAGCATGGGCCGAGGCCTCGCTCGAAGATCGCGTCAGCCCGTCGGTGCTCATGGTGTGTGCCCCAAACTCTGCAGATCTGACCACGACGCCCCCGATGTGGCAGCAAGGAGCAGCCAATGGCTTGAGGTCGTTTCACCGGATGTTCGATCGTGTCAAACAGGTCGCCGGAAATCGCCTGCAGGTCAACGGCCTGGAAGCGTACCGCGCCGAGTTCACTGCGGAGACGCCAAAAGGCGATCCGGTGTCCGGCATCGTCCTGATCATCATCGACGATAAGAACATCCTGGCCTGCATCGCCCTCGGAATAGGCGAAAATGCCGGCAGCGCCGTGGCTGCCCTGGAAGAATCCCTCATGACGATCAAGCGCCCCGGCTATGTGCCTCCCAAGAACGCGCTGTGGGACACCCCGCCGGGCGCCAATCCGGGTGCCCCGCTTCCCGGCAGGCACGTCGAAATGATCAAGACCCACGGGCTCGACAAGATCGCCGTCATTTCAACGCCGGGGCTTCCCTACAATCGAACGAGCGTCGTTCAGAGCGCCCTCCACAAAGCAATCCCGGGCAGCCTCACCCTTGGCACCAGTGTCAAGGGCGAAACCGTGGTTCTCGTGTCCCCCGTGGAAGATGTGGCCGCCCTTGCCGAGAAACTCGATCTCGGACAAGTGACGATGATCGACGAGAAGAATCGCACGTTCACGTTGCGCGTCGACGAGGATAAGATCCCGGCGATGGAACAGCAGCCTGCGGAACAGACCGGTTTCGACATGAACGCACACGCCGCTTTCCCGGAACCCAAAAAGCCCGTGACAAGCGATCCGAACGACCCGGAGTTCTTCAAGCAAAACCTGGACGCAATGCAGGCCGGCGACGTGTTCGAGAGGGAAAAGGCCCTCAAGCGTCTCGCCAGCGCCGACACCGGCAAACTGAACGACCCCGAGATACGCAAACAAATTGCCCAGGCTTTCCGGGCCCTCGCCTTCGACGATACCCTGGCCCCCGACGATCGCCGAGTCGCCATTCGCGGCCTGGTCCATTGGGGCGGCAAATTCGCCGGCCCCATACTTGTCCAGTTGTTGCAGCAGGAACCGGATTTCGTCACAGACGAAATCTACCGGCAACTCGCAATCCTCAAAGAGCCCAGCGCCATCGATCTGCTGGCCAAGAAACTCATGGAACCCGGACACGACCGGGCCGCCGATTGCCTCATCCAGTACGGTTCGGTTGCCGAAGATTCCGTCCTCGCCAATACCCGGGCGACCAACTTCATCATCACCGGCAAGGTCGTCAGGGTACTCGCCCAGATCGGCACCAAGAAAAGCCTGCCGGCCCTCAAGTCGCTTCGAAAGCTCACCTTCTATAACATGATCGCGGGCGACGTCCTTCAGGCTATCCAAATGATCGAAAAGCGCGAGAAAGAACGCTCGCAATCCGCCCCCACTCCGGAGTCGCTCCCCCAAACCCCCGAACCCTGAACCCCGACGCCCTGCATGACCGACCTCGCTATCCAGAATGTCGCCCGGCTCTTCAATGCCGCCGATCGCCTGCTGTTCGTCACTGGGGCCGGCGTCTCCGCCGACTCCGGCCTGCCTACCTACCGGGGCGTGGGCGGACTCTACAACCGCGGCGATACCGAAGACGGCGTCACCATCGAACAGGCCCTCAGCGGACCCGTGCTCTACCGCCGGCCCGAACTCACCTGGAAGTACCTCTGGCAGATCGGCGCCGCCTGCAGCGGAGCCCAGCCAAACGCCGCCCACCGGATCATCGCCGAACTCGAATCCCAGAAAGACGAGGTCTGGGTCCTAACCCAGAATGTTGACGGTCTCCATCGGGCCGCCGGTTCCAAGAATCTGGTCGAAGTCCACGGCGATATGTTCGACCTCTACTGCACCGATTGCGGCCAAGAGTACACGGCGGCCGTACTCTTCTCCGACTATTCCGTCATGCCCGACTTGCCCCCCCTGTGTGAGAAATGCCGGGGCGTCATCCGGCCGGCTGTCGTCCTGTTCGAAGAGATGCTGCCGCGAGAGGCCGTCGAAGGACTCGCCCACCTGGCCTCCGTCGACTTCGACGTCGTCGTCGCCGTCGGCACGACCGCTGCGTTCCCCTACATCCGCGAACCGCTCGTCCGCGCCCTGCAGCGAGCCCGGCCGATCGTCGAGATCAATCCCACCCGCACCGCCATCTCCGCCGACTTCGACTACCGCATCGAGCTCGGAGCCGGCGAGGCGATGGAGAAGATCCGCCACAGTATGACCAGAGCCGCGGTCTGATCCGCCATTTAGCGAGTGTCCGGCGGATGGACTTCCCTGCCTCGCAATTCGTTCATCTGCGGATGATAGAACAACAGCATCCCCAGGTGGTGCGGAACGAAGTGTTCTTCGTAGGCAAGATCCTCGATCTCTCGCCGGTGCTCCTTGCTGAGTTCGTTATTGTTCTCGACCAGGATCCGCTTGTATACCTTGCAGATCTCTTCGAACTTCAGCTTCGACACGACAACCGCTTCGAGCAGGTTGTTGTCCGACACGACATCCGCGTAATGCTCCACCTGGTGAATTCGCGGATGCGGATGCTTGTCATCCGACAGATAGACAAACTTCCTTGGTACTTTCCCGTCGCTCCTGATCTCTTCAAGATGGATTCTCATCTGATCGATCCCAGGTTTGAGGTTGTGACGAGCACGAGTCTAACCCGACCGGGGAAGGGCCTGCAACCGTATTATCAAGAAATCCCCCCATTCGGGTTGCCGCCGAGACCAAGAAACACGAGCCAAAGCCCCCAGATCTCGTGTTCGCCCCCCCAACAGAGTGCCGCACGCGCGTCGTCTGCTATTGCATCCCCATCTTGTCGTGCGACGCTCGAGCAGAAACCTCCAGCGATGAGCGTCGTCCACGGCCGGATTTCGTCCGTTGAATACGCACCGGGTGACGCATTCCATTCGAGAAGACCCGCATCGCACCGGAAACCATTCCCCATTTACGGCCATTTTCCTTCCCCCCATTTTCTTTTCTCGCCTTGGTTTCTCTCCCGTCAATTCCTCGCTGCTACGTCCCCACAAACCTCCGCTCCCGATGCCACCGCAGATGCTTCGGATCCGGCCAGATCCGCTTGTCTTCCGGCAAATGCAGAACCTGCCCGTCACTCCTCCAAACGCGGGAGCACGTTCTCTTGCCAAAAGCTGCGGCGGCCGATGCGGCGCTTGTCGATGCCCGAAAGGCTCAGCCAGGCGGCGGAGCGCCTCTTGCTGGCCTCGACGTCGAAGCCGTCGTAGTCGTCGGCAACGAAGAGCCACTTGTGATGATAGATCTCCGGGTCGGCGCCCGCTCTGCGGCGGGTGATCCGGCCGTCGGCATGCACGAGGATCGAGTCGCCTACGGTCGGCTCGGTGGCCGAATCGAAATCGGGAGATTGGAGGAACGACACCTTCCCCTCGCCTTCGACGTACTTGACGACGGTGTATTCGAAGTCGGCTGGCAGATGCCTCTTGGCCGCCTCAAGCGGCTCGCCGAGCAGGCCCTCGTAACGGCGATGCAGATAGACGGCCCCGGCGATGTCTTTGCCGATCCCGTATCTTCTTGATCTGACCGGCAGTTTCACGTTTCGGTCCATCTCGTTCTTCTTCCGGTGAACTATTGAGCCTTGCATATCCAATGAACGGAGGGCTGACAACGGAAGCCCGGATTTTTCGGAAAACCGCCCATCTGACCGTTCATTCAATAGGCAAACATCAATAATACCCGGGTTCTTTCGTGGCGGTGTGTGAGTAGGTTCTACAGCACTTGCCCTAGGGGCGCCAAGGGAATAGGCTGGGCTTCGATGGTTGCGGTCGAGGAGGCTTGTTGAGGGAGCTGACGCGTATGAAGCGAACCGTACAGCGACACAAAACGGCGATCCGCCGCCCCGGGTTCTCTTTACCCGTCAAGAGCCTTCTGCGCGACGGGCTGCTCGACGCGTCGACCTCGTTCTTCGATTACGGCTGCGGCCACGGACAGGATCTGCGACTGCTTGCCGACATGGGCATCCAGTCCACCGGCTGGGACCCGGTGTTCCGACCCGACGAGCGGCCCGTGCCGGCCGACGTGGTCAATCTCGGCTACGTGATCAACGTCATCGAGGATCCCCGTGAACGTTCCGCGGCCCTCGCCGCTGCCTGGGGGCTGTGCCGGCAGCTCTTGGTGGTTGCGGCCCAGGTGGAATTTGCCGCGCCCGACAAAGAGCAGGCAGAATATGGCGACGGGGTGCTCACGACGCGCGGGACCTTTCAGAAGTACTACCGGCAGCACGAGCTGCGCGGGTACCTGGAGTCGGAGCTGACGGGCGACGCGATTCCCGCGGCGCCCGGTGTCTTCTATGTGTTTAGGGATGAGTCGGCCAAACAGCAGTTCCTGGCGACTCGTTACCACCGCCGGATCGCGGTCCCGCGGCGGCGGATTTCGGAGCTGGTGTTCGAGGAGAATCGCGACGTGCTCGAGCCGCTGATGGAGACGCTCACCGCGCTGGGCCGTCTGCCGGGCCCCGAGGAGTTTTCGTTATCGGGTGAGGTGGTGCAGCGGTTTGGCAGCCTGAAGCGGGCGTTTGCGCTCGTGCGTCGGGTGACGGAAGAGGAGCCGTGGGAGGAGATTGCGCAGCGTCGGACGGAGGACTTGCTGGTGTACCTCGCCCTGTCGCGTTTCCGCCGGCGCCCGAAGCTGTCGCAACTGCCCGGCTCGATCCAGCGCGACGTGAAGTCATTTCTCGGCAGTTACCAGGCAGCCTGCGCCCGGGCGGACGTGCTCTTGTTTCGCACCGGGGATCCGGATGCGATCGACGGGGCGTGCCAGCGTGCGGGGGTGGGCCAGTTGGTCGACAACGCGCTGATCGTCCACCGCAGTGCCTTGGACGGCCTGGAGCCGATCCTGCGGATTTACGAGGGCTGTGCCCGGGCGTTGGTGGGCGAGATCGACGAGGCGAACGTGATCAAGCTCCACCGGCTTTCGGGGAAAGTGAGCTATCTCTCGTATCCGGACTTCGAGAGGAACCCCCATCCGGCGTTGCGGCAGCGCGTGAAGGTAACGCTGCCGACGCTATCGATCGACTTCTTTGACTACCGGGAGTGGGAGGATCCGCCGATTCTCTGCCGGAAGGAGGAGTTGGTGGGGAGGGGGCACGAGTTCTATGAGAAATTCGCGAGATTGACGCGGGAGGAGGAGAGGTGGGGACATTCCTATCAGATACTTGATCGTGAGCGAGAGACAGCATTCTGCTCAGCCAGCGATTCGCCGTCCATGATACGAGTTCTACTGAATCCCGGCAGGAACTGCGCGGTAGTAGCGCTGAGCGCAATAACCGGGATTTCTGAGTCAGCAATCTCTCGCCTGCTTTCCGAGGTGGGAGGGCGCCGCGATGGAGCGACCCCGCCGCAGATCTTGCTGGTGTTGGAACGCTTGGGCTATGAGTGGTCGGTTGAGGGAACGCAGAAAGCACGCCAGATGACAGCGCGTGAAGTCTCCGCTGAGAGGTGGCCCGGTGCTTGGCTGGTTTTCACGTTCGACCACGTCATGCCGCTGATAAGAGGGCGGGTGACGAACTTCAACGGTTGCGGCGATGAGCGGATCACGTTTGTGATGGAGGTTCGTCGAAAGGATAACGTCCCTTGCCCGGAATGACGTTCCGCACTCCGCCGATGGGATCGGCGACGTCGCCCGCGTAACGAGGGATGATATGCACGTGGGCGTGCATCACTGTCTGTCCGGCGTCTCCGCCAATATTGACTCCGATATTGAAGCCGCCGGGCGAGGCTCCTGCCGCTAACTGCTTCTTCATTTCCCCAACAAGCCTGACAACTTCGGCAAGTTCCATTTCCGATAGCTCAAAAAGGTCCGCCACGTGGCGTCGGGGAATGACCAAGGTGTGTCCACAAGAGACGGGATACGCATCACTGATGGCAAGGGCCTCTGCGTTCTGCCGCAGAATCCGCGCATCAGATATGTCACAGAAAGGACACGGTTTACTGCAATCGCTCATAGTAGGTCGCAATGCTCTGCTCACAGATCTTCTGTAACTCGTCGAGGTCCCCGCGTTTCAACTGACGCCATAGGATCGGCGAGAAGCGTATGAAAGCCAAATCCCGGGAGTCGTATTCGAGGAATCTCCGGCGTTCGAACTTCTCGAAGGGCATTCGAAGCATCACTTGTTGAACGCCCATGTCGTCGAGTTCATCGAGGCGTGACATGGTGGCTGTTTCGCGTTCAACAACCCGGCCTGCGTCTCTGCGTGATTCGTAGAATTGCCGGAATCTTCGCGTCACTTCCGCGAGGGGCGCACGGCCCTTCTCGTCTAGCACTTCAAGGAATGCCTTCAGCATGACCGGCTTGTACGACGCGGCCATATCCATCTTCTGCACAAATTCGACGAAACGGCGCTTGATGTTATGGGGGCCGACTTTCTCGATGCCCAGTGTGTCACAGATTTCGTCAATTCGGTCCTGGTTGAAGTAATGATACTCCTGATTGCCCAACGTCAGGGTGTGGTCGGTCTCCAATTCCCCTCGTTCAACAGCACGGCGAATGAAGCCCTGTGAGGTGGAAAGCTCCACTTCGAGCTCGGAGAGCGAAATCATGCCTGCAACGGCTTCTTGCCAGGTGAATAGGTCGATCTCTTCAAAATCGCGCGCCCATATTCCTATGTCCAGAACAGTCGTCGGCTTTGCCCCCCGCGCAAGCAGTTCCTCTTCGGCCTCGATTTGTTCAGGAGGTGCTATTGCGAGCGCCCCCGAGCGATAACGCGAAATGCCAATCGCACGATGCAAGTTCAATGCCTGATTGTAGCGCGTCGCGTTATCTACGAAGTCGAAGACGATCAAGCATTCTTTGCCGGGGGCCTTACGAGTGCCGCGACCGAGTTGCTGGAGGTAAACGACCTTGGATAGCGTCGGCCGGGCCATCATTAAGACTTCAACCTCAGGGCAGTCCCAGCCTTCATTGAGAATGTCGCAGGCGCACAGAACCTGAAGTTGTCCGGTCCGAAAGTCGCAAAGGCTTTGTTCACGGTCGCGGCGCGCCATGCGGCCCGAAACCGAATGTGCGGCAATCCCCTGGCGCCGGAAGATCTCGGCCATCGCCTCGCCGTGGCGGACATTGACGCAGAATACGACGGCTCGACGCCCACGTACATGTTTCAGATAGGCGTCCACAACCAATTCGTCGCGAGCAGGGACAATCACGCGTTCCTCGATATCCCTTCGGTTGTATTGGACCTGGTTGAAGCGTACCTTCGTCAGATCTACGTTTGTTTTCACTCGCACGCATCGGATAGGCACGAGTTCGCCGAGTTCCACGGCGGTTTTCAGGTCTAAACGATGGGCGCAATCCTGAAACAACTCAAGAATCGACTGACCATCGGCTCGGTCGGGCGTGGCGGTCAGACCGAGTACGAACTTGGGCCGGAAGTAGCCAAGCACTCGCCGATACGTGGCGGCGGCCGCGTGATGAGCTTCATCCACCACCACGTAGTCGAATGCGGCGGCGTCGAATTCTTTGAACCGCTCTGCGACACTTTGCACTGAACCGGCGATATTATGAGTGTCGTGATCTCGCACTTCACCCATAAAGAGTCCAGCACTTGCTTCCGGCCAAAGGTGCTGAAAGTGGTCGTACGCTTGCAGGACCAGCTCACGTCGATGGGCCAAGAACAGGGTACGTCCGCCGATGCGCTTTGCGTCGGTGATGGCAACAACGGTCTTGCCCGCACCTTGGGCGTGCGTCAGCAGGGCGATCGTATTTCCGTGAGCACGGAGCGAGTCGAGTGATTCAAGGGCTTCTTCTTGATGAGGACGCAGCTCGAACGCCTCACCCCTTTGCTTTGGCAGGAAATCGTCAAATGATACAAGTTCAGAGATGCTTTCGAGGAAGAGGGCGAGTTGCTCTTTCACACGCTCTGGTTCAGAGAGCAATTCCCGATCGGTCCACCGAAAGACACTCCAGCCTTGATAGACGAGGCTGTTTTGCCGAAGGAGGCTGTCTTCGAATTCGCCGATACTGACGGCCTCAGGATGATGCCACGTCAATCCGTCGATCTCGAAGGCCACTCGCGCGTCGAGTGTCCTCAAGGCATAGTCGATATAACGCCTTTCGCCGTAAATGTCTTCAACGGGGTGCTCATGCGACAGCAGTTGCACTTTGTCCAGTCCAAAGACCTGGGCGAAGAGTTCGATGAATACGTCTTCCGGCAGACTGCTTGCCGACGCTCGCTCGTTCACCGATTCTGCCATGACGAATCTCAGATGAAAGGCCGGACTTGTGGTGCAGATAGGCTTGCTCGCAGACGAACGCGATCATTAGAGATGGCAAATCGCACATCCTTCGCTTTCGTCTGTATGGGGCAAGGGGTATCTCTCGGGGAGGGCAGCGATTTCGGCGAGGGTACGGCGTTCTGTCCAGGTGAATCGCTTTCTGCCAGTTGTCTTCTCGTACTTCTTCGCCTTTTCGAAAAGACCGGGATGCTCTTCTTTCAGGCGTTGCCATTCACCGATTTGCTGGTAGAAGCAGAAGTAGCAGCCGGAGCGGGAACGCCAGCGGTAGTAATCGGGGAGGCCGAGGCCGGACTCTTCGAGGAGAGCCTTGACGTCGACGAGGCCCAGGCGATCGTCTTTGAAGGGGTAGACGGGGATAATATTGGGGCGTTCGGAGAGGGCGGGTGGTTTCTTGGCGACGTAGCCGTCGCGGTCTTCATCGCCGCGGATACCGATGTAGCTGTAGGCGTGGTCGTCGCCGACGTAGGCCTCGAAGGGCTGGATCTTGAGCACCCGGGTGCACCAGCGCATGCGGGGGCTGGGAAGGAATCCGCCGTACATTTCGTTGAGCCAGATGTCGAAGGGGTTTCGCTTATGCCGTTTGGACGGGTCCAAGTTTAGCAGATCCTTCGCACTGAGTCGAACAATTTCTTTGCCGAGAAAGGCTTCCAGGCGTTCGAGGTACTCGTAGGTCTCGGGGAGCTCGCATTCAGTGTCGCAGAATACGTATTCTACGGGGATTTGCGGGTATTTTCGGAGCATGTAGATAGCGAGGGCCGTGGAATCCTTGCCGCCCGAAATGCTGACGATGTGGCGGATGGAGGGGTCGTCGCAGTGCTGCAGGGCTTCGCTAATGGTTGCCATGTGATGAGTCTTCCATTTCGGGAGGAGTTGACTCGAGAACGCACGTAAGGCAGTGGACCGATACACTCCGAATCCTAATGTATGGTGGTGGTTGCGATGCACAAGCCCTTGACCGCCATTTCGACAGAATGTGCGCGGGATTGTGGTGGCTGCCGTGCGGTGTGCAGCAATGGAGAGTGCGTTGTGTGCTTCCTGCAAACGTGGCGGACGGTGTGGTGAGCATTACTGATGTCTGTATTGGAAATGCTCACAGCTCACCCGCGGAAATCAGCGAGAAGCCGGGCTTCCGTTGGTCACTCTCGTCCATTGGCTTTGCAGGCGTCAACAGCTTGCCGACGGTACCACAAAACGGTAAGCTGGGCACTTGCGAGGATTTGGAGAGCAGCGGGTGGCGTGTGGGGACTTGATCTGGAGTCGAAGGAAATGAACAGCAAGACGGAGTCGCGTTTCGAGACGTCCTTTGGGATGCTTCACTCGCTGCACGAGTTCAAGTTGGAATGCGAACGGATTGTAAATGACGCAAGGCAGGGCGTGTCGACGGTTGCTGACGGGCTTGAGAGGGGGCAGCTTCCGCAGGAGAGCGCCGTCGAAATGTTGCGAGTCGTGGACGCCAATCTGTCGCGGCTGGCGAGATAATGAACCCGGACGATCTTCGAGAGTTGGACGAGTTGGTGGAGCAGATTCGGTCGATGAAGTTGCATGTGGCCGGAGGGCTTGGAGCTGCGCTGAAGAAGCCGCTGCTCCTGCTGCTGCTGGTGTCGAAGATTGAAAATGGGCGGATTGAGGAGAACCGCTTTCATTTCGACGATATTGAGAAGCAACTGGAACGACTTATTCGCGAGCACGGCGGGCGTCCAACGGCAAGCGGGCCGAAGCCGGAACAGCCATTCAGCCACCTGCGTTCGTCGGCGTTCTGGATTCTGAAGACGCAGCGTGAGTACGGCCCCGGCAAGACAGCGTTGGTGTCCGACTTGCGTCATCCGGATTCCTACGCGGCGTTTCGGCCACAGGTCTTTCGGTTGCTGCGGAGTTCCGGCGAGGCGAGGGCGCGCGTCGTCGATTCAGTCTTGCACGAATGGTGGCCGGAGACGCTGCACGGCGATATCCGCGAGGATTTGGGGCTGGACCGGTTGGATAGCCGGCGACGGAGGCAGCGGGATCAGCAGTTCACCATCGACGTGTTGGAGAATTTCCGGTATAGCTGCGCGTTCTGCGGGTTCCACGGGGTACTCAACGGGCAAGCGACCGGCATTGATGCGGCGCACGTCCAGTGGCATGCACACCGGGGGCCGGACACGGTGGAGAATGGAATCGCCCTCTGCAAGCTGCATCACTGGGCGTTCGACAAGGGGATTCTCGGGATCAACGAAGCGGAGCGGATCGGGATCGCGGATGTGTTCGTGACGCAAAGTGACGGGGGGCTACCGCTCGAATCGCTGGAGGGTCGGCCACTGGCAGTGCTACCTAAGAACAAGGCGATTGCAGGGCGGTTTCTGGAATGGCACAGAGGTAATGTATATCTTGGGCAGTAACATTCTCGTCCCATTGGCGCTTAATCAGGAAGCACCGCGGATTGGGGGTGAAGAAGGCGAGGCTCACATGGGAATGCCCAGTTCACAGCGCAGAGCGGCCGCGTAGTCGCGTTTGAACTTTTCCCATCCTCCGTAGCTGTCGATCGCGTCTCTGATATGGACGAGCAAGGCAAGCCGATGCTGCTGCTCCGAAATCTGGTCCGTAATTCGCTGAATTGAATCTCCCAGATTGGCTTCCCAGGCAACTTCGCTGGTCGTTTCGGCAGAACGTCGACCATCAAAGTGCAGTGGGCGACCTTCCTCCAACTGCGAGTCAATGCGTGCCTTATCGTCGGACGAGAAGAGTTTGTCCTGCGGAACGATTCCCAATTTCGCGAGCCCCCAGAGCAGGTTGATCGCGAATTGTCGCGAGAACATCCGCTCGTTGTGAAACGCCTTTGCCTTGCCTCGCAAGATGGGGGACGAAACAGCGAGGCATGTTCCGTCAACAGATCGAAGTCGCTCCCTTGCCGCATCGAGGGTGTCAAACGGCCCCGCCCAATAGGTCGAGTACTTGCTCATGGATCGCGTGCTGTCTATGAGCTGTTCGGCTTCATCGGCGAATGACACGTGGTAGTTGTATGGCGTTGACGACACCACGTACCAATCAACAGCGTTTGAGAGAAAAACGCCTTTCTGAATGGACATAGGAAGGCTGGCGAGACGAATCCACGGCTTCTCGTAGGCGCTACTGGCTTGGTTCTTCTCAAAGTTCACTTGCCAGATTTGGTATAGGTCAGCTTGTGCTGCTTCGATGGTATCAAGAACACGTGGCAAGACTCTGTACGTTTTGGAATCACTCGGTTCGATAAAGCCGGATTCGACAGTGTCGCGAATCACACGGGAACGCTTACGTCCGTCGGTCTCGAATTGCTCAGCGTAGATTGTCGCGGCTCGGCCGGTGAATACTTCCTGAAGGGCTCGTTCCTGCAGAACTCTTAACTGCTCGTCTGACAGCGAAGTTGTGCTTTCCATAACTCAATGCCTTTCAGTGGATCAAGTGTTTACACCGGTCAATTCCTCAAGGTCTCGATTTCGTCTTGGGTGTTGAAAAGTCCGAAGCTGAAGCGGATGCTGGCGTAGGCGTCCTCTTCCGAAAGGCCCATGGCGCGAAGGACGTAGGAAGGTTCCGGACGCCCGCTGGTGCAGGCCGAGGTTTGGGAGCAGCGGACGCCCTGGAGGTCGAGGCGGGCGACGAGGGCCTGGCCGTCCAGCCCGTGGAAACAGAGGTTGGCGGTGTTGCAGACGCGGTTGCCGGGGTCGCCGTTGACGGTAACGTCGGGAACGAGTCGGCAGACTTGCTGTTCGAAGCGGTCGCGGAGGGCGGCGAGGGCGGTCTGGACCGCGGGGAGGTTGGCGGCGCGAAGCTGGGCGGCCTTGCCGAAGCCGGCAATCCCGGGCAGGTTCTCGGTGCCGGGGCGGAGGGCGGCTTCCTGGGATCCGCCGAAGAGCATGGGGGCCAGGCGTTCGGGGTTGCGGGCGTAGACGGCTCCGACGCCTTGGGGCCCGTGGATTTTGTGGGCGGTGACCGTGAGGAAGTCGGCGGGGAGCTGTTCGGCGTGGATGGGGAGTTTGCCGAGGGCCTGGGCGGCGTCGGTGTGGAAGGGGATCTGGCGGCGGCGGCAGAGGTCGGCGATTTCGAGGACGGGCTGCACGGTGCCGGTTTCGTTGTTGACCCACTGGACGGAAACGAGGTCGGCGGGCTGGGAGAGGGCCTGTTCGAGGGCATCGAGGTCGAGGCGGCCGGCGGCGTCGACGGGGATGAGGACGATTTCGGCCCCCTTCTGCCGGAGGGCGTCGAGCGTTTTCAGAACGGAGGAGTGCTCGACGGGGGTGGACACGATGCGGCAGGCGCGGCGGCCGGCGGCGGCGGAGAGGAGGACGAGGTTGTTGGCTTCGGTGCCGCTGCCGGTGAAAATAAGCTGTTCGGGGCGGCAACCGAGCAGGTCGGCGAGGTATCCGCGGGCCTGGGCGAGGGTGCGCCGCGCACGGTGGCCGGCGGCGTGGTCGCTGGAGGGGTTGCCGAAGGCGGCGCCCATGGCGTCGGTCACTGCCTGGCAGACTTCGGGCAGGGGCCGGGTTGTCGCGTTGTTGTCGAAGAAGATCTCTGGTTCCACCGTTGGGCTCCCTCGCCGCTCCAACTTTCCGCCGTCAGGGGGGCGGCGGCCAAGTCAGCGGGATTATGCAGCTCCGTGCTGTGCGATTCCGTGCTAGCACTGATGGTACCACCTTGCGGTGCCTGCCGGAATACGCCTCCCCCTCAGCGAGCCATGTCTCGTTCCCGCCTTCCTTCTCTATGTTGCCAGACGCTCGGCCGGCTGATACCTCCTGCATCGCCGTATTACGAATCGGTGCGCACAGCCGGCAAGCGTATTGAACTTCGGGTTGGAGGATTGGCACGCCTTTGGGATACGTTTGTACATTATACGCGCCAGTTCCAACCTGTCACCCAGCTCCAGGCAAAAAATTCTGAGACTTCTTGATTTCACGGCGCCACCCCACTCCTGACCCTACCGCATCCGGCGCCCAAATAACTCGACTTCCTCCGGCCGTTTGAGGGAGTCGACGACTCGCGATCGGACGCCCGCTGCAAAACATCGGTTCCGCCGCCGGCCCTTCCATCACCCCCCAAAGAATCCTCGCACCTGTTCAGTTTTCGTATTGACTTTCTTCGCCGGATATGTATACTATTGTACATGCACCACAATACCCCTAGCCATGTTCGATCCTTGACAATTTCCTTGTCGAGCACCTTCACGCTCCCCCCCACCACCCCTTTCGTGTCCGTCATGGATCTCGTGGTTCCCCACAGTACTTACCCCCATAAGAAGCCCCACTTCTGAGCCGGAAGTGTCAGAAAACGTGATTCCCGGGAAAAGTTGACTGCAACACTACCCAACCGGACCATTGCAGAATGCAAGACTGAGCCCGTAGGGTGGGCCAAGTGAACCATGACGGTGTCCGTTCGCCTCACCGGCACTCGCACCAATTCTGCTCCGCAATCCACAACCGAAACGCGAACGCGGCCCACCATGGTACGCGTTCTATTCGGCAACGGTCGCATCCTGCCGGAACGGATTCGGGGACGAATAAAGGGGTCGGGAGTCTTTGTTGTTGACGAAGCGGGAAGGATGTGGTCCGAACATGCCACGACGATTGCGAGTTGCCAGCGGCGGAGACACATATCACGTGTTCAATCGAGCCGTGGGGCGAATGCGGATTCTCGGCAAACAGCGCGACTTCGAGCCGTTTGAGGAGGTGATTGCAGAGGCCAAACAGCGGTTGCCGATGCGCGTTCTGGCATGGCATGTCTTGCCCAATCACCGGCATCTTTTCCTCTGGCCGCGTGGCGACGGCGACCTGTCGGAGTTCATGCGCTGGCTCACGGTCACGCACACCCAGCGTCGGCACGCGGCCCATCGCACGTCAGCAGCGGGCCCCTTGTACCAGGGTCGTTTCAAGTCGTTCCCGATTCAGGTCCCGATCGGGTCAGGTAAGTTCCTTCATCGACTTGACCGGAATATCCTTGGCATCAGGTGTTGCCAAGGCCGGCCATTTCGAAGCGTCCAGCCGGTAGCCCGCGTCGGCGACCAGCGGCCAGACGATCGGGGCCAGGCAGAGCACCGCCGCCTGGAATCCCTGCAGGGTGGCGCCCAGGTTGCCCGTGTGGGCCGAATTGTCCGCCTCGTTCTCGATCACAAACGGCCTTTCGAACCCCAGTTCCATCAGCGTCTTCAGAAAACCTCGCCAGTCCATGCTGTCGTTGCCCCCGAATCCCGGCAGCATCGGTTCGTAATGATGCCGGTCCCATTCGTGGGCCGGAATCGGCACTCCCGCCTGCTTCGCCAACTCCGGCGCGACGTTCTGCATCGCATAAAGAGCCCCCCAGTGAATCCGGCCGGGCGAGCGGAGATTTCGGGTGCCTTTGACGTGGACGCGGTGGATACGGTTCATGTCCGAGGCGCGGAGGACGTCGCTCGGGTCGATGTTCTGCCACACGTCATGAGACGGATCGTAGGTCTCGCCGTGCGCCGGGCTGGGGATCATCGCATACATCAATTTGCGTGCGGCCAGACAGCCGGGAAGATTATTGTAAGTGGTCGGCGCCGTCGCCGGGCGCCATCCTTCCATCGGGCAGTTTTCGTAGATCACCGTCACCCCAAGGTCGGCCGCATACTTGATGATGGGACCGAATACCTTGGCATATTCCTCGAGGTTCTTCTCGAAGCCGCCGTCCTGCATTCCCAGTTCATGGTTGTAACCGACGAAGGTCCCGACCTTGACGTCGTTGCCGTCGCCGCCGCAGAGATGGGCGATGCGGATCAGCTTGAGCAAGTGATCCTGGTTCTTCACCCGCTGGGCAGGGTCGCCTCCGATCAGGTTCTCGTAAGCGCCCACCGAGAATCGCAGCCCTTCCCGATTGCACGTGTCGATCAGTTGCCGGGCCTGGTCGGGCCCAAACTGATCGTAGTCCAGGTGCGTTGCCACATGATCGGCCCGTGTGCCGTCGCTCCGGAACACACACAGTTCCATCCCCTGGGCGCCGACACTCTTGGTGTGTCCGATAACCTGGTCGAGTGTGAAACGCGGAAAGGCCGAGGTCATGACCCAGATCGGATTATTCATCGAGGTAATTCCTTTTGTGAGATGGGAGGCGCCAGATGGCCGACTCTGCCGAAACGTCGACCGGACGTTCCCGCATTGTATGCCGGATCAGCGGCTCTGAGAACTCTCCAAAACCGTTTCCTGCGTCGATCGGGTACGCCGGCATTGGTACACGAATGCCGGCGGGAAGTTCAACCACACGGTGGGGTCGACGCGGACCTCGCCGAAGTAACCCTGGAGTTTCCTTCGAAATCGGTGTGCCGCGGGCAGAAGCATCCCCTGCAAATAGGCAAACGTGGCAAAATACCCTCCCGGCCTCAGCACCGTCATCATCGCGTCCAGGCAGGCCGTCTGATCGCCGTCTGAGAACGCGGCCCAGGGCAGCCCGCAAACAATCGCGTCAACCTCAGAGACCCCCTGTTGCCGGCAAAGCTCCTCGATGTTGGCAACGCTGTCCTGGAGGATGGCCACACCCGGAAACCGCCCCGCCAGCGTCGCCGCAAACTGGGAGTTCAGTTCGACCGCGAAGAACTTCGTGCCGGGCCGTTTCGATTCCAGAATCTGTGCCGTGAACACTCCCGTGCCAGGGCCATACTCGACCACTGCGTCCACCGTTTCCCAGTCAATCCACTCGACCATCCGACGCGCCAACCCTCGCGAACTCGGCGCGATCGCTCCCACCCGGGTCGGGTGGGCCAGAAACTCACAAACGAACCGTCCGTAGTCTTGTACCGCCATATTCGCCTTCCGTCACACGCGTGCCGACTTCCTACCCATCTCCTTGAAGGAACTTGCAGCGACCACAACTCAGCGGGCCGCAGGCCCCGCCAGGCGCTCGCCGCGCGTCGCCTTGCCATCGAGCCGACCTTGTTCATCGAATTCCAGGCGATCGATGCAAATGAACCGATCCCACTCACGCCGCGCCGTCCGCTTCTGGTGATACACAAACCACCAGTCGCCCTTCCCGTCTTGAACGGCACAACCGTGCCCCGGTCCGAATAACCCCTCGGCCCGGTGCAGAATAGGATTGTGCTCCGCCCGAGTGAAGGGGCCTGTCGGGCTGCTGCTGGTGGCGTAGCCCACGGCATAGTCGGGCGTGTCGGCCCCCGAGCCGCTGTAGAGCAGATGGTAGCGCCCCCCGTGCTTGATCATCCACGGCCCCTCCGTCACGTGACCGTTGAGAGTCTCCCAGCCCGACTCCGGATGAATCACCTCCGTCGGCTCTCCCTTCGGCTCGGTCGGACCGGCCATGGGCTGGACCATAATATGGAAACCCGGCAAGCGAACGTAGAAGAGATAAAGCTTCCCGTCATCGTCCCGGAACAGGTGCGCGTCGATCGAGCTGTCGAACAACTTGCGACCATTCGTGAACGGTCCCAAGGAGCCCGCCGCCTCGGCCACACCCACCGTCCGATTCGCCGTGTAGTAAAGATAGAATCGTCCCGAGTCAGGATCCCGCCACACGTCGGGCGCCCAGATGTGCCGCTCACCCGGCTGGAACACCACCGGTCCCCGCTCCCAGTTCACCAGGTCCCGAGAGGTGTAGGCCCGGTAGCCGTTGTCGCCGTCCACCTCGCCCGTGGCGTAAAGGTAGTACGTCCCCTCGTGGAAGATCACCGCCGGATCCGCCAGATTCTCGTCGATCACGGGATTCGTATACTCCCTGACCCCGTCGGCAGCATGAGAAATCGCCGCCAGCAGCAGCGTCAGGGCCATTGAATATCGCAATAGCATGGATTGGCTTCCAGGATGGTTGTGTCTTATCTCGATGGACTGACCCGATAGATATGCACGGCCAGCGGCTCGAATACGTCACGAAACGCACCGGCCTCCGATCGAACCGTTCGCTCCTCGTCGACCACGGTCACCGTCTGCCCGGCCTCCAATCCCTCGACGGATACCACCGCTTCCGCCCGCGGCAACCGTTCGTCGTAGTTCACCGCGAACAGCCAAACGTCTCCCTCGTGTTGCTTGGCCAGCACGGCAAGTTTCACCTCGCCCTCGGCCCGAATCGACACCCGCCGATCCGCTCCATTCGCCAGAATGGCCGGCGCCAGACGAGTAATCTGATCGTTGATCTCACGGAGGGCCTTGCGGTTCTCCTCCGGCGCGCCGAACGAGTCGAAACGCGGCTTCCAGATATGGGTGAAATATCCGATCGACGTCGCCCCGCCGCAAATGGCCATCCAGACCTCCGCCCGGATGTGCTCGGGCTTGACTTCCTTCTGCCGCTCCAACTCGCCCGTCCACTGGCCTCCCCGGCTGGTTTCGATCCAGGCGTAGACCGGCCTGTTGCCGGCCAGCGACGTGAGCAGGCTGGTGGCGTCGTGGACCAGGTAAATCCACTCGGGCTTGTTCCAGCCGTAAATCGGATAGATATCGTAACCGACCACGTCGGACGCTTGGATGAATTGCGGGTAAAGCTCGTTCCGCTGTGTGTCGGTCCACTTGTCGAAATGCGGATGGAGATTGCCGGTCAACGTCATGAACACCGGCCGCGAGGGATCGGCCGCCTTGATCGCGCGATAGTGCTCCAAGGTCGTCTCCGGCGTGCTTCTCGGCTCATTCCGCGGCGGCGAGGCCAACACGTCGTTTCCGGCTGCGTCGAACCCTTCGATTTCGCCGATCGATCCCCACTGGCTCTCCTTCCTATGAATGGCGTGCACAGTCAACGTCAGATCCTTGAGCGTAACCGGACCGCTGAGCGCGAATTCCTGTCGCCCCTTCTTGTCTTCGAGTGTGGCCCGCAGAATCTCCTTGCCCTCGGTCGCGAACGAAACCTCCTTCGCCGCCGACAGCCCCGACGAAATCGTCAGCCAGACGGCCAGCTTCTCCACGGTCACTGGCTTCTTCAACTTGATGGTCACCGAGGCCCCTTCGAGCGGATCGAGAACCGACCAACTGTGCGTCACCCCGTCGACCAGTTTCCACAGCGGAGTTCTCGCGTTCACCTTGAGCGATTCGGCCGGAATGATCTCGGCGTCGCTGACCAGGTGCGGCAGGTCGGGTTCGTCGTCGTGGATATAGCCGAGCAAACCCGGGTCCCCCTTGAGCTGCTTGTCAAACGGCATCACGCCATAGAAACCGGCCTCTTTGACCAATTCGAGAAACTCGCCCGCATCCTTGGTATTGCTGGACCCGGGCCAATAGCCGGCCACCGTGTTCATGCCGCACTCCCGCACGAGCGGGAACTTCTCCGCCCCCTGAAGCCAGGCCATGATCGGGAACATCGGTTCACCGTTGACCCGAAACTCCCGATTTGCCCCGATTTCGACTTTCGTGATCGGCGGAGGGCCGTCCGCAGCCACAGCCGGTCCAACAGCTCCGAGCAGCACCATCAAACCGATCCGGAACAAGCAGCGTGCCATGTCTGGGCCTCCGTAAACAAGATCAATCTTCAGCCGCTATTGTGCACGCGGCGATGGAGAATGCAAGCAGGACGCAGGGCGTTGCCGTTAGCCGGAGAACGGCTCCTCAGCCGCGAGCAGATTCTCTCGAAGCTCGAGATCGCAATGCCCTATCCAACACAAAGATCGCCAAATCGTAGCCACGGAGTGTCAGATCCTGAGGATTTCCGGTGGGAAACGTGCTTCTAGGGCCCAGCGTTTTCCTGTAATATTACATGAGCAGTCTGTGGTAAAATCATGATTATGAACTGTTGTGACTGTTCTGGGGGCAGATTCGAGTCGTCTTTAGAAACCACCCATTCACGAATGGAGAATCGACTGTGGCAGTTTATGCATTCTGGAACAACAAGGGTGAATCAGTCCCAATTGGATCGGCAGCAACCGAATATCAAAGACTTGACGCAAATGATCGAGTAACTTGTACAGAATGTCCACCATCTACATTGAAACATCGATCATCGGCTATTTGACCGCGCGATCGCGCGACCGACTGATCTTTGCCGGCAGGCAGGAACTTACACGTCAGTGGTGGCGTGAACGACGCCATCTCTACGATCTCGTCACTTCCCAACTCGTGATTGACGAGGCAGGCCGTGGGGACCCGGAAGCGGCTGCGGAGCGGCTTGCTTATCTGGAGGATGTTGAACTACTGGATTCGTCTGACTTGCGCATTGTGGCCCTTGCAGAGACGTTATTGCAGGAATCACTTCTGCCGGAAAATGCACGATCCGATGCCCTCCATGTGGCCACGGCAGCCGTGCATCGAGTAGAATATCTGTTGACGTGGAACTGCCGACACATCGCCAATGCCGATCAGTTGCCCAAGATCTATCGATGTCTTTCTGAGCTTGGCTACGGGCCCCCGCTAATTGTCACTCCAGACGAGTTTTCCAGCCATGAGTGATTTGCCTTTTGAAGACCCGGTTGTTAAGGAAATCCATGCGATACGTGCCGAAATGCTTGCCGAGTGTGGCGGCGATTTGCATGTTCTGCTCGATCAGGTGAAAGCACGCCAAAAGGCCTCCGGGCGGAAGGTCAGGCCCTCGCCGTCACCCCCCCCAGCGCTTGTTGGCAACAATAGCCGGGCAAACGACACGCCGCCTTCTTGACGGGAGATTCTCACCGGTCCAGCCCCCGCACCTCACTCGTTCTTCGTCTTCCAGGCCTGAATGGCGATGGGGATATCGGTACAGATGGCGTCGACCCCCAGCCCGACCGCCAGGTGGTAATCCTGCAGGTTGTGTCCCGGCCAGCCCGTAACGAGCAGCCCGGTCTTCTGGGCTTCGCGCACGGCCGCTCGGGAGGTCTCTTCCATGCGGCAACCAATCCGCTTAATGCCCAGATCCTGGGCCCGCTTGACAATCTCCGGGCAGCACGGCCCGCCTGTGATCAACAGCAAGTCTGCCTGGGCATCGAGACCCTTCATGATCTTCAATGGCCGCTCGTCAAACGAAGTGAACACATAGATGGAATCCTTCGGCCGTTGGGCCAGGGCGACGTCGTGCAGTTTCCGGCAATACTCCTCCAACCGCGCGTCGGGATACAGGTCCTTGTTGCCGGTCTTCATCTCCAGTTCGAGATACACGCCCGGCTTATCGGCGAAGCAGGCCAGCAGTTCGTCCACAAACAGAAAACGTTGGCCGGTCTTCTTCGTCGTGATCGTCCGCAACTCGGCTGCCGTCTTATGCTCCACGGGCCCCGTCGCATGGTAGGTGCGGTCCAGACTGTCGTCGTGTAGAATGACCAGCTCGCCGTCCTTGGTCATGCGAACGTCGGTTTCAAAGCCGCGGAGCCCCTTTTCATAACAGGCCCGAAACGCCTCCAGCGTGTTTTCGTCGAACTCGTAGGAACCGCCCCGATGGGCAAACACAAGCCCCTTCTCCTGGGCAACGCTGGAGCCGCCGGCGCCGAACATCCCGCCTGTCAAAACAGTCAACGCAATCCACAATCCAAGTCTCATCGTGTCTCGTCTCCGTGCTGGTGAACCGTCTGTCAGTCTCGATTCTCTCCACCGGTCCGATCCTAACCCTGTGGCCGGCCGCAATCAAGGAACGTGCCGACCTCTCGACTTTCTCGTCCGGCAACCTGCACCCTGCTTGCAGCTTTTCCGCCCAGTGGTAGAATCTGCCAAACGCGCAGAAAACTCCCCGATTTCGTAACCGGGCAGCAGCTCGGACTGGCTGGCGGCCCCGCCGCCCCTGATGAGGTGATGGAACCGATGAGCGAACACCCGATCGAACTAGGCCCCCTTCCGCAATGCTGGAAACGGCGGCACCTGCTCGGGCTTGAAGACCTTACCGCCGAAGAACTTACAGCCGTTCTCGACAAGGCCGACCTCTTCAAACAGGCCCTCGTGGCGGGAACCCGCCGGGTGCCTCTGCTGAGCGGCATCACCAACTGCAACTTGTTCTTCGAAAACTCCACCCGGACCCGGACCAGTTTCTCCCTCGCCGCCCGCCGGCTCGGGGCCGACTCCATCGACTTCTCGGCCTCCACCAGCAGCCTCTCCAAGGGAGAGACGGTGATCGATACGGCCAAGAACATCGAGGCCATGGGGGCCGACGTCATGGTCGTTCGACACCGCACCCCTGGCACCCCGCACCTTCTCGCACAAAACCTCGACTGTTGCGTCATCAATGCGGGCGACGGCCCCCACGAGCACCCCACCCAGGGCTTGCTCGATATCCTCACCATCCGGCAGCGCCGGGGCACCCTTCAAGGCCTGACCGTCGCCCTGGTGGGCGACATCGCCCACAGCCGCACCGCCCGGTCGAACATCTGGGGACTCAAGACCCTTGGGGCCCACGTGATCGTCTGCGGGCCATCGACGCTCGTCTCCCCCCGCTGGAAAGAACTCGACGTCGAGTTCTCCTACAGCCTCGACGACATCCTCCCGCGGGTCGACGTGCTCAATCTGCTGCGAATCCAGTTTGAACGGCAGCACGACCGCCCGTTCCCCTCCGTCCGCGAATACGCCCACCTCTATGCGATGAACCGGGATCGCCTGGCACGGGCCAAAGACGACATCCTGATTCTGGCGCCAGGGCCGATCAATCGCGGTGTGGAAGTGACGCCCGACGTGGCCGACGGCCCCCAATCGGCGATTCTCGAACAGGTTACCAACGGCGTGGCCGTGCGAATGGCCGTGTTGTGGCTCGTCACCAGCGTGCTGCGGGCCGCACCAGTCGGAAGTTAGATGCACGCCCGCGAGTTGCTGCCCTCCAGCCTCCTGTCTCCAACCTGAACTCAGCCATGTCCAAGATACTGATCCAGAACGGAAGAGTGATCGATCCGAGCCAGAAAATGGACCGGGTGACGAACCTGTTGATCGAGGACGGCCGCATCGCGGCCTACGACGTCGCCTCGGCCGACGACTGCGAGTTCATCGACGCGTCGGGCAAGATCGTGGCCCCCGGCTTGATCGATATCCACGTCCATCTCCGTGATCCGGGCCGGGAGGAAGACGAAACGATCGAAACGGGTACGGCGGCCGCTCTGGCCGGCGGGTTCACCTCGATCGCCTGCTGCCCCAACACCGAGCCCCCCATCGACAGCCAGGGGACCGTCGAATACATCAAACAGAAGGCCGCCAGGGCCGGCAACTGCAACGTTTACGTGATCGCTTGCGTGAGCAAGAACCGCGAAGGCAAGGAACTGGCCGAAATCGGGCAACTCATCGAGGCGGGGGCCGTCGGATTCAGCGACGATGGAACGCCTGTGTACAACGCCGAGTTGATGCGTCGGGCATTCGAGTACTGCCTCATGTTCGGCCGCCCCGTCATGAATCACTCCGAGATCCTCGAATTGACCCGCGACGGCGTCATGCACGAAGGTCTCGCTCAACTGGTGCTCGGATTGGGGGGCATCCCGGCCGCCGCCGAAGACGTTATGGTCAGCCGCGACGTGGCCCTGGCCGAAGCCACCGGCGGTTGGCTCCACGTGATGCACGTTTCCTCGGGCGGAAGCATCCACATCATCCGCAGGGCGAAGAAACGAGGCGTCCGCGTGACGGCCGAAGTCACGCCGCACCATTTCACGCTGACCGACGAATGCCTGCGAACCTTCGACTCGAACTTCAAAATGAACCCGCCGCTCCGCGGACAAGGGCATGTCGATGCCTGCATCGAAGGCCTCCAGGACGGAACCATCGACTGCATCGTCACCGATCACGCGCCCCACGCCAAAGAGAAGAAGATGCAGGAGTTGGATCGCGCTCCTTTCGGCATCATCGGCCTCGAAACGGCCTTGGGACTGGTGGTTACCCGGCTGATCGAGCCGGGCCATCTCGACTGGTCTCAGGCACTCGAGAAGTTGACGATCAACCCCGCTCGCGTGATCGGGGTTGAGAAGGGCACGTTGGCGATCGGTGCCGACGCCGACGTCGTCGTCATCGATCCCCACGTCGAGTGGACCGTCGACCCGGCCGAGTTCAAATCGAAGAGCACCAACACGCCTTTTGCCGGGTGGGAGCTGAAGGGCCGGGCTGTCAAAGTGATCGTCGGCGGCCGAGTGAAGCTCAGCCGTTAAGTCCCTGCCGATGAATTCGTCGCAGCACTGCACGTGATTGGATCGGCCAAAACCGATCGTCATTTCTCTTGGGCAACAGAATTGCCGATACGCTGCCGGAAACGCCGGGATTCCGCTGTATTCAAGCTATTAGAGAATCTAATGTTATGTATTAGACAGTTTTGGGATTACTTAATCTGACCGTCCTGCTAGAATCGGTCCAGTGACAGATTCATCTTCTCTTATGGCAGGAGTAGCCATGGGTAATCTTCAGCGACCCAATGGGACCGACGTCACCCTGACCAAGAACCGTTCGCGAGACATCGCTCCCCAGAGCGGCCTCTGCTCCCGATGCGTCGATGGCTGCATCGGCAACTGCGAAGTCTTCAAAGCCACGTTCCGCGGCCACGAGTTGATCTATCCGGGGCCCTTCGGCAACGTGACGGCCGGCGGCGACAAGGACTATCCCGTCGACTACTCCCACCTCAACATTCACGGCTACGCACTGGGAGGCGGCGGCCTGCCCGAAGGCGTTCCGGCCAATCCCGACACCTGTCGGTTCCCGGTCGTCAATACGGAGACCGCCTACGGCTGGGACAAGAAGGTCAGGATGTCCGCACCCGTCTTCACCGGCGCCCTTGGTTCCACGGAGGTTGCACGGAAAAACTGGGAACATTTTGCCGTCGGTGCCGCCCTGGCAGGGATCACCTGCGTCTGCGGCGAGAATGTCTGCGGCATCGACCCGGGCCTCCAACTCGACGGCAACGGCAAGGTCACTCTGGCGCCCGACATGGATCGACGCATTGCGTCCTACAAGAAATACCACCGCGGTCTCGGCGAAATCCTCGTTCAGATGAACGTTGAGGACACCCGGCTTGGCGTGGCCGAGTACGTGCTCGACAAGCATGGACTCGACACCATCGAACTCAAGTGGGGGCAGGGTGCCAAGTGCATCGGCGGAGAGATCAAGGTCGACTCGCTGGAACGGGCCTTGGATCTTCAGAAACGCGGCTACATCGTCACTCCCGATCCGTCGAATCCGATCAATCAGGCGGCCTTCAAGAGCGGCGCGATCAAGGAGTTCGAACGCCACAGCCGGCTCGGCTTCGTCGAAGAAGACAGCTTCTACGCCGAATGCGATCGGCTCCGCGGGCTCGGTTTCAAGCGGATCACGCTGAAGACCGGAGCCTACGGCCTCCGGGAACTGGCCATGGCCCTCAAGTGGAGCAGTAAGGCGAAAATCGATCTGCTGACGATCGACGGTGCCCCGGGCGGCACGGGCATGAGCCCCTGGCGAATGATGCAGGAGTGGGGCGTTCCCGCAATTTATCTGCACTCTGCGGCCGCCGAATTCGCCGCCAAACTGGCCGCCAAGGGCGAGCGAGTGCCGGAACTGGCTTTTGCGGGTGGGTTCAGCACGGAAGATCATATCTTCAAGAGCCTCGCGCTCGGTGCTCCTTTCGTCAAGGCAATTTGCATGGGCCGCGCCCTGATGATCCCGGGCATGGTCGGCAAAAACATCGCGGCATGGCTTTCGAACGGCGATCTGCCCAAGACCGTCAGTGAGTTCGGTTCCACACCCGAAGAAACCTTCGTCTGCTGGGAACAGGTCGCCGACCTCGTCGGCCGCACCGAAATGCCCAAGATCCCGCTCGGTGCCGTTGGGATCTACTCCTACGTCAACAAGCTCCAGGTGGGCCTGCAGCAGTTGATGGCGGGTGCTCGCTGCTTCAATCTCTCCGCGATCGGCCGTAAAGACCTGATGAGCCTCACCCGGGAGTGCGCCGACGTAACGGGTATTCCGTATGTGATGGATTCCTATCGCGAAGAGGCCGAAGCGATCCTGAACGGTTGACGTTCGACGCGTGCTATAAACGACTGAAATCAAAGGCCCGTCGGCGCAACCCGGCGGGCCTTGCTCTTGCGTTATCTTCCCGGCTGTCCGGTTTCTTGCAGTGGAGTGGCACCAGAACATTGGCGATCTGCCGGATCGGTCCGTATCCCGGCTGGCGAAGGGGGTATTGCACGCGGCCAACGGATGTATAATGATCTCGGGGTGATATGTCAGCGGAGGTTTTCGGAAAAGAGACGTCGCGTATCGAGGGAATACCAATTCAGGCTAGATTGACGGAGTAACCGGCGGAATGAACGCAGAAGTCCCCTCGGATTTTGCGCCGTTTGTTCAGAGACTGGTGGCTGAACGGCGGTTCTTGACGGAGAGTGATGTCCTGGCTGAAGGGCTCCGGCTTCTTCAGGCGCGCGAAACCTTGCGGCAGGAGGTACGCCTGGGGTTCGAACAACTCGATGCTGGGCAGGCAGTCGATGCCTCCGAAGTATATCGGTGTGCGGAGGCTAAGATACGCGAGATTGCAGACCGGAAGAATCTGGCGGACTGATGGCACAAGTTGTTTACTCCCCCGCCGCCGAGCGCGATTTCGTGGATATCGCGGCATATACCGCGCGCGACTGGTATTGTCCGAATTGAGTGTTTTCGGGTATAACTCCCCCACCTTTAAGGGAGAGGGAGGAATCAAGGATGATTCGTATCAATTTCACGGCAGAAGAACAGCAGGCTTTG
>JAAYAY010000245.1 GCA_012719125.1 Planctomycetaceae bacterium | reverse complement strand
GAGTCGTCGTCCGCAACATAGGGCATGGTGGAACTCCTTTCCGCCAGAGTGAAGAAGAACCGCCCTTATCGTCGACTCGAAGGTTTCTTTCCAGGCCAATTTCCTCCTACAAAACCAGAATGCTCCCATGCGCGGCTTCTATGGCTGGTGCATTTCCGTGTCATACAGATCCGTTTGAGGCGAGTCATGTGCCGCGCCCTACCATGCTGTGTCCCTGATAGAAGGCGAGGCTAAACGCAACATCAACAAATCAGCTACTCGTAGTAGTCTGCCATTCCAATGCCGACCGCGGCCAGAAGCGAGGCAGTCATGAAGTATTGAGGCACCTGTGCTTTAAGCCGGGTCGTTTGAAAACTCCGTGTCGCCGAGGCCATAGCCGTGGCCTGTGTTCTTATTCCCAGGAATTGCATCCGAGTGAACAGGAGGCTCGCCATCGCGATCGTTTGGATATCTTCGTAGATCTTCTCCTCTTCCGGGACGAAGTCATAGAGAATCACGCCTGGCTCGACAAAGTACATGTTGAAAGTAACGAGCTTCGTCTTCGGTGGGGCATAGGGAAAATCTGGCCAGGACTTGAGGCCGGAAAAGGCCGTGGTTCCTCGGTCCCACGGATGATCCGTGTGGGTTTCGAGAAGGCGTTCGTATCGCCTCAGTTGCGGTTCTGCAATCTGCGCGTTGAGGAGGAACATCAACGGACTGATCCCTGCCAGAATGAAGCCTCGCTTGATTTCGTACAACTTGCCACTTATCTCGCCGCCCACATACTCGGCCAGATCCGGTTTGTCGCGCGCACCATCGATATCACGATTCACGCTTCTTCCAAATCCCTCTCGCGCAATAGTCTGCACTTCCTGCCCTCCCCACCTCAGACCTGCTCCCGCAGCACTCTTGAATTCATTCTGAAGAAACGTGTGAACACGAGTGCCCCTTACGTCAATATCCTCAAGCCATTCGGGCTTGGGCATCAACCCACTCGGATCGGTCAACAAAATCGGGTCGCAGGTAACATAGAGATACTTGTGCAGACTCTGCGGATCGCTGAAGTTCCCCGCGAACGGATCCAGCCGGTTGAAGGTGCCTGTTGACGGGTTGTAGTACCGGGCGCGGAGGTATTGGAGGCCGGTGAGGTGGTCGGTCTGTTCGCCGGAGCAGAGGTGGGTGGTGAGGGCATCGGCCGGGGTGAAGCCGATCGGGACGCCGTAGGCGTCGTAGGCGAAGACCTGGGCGGTGCCCGAGTTGATGACGGCGCCGGTGGCGTCGACGAGTTGGCGGGTGGAGCCGTGGCCGTCTTTGAGGAGGTGGCGGACCTGATTTGCCGCGATCGCCTCGAGAAAGACGTCGTGGCCGATCGTGTAGGACTTGAGGATCTCGCCGGTCGCCGTTCATCTCCTCCAGAATCTGGGCGTATCGTACTGCTCTGGATACTGTGTTGACGGAATCACACCGATGTCGGGCTTCGGTTCACTTCTTCGTGAACATGATTGAGGCGTACTATTTCGCCGACGCCCAGGCCGTCAATGCCATTCTGGGTACGGATCTTGCGGACTTCGACGGCGACGTGGAATTGATCCGTCATCCGAAGAACGAGTTGAAGAAGGCTTTTGTGGGCTTTGACGAAGTTGAGCACGGAGGGGAGATTCTCGCCAAGCTGGACGTTCCGCACATGCTCTCGCGCCCGGAAACCTGCGCAGCCCTGAGAACACTGTTTGGCTGGTGTTCGAAGGCGATCGGCGAGGTCCCTTCAGACCGCTTCCGGTTACGGGACGGTGTGTACAGTGACTTGACGAAGCAGCAACTTGACGATCTTCAGGGCAGCGTGTGTCTTCCCGCGAAGGCGCAAATCGAGACCGTTTGCCGAGTGCCTGGATTCCCGCCTTCGCGGGAATGACGGCGAGGGGACGCGGGAATGAGCGAGCGGAGACGCAGGCGCGACGGCGAGGGGGATCCTCGGCTTTCTCTGGAAATCACGCAGTGCGATTCAGTGGCTCACGGCTTGCAGCCGGCGTGCTGGAGCAGGTTGCGGGTGATCTGCTGGATGCGGGGGTCGGGGCCGTGGGGGCGGCTCCAGTGGGACCAGGGGAGGGTGTGGCCGGGGGGCATACTGAGGTCCTGGGACCAGAAGATGGTGGCCGCGTTGAACACGTAGTTCCCCTTGGGGCCGGGGTAGATCGTGGCGGTCCAGGGCGAGGGGACGACGCCGCCCTGCCAGGCGATGCCTTGGCCGACGATTTCCAGGCCGGGGAGGTCGGCGGGCGGATCGCCGTGGTATTCCCAGCCGATGAGGCCGGGGATGAAGTCACCCTTTTTCATGCCGGTGCCGGCGAAGATCCAGTGGTCAGGCTTGGCGCAGATCCAGTCGCCACCGCCGTTGACGGGGCGGAGATTGCGTGCGCCGATGAGGTATCCTTCGTCGGGCCCGCGTTCGGGGAAGGGGCCGTGGGCCTTGATGCGGTCTTCGATCCACTGGTTGTTGCCGCCGTAGGGTCCGCCGCGGAAGATGATGCGGTTGGGGCGCCCGTCGGCAGTGGCTCTGAAGGGGCTGACCCAGCAGACGGCGTTGCCGGAGAGGAAGAGGAGATTGACGCCCGCATCGCGCATGGCGACGACGCTTTCATACTGGCGGATATCCCAGTATTCATCGTGGCCCACACTGAGGAAGGCCTTGCACTTCAGGCCGTGTTCGGGGGTCAGCATATCGCTGTTGGAGCAGTAGCTTACATCGTAGCCCTCTTGTTCGAGGAAGTAGGCCAGTGGGAACTCAAAGGTGAGATAGCCGCCGGAGCCGACGGAGAGGGGATCGTTGACGATGCCCGAATACTGGGCTTCGCGGCCGTAGGGCCGATCGAAGCTGACGTCGGCCCAGGGGCCTTGGCCGCCTTTGGGGTGCGTGTAGAGGGAGAACTTGAAGGGCCAGCCGTTGTAGGCCTGCCAGGTATTGTCGCTGCACTGGAAGAGCACGTCGGCGGGGCGGTCGTCGCGAACGATGAAGACGACGTAGCTCTGCCAGTAAGGCCGCTCGTCGGGCGGGGGCAGGGTGGTGAGCCGGCCCAGGTAGACGCCGCTGGGCCAATCGTCGGGGATCGTCAGTTCGGTGGCAGGTTCCCAACGGCACTCGTGCAGGGTTCGTTCGTCGGGAGTGGGCACGGGCTGGGGCTTGCCTTCGAAGGGGCCGAGGGTGGTCATCAACCGCGCACCACGTCCGCCGTAGTAGCCGGTGCGGAAGATTTCGAGTTTGAACTTCTCGGCCGGATCGGTGGAGACCATGATCTGCAGTTTTTCGCCCGCTGCGACACTCTGCTTGGAGCAATAGCCTTCGATGGCCTTTGAGCGGCAGCCGTCGGCTCGGTCGAGGCGGACTCGCGTGAGCTGCCAGTCGGTAGCGCCTTCGTGGGTGTTTTCCTGTTGGATCAGGTTAGGCTGGGCCGCGGGGTGATCCGCGGCGAAGCTGTTTGACGGCGCCAGTGTGGCGGAGAGCCCCAGCGTCAGCATGGCAATCGGTACGATTGGGGGTCTGCGACGAAGGATCGGGTTGCCCATTGTGTGTCTCCTGAGAGTTTGTGGTGCGCGGGAATGACGTACAAGCCGCTATTGCAGTCATGGATGATTTGGGACGGTGGGCGCTGCGGTTGGACGGCCTCGCCTGCGGCAGCGGGTTAAACAATCTGGTCCAGTGCGTCAAGACGCTTCTTACGGTTGTGGTTGATGGTCGGGGATCGGGATCCAATCGGGTTCTTTGTTGCTGTTGCCGTCGGTGGTAATGGCGGTCCAGCGGTTGGTCGTGCCGGCGTCGGCGACGCAGATGTTCCAGTCGGGGGCCGCGAGGCCGACGAGTGCGGGGGACAATGCCAGACCTTTCTTGTATGGTCCGCGGCTGAAGGCTACGTACTTGCCGTCGGGAGACCAGTCGACGTGCTGGATTTTCCAGGGCCGGGGGCTGGTGAGGATGTCGTGGGCGTTGACGACGCGCGGTTCGGGACCGGAAAAGTCGAGATCGCCGACGGCGATGGAGTAATCGCCGGAGGCCCAGGCGACGCGCCGGCCGTCGGGGCTCACGTCGGGCCGGCAGCCGGGAATCTTGAGGTCGACGACCCGGTTGCCCCAGGCAGAAATCGCCAAGATGTTGTGGGCGAAGCCCATGCCGCCGTGCACGGTCGCCAGGTACCACTTCCCGTCCGGCGTGGCGCCGATGCCGTAGAGGTGCTCCAACTCGGGGTTGGGATGGGGCTGGTTCCGTCCCGATTCGACGTCGTAGAGGAAAACGCCTTTGGTGGCATAGTCAATCAAGGCGAGTTTCGTGAATTCGTCTTTGAGATAGACGATACTTTTGTCATCGGCTGCCCAACAGGCGTCGCGGGCATTGGGTGCCACGAGCTGCCGCCCGGTTGCGTCGGCGTTCATGCAGTAGACGCTGCGGGACTTGTTCTCCCCGTCGCCCTGGTCGACCGAGAAGCAGATCTTCGTGCCGTCATGGGAGACATGGGGGTAGAGTTCGTTGACGTCCGGCGTCCTGGTGAGATTGACGCGGTCGGAGCCGTCGGCACGGACCTGGAAGAGGTCCCAGTTCCCCTCCTGGCAGCTTTCGAAGACGATCTTGTAGGGGAGATTTCGCAGTTCTGCTGTCAGGTCGTTGCCGGAGGCTGGGCGAGGCAGTGCGGACACGATGGAGAAGACAAGCAGGCCAAGTGTCGGTCGGAGGAAGGACAGTGATTGTCTACTCATGGTGGCTCAGGTTCTCCTGCATTGGAAAGAATGGCGACAGAGATGAGGCACTCCACTCATCCGGGAGAGAGTATCATGCCTCATCTCTGTGCCTTCTTCGGCATCTCCGTGTAGGATGCCTCATTGGTCCTCATCTTCCCGAAACCGGTTCAATCCAGGTCCGCAAAGGCCTGATTCACATACAGTTTCTGGATTCCCGCCTTCGCGGGAATGGCGTACGGGTGGCAGATCCATGCCTCGCCTGCGGCAGCGGGTTAAACGAATCTTGGGTGTCGGCGAAGGTTTATCCTTCGCGGATTTCCCGTTTCTCGGCGTCGTAGATTTGCCGCCGGCCGGTGTCCATGGCGCGCATGGCCATGAGGGCGGGCACGCAATGGTGATAGCCGGCCTCGATCGGGGCGTTGGTCGTCTGGCGGGTGCGCAGGCACTGGAGCCAATTAAGGAAATGGTCGGGCGTTTCCACTTCCGCAACCGGCGTATCCTCTTTGGGAAGCTCACTGGGCTTGATCGCCCCCGCACTGGAATAGGTCGGGGCCCGCCACGACGTCAGGTCGATGGTTCCCTGATCGCCGTAGATTTTCAGCACGTTGCCGTTGCCGTTGCCGAAATTGGTCGTGTAGCTGACCATAAGGCCTTCCGGATAGATCCAGACGGCCTGGGCCTGGTCGGGGCAGGTGAAGCCGTACTCATCCTTCCAGGTGAACGTGCCGCCCTGGGCGACGCAACTGACGGGCAGGGTGGTGCCGACGATGTAGTTGTAAAGGTCGATGAAATGGCAGCCGAGATTGGCGATCGGGCCGTCGGTGAACTCGCGGTAGCCGTACCAGCCCGTGAGCAGTTTGCCGTCGAAGGGGCGCATGGGGCGATCCATGAGGAACTCCTTCCAGTTGACGTCCTCTTCGCGGATCGGCTCGGCCCTTTGCATCCAGGAGTACCAGTAGGGCTTGCTGCCGTTGCGGCACTGTTCGATCCGCGAGATCTTGCCGACCTTGCCCGAGCGGAACAGTTCGCGGCAGCCGGTGCTGGTGGCGTAGCTGCGGACCTGGGTGCCCATCTGGGCGACGATGCCGCTTTCTTTGACGGCGTCGCAGCAGCGGTTGAGCGACTCCATGTCCATGGCGAGGGGCTTTTCGCAGTAGGCGTCTTTCTTGGCCTTGGCGGCCGCCTCGAGATGGACGGTATGATGGTGGTCGCAGGACGCGATCATCACGGCGTCGACGTCCTTCAGGTCGAGGATTTCGCGATAGGAGACGAACTGCCGAGCGGGGCGTCCGTACCACTCCTGGGCGCGGGCGGCGGCGCGCTCGCGGCGAATGCTCCACGGATCGCTGACGGCGACGAACTCGACGTTCTGCTCTTTATCGTGCGGGTGGACGCCTTTCATGTGGGCGTTGTAACCGCGGCCGCCGCAGCCGATCAGGCCGAGGGCGATCCGTTCATTGGCGCCGACGACCTTGGCATAGCTGGTGGCGGTGAAGCTCATGGCGGCTCCGGCCGAGACTGCAGCGAGGAATTGACGACGGGTGGGATGGTCGGGCATGGTTCGATCTCCAAGGTAGGCGGAAAATCGGGGGCGGGATAAACCGACGTGGGCCGGACTCAAGGGAGCCGGCTCTCAGGTTGTACCCCGGGCGGGGGTGCAAGTCAACAAGTGGGTGGGAATGGGGGCGGCTTGGAGGAACCAGCAAGTGAGAGACTGTTTTCAACTTGCGGGGCAAGCCGAGGATTCCTCTGACCGTCATTCCCGCGCAGGCGGGAATCCACGTCCGTTTGGCGAGTTTCTGGATTCCCGCCTGCGCGGGAATGACGGATGGTAGGGCGGGAATGACGGATGGAAGGGGTGGGATTGGCGGAAGGAAGGGGTGGGATTGGCGGAAGAACCTCATCTGCAACTGCGGAGAAAACAGACCAGCCTCGCCTGCGGCAGCGGGTTAAACTCACATTCCGCTACCTGATGTTTTTCCAAAAGGGGGGTTGCGCCCTTCGTCGAAGTCCGTCATTTTACAGGCATGAATGGAACAACCTGGTATGGAAAT
>JAAYAY010000244.1 GCA_012719125.1 Planctomycetaceae bacterium | reverse complement strand
GGTGCCACGAGCTCCGGGGTTCGTCGTATCGCCGGCTACGGATGAATCCGATGGAAGTCTTCTGTCCAACGTGCCTGCATCCCATCAATCTGGATCTTCCCGAGGCGGTCGGCGAGGAGTCGGACGGACTCCGGACCAAAGCGTTGCTGACGAGTGTCCATTGCCCGAATTGCGGTTTGGTGCAATTACCGACACGCGATGAAACCCTGTCTTGGAGCGCCAAGTTCGTCAATCTCGCCGGGACCACGGTCGCCCACTTCTTGCTGGTTCGGCTGCTTGGCCAAGGGGCTTCGGGATGCGTGTGGCTGGCCGACGATACGATGCTTCAGCGCCAGGTGGCCCTCAAACTGCCGCAGCCGATGGGGGGCGACGTGGCCGGCCTGCTTCGCGAGGCTCAGACCGCAGCCCATCTGCGGCACGCGAACATCGTTTCCGTCTACGAGGTGGGCAGTGAGAACGATCAGGTTTTCATTGCAAGCGAGTACATTGAAGGGCTGACTCTGCGGGACTATCTCTCGTCCGGCACGCCGGCAATTTCGCAAACAGCCGATTTGATTGCGGCAGTGGCAAGGGCCTTGCACCATGCCCACGAGCAAGGGATCGTGCATCGCGACGTCAAGCCGAGCAATATTCTCGTGAACTCGGAAGGCCAACCGTTTGTCACCGATTTCGGGTTGGCGAAGAGACTTTCGCATGACGAGACGATTTCGTCTGAGGGACAGATTCTCGGCACGGCTCGTTACATGTCGCCCGAACAGGCCAGCGGCAGGACTCGCGAGACCGACCAGCGTGCTGACATCTACGCCATCGGCGTGATCCTGTTCGAAATGCTCACCGGTCACCTCCCCTATCGGGGAAACGTGCGCGCCCTGCTTCACCAGAAGGTCGTCGAGGATGCCCCGTCTCCGCGAAAGCTGGTGCCTACGATCCCCAAGGATCTCGAAACGATCTGCCTGCGATGTCTTGAACGCGATGCCGGCAGACGGTACCAATCGGCCAAGGAAGTCGCTGACGAGTTGGGACGGTTCCGCGAAGGGGAACCGATCAAAGCGAGGCCGATCTCCTCGCTGGAACGCGGGTGGCGCTGGTGTCGCAGGCGCCCGGCGGTGGCCTCCCTCGCGGCCGGCCTCATTCTCAGTTTGAGCGTGGGTCTGGCGGGCGTCAGCTACTTCTACTGGGAAGCGGCCAGTGCTGCCGAACTGACGCGGCAGGCGCTCTATCGATCCCAAATGACTCTCGCGGCCGAGTACTACGAGAAAGGGGACATTTCGGGCGTGAGGCAGATGCTCGACCGCGTCGTTGCCGCGGATCGCATGTCCCCTTTGCGCGGATTTGAGTGGGGCTACTTCGACGGCCTGACCAGGCCGTTCGCGCAGATCGTGAACCAGGGCGACGCCGCCGGTGACGTTGCGATTTCACCAACCGGCGACCTTTTCGCCGCGACCAGTGCCAACAACAAATCGATTCGCGTCTGGAAGGGCAAGACGGGTGAGACGATCCGCGTGTTGTCGCTGGACGTCGGTCGATTCTCGGCCATCGACTTCGCTCCGAACGGCAGTCACTTGCTCTCCGGCTCCTCGGACGGGAAAATCCGCATGTGGAGTCCCGTGGAGAGCGACGAGGCCCTGCTGGAAATCAAACATGGGCCCCCGGTGGCCCTCGTGCGTTTCTCGCCGGACGGGACGCGATTCCTCTCGGCGGGTTCCAGCGGGGCGGTACGCATCTGGGAGGCGGATTCGCAGTTGCTCGCCGGGGAAATACCCACCGGCAAGAACGGAACCAAGGATGCCCGCTTCTCGGCAGACGGGAAGTCGATCGCAATCGCGGCCCAAGACGGCCGCATCCGAGTGTGGGATATCGACAGCGGAACAACGACTCACGATCTGGATCCCAATCCATTTCTCGAGAAGCTGGCGTTCTCGGACGACGGGCAGACGATTGTTACGGGGAGCTACGCCGGCGTCGTTCGCATCTGGTCGGTATCGGACGGGACGCTCCTCCACACCTACGACATGAATGCGGGACGGATCGGAGATCTCGAATTCGTGAAAGGGACGCCGCTTCTTGCGATCCTTGCCAGTGACGGCCAACTCCACTTGTACGATACGGCCGATCTCGTGGAGCTCCGCAAGCTCAAGACCCACAATCTCACCGACGGCGCGCTGGCCAGATCCGGCAACGGCGAATATCTGGCCGTGGGCAGCGGCGACGGAAGCGTCAAGCTGCTGCGGATCGATCGCCTGAACAGGCCCAACACGTTCTGGCACGAGAAACACGTTCGAGCGGTTGCCTTTCCGGCCGACGGAAGGCGTTTGGTGGCAGCAGACGGCGGCGGGACCGTGCGAATATGGGACATCGAGACCGGAGAGTCGCTCGACCTGTCCGACGGACCTGCGGGGGAGACTGCCGGCGCTTCCTGCCAACCTCAAGGCGATCTCATTGCCGTGGCCGACATCGAACAGCAGGTCTATCTATGGAAGGGCGAATCCGGCGAGTTTGTCCAAGGATTCCGCGTTCCGGAGAGTGCGATTGTTGACCTCACCTTCTCTTCGTCCGGAGATCAATTGGCGGTCGCCACTCGTCTGGGAGGGTGCTTCGTGTATGAGTCGGGCCGCTGGGATGAACCCCGGCTGACGATCGAGGGCCGTGAAGCGGCTCTGCATTCTCTGGCGTTCTCCCCCGACGATCGGTCCATCGTGGCCGGTTATGACGACGGCGACGTCGTCTTCGTTACAGCAACTGATGGATCGCCCCAAGCCCCACCATTACATGTTCCCTCGATTCCAATGGCGTTGGCATTCTGCGAGGCCGGTCGATTGCTGGCGATTGGAACCGACTCAGGCGAGATTCATCTCTATGACTTGCGGTCGCGTCGCACCCGTTCGGTCATCAAAGGACATACCAGTCGGGTCAACGCGCTGGCGACATTTCCGGACGGCAGTACGCTGATTTCAGGGGGCCGCGACAAGGAGTTGAAACTCTGGGACACCGCCTCTGGTGAATTGCTGACGACCTTGTCCGGGCATATCCGGCAGGTCTTTTCGATCTCCGTTTCGCCGGACGGGGGGACGATCGCGTCGGGAGGGTTGGAGGGGGATATTCGGATTTGGCGGTCGCAGTAGAGGGTCTTGCAGACAAGGGCGGGCCTTCCCGCCGCCCAATTCTGTCTGGTTCTTTCGGGGGTCTTGACTAGCACTTGTCGAGGGGGCAATACTTGGCGGTGAAGGTGTGCTGAAATCCTCGCCCAACACTTTTGACTCAGGGGGAGAATATCGATGGCTATGCGTAGTGGACGATCCAACAACTTGGCCCGTTCTGGCGAAATGACCGCCGCCATTCGAAGCGGTCGATTTCAGTTGACAATTCCGGCTGCGCAGGAGGCGCCGATCACCCACGGCGTAACCGGATTGTCCTATCGGATCTTCAATACCGGAAAGACGGAGTTCAGTGTCCAGGCAAGTGGAGTTGCCGCCGTCCCCCTCAAGACCGGGATGTCTGTCGACCTCAAAGTTCAGGCTGGCGGAGTGATCAACATAGCCAACCCAAGTGCGAAGGAAATAACGGTTCGGGGCATATACGAGCAATTGGGCGACCCGTGGAATCCAGTTCGTGGTGGGCGCTTCATCTCGGATACGAACGACGATATCGACATCATTCGAGAAAGGGCTGGTGCATATTGCCGGATTTTCAATTCTTCGAAGAACACGGTGTTCAAGGTCGTGTTGTCGAACCGCAACCAGGTGCAAGTCGTACCGAGATGCTCCGGGGAGCATTCTGGTTTTGTAGGAGGAAATTGGCCTGGAAAGAAACCTTCGAGTCGACGATAAGGGCGGTTCTTCTTCACTCTGGCGGAAAGGAGTTCCACCATGCCCTATGTTGCGGACGACGACTC
>JAAYAY010000243.1 GCA_012719125.1 Planctomycetaceae bacterium | reverse complement strand
CTTGCTGCAACGCTTGAGCCTCTCCACCCCCGCACAACTTCTCAGCCGCCGCCTCCCAAGGCCCCCTAACTGACCGCCTCCGCCACGCACCCGTTGCAAACGACACAGGGTAGCGGAAAATAAGGTTAAACGCGGCCCACCATATCACGCGTCCTATTTCGAGCTAGCGTGCATCGGCGGGGGCTGAAGCGGCGCCGGCCAAGCGGAGGAAGTTCTGTAGAATGACTTGCCCTTGGGGATGCTCGTCGTCGTAGGCTTCGGGGTGGAATTGCGTGCCGTAGAGCAGGCGATCACGATGCTTGAAGGCTTCGACGGGGCACTCGTCCGTGGCTGCAAGGACTTCAAACTCGGCGGGGGCCGTGGGGACGTGGAAGGCGTGGGCCTCGCGAACGATGATTTCGTCGGGCAGTGAATCGAACAGAGGGTCGCGGTCGGTGGTGATCCGCACCGGCAGGAAGCCCCATTCCTTGAACAGGCCTGGGTGGTAGTTGGGGTTCGGGTCGGCTTCGCCTTCGCGGAGCTGGCGGATCTGCGAAACTTCGGCCGAGTAGGCCTTGCCAATCAACTGCATTCCTCCGCAGAAGCCGATCATGGGGATCTTGGTGTTCCTGATGAGGGAGAAGAACTCCGAATCGCGACCCGGCACCGTCTTGGACCGCCCGCTGATGAGGATCGCCTTGACGTTGGGTCGGTCGAGGTCGGCGCCGGTCACCTCGGTGAAATGCAGGTGCAGGCAGGGTAGGCCGGCCAGGGCTTCGACCCGGCTGCGGAATCGTTCGCCGGAGTAGAGGTCGGGCGCCTGTTTGGCCAATTGCCCGCGGATGACGTCGGGATGCTGGATGTTGAGCACGCAGACCAAGGGAGCGTCGCTGCTCGCGAGCTCTTCGGGCCGGTTGAAGACGGCACGCCAGGGGTCGACTTCGGCCGCCACGGGTGCGGTGGCAGTGAGGAAGAGAAGCAGGAGGGTGGGAGGGAGACAGCGGCTGGCGCGCATGGGAGGCTCCGGGGAGGCGTGGTGCGGGGGGGACAAGGGACGGGGACCATCGTAAGCGAGGCGTCTGAAGCGAGTCAACATGGAGAGGTGGGCAACACGCGAAGGCCGCGGATGAGACTCCATGGTACTGGGGACCACTGATCTTGGCGGACCGTCACTGGCCCCGGAAGAGAGTCGTGATTCAAATGGGGTGGGTTCGGCACACTTTGTGCTTAGCCACGGGTTACTAGGCCAAAACAGGACAAGGGAGGTGCGGGAAACTCCTCTGGGATGGCGTCCTCGACGCGGCGAGTCGCCAAGTCTGCCCTACTTGTGGGGATAGCCAGTCCTTGCCCGTGAATCCCGGCGAAACCGCCGAATCAGGCCTCTCCGGCCTTCCGGCGGACGGGTCCCTGGCGTCCAAGGGTCCCATTTTGACCAGAAATTGTATTTCGTGAGAAAGGTAGTCGACTTCGGTACTTGCGTCCTACTATTGTACTGGGCATAATGTTCGCATTGGCACTTCCACTTCAAATGCTTTGCATAGGGAGCACATTTGTGGCATCTGCACTGACACCTCGGGAGAAGGAAATCGTCCGTTTGGCCAGCCTGGGTTGCACCGATCAGGAAACGGCCAGAATCCTCAAGCTGGCCCCGAGTACGGTGAACAACCACAAGGCCCGAGCAATGGCCAAGTTGGGCACCGACAAGACGGCTCTGCTCACCCGGTTGGCGCTCAAGCTGAAGGTCACCAACATGACCGACAAGCTGACGACTGCCGAGAAGAAAAAGAGCGGCAGGAAGGACGACGGCTGGAACTGACAAGGGATTGTCTGGCTCAGTTCGGCCGTTCTGGCCGGAATTGAATCGAGGCGATTCAGCGACTTCTCAAGCGGCCCATCTGAAGGCGGCAAAGTCCAGGTGGCTTGGCGCGCCAGCGCGGGAAGTTTGTCTCGCCGGAACAGACCCGAGAATAGTCTCGCGGCAGATTCAGTAGGCGGATAAGAGGAATTTACCAAGTTGGAGTGTCCAACTGGTAGGTTCTTTTCGTCCGCCTGCCTTCGTTCTCCCCCCAACCGCGTTAGAGCCACCGGTCAGACCCAGGGGAACTGCAAAGTAACAGGCACGCTCCGCCGTGCCGTCCGCCAAAGAAGGTAGCAGGCACGCTCCGCCGTGCCGTCCGCAGAACTGCCGGATATCCCGATTTCCCGCCAGCGGCGCTCGGAGAGTGCCTGCTGCTTTTCTTGCCACAAGAGGACTCTGCAGTTCTCCTGCCGGTCAGCCCGCGGAATGTTGACGGGGCCTCACCGCGTACGGATACTGAGACGGCGCGCGGCTCATCTCGACACGTGCGGGCAGCACACAGTCGCGTTGCGAGAGAAGGGTTCTTTCAGGGAGCTAATGATGATGGGGACTACAAGGCGTTCTCAATTGCCGGGCCATTTGCGATACAAGGCCGTTCCACTGCTACTTCTCCTGTTGGCGGTTGCAGCGTCGAACGGCGCCGAGAGACCATCGCAAGAGCGCCAAGCACCCAATATCGTGTTCATCCTCGCCGACGATCTGGGCTGGACGGATTTGGGGGGCCAGGGATCGAAGTACTACGAGACGCCGAACATCGACCGGTTGGCGTCCCAGGGGATGCGGCTGGACTGCTACCACAACTGCCAGAACTGCGCTCCCACGCGGGCGGCGCTGATGAGCGGCCAGTACGGTCCGCGAACCGGCGTCTACACGGTGGGGAGCATCGACCGCTTCAACTGGCAGAGCCGGCCCCTGCGTCCTGTCGACAATGTGGTCAACCTGCCGCTGGAGAAGATCACGATCGCCCAATCGCTGAAAAAGGCCGGCTATGCGACCGGCCTGTTCGGCAAGTGGCACCTGGGCCAGGATGCGGAGCACCACCCGGGACAGCGGGGGTTCGACGAGGCGATCGTGTCGATGGGGCGGCATTTCGATTTCGCGACCTCGCCCAAGGCGGAGTACCCGGAGGGCCAATACCTGGCCGATTTTCTTACCGACAAGGCGGTCGACTTCATGGCGCGGCACAAGGGGGAACCCTTCTTCCTTTATCTTCCGCATTTCGGCGTGCATTCACCGTACCAGGCGAAGCAGGGGCTGATCGACACGTTTCAGCCGAAGGCGCCCGCGGGCGGGCACAACGATCCGGTCTACGCCGCCATGATCGCCAGCGTCGACGAGAGTGTGGGACGGGTGATGGAAACGCTCGACAGGCTGCAACTGGCGGAGAACACCGTACTGATTTTCTCGAGCGACAACGGCGGCGTGGGCGGATATGTGCGCGAGGGGATCAACGCCCGCGACGTCACCGACAACGCGCCCTTGCGCTGCGGCAAGGGAAGCCTCTATGAGGGGGGCACGCGGGTGCCGTTCATCGTCCGCTGGCCGGGCGTGACCAGGCCGGGCTCGATCTGCCAGGTGCCGGCGATCCACGTCGACGTGTACCCAACTTTTCTGGAGATCGCGGGGGCAGCCCCACCGACTGACTACCCCTTGGACGGCGCCAGTCTCGTGCCGCTGTTTCGCGACGCCCATGCTTCCCTGAGTCGCGAGGCCATCTATCAGCACTTCCCAGGTTACCTTGGCTCGGGGGGCGACACCTGGCGCACCACGCCGGTTACGCTGGTTCAGGCCGGTCCGTGGAAACTCATGGAGTTTCTGGAAGACAAGCACCTGGAGCTGTACAACCTCGAAGACGACCTGGGCGAAAGCAAGAACCTGGCCGAGCAGATGCCGGAGAAGACCAAGGAGCTGCACGCCAAGCTCGTCGCCTGGCGGAAGGCCATCCAGGCGCCAATGCCGACCCCCAATGAACCGAAGGACGTGGTCCGGCCCAAGAAGGCCGGCGGTCAGGGGAAGGGGAAGAAACAGCGTGCGCGAGTAGACAAGAAGACGGCAGGATCGCTACCGCTATGCCGAGTGGATCTACAAGGGTGAACTGATTCCCTAGTTGTATGATCTGCGGGAAGATCCCTGGGAGACGGACAACGTAGTCGATCGGCCGGACTGTGCCGGCATTCGCAAGGAGATGGCGGAGTTGTTGAAAGCGGGCTGGAAGGCGGTTGTGCCGCAGGCGAGGTCGTTCAGCGACTACAGGCCGCTTTGGGATGGTTGGCAATCCTCGCCTACGGCAGCGGGTTAAACGATTTTGGCGCAGGGCTTTCGGTTCCCGGCACACCCCAAGTGGCACTGTCCAACTAAGCGGTTGCGGCTTGAACCAGCGCCTCCAGGTTCTCGGGTTTGGCATCGCCCGGCAGGGCGCAGCCGGAGCCGAGGACGAAGGCGCCGTGGCGGTTTCCTTCTTCGATGCAGCGGAGGGCCTCGGCGCGAAGTTCCTCGGGGCTTGAATGGACGAACGACATGGTGTTGACGCCGCCCATCAGGACGTAGCGATCGCCGACGCGGCGGCGGACGTCGGCCACGGTGAAGCCGCCGAGGGGATCGAGGGGGGCGATGCAGTCGAGGCCGGTTTCGACCAACGGTTCGACGATCGGCAGGACGTTGCCGCAGATGTGGCAGTAGATTCTGGCCTCGGGGCAATAGGCGTGCAGTTCGTGGCAGACTTCCTTCATGTGGGGATAGACGAATTCTTTCCAGAGACGCGGCGAGATCACCGACATGTTGCCGACGGAATCGTTGAGGCGGAGAATTCGGAGACCGCAGTCGACGAGGAACTTGCCCCGCTCAATGGCGTAGGTCGAGCCCTTTTCCATTAACCGGTGGACCAGGTGGGGCGCGTCGATCAGGTCGAGGAGTGCCTGTTGCATGCCTCGCAGTGACACGCAGAAGGCGAGGGTGGCCGAATCGCAATCGCCGGCCAGGCCGACGTGGTCGCCCGCGTGAGCGAGCATCTCTCGTGCCAGGTCGCCGTAGCCGTGGGCCTCGTAGAACGACTTGTCGGGCACGTTCATCCTTGCCAGGTCGGCTTCGGTTTGCAGAAAGGGCTTTTCGTGGGACCACGACGTTCGGAAAGCCAGATGATACGGGTCGTCGATACGGAAGTCGTCCCATCGATCGAGCCGAGTGGCCAGCCCGCCCTCCATATCGATTTCGCCGAGGCGGCGTCCGGCGGGATCGACCTCGATCAGTCGGCCGCCATCGCGCCGAATGCGGCGTGCGGGGAACAGGAAGAGCCGGGCCCCGTCGATGCCGATCTGCCGGGCCGCGTCGATGACGACTTGCGTGGCGGTGCGGGGCTTTTCAATGATCTGGGCCAGGTCGGTGCCAGTCAGGCGTGCGGCCAGGTTGACCCAGATCTTGGGCATGACGGGGACGCGGTCGGGTTTCTTGCCGTTCATTACGGCTGCGAGTCGTTCTGCACCGAGCATTCGCTTGTTCCTGATCAGCCAGTTGAGTAGGCTTTGGTTGGTTGCGAGCGTGTTATTGCTTCAGATCTACGTTCGACACGCCGTCCCAACCGGGATGGAAGATGTTGCCTGAGAATCTCAGGCCGGTGACTTCTTTTGGGATCAAGACGGCGTATCGATAGCGGGGGCGTTTTTCTACGGGGCCACCCGACTCGGTGCGGCTGGTGTCGTAGACGATGTTTCCCTGCACAATGATGTCGGCCAGCGGCGGGTCGTCGGGTTTCTGGCCGGTGTCGAAGCGGATGGGTGCTCCGCCGTCGCCCCAGATCCAGTGGGCGTGGCCGTAGCCAAAGTCGGAGATGACGTTGTTGGCAATGATCGATCCGCCGTCGACGTTGGGCGGAAGGGCGTCCTGGCCGGGGAGGGGAGGGGAGGCGGCGTGGGACGAGGCGCCGGGCATCATGCCGATACTCCAGAGGTCGTTCTTCGAGAACTGGTTGCCGATCACCAGGACGTTGCGCGAGCCGTGCATGGCCTTCATGCCCATGAAGGCATTGTTGACGATGTTCTGGGCGATGATCACGTGGTCGGAATGGATGTCGATTCCCTGGGCGGCGTTTTCGATCGAGTTGCCGAGGATTCGGGTGTAGTCGCTCACTGTGGGCGAGGTGACGATGACGGCCGATCCCTGGTGCCAGTTGTCGACACGTTCCTCGTCCCAGACTTTCTGGCTGACGATCGTTCCTTTGACGGGGTTCTTCTTCACGAAGTCGCCAAGGTGGTACTGCTGTTTGACCTCGGGCGTCGGTAGGAGATGGTCTTCGACGACGCGATTGCCCTGGATCAGGGTACCGGTGCTGGAATTGACGACGATGCCGGTGCCGTCGATGCAATGGAAAGCGTAGCCCCAGTCGTCGCTGCCGGTGCGGTCGTCGATGGAGATTCGCATGTAATTGCGGACCAGGCAGCTTCGGATCTCGGCTCCCTGGCAGTCGCGAAGCACGATCGCTCCTGAGCAGGTCCGATTGTCGACGACGCGGAGGTTCTCGAGGGTGAGGTCGCGGCATCGCAGGGCCAGGATTCCCTCAAGGGCCGTGTCCTGCCGGGCTTCGGGCCGGGTGAGGGTGAGATCGCGGACGCGGACGCCCGAGGCGTCTTCGATTTCGAGAATGGGTTGGTCGGGGTTGTTCTGGACGATCCGGCCGGGGCCCCAGAGTCCGGCGTTGTCGGTGTGGATGCGGATCTTGCGTTCGATCGGGTAGTCGCCCGAGGGGACGAAGATCATTTGGCCTTCGGTTGCGTCGAGGGCTTCTTGAATTGACTTGAAGTCGGCGACGGAAATGCCGACATCGGCCGCGGAGAGCGGGGCAATGGGGAAGAGGAGAAGCAGTGTTGCGGCGGCAAGGGCGATGAGGAGCCGGTTTGTTGCGTGGGCGGGCAGGTTGGATGCACGGAAGGGGAGTGGTGGTGCGTTTTTTCTTGTCACGGATGAATCTCGAGGCCTGTCCGTCATATTGCTTTTCCGGCTTGGAGTTGAGAAGGAGCCGCTATTCTAACCGGGCAGGGCGTGCGTCGTCTATCAAGTGAAGGCGGCGATGTTTGTTGCGGCGGGCCATGGGAAAGCGATGGTGAAACGCGGCGGAGTTGGTCAACGAGTGAGCGATTCTGCCAGTTCTTGGGGCGGCGGTTTCTTGTGGGTAAGGTGGGAGTTTGGCAAGGGAATGGGGACAAGGGAATGTGGTTGCCGGTGGAGTGGCCGAAAAGGAATGCATTGTAGGCACGGGAATTTCGCAGGCAGGGGAAAGAATGACAGAAAGATGCGTGAGAATTCAACCATGCGAAGAGGGATTGGATAGTTGGAATCGGCCGGAGTTCGAGGTTGAGTGCCAGAGAGTCGTCTATCCCTTGGTCATTCTTGCTCGCCCTGCTTACGAAGGGTATAATAGAAGGATGGGATCTACTCTGTCCAAGCACATTAAACGCTCTGCCGAAATATGCGGTGGAAAGCCGTGCCTGGTCGGTACGCGCATTCGCGTGTGGGACATCCATGTGTGGCATGACCTCAATGGTCGGACACCTCAAGAGATTGTTGTGAGTTTTCCGCAGCTCTCGGTGGCAGACGTCCATGCGGCCCTCGCGTACTGCCACGATCATCGCGAGGATTTGGAGGAACAGAATCGCCAAGCCGAGCAGCGCGTTCAGGCAATGAGTTTGGAATAGCCCTCCAAACTTCCCAAACTTCCGCGAGGCCCTGGTGGAGATGTTCCGATGAGAATTCGAACCGCGATTTGTGTGGCAAGCGGCTGTCTGTTAATTCTCGTGACGGCATCGAATCCGGTTGCGGCGCAGTCGAGCCGCGTGATCGAGGCCGCTCGAAATCGCATGGTCGATGAGGAGATCGTGGCGGCGGGGGTGAAGAATCCCCTCGTGATCAAGGCCATGCGGACGGTGCCGCGGCACGAGCATATTCCCATCTCCCACCGCCGCTATGCCTACTACGACATCGCGTTGCCGATCGGCGAGTCGCAGACGATTTCGCCGCCGTTTGTAGTGGCCTACATGACCGAAGCCCTCGATCCGCAGCCGGAGGACAAGGTTCTGGAGATCGGCACGGGGAGCGGCTACCAGGCGGCGGTGCTGAGCCACCTGGTCAAGGACGTGTACACGATCGAGATTGTCGAGTCGCTGGGGAAGACGGCCGCCAAGGTGTTGGCCCAGTATCCCAACGTGAAGTCGAAGGTCGGCGACGGGTATCTCGGTTGGCCCGAGTATGCGCCGTTCGACAAGATCATCGTCACCTGCTCGCCCGAGTCGGTTCCGCCGAAACTGGTCGAGCAGTTGAAGGAGGGGGGCCGCATGGTGGTGCCGGTGGGGCAGCGTTACACACAGAACCTGTATCTGTTCAAGAAAGAGAAGGGCGAGTTAGTCCGCGAAGCGTTGCGGCCAACTTTGTTCGTTCCGATGACCGGCGCGGCGGAAGCGCGTCGCGAAGTCCTACCGGATCCCACCCACCCGACGATCTGCAACGGGGGCTTCGAGGAGTTTGTGGGCGACACCGGCTTGCCCAACGGCTGGCACTATCTGCGCCAGGGTGAAGTTGTGACCGGGGGCGCGCCGGAGGGAGCAAACTACATGAGATTTGCCAACGACGAACCGGGTCGCGGTTGCCGGGCGCTTCAAGGCCTGGGCATCGACGGGCGGGAAGTCAAGCAGATCAAGATGTCGGTGCGTGTGTCGGGGGCCAACATTCGTCCGGGCCAATCGGCTCAGGAACTGCCCGGATTCTTGATAACGTTCTACGACAAGGCTCGCGACGTGATCAAGACCGACGGGATCGGTCCTTGGTTCGGCACTTTCCCGTGGCAGACCCGGTCCCAAGTGATCGACGTTCCGCCGCAGGCGAGGGAGGCGATCGTGCGGATCGGGCTTCTGGGCGCCGTCGGCGAGATCTCGTTTGATGACGTGAGGTTGGAGCGGGTGGAGAGGCCATGAGCTTTGAGCTGTGAGCCAGAGGAATAGTATCGGGGAGTCTGTTGGCAACGGTTCGTCCCTCCAAGCTCACTGCTCAAAACTCTGAAACGGCTCGGGTGTGATGTCGTAGCCGGGGCGGACGGCGACGTTGACGAGGAGGCCGAGGGCGATGCCCTGGGTCATCAGGCCGGAACCGCCGTAGCTGACCAGGGGGAGGGGCAGGCCGGTGATGGGAAGGAGGCCCACCGACATGCCGGTGTTGATGACCACCTGAACGGCCAGCAGGGCGGCCACCCCGAAGGCCAACATGCGAGCGAAGGGGTCGCGGGTGCGGTGGCCCACGGCAACGGACTGAGCGACCAGCCAGGCGAAGAGTGCGAGCACGGCGGCCATGCCGGGGAGTCCGAACCGTTCGCCGATGACGGAGAACACGAAATCGCTGTGGGCTTCGGGGAGGCGGTACGCGGCCGGATCGTCGACCGCTTCGCCGAGCCAGAAGCTCCCCCACACGCCGCCCAGGGCGACCATCTGTTTGGCCTGGCGGAGTTGATAGGCTTCGTCGTCGTCCGTTTCGCCGGGCCCCGCCTGATGGAAAAGGGCCGTCACACGGGAACGCTGCTCCAGACTCATCTGCGTCCAGAGGACGGGCAGGAGGCCGACTGCGACCAGAACGAGTGCCGCCAGGCTCTTCACGGGCGTGCCGGCGACGAACAACATCACGAGCAACACAGGGAAAAGGACGGTGGCAGTGCCCAGGTCGGGCTCGCGGAGGATCAACAGGGCTGGGATCAGCGCGAGGAGCACGGGCCCCACAACGCCCGGCGCTCGCCGCAGTTGGTCGCGGTCCCGCAGATAGCGAGCCAGCACGATCACACAAGCGACCTTTGCCAGTTCGGACGGCTGCAGCCCGACGGGCCCCAATCGAATCCAGCGATGGGCCCCGTTGATCGGCGGAAACAGATAGACGAGCAGAAGGAGGACGATCGAGCCGCCATAAACCGTGTAGGCGTGGCGGCAGAAGTGGCGGTGTGAGGGGAGGGCGGTCGCCAGGAAGAACAAGAGGGCGACCTCGCACCAGACAATCTGGCGGTAGAAGAACCGCCCGTTGGAACCGGCCAGTTCGTCGCAGCGGGCGACGGCGGCCAGCCCGATGCCGACCAAAAGGAGGGCCGGCAGGATCAGCGACCAGGGCGTATGTCGGAGTCGGCGGTACATGGGGACGAGAGTTCAGGCTCCACGTTCGGGCTTCAGGCGTGGGCCCGTCGTTGACTGAGCGCAGGGCGGCAAGAGAGGTTCCCTTGACTTGGTCCCATTATGGGGCGGACCGTCAGTGGCATCAATGCCGATGGGATTGCCAGGCAGTGGAGAGCTGCCTCAGGTGGCCAGCGCCGCCTCAGCCGGCTCGGCGACGGTTTCCAGGCGGATGCCGTCGTGGCGGAACACGTTGTTCCCACCGCTGTGCTTGGCCATCTGCAGGGCTTCTTCCAGGCGGCAGAGAAGCGACCCGGCGTCGTCCCCTTCCAACGCCACGGTCACGCCGCCGCTCACGGTCACCGTGCCGAGTTGCTCGACGGCTTCGCGGTATCGCTCGCCGAAATAGGAGGCTCCTTCCAGATCGGTTTGCGGCATGACGATGAGGAAGGCCTGGCTCCCGAAGCGAGCCACGACGTCGGTTTCGCGGGCGACTTCTGTCAGGCAAGCCGCCATCTTCGGGAGCACCTGGTCGCCGTGGAAGCCCTCGCCATCTCCCACTCGGTGGAATCGATCGACGTCGAACAGGGCAACGGCAAAGCCCGTGCGGTAGCGGCGCATGGCGGCGAACTGGCCGGCCAGGGTTTCCTCCACGAAGTGGCGGTTGGCGACGCCTGTGAGCGGGTCGGTGCGACTGCTCGTCATCTGGACGAGGTGTTCGGTCTGCTCGCGGATGTGGTCGTAGGCGGAAGCGATCTGGCTGGCCAACCGCACGGTTGGGGTGAGGATGGCTTCGGCTTCTTCGGCCAGGTGCCTGGCCGTGTCGGCCTCGGTGCCTCGTGTGCGCTGCAACTCGTTGATTCGGTGTTTGAACTGGCCGAGCCGCGCGTGATGGCGCGAGAGATTCTCCCGCACGGTCCAGGCGATTTTCTCCAGTTCGCGGGCGACCTGGCCGGCCTGGCGGAGTTGGGTGCGCGATCGGACGGCCTGTTCCGACCGATCCCTTGATCGGATCAGCCCGAGCAGGTAGCCCACGGCTGCGACGGCAGCGAGAGCGACGGTTGCGGGCAATTGGAGTTGGAGAGAATCGAGCATGGCTTCGGCCCCGGGGGCATCAGTTTTTCGAGTTACTGTTCGGGATTCGTGCGCATGTCTTGGTGGAGGTTGGGTTGCGGGCCCACCCCGCCGTGGGACGGCGGGAGCGTAACGGCATGAGGGGCCAACCAGTGCTTCGGAGACGTCAGAACTTGGACCTCGAGCCGAGGCCTCGCATGCAAACGAATCCGATGGACAGGGCGATGACGAGAGCGACGAGCCACTCCTGGCCGTCCCAACGATCGACGTGCCGAAATGCAGTTTCGATGTGGTTCCACATAGGTTTGGTTCCACGAGACCGGGCGGCAAGGCCGCCAGCCAGAAAAACGTGACGGTTTGGTTGCGAAATGTTATGAGAGCGTGACGGCATGTGGGGCTGGATGTCGCCCGGAAAACCTAGCTTGCAGAAGCGGGCCGAGCGGGATTCTGAGGTAGGGAATCTAGCGGATTGGCGGTGTGATTCCCGCCTTGGGGGTGGTGTGGTAGGGACTCGGCCGATTTGCGGGGAAAAGGTTGAGGGCGGGCCACTTGCGGGCCGATCATCGGAAGGTATAATTCAAAGTCTCGGAGGTGAGAATTGAGCTCATCCGGGGCCGTAGCTCAATTGGTTAGAGTACCGGACTGTCGATCCGGTGGTTGAGGGTTCGAGCCCCTTCGGCCTCGCTTACGCCAGCATTCGCTGGCGTTTGTCATTTCTTGACGACGCAAAGACTTGCGCTTGTCTGTGTGAGCCCCCCGGTTGGTGGCATCTGTGCCGGTACTGGCCAGGTTTGGCATTGTGCTGCCGGGTGACTACTTCTCGACATTGTGCTCCCCCCTTTCGTTGGCCGTGACTCCTTACGGGCCGGGTGTCGCCGTAGCATCGGGGCGATTTCCGTTGTTGGATTATTGTCCGCCACTTGCCTGCTGCATCTTCTGGATGATGGCACCAGTCTCGTTTCCCTCTTGTCTTCCGTCCGGGTATCGTCTGATGTAGTCAAACACATCCTGTTGCTTCACGTTGACAATCTGGCCACCGTGGAGTGAAGGAATATTGAAAGGTTCATTTTTCAGCACACCTTTGATCTTTTCTCCCTCCCAAGTGGTAATCTCGACCCACATCCATTCTTGCCCTCCATCCGGAGTCTTGAATGGCGTCTTGACCTGGATGAACTCGCCCGGATCCAAGCCCTCAACAAACTCCTCGCGCAGCGCGGGCAACCTAGCCTTCGCCCTGCGACTTGCTGCAAGCAGCTCTTCGCTGTGTGTCACCCGCGTGACGTCATCTTCGAAGCCAAAGAGAGAGGAGAGCATTTCCGCTTGCTTTGCGTGCACGTCTCGACCGGGATATCTATCGAAGCCCAATTCTATCAACCGGTTTTCAGGATCTCCCTGTTCCCACTTGCCCTTCTTCAGGGAAAGCAGTGCCACGGCGGTAGCGTTTGTCTTCAAGGAAGTGATTTGGGCTTCACGGACTTCACTGTTCTGAATCCTGCGAATATCCAGGTCATACTCGCCGGGCCTCTCAATGACAGCCCCCTCAGCCATCGATTGACAAAAGAGATTGATGAGGTGCCCGATTGTTCGATTGAGTGACCACGAGAAGTCCTCCGCCACCACATCCGGCAGTCCGAATTTCGCCATTCCCAGAGTGATTGCACGGACATATTCGTCGGATCTGTACGCATGAATCGTGGTTTGGTCGGAAACATCAGGGATGTCTTGTGTCCATGTTTGAATCCGCATGTTGTTCCACGCGACTGGCGTGAATACTTCATGCGTCATCTCATCCCAGACCAGCCCGCCTGTCTCTCGAGCCATCGCTTCAGCAATCTGATTTGCCATCCGCAGCCCTTCCCACGTGTGCTCCTTGTCATGGGCACATTCCATGATGAAGACCTGACGGCTCTTCTGCAGTTCCTCAGCTTGGTCGCGAGTGAGACCACGTCCGAAATACTGCAGAGACCGCATGTCTGGGGGAGCATACTTGGTCTGTACCTCAGTAACGGAACGGCCATAGATGACGGGCTTTCCGGGCTTGTCCGGGAGCTCGTTTACGAGCGCTGGTGGTCTCTTCTCTTTGGAAAGTAGTTCCTGCAATGCAACCAGTGGATCCGCGGGCGGTGACGGCAGGTAGTAGATCGCGTACCGGAAACGGATGGACTGATCCATAAGCACACCTGCCGGTATGGCCTCCTGCTTGGGTTCTGCAGGATCTCCGTTCCGTTTCTCGGAGCAGGACGTGCATATCGTCAGAACGAGTGCGGCAACGAGGGCAACCTGTAGAATTCGTATCGAATTGCGCATCGTCTTCAGATCCTTACGAAATCCAACGTCATCGATGAGTCACGCCTAGAGCGGGTGCAACTCCTGCCCCGCAGGCGGCGTGGCAGATGCTGGCGTTGGCTGTAGCGCCTTGTTCGGCGAGGGTTTGGGCTCAGTCAGTTCGTGAAGATGAGCGGCGTCGTCGTAGTGGCGAACAGGCTTTCTGTGGGGAGCCTGTTTCATGCCCGGAAGTTTACTTCAGAAGGCACTGGCTGACAAGCAGCCAGTGTCGCCCGGCGATTCACGATCTGGATTCCCGCCTGCGCGGGAATGACGTGCGAGCGGGACGCGTCGATCCGGCCGAGGATGTGACGCGCAAGTTTGAAGTCGCGCTGTTTCGTGGCCAGGCTTTCAAACGCTGCGTTTTCCGGCGTTTCTTGGGGTCGGCTCGGGAAAGACGAGTCTTCCGGCGGTTCTTCTGGTCGGCTCGGGAGAGCCAGCCTACGTGGTCTTTCCGCGCGGTTTTGATTGGACAGGTGACGAGGGACGGTGTTACGATACTCACTGCTTCGGAGGCTGCTTCAGGCATCGCTCGTTATACGCCAACCGCGCTGATGAAAAAGGGGACAGGCACCGCAACTGATCGTGTGCGGTCTGCCGCGAGGACACAAGGTATTGCGGAGCCAGTCCCCATTTTCATCAGCCCATCCCGACCCTTCGGTAAAGGAGACTCTCATGCGTTTCAGAACCTGCTTCCTGGCAATTGTTGCGGTCTGTTTATCTTGGACGTGTGCGGTCGCTCAGACGGCCTTTTCTCCGGCGGGCTTCAACGGGCTCGATATGAATCTGGGCAACCTGTACCGCCTGTCGGATGCGAAGACGCGGTCGATCAGTCCGGAGAATTTTACGGGCGAGAAGGGTAAGGGGGGCATGTCGACCGACGGTCCTGCGTTGAAGGCCGCTCGGGATCTGGGCCAGGGCTGGAAGGTGTCGCCTTACGTCCGCGTTCCCGCCAAGAGCACGTTCACGCTCGGCGAGATCGAGGGCTCGGGGGCGATTCAGCAGATCTGGATGACGCCCGCCCCGATCGGGAAGACTCGCTCGTTCATCCTGCGCTTCTATTGGGACGGCGAGGAGGAACCGTCGGTCGAGGTGCCGATGGGCGATTTCTTCGGCTGCGGCTGGGGCAAGTACTGCCAGATCAGTTCTCTGCCGGTGTGCGTCAACCCGGGCAGTGCGTTCAACTGCTACTGGACGATGCCGTTCCGCAAGGGGGCCAAGATCACCCTGGAGAACCTCGACGACAAGCAGATGACGATTTACTACCAGATCAACTACACGTTGACCGACGTGCCCGGGGACGCCGCCTACTTCCACGCCCAATTCCGTCGCGTCAACGGGCTGAAGGCCAAAGACGTATACACCATCGTCGACGGGATTCGCGGCGGCGGCCAGTACGTGGGGACCTACATGGCCTGGGAGGCGCGCAGTCCCGGCTGGTGGGGTGAGGGAGAAATCAAGTTCTTCATGGACGGCGATCAGGAGTTTCCCACCATCTGCGGGACCGGGACCGAGGACTACTTCTGCGGTTCGTACGGTTTCCACCATCCCGAGACCAAGCTCTACCAGGCCTACACGACGCCCTACGCAGGGATGCCGCAGGTGCTCCCGCCGGACCTCGTCGGCCAGCCGGGGCAACGGTTCGGGCTGTATCGCTGGCACATCGCCGATCCGGTGCGGTTTGAGAAGGACTTGAAAGTGACCATGCAGGCCCTGGGGTGGATGCAGGACAAATCGGGCCGCTACCTTCCGCTGGAGGATGATATCGCATCGGTCGCTTACTGGTACCAGTCGGAACCGCACGCGAAGTTTCCGCCCTTGCCCAGCGCGGAACAGTTGATCGTCAAGCCCATTGAGGTGGCTGCGCCGAAGTGACGTTCTGGAATAGCGACTCGTACGACCGAGGATCGCGAGGTGATGTTGCGAAGTCTCCTGCTATCGGCCGCGTTGGCTTGCCCTGCCGCGCTCGGCCTGGCCGCCGAGGCAGACGAGCCATGGGCCGTCAAGTGGCATCCGACGGCGATCTTCTGGAGTTGCTGCTGGTCCATTTCTCGGCCCGGGGCCTGGTGCTGTTTGGGGACGCCGTCGGCGCCTCGGCGGCGGCCGTGCAGCACGTGGCCCACGTAGCGGCCGACAGTCTGAGCACTCGCGGGGCCAATACGGGGCTTGGCGGCGTCGCGAGAATTGGCGTTGCCGACGTGGTGCGTGTGCCCGGCGGAGTCTTTGTTGTCGGGTGAGGTGGCAACGGTTACGATGGAACGGCAGTGCGGGCCCCAGGGCGGGGCACGCCCGCGATTCGATCTTCGCACGAACGTGCAAAAGACATGTACTGAGGTTCAAGACTTGGACATTGGCGTTCTGGTTGTCCGTTAGCAAGGGGTTTCTCGCATGAAGACGCATTTTGCATCGGCGGTTTTGTTGGGACTGTTTTGTCTCGCGTCGTCGGGCGCGGCGAAGACGATTGAGGTGGCGCCGGATGGGGATGACGGGCGTGCGGAGGGGCCGGTGGCTACGCTGGCCGGGGCGCGGGACAGAATCCGGGAGTGGAAGAAGGCGGGGCCGCTGGAGGAGCCGGTGCGGGTGATTGTGGCGGAGGGGGTATATTCGATTGCCGAGCCGTTTGTGCTGGGACCGGAGGATAGCGGGACGGAGGCTTGCCCGATCAGTTACGAGAGTGCGCCGGGGGCCCGGCCGATCGTTTCGGGAGGGCGGTTGATTCGGGGGTTCGAGCCGGTGGGGGGCGGGATCTGGAAGGTGAAGATTCCGGAGGTGGCCGCGGGGAAGTGGTATTTCGAGCAGTTGATTGTCGACGGGAAACGGGCGGTGCGGGCGAAGACGCCGAACCGGTTTTACGACTACATGGGCGAGACTTCGGAGGTTGCAGTCGAGGGGCAGCCGGGGCTGTTCCGGCGAACGACGGAGGTGCGGCCGGAATCGTTGAAGTTGTTGAAGGGTTTGAGCGAGGCGGAACTGCAGGACTTGACGCTGGTGGCGTTTCACAAGTGGTGCATCAGCCGGCGGTTTGTCACGGCGATCGATGTCGACGGGGGCGTGCTCGTGACGGTGGGCGAGCAACTGAAGAGCTATTCGGGCTGGCCGGCCAGTACGCGGTTTCACCTGGAGAACTTCCAAGCCGCCTTGGATACGCCGGGCGAATGGTTTCTGGGGCGCGACGGGACGCTCTCCTACATGCCTTTGCCCGGGCAGGACATGAGGACGGTCGAGGTGGTGGCGCCGGTGGCGGAGAAGCTGGTGGTGATTCAAGGCGAACCGGAAGGGGGGCGGTTTGTGGAGCATGTGACGCTGAAGGGGCTGTCGTTTCAGCACAGCAACTACCCGTTGCCGAGGAGCGGGTATGCGCCGTATCAGGCGGCGTTTGCCACGGAGGCGGCGGTAATGGTCGACGGGGCGCGGCACGTGTCGATCGTCGACTGCGAGATTCTGCACACGGGCGACTATGCGGCGTGGTTTCGGCGGGGCTGCCAGGAATGCTCGATCGAGCGCTGTTACCTGGCCGACCTGGGTTCGGGGGGCGTGCGGATCGGAGAGGGGCAGATTCGGGGCAACGAGGCGGAGTTGACCCATCACATTACGGCCGACAACAACATCATCCATCACGGCGGGCGGACGTATGCGGAGGGGGTGGGGGTGTGGATCGGGCAGAGCGGCCAGAATCGGATTACTCACAACGACATCGGCGACTTCTACTACACGGGGATTTCGGCCGGCTGGCGTTGGGGGTATAGCGACGGGCTGGCGAAGAACAACCGGATTTGTTTCAACCACGTGCACCACTTGGGGCAGGGAGTGTTGAGCGACATGGGGGGGATCTACACCTTGGGTCCCTCGGAGGGGACGGTGGTGGGGAACAACGTCTTCCACGACATCTACGCATACACTTACGGCGGCTGGGGTTTGTATACGGACGAGGGAAGTACGGGGATTCTGATGGAGAACAACCTAGTCTACGACACGAAGACGGGTAGTTTTCACCAGCACTACGGCAAGGAGAACGTCGTCTGCAACAACATCCTGGTGTGCAGTGAGAACCCGCAGGTTGCGGCGACGCGGGTGGAGGACCACCTGTCGTTCACGTTCGAGCGGAATATTGTGTACTGGAAGACGGGTTCGTTGCTGGGGGGCCCGTGGGACCGCGTGCGGGTCAAGGTGGACCACAACTGTTACTTCAACGCGGCGGGGGAGCCGATCACGTTTGCGGGGATGGATCTGGAGAAGTGGCAGGAGAAGGGATACGACCGGAACTCGGTGATTGCCGACCCGTTGTTTGTGGATGCGGAGAAGCACGACTATCGGCTGAAGCCGGAGTCGCCGGCTTTGAAGGTGGGATTTGTGCCGTTCGACTATTCGGAGGCGGGTGTTTACGGGGATGCCGGATGGTTGGAGAAGGCGGCCGGGGCGCCGATGCCGACGGTGGAAATGCCGCCGGGTCCGCCGCCGGTGACGGTGCGGGACGATTTCGAGAAGACGCAGGCCGGCAGTCGGCCGAAGGTAGCGCAGGTGTATACGGAGGGCAAGGGCGACACGGTCGAGGTGAGCGGGGAGAAGGCCGCGACGGGTCGGCAGTCGCTGAAGGTTGCGGACGCGACGGGGTTGAAGTTCTCGTACAATCCGCACTTCGCCTACGCGCCGAATCATGCGAGCGGGGTGACGACGTGCAGCTTTGCGTTGATGGTGGAGCCGCGGGTCAAGCTGAACTACGAGTGGCGGGACTGGCGGGGTTCGCCGTATCAGGTGGGGCCGAGCCTGGTGGTGGACGGGTGCCGGCTGATTGTGCGGGGCGAGACGCTGCTGGAGCTGCCGGCGGATCGGTGGGTGAGATTCGAGATCTCGGCCGACCTGGGGGCGGACAATTCGGGCAAGTGGGATTTGACGGTCGCGTCCGAGGGAGGAGCGGCGAAGCGGTTCGAGGGGATCGAGAACGGTGGGGGGAAGTTTGAGCAGTTGACGTGGGTGGGGTTTACGAGCAATGCTACGGGGGAGAGCGTGTTTTATGTGGATGATCTGTCGATCGAAAACGAGTGACTTCAGTCGCGGCCTACCAGCAGCAATTCCCTGAGTGGTTGTGGCAAACGGTTCGAAAGCAGTACTTTGCGCAGTGAGTTTCAGCCAGCCTTCAAGTCTGTTGAGGTCCTTCCTGCCGCGAGCGTCTTGGGCAACAGACCATGTGGAACGATCCCAACCCATACGCGTCTCCGCAATCATCCATTGGACCGCAGTGGCCCCAGTTCCATTCTGGCAGGAGGATTCATGCGGAGTGTATTCATCGCGGCTGGATGGGCCGTACCGTAGTGCTTTCCGGGCATATTGACGCCGAAATCCGGTATGAGAGTTGGGGCAATGGCGAACGAGTGTACGTGAACGGTCAGCTTGCGGCAAGAAGTTCCCCGTGGCATATTCACTTCGTGGCTCCGCATATCGACTTTGAAATCGACTGCATGGGCAACCGAGTTGCAGCGTCCGTCGACGTCCGTGTCTCTCTCATTCTGAGAATCACAAGGTTCACACTTGCCGTGGACGGCGAGGCTGTCTACTCGGAGTAACCTGGCGAATCGGGGCATCCACCAGAGTCGCCGAGTATCTTTGGCTCCGGACAATCAAGGCGGGGTGCCGCTTCGCGCAGGGCGAACGGGATGCCACCGCTACTGCAGCAGGCCGGCAAGTTCCTGCCTGGCTCCGTCGCTTGGCTCGCGCAGCACGATTCTGCGGGGGGCGACGAGGGCGGCGATGTGTTTGACGTCGAATTCCTTGAGGAGGCCGAAGCAGAAGAGTTCGGGGAGGTCGTTTACGCCCTTGTTGGTTTCGATGACTTCTTTGAGGCTGGCGAGGGCGCCGGTGAGTTGGAGACTGCCGACGGCCTTGGTTTCCTGGCTTGCGGCGACGAGTGCCGTGAAGCTCATGCGGGGGCCGACGGCGACGAGCCCGACCGGTTTGCCTTGGTTGGTTTCGGCGGCCCAGCGGGCGACGGCCGCCAGTTGGCCGGCGACGATTCCGAGGGGGCGGTCGCCGATGGCGGAGGTGAGGAGGGAGAAGAGCATGGCTCTGCCGGGGGCCGCCTTGCCGATGCCGGTCAGGTCGACCATGAGGACGCGGTTGTTGTCGGCGGCGAGGCGTTGGGCTTCGGCGGCGAGTTTTTCGTAGCCGGCGTCGCCGCAGAGGAGGGCGGTCTTGTCGAGTTGTCTGGGAGCGACTTCGACGCAGGGGAGGGTCCAGGGGCCGCAGGTCAGTTTCCAGGAGCGGACGGTGAGGTCGCCGCAGGTTTGCCGGTCGACTTCGGCGGCCGTGGTCGTGTAGGTCTTGAAGCGGACGAGCTCGGCGAGTCGTTGTCGGCGTGCCTGGGGATCGGCGGGGAGGTCGGCTTCGTGGGGAAGATCCTTGGCGAGTGCGAGGGCGAGGGTGTTGAAGTCTTCGTTCTTCTCGGGGAGTTCGACGAAGAGTTGTTCGGGCGTTTTGATTTCGTCTTCGGAGGGGATTTCTTCGGCGTTGAATTGGGGATTGCCGGAATAGAAATGGTCGCGGAGCATACGGTAGAGGGCCTGGCGGTTGTCTTGTTCGTAGTTGTGGGTGCCGGGGTCATAGTTGATATGGGCGCGGAGGTTGTCGCGTTTGCCGAAGAGTTGGAAGACGGGGGCGGCGGCATCGACGAGGGGCTGGAGGGCGTATTTGGCTTCGAAGCAGCAGTTGTCGTCCTGGTTGTAGATGAGGAGGGTGGGGCGGGGGGCCATCATGGCGGTGAGGTGGGTGTAGTCGAGGATGGTTGCCAGGTCGCAGGGGGTTTGTTCGGAGTCGCCGAGGTCTTTGAGGTGTTCGGTTCGGGTGACGAAGCTGGAGTAGCCGGCCACGGGGACGGAGAGTCTGACGCGGGTGTCGAGGGAACTGATGGTGATGGTTTGCCAGCCGCCGCCGGAGAGGCCGGTGACGGCGAGTCGCTCGGGGTCGGCGTGTTCGAAGTCGAGGAGGATATCGAGGCCGCGTTTCATGGCGAGGTAGAAGGGGGCGAGTCCGCTGGTGCCGCAGAGGTCGAGTTGGTTCATGCGGTAGTGTTGGAAGCCGTCGGTGCGGAGCTGGCCCATTCCGAGCCATTCGACGTTGAGGGCGAGCATGCCGCGTTTGGCCTGGTTGATGCAGCGAAGTTGTTTGGGTTGGTAGGCTTTGCCTTCGGGGCTATGCCCGTTGACGTTGAGGATGACCGGCACTTTGCCTTCGAACTTCTCGGGTTCGTAGAGGAGGGCGGCGGTCCAGAGTCCGGGGAGGACTTCGTAGCGGAGTTTTTTGATGTGGTAGCCGGGTCCGCCTTCGATGGTGTCGAGCCACTCGACGCGGGCGGGGGCGTCGCGCCACTGGGCGGCCCGGCCGCGATAGACGACGTCGCGGAGGACGGTTTCGCGGAGGTGGTCCGCCTGCTGAGTCCACTGGTCGGCGGAGGCAGTTTCCGGCATTTTGGGGATGCGGCCGACGCAGTAGAGTTGGACGTCGATGAGGGGCTGGTCGGCGTCGAGGACGGGTCGGGCGAGGATTTTTTCCAGATCGGAGGGTTCGGCTCCTTGAAGAAGGACACTGCTCAACAGACAGATCACCACGGCAACCACCGAGTTTCGTGTTCTTGCGTAAGTCATCGCTTCCCCCTTGGTTGATGCATGCTACCTGTCGAAATCGACCGGCCATAAGCTTAGCGGTCGGGGTATCGCGAGGCAACAATCACTGGGATTCGGTCTCTGCGGAGACTATATTGTGACAGGATGCGGCGCCGTGCACCGCGAGAGAGATCAGATCTGGGTAGAAGAAAGGTAAGCACAATGTCGAAAATGACTTCACACATCCGAAGCTTGTTACTCGTATCATTTACGGCAGTTTGCTGTGGGTTCTGTGTCTCGGGTGATGGGGGAGAACCCGAAGAGGGTTGGACCGCCAACGCGGAGCGGGTGGCGGCGAGCCAGGCGAGGGAGGAGGCGAGGAACCGGAAGATCAATTATCGGGAAGAGAAGGTACCGGATTACGTTCTGCCGGATCCGCTGGTGATGTTGGACGGGACAAAGGTGGACAGCGCGGAGAGGTGGCGGGAGAAGCGCCGGCCGGAGATTTTGGAGTTGTTCCGGAAGAACGTTTACGGGCGGGCCCCGGTGGGGCGTCCGGAGGGGATGACGTTCGAGGTTTTTGATTTCGCGGCAGATGCAATGGACGGGGCGGCGACGCGGAAGCAGGTGAAGATCAACTTCACGGGCAAGGAGGACGGGCTGGCGATGAATCTGGTGCTGTTCGTACCGAACGACGCTCGGAAGCCGGTGCCGACGTTTTTGTTGATCTGCAATCGCGATCCGGAGAACATCGATCCGACGCGGAAGGTGAAGATGCCGTTCTGGCCGGCCGAGGAGGTGGTGGCGAGGGGTTACGGGATTGCGGCTTTCTATAACGGCGACGTGGACCCGGACAAGCACGACGAGTTCAAGAACGGGGTGCACGGGCTCTTCGACAGGCCGGGGGAGCGTCCGGCGGACGCGTGGGCGACGCTTGCGGCCTGGGCCTGGGGCGCGAGCCGGGCGATGGATTACTTTGAGACGGACGATTCGGTGGACGAGAAGCACGTGGCCGTGGTGGGCCATTCGCGGGGCGGCAAGACGGCGTTGTGGGCGGGGGCGGAGGACGAGCGATTTGCGATGGTGGTGTCGAACGATTCGGGCTGCGGGGGTGCGGCGTTGTCGAGGCGGTGTTACGGGGAGACGGTGGCGCAGATCAACCGTTCGTTTCCGCACTGGTTCTGCGACAATTTCGAGAAGTTCAACGACAACGAAGGGGCATTGCCCGTCGATCAGCACATGCTGATGGCGCTGGCCGCTCCGCGGTTGCTGTGCGTGGCCAGTGCGGACGAGGATCTATGGGCAGATCCGCGAGGGGAGTTCTTGTCGGCCGTGGGTGCGAGTCCGGTGTACGAGCTGTTCGGGCTCGTAGGTCTGGGCACGACGGAGATGCCGCCGCTGGATCGGCCGGTGCAGAAGGGGAACATCAGTTACCACATCCGCACGGGCGGGCATGGGCTGACGGAGTATGACTGGGAGCAGTATATGAACTTTGCGGATGAGCATTGGGGGAAGAAGTAGCGGAAGTGTTCGTAGCCGTGTCTCTCCGAGACTCGGAGTGTTTGGTCGGAGTTGTACGCCAGTCTCGGAGAGACTGGGCTACTGAATAACGTCAGTCTCGGAGAGCCTGACCTACGGAGAACGAAGATGCAGATTAGACGACTGTTTTTGTTGACCACGTTGTTTGCCGTCGCGATCGTCTGTGCGGGCACTACTGCGATGTGCGCGGAGGAGGGGGCGAATGTTGTATCGCAGAGGGAAATCAAGGTGCTGGGGATTGGGAACAGTTTCACGGTTAATGCGTTCGCGTTTCTGGGGCCAATGGGTGCGCAGAGCGAGAAGTGCCGGATCACGCTGGGCAGGGCGATCATCGGCGGGTGTTCCATGGAGAAACACATGCGGCTGGCGAAGCTGCACGACGCGGACGGGGAGGATCCGGAGGGGAAGCCGTACACGCTCACCGTCAGCGACGAGGAAGGGAAGGAGACGCGGGTGAAGGCGGGGCTTCGGGAGGTTTTATTGTCGGACCGATGGGACGTGGTGACGATACAGCAAGTGAGCGCGCAGAGCCCGAATGTGGAGACTTACCGGCCGTACGCGAAGGAGCTTTGCGACTACGTCAAGAAGTATGCGCCGCAGGCGGAGGTGGTGCTGCACCAGACGTGGGCTTACCGGGTGGACGGCGATTTTGACAAGGTGTTTCCGGACAAGCCGGGTTACGGGCAGAAGGAGATGTACCGGGATCTGGACGAGGCGTATCGGACGATTGCTAAGGAGCTGGCGGTGCGGATCATTCCGGTGGGGGCGGCGTTTCAGGTGGCACGCGAGGTCCGGCCGTACGTGCCCGACGAGACGGTGGATCGATCGTCCCTCGTGCCGCCGGCGCTTCCGAAGCAGGAGAACTCGCTGTGCGTGGGTTACTCATGGAGCGGGACGGAGCCGCGGCAACTCCGCTGCGACAGCCATCACGCGGGGGTTCGCGGAGAGTATCTTGCGGCGTGCGTGTGGTTCGAGTTTCTGACGGGGCTGAATCCGTATGGGGAGGGAATTCGGGTGGAGAGGATTTCGGACGAGGATGCGGAGTTTCTGAGTGGGATTGCGCACGAGGTGGTGGCGGAGGGGCGGCGGGCGATTGTGGAGTAGTAACGGAGTGGCTGGTTTCCTGCCTTCGCGGGAATGGCGGACGGGAGGGCGGGAATGACAGAGGGGTGGCACGCTCAGAGCGGAGCGATGGGCGTGGATGGTCGAATCACCACGCCGATCGCTTCGCTCTGAGCGTGCCACCCGCGGATAGTCCGCGCTACGCGTCGTAGCCGCTGGGGTTGGCGGATTGCCAGCGCCAGGCGTCGGCGGTCATGGCGGTGAGATCTCGGGTGGCCTGCCAGCCGAGTTTATCACGGGCGAGGGTGGGGTCGGCGTAGCATTGGGCGACATCGCCAGGGCGTCGGTCGGTGATCTGGTAGGGGACGGGCCGTCCACTGGCCTGGGCGAAGGCCGCGACGATTTCGAGGACGCTGGAGCCGTTGCCGGTGCCCAGGTTGTAGGTGAAGACGCCGGCCTGGCGTGCGTGGGTTTTGAGGGCGGCTACGTGTCCTTCGGCCAGGTCGACGACGTGGATGTAGTCGCGGACGCCGGTGCCGTCGCGGGTGGGGTAGTCGCCGCCGAAGACGGAGAGTTTTTCGCGGCGACCGACGGCGACCTGGGCGACGAAGGGCATGAGGTTGTTGGGGATATCCTGGGGGTCTTCGCCGATGAGGCCGGAGGGGTGGGCACCGACGGGGTTGAAGTAGCGGAGGATGACGAGGCTCCAGCGGGGGTCGGCGACGGCCAGGTCGCGGAGAATTTCTTCGATAAAGAGCTTGGTGCGACCGTAGGGGTTGGTGGCGCTGAGGGGTGCGGTTTCGGGGATGGGGAGTTGGGCGGGGTCGCCGTAGACGGTGGCGGAGGAGCTGAAGACGATGGAGCGGACGGCGGTCTTGTCCATGGCCTTGAGAAGGCTGACGGTGCCGCCGACGTTGTTTTCGTAATAGGCCAGGGGGATGGAGACCGACTCGCCGACGGCTTTGAGGCCGGCGAAGTGGATGACGGCCTCGATCTTCTCATCCGCCAGGATCGATTCCATGAGGGGCTGATCGCGGATATCGCCTTGGTAGAAGGTAAGGTCGCGGCCGGTGATCTGGGCGAGCCGATCGAGGACGGCCGGTTTGCTGTTGCTGAGATTGTCGACGATGATCGGCGTGAAGCCTGCTTCGAGGAGACTGACGCAGGTGTGGCTGCCGATGTAGCCGGTGCCGCCGGTGACGAGGATTCGCATGGACATGGTCAGGCGGTGATGCCTTTGGTGAGGTGCATGAAGGCGGTTTCGAGGTTGATTTCGTCTTCTTTGAAGGTTTTGATTTTGAATCCGGCCTGGACGAGGAGGGTGGGGAGGTCGCTGTAGTCGTCGACGCCCGCGGCGAGGGTGGCGAAGAGTTTTCCGTCGCGGGGTTCGACGCTATCGACGGAGTCGTGGTCTTCGAGGAGTTTGGCGGCGGCGTCCTGATCGCCGACGATTTCGATGGCCAGGACCGGTCGCTCGCGGACCATGCGCATGACTTCGGCGACTTCGGCGGAGACCATCAGCACGCCTCTTTCGATGATGCCGACCTTGTTGCAGATATCGGCCAGTTCGGGCAGGATGTGGCTGGAGACCATGATGGTCTTGCCGAGCTTGCGGAGTTCTTTGAGGAGTCCGCGGATTTCGATACGTGCGCGGGGGTCGAGGCCGCTGGCGGGTTCGTCGAGGAGGAGGACCTGGGGATCGTGGAGGAGGACGCGGGCGAGTCCGAGTCGTTGTGTCATTCCGCGGGAGAGGCTGGTGACGAAGGCGTCGCGTTTGTAGCCGAGGTCGACCATTTCGAGCATATCGTTGCATTTCTTTCGCCGGGCGGCGCCCTTGATGCGGTAGGCGGCGGCGAAGAATTCGAGATACTCGATGACTTTCATGTCGTCGTAGACGCCGAAGAAGTCGGGCATGTAGCCGATGAGTCGGCGGATTTCCTTGGGGTGGGTGTAGATCGAGTATCCGCAGACGGTGGCCTCGCCCCAACTGGGTTGGAGGAGGGTGGCGAGGATCCGCATGGTGGTGGTTTTGCCCGATCCGTTGGGACCGATGAACCCGAACAGATCGCCGTCGTCGAGGTCGAGCTTGAGGCTGTCGATGGCCTTGAGGTCGCCGTATTGTTTGGTGAGGTCTTCGGTTTGAATCATGGGCAGGCCTATCTTTCGTCGGGCCGAACGGGGAGCACGAAGCGGAGGAGCGTGGTGTGCTTTTCGTGGAGGGGAACGGTCCGGCCGTTGCTGGACAACGATATTCGGGCAGAGAGTGGGAGGGCCCGGCCGTCTTCGGATCCGGCGGCTCTGGCGATGAGGACGGCGCGGTTGGGTCGGAGGAGGCCGCTCATATCGACGAAGCCCTGGTAGGCGTTGGCCAGACTGGTGTAGGGTCGGCCGCCTGCCGCTTGGAAGAAGGTCATGGCGCGGAGGACGTAGTCGGGATCGGTGCTTTCGACGCTGTAGCGGGTGGCGCGTTGGAGGGCGCGTTCTTCCTTGGCGTCGAAGACCAGTTTGCGTCCGGTGAGGAAACTGGCGAGTTCGCGACGGGGGACGGTGGCGCCGACGCGGACCTGCTGGCCGGGGGCGATGGTTCCCAATTCATAGACCCAACTGCCGTAGACGAGCAGGCAGTCGTTGAGGGGCATGTCGAGCCGGCTGGTGAGCTGACCGGAAGGGATGGGGCCTTTTTCTTCCAGGTCGGACTGGAAGGAGGCGTCGACATGGCCGGTCCAGCGGGTGGTGAGGCTTTTGCTGGACCAGACCTGGAGGGGCAGGTTGCCTAGCCAGGCGGCGTGGTCGTTGAAGTCATAGGGCTCGGACCAGACGACGGGTGGTGGAGTGACGGGCTCCATGGCGCCGAGGGCCTTGCCGGGCAGTCCCAGCCACGCGGTGACCTGCTGAGGCTGGGCCTCCGGGGTTGCGGGCTTGCCTTGTTCTGGGGGCGGGACGGTGAAGCGGAGGTCGGCGCGGCGGGTTTCGGGGCTGAAGACGTTGGCCCAGGCGGTGCCGCGCAATTGTGCGGTCTGGGTATCGACGTCGATCACGGTTGCCTGGTTGACGAGGAAGCGGTCGCCCTTGGTGCGGCAGGCCACGAGGTAGGCAACGACGCAGAAGAGGACGACGGTTGCCGGAAAGGTGATCCAGGTGAGTTCCATTCGGCGGAGGACTTTTCGCAGGAGGAAGTAGTCTCCGGGACCGATGAGGAGGAGGTAGACGACGACGGCGGCGATGATGAGTGTGAAGGGGATCTGGCGGACACCGTCGAACTGATCGAGGGCACTGCGCAACTGGCCGGCGAGGTCGGTGTAGCCGAAGTGGCGGATCGTTTTGTCTTCCCGTTCGTATTCGACGGGTTTTTCGGGCCAGCCCAGCAGTCTGGCCACCAGGGTCGGGCGGTCTTCCCATTTTCCGACGGGGCCGCGATCGAGATCGGAGGCCAGGAAGGTCAACTGGCCGAATCCCCAGACACGGTTGACGACGAGGGGGAGGTTGCCTTCCCGGACATCGACGACTCCCTCAACGCCGGTCAACTGGGCGATTTGCAGCATTTTGCCGTCGACGCGTGAGGGGAGGCCTTTTTGGCTGTCGACGAAGCGTTCGAGTTCGCGAGCCTGGCTGAGGGAAATCGTTTTTTCGAATCGGCCGGGGACCAGATCGCGCAAGGGGCCATCGGCACCGAGGAGTTGTTCGCCGTATTCTCCGACGGCGATGAGCAGCCGGCCTCCTTGGCGAACCCATTGGGAGAGTGCGACGACGCGGTCATCGTCCGGCTTGAGAGCGGAATAGCATTTCAGGTCGGTTCCCGAGAGGACCACGAGTCTGACGCCCTCGTATCCGTACCAGCGATCGGGCAAGGCCGCGGCATCGTCGAGGGTGACGAGGCGTGTTTCTTCCTCTTCGGGTTCACGGATTCGGGCGACGGCATCGGCGATTCCGAGGGGAGCGGTTCCGACGACGACGACCAAGGGTTGATTGGAACGGAGCGCGGCGGGGATCGTCTTGTCGCCGGGCGACTGGCCGGTTTCGAAGAGCCGCTCTTCGAGGAGTTTGCCGGAGCCTTCCAGGCGCACGGTGAGCGGGGAGTTGAGCCGGCCGAAGCGGGCGTAGAGGAGCAGGGAGTCTGGGGCAGGGGAGGGGAGGGGGGCGGAGACTCGGGAGGGGACGCCGTCGCCGTCGGGGACGATCAGGCTGACTTGGGCGCCATCCAGATCGGGATGGGGAGTGAAGTGGATGCGAACGGGGGTCCAGAGGCCGGCCTTGTAGGAACCGGCGAAGCCTACGTCGACGCGTGCGACGAGCGGCGAATCACCGCATGCGGCATCGACGGAGAGGACGAGCAGGATCAGGAGAGAGGAGATTGCCTTGCGGCTCATGGTTTCCCCGCATCGGGACAAGTACAGACGAACTGTCCACAGCCGGGACATCCCGAGCCGTATTTTTTGTGGATTGCCTGGGAGAGGTCGACGCCAGCGACATTGGCGATGGTGGTGAGCCAGGCGAGGACGTCGGCAAACTCCTCGGATTTATCTTCGGGAGTTCCGTCGCGGAGGGCGGCGGCCAGTTCACCCACTTCTTCCATGAGCCACATGAAGGTCCCGTCGATGCCGCGTTCGGCGTCTTTGCGGAAGTACATGTTGCGGATGAGTTGCTGGAAGTCGGCCAGGGAGACGGCGGTCGTCGGGGCCGGTTCGGCGGGGTTGCCGCCGGGGGGGATATCGCGATTCACGGTCGGTCGGTTGCCTCCAGCAATTCCTGGACAGCGGCCGCTCTGGGCCGGTCGAGACTGGCTTGGTTGAGGGCGTTGAGGACTTTGCGAGCTTCGTCTTTGCGTCCCAGAGCCAGAAGAGTCTTTGCCAAGGCGAGCTGGGTGTCGGCATCTTCGCGCTCCAGATGCACGGCGGCTTCCAGCTCGCGAAGCGCCATCTGTTGATTATGACGACCGATCAAGGCTTCGGCAAACGCCTTATGGAGTTCTGCGTCATTTACGTCGATCTGGATTGCTTGGTTCGCCCATTTCGCCGCGGTTCCGAGATCCCCGCTTTCGAGGGCCATATGAACCAACTCCTTGCGGGTGGCCAGGTCGGCCGAGTCGGTTTCGGCGAGAAGGCCCAGGATTTGGGTCTGTTTTTCCCGATCGCCTCGCCACTCGGCGGTCCGCTGCAAGAGCCGCAACCAGATTGGATTGTTCGGGTTATGCCGGACGCCGAGGCGATAGAGGTGTTCTGCGTCGTCGAACCGGCGGGCTTTGAGGTGGAGGCCGGCGAGGAGGTTGAGGACCTTGAGGTCGGGGGATTGCTCGTCGAGGCAGTCTTGGAGGAGGGCTGCGGCCATCTCGGGCCGGTCGGCGAGGAGGTGGAGTCGTGCCATGACGTAGGTAGCGCGAGGGTGCCGGGGGGAGAGGTCGAGTGCCCGGCGGGCTTCGGCGATCGCTTCTTTTCGCGCGTCCCGATCGAGGTAGGCACAGGCCAAGGCGGCGGCCAGATCGGGGTCGTCGGGGTCGGCGCGGGTTGCGGCCAGGAGTTCGGCGAAGGGGGGTTCGACTTGTGGCAGCAGATCGGCCATGGAGCGGGTCACGCCGGCGACATATTCGCGGTAGCCGCGTTCGAACTCGTCGAGAGGGATGTTCAGCACGGTGCGGACGGCTTCGGCGGTGGTCAGGCCGGACTGATAGGCGGTGAGCAGGTCGCGGAGGACTTGTTCTTCGCGGCCTTGGAGGATGTACTGGACGTAGAGTTCCGCCTGGCAATAGGCGAGGGTGCGGTCTTCGCACGATCCGGGGCGGGTGAAGCCGAAATCGATGTTGGAGAGGTCGAGCAGGGTGCCGGCGGCCTGGCGGCGAACCAGGAGGGGATTCCAGGGGAGGGGACGGGGCTTGTCTTCGCACCAGACGGCGAGGCCTTCGGTGTACCAGAAGGGGATGCGGTAGTTCGTCTGCTGCAAGGTGACGACGTGGACCATTTCGTGGCGGAGAGTTTGGGCCCAATTGAACTTGGTGCCGAGCGTCGGATCGTTGGGCGAGACCATAACGACGATGTCGCCGGTGCTGGCCGCGACGGGTCCGACGTAGGGAAGGCCGAGCATTCGGGTGCCGAACCACTGGGCGCCGGGCACGCCGCGGGACTCGTTGAGGATCTCGATCAAGGGGGGCTCGGGGGGCGTGTACCCGAAGAGTTTGCAGAGGCGGGGGTAATCGGCGGCGAGGAATTCGGAGGCGTAGTCGGCGAGGAGGGCATCGCGGCGTTTTTCGTAACGGAGTAGGCAACCGCCGGCCTGTTTGGTCTCGAGGCCGTCGAGGACTGCGAGCATTTCGATCATGTTGCCAGTTCGGACGTTGAAGGGGTCGCGATCGAAGGCGGCGCGGAATAGGTCGCGGGCCTCCGCCTCTTGGCCCATTTGCATCTTGATCTGTCCGAGGGCGGCCCCCAGGCGCGGTTCGTCAGGGGAGGCATCGAGGGCCCGGGTGAGGAGTTCGGCGGCCTCGTGTTTGCGGTGGTGAGTTTCGAGCCATGCGGCGGCGGCGAGGTAGAAGTCGTCGGCTCGCGGATTACGTTGGAGCACTTCAGCCAGAATCGTCTGGGCGGCGGAGCCCTCGTCGCGCCAGCGATCGCCGTCGCGTACAATTCGGGCGGCGAGGAGCCGGCCAAGGGTTTCTTCCGAGAACGGATTGCAGGGCAGAACGCGGTCTTCGAGCAGGTCGAAGGCCCGATCGAACTGGGAATTCAGCCAGGCGACGTCAGCGGAAGTTCGGAGGGCGTCGAGGTGGTTGGGGTTGATTTCGAGGGCGCGGGCGAGAGCGGTTTCGGCCTGGTCGACTTTGCGCCCGAGGAGGAACAGTTCGGCGAGTGCGACGTGGGCGTCGGCTGCCTGGGGATTGATCTGGAGAACGGCCTGGAACTGTTTGGCAGCGTCGGCCTGGTTGTATTTTTCGAGGAGGAGTCGTCCGGCATCGTAGTGGGCCGGCCAGAAGTCGGGTTCGAGGGCGAGGAGATCCGGGTAGAAGGCGGTGGTGAGGAAGCGGAACTGGTCGTTGGCGGAATTCCAGGCGGCATGACGGGCGGCGGCCTGGCCGATCCAGCGGAGGGTTTCGGCGTCGGTGGTTTCTGATTCGTTGTAGGTCTTTACGAGCCGCTCACAGATAGCCGCGGCCTGGTCGGGGCGTCCGGCGGTTCGATGCAATTCGGCCTGGAGCCAGAGGGCCGGCACATGCTCGGGGTTCTTGGCGAGGATTTTTTGAACGAGCCCGTCGGCTTCTTGGCGGTCGCCGCGGTCGAAGGCCATACGGGCCAGTTCGGCGTCGGCGTTGGGGTCTTTGTGCTTCCAGGGAGCGAGGGCGGCGGTTGCTTCTTCGAGTTTGCCCTGGGCCTGGTAGGTTCGCGCCAGGCCGACGGCGGCGGCGGGCGACTGGGCAGCCTGGGGTGTGAGGGCTTCGCGGGCTTCGGCGTAGTTGCCGGTACGGAGGAGGTTTTGGGCGTCGGGGGCGGCGGCGTGGAGGTCGTGTGACAGGGGGAGGAGGGCGAGGGATACGAGCGCCGCGATGAGAGAGATGAACGGACGGGCGTGGAGGCGACGGGGGATTGGGGTGGTCATCGTCGTGCTTCCGGGTAGATCTTGTCAAACCCCGTTGGGCTATAGGGTGTTTTTCTCACCCACGTCCCAGCGTGCGCTGCGCGACGCCGGGCTTTGGAGTTTAACGCCTTCGGCGTAGATGCAGGGTCGTGATGTTGAGGATTCCGGGGGGGAAGCGTTTTGCCGGGATTTGAGGAGCATGGGAAGGGTGCTCGGCGTTCGGAGTCCCGTGCGTGTGATGTTATTGTAGCAGGAAATGGGATCTCAGAGGAGCAGGTTCGTGGGTTTGCGTTGAGTGGCGGATGGGTGGGGTTGGGTATGATGACAGGAGTCAGGCGATCAGGGGATCTTCTTGAAATCTTCGTAGATGCCGAGCCAGATTCGCTTGACCTCCGGTTGGTACCCCTGTCGGGCCTTCTCCACGGCGCTCTTGATTTTGCCGGCGGCGGTGCCGCATTTGCCCACCAGAATGAAGACCTTCTTCTTCATTGCCTCTTTGCGCATGCGTTCGATATCGGCAAGCACCTCGTCGGGCTTGCTGAAGTCGGGCATGGCGTTCTGGGCGACCGCGCTCATATCGGGCCCGGTATCGGGTTTCTCGGCGATTCCCAGGTTTTTCGCCGAGATCGGGATGGGCGCGCTCTGGTGCGACAGTTCAAGGGGGCCGAAGCCGCCGGTAAGGAGCCGGCATTCGTGGAAGGTGCAGGTTTTGTAGTAGTATTTGCCGTCGGCATCCTTGTAGGCGGCGGCCGCGGCCATGTGGCGGGACTGGATCATCGAGTTTCCGCCCGCCACGCGGTCGAGCCACCAGTCCTTGTCGACGATATGGAGTTTGAGCACGTCGCTCCAGCCGGCGTTTTTGAGCAGCCCGACCATTCGGTTTTCCATTTCAATATTGGTCATTTTGGCCGGCGGGAAAGGACGCCCGGCGCTCAATTCCTTCTTGATCTCCTCGTGCAGCTTCTGGTACATGCTGTAATCCGGCCCTTCGATGGTAAATTCACCGAGGGCCATCTTCTTGCCATTGATCAAGACCCAGAAGGCGAGGGCATGTCTTCCCGGAGATTGTTGGGCGAGGTATTCCGTGATCTGGCAGGCGCCTTTCTTGACGCCTCCGGGCGCGTCGCCGTAGAACACGCCGTCGTCGCGATAGGCCGTCATCTTGTCCAGCGCCGGGGCGACGTCGAAGAGCAGGTGTTTTGCATTGAGGTGCTCGTCCGATCGCAATTCCATATACGCGCCCAACCTCTTGGAGTCGACGGTGGTGTAGACGGCCATCACGAGCTTGTTGTCATCGACCTTTCCCACGGCTCGCCAGGGTTGCGGCAACTGGATCAGGCCGTAGATGTGATCGCCCGCCGAGAAGCTGGTCGATCGGTTCTGCGGATTCGCGGGATCGATGGGCTGCTTGGAGAAGAGAAATGCCCCCTCTTGTGCCAAGAGCGTACCCATTCCCAGATAGACGAGACATCCAGAAACCAGAGCGACTTTCTTGAGATTCATTTCTGTCCCCCCCGGGCGGCCATCGCGGCGTACGAACGGCGTCACCCTCAAAAGAGTGCGTTCGGAACGACATTCCGTGCTTTGCTGAGAATCCGTTGGGGCCCTATCTCCGTTTCCGGTTCACGGGAGATGAGGCGCCGGTGATTTTAGCAGGTTTGGTTTGTGAAGGACAGCAGCTTGGGTCGGCCTGCTGATGCGGGTAAGGAGCAGATTTGGGGTGTCCCAGCGACGGACGGGATCTGAAAGGTGGCGTCTGGCAGATGCTGACTAATGTGATTAGGTGTGCTTGACCTAGTGCATTTGTGCCATAGCAGGATTGCCTGGACCAGCGATCCCCGAACGGTCATGCCGCACCGTCAATCTGACGTCGATGGCGTAATTCGTGGCCAACGTCTTCGTGCACCCGCTCGATGTGACCTGCTGAAGGTCTTGACTGCACAGAACCGGGCAACGTGGCCTCGACCGCACACGGAGCGCGAGGTTCAGCCGCGTGCGAGCGACACGGTAACGGCCTGAACAATCGCACACCTTTCCATCTTCGGTAACGGTCGAATAATGATACGGGTAGCACGGCGGCTGGAACGTTCTTGTTAGGCGGAGTCTCGTATCAGTCTCTCAGATCAATGCGTTGGCGTCAACGGCGTAACCGACTGCCTTCAATTCTCGAACTAACTCGAACTGCCAGTGTCCTTGGGAGTCGTATGACGTGTAGACGACACCGCTGATGTCGTTCGGAAGCTCAATGTCGGTGTCGCGTTTGAGTGCGAATACCCGCGCACGACCCAACTTGCCAACGAAGTATCCGAGCTCAAGGACAACGTTCTGCCTAGCCCTGGCGCGAGCGTCTGCGGGTGTCCCGCCTTTGGCATAGGCCATATCATCGGGGGATAGTAGTACTATGGCAAACTGAACATCAGCGTTCTTCTCGAACTTTTCAATAATCGTCCTGCCCTCATTGGGCCGCTCGTGAAGTATGATTGGCTTCAATCCGATCTTGGATAGGACGAGTGCGGCAGCTTGTTTCATTTCTTGATCGTGCCCATGAACGACGAATATCTCGTCCGTGAGCTCGGAAGCCGACTGCGGTTGTCCAGGCAGCTTGTCCTTCCGACGCTGTGTCCATGGGTAAGGCTCACCGCAATTGTGGCAGTGCGCTGGCGGTGATGACGGACCGGAGTAACCAACACCCGGAATATGGAGATGCCCCTGGATCTGCGTGCCGCAACTTGGGCACTGCGTAATAGTCTCTTCGCCGCATTTTGGGCACCGAGGCTTAAGCTCGGGGTTGGTTAGGCCGCGCGAGGTGATAATGTGGCCATTGAGGCATGACTGCATCAAGTCATACCAGCGTTCGTCGCGTCTATTTGAAGGTACGGGCATTTGGTCCGCCTATCTCATTGATTCTACCCGAGTTCGTTTCTTTCGGACGGTCCGGTGTCGGCCCGCCTCGGCGCTACTGAGGATACCGCCCCCGCTCACCAGGTCAACCGGTTTGGCGGAATCTAGTGGCGAGTGGCTGGTCTCTGAAGGGACTGCCAAGTAATAGCCAAGTGAATTCCGCGGTGATACGACTCGGGGTATATCCAGGGGTGTCCGTTATGTCGGGTACTGCCAACGACCTGCACGGGGCGCTCGACGGCTACGGGAAGTTCTTGCGGGAAAAGGACTTGGCGCTAGATGCGCATCAACCCTGGCTCGTCCGGTGGGGGCGGGAGTTCCACTCCTTCGCGCAAGGGGTCGCCCCGACATACGCGGGAAAACGCAATGTGCAAGCGGGCGTCTGGCAGGTCTTGAGCAACTTGCTCGGGGGTCCGCCGCCCGACTTCGCCGTTCCGGTTCACGGCATTGTTCGCGGCGATTCCAATGCGGCGTCGGTTTTCCGAGGATCCTGCCGAGCATCTAACACCGCAAAGATCTCGACCACATCCTCGTTCAATTTGTAGTAGATCGAAAACGGAAATCGTTTCGACAATGACCGGTAGAATCCGCGGTACTTTTCGTGAATGCCAGCGTAAAGATTGAGCGATTCGATGTCGGACGCCAGACAATCGTTGAAATAGACGCCAAGTCCGGCTTTTTGCGATTCGTAAAAGTCGGCGCCGATTTCAAGATCGCGTTCGGCTTCCGGAAGCAGCAGAATCCTCATTTGAACCGCTCTCGAAGTCGTTCCTTCGCTGCCTCCCATTCGACAAACGACGTTCGCCCCTCGCGAACCGCAGCCTGCCGTTCTGCCAATACGTCACCATGCCAGTCGGGAGGAGGAACGTCGGATGGGCGGCGCGAAAGATCTTCCCAGAGACGTTCCATCAACAGCAGTTTTTCCGATAACGAGAGCGTCTCGATCGAAAGAGTAGATGCAGTGTTCATGGCGATATTGTATTCCGAAACGCGCCAACCAGCAAGTCTGTGTTGCGCCATCGGCCCTCATGAAGTGGACCGTGTCGGACGGTATGCCCATTTGCCATCAATCTTCTGACGATCGAATCGGCAGTGTCCGCGCGATTACGGGAAAGTCAAACCCCGTTGGGGTATAGGGTGCTTTTGCTATCCACGTCCCAGCGTGCGCTGCGCGACGCCGGGCTTTGGGATTCAACGCCTTCGGCGTAGGCGCAGGGTCGTGATGTTGAGGATTCCGGGGGGAGGAAGCGTTTTGCTGGGATTTGGGGAGCATGGGAGGGAGGGCTCGGTGTTCGAAATGGGGATCTTCGTGAAGTCTTCGTCGATGCCAAGCCAGATTCGCTTGACCTCGGGTTGGTACCCCTGTGGGTCCTCCTCCACGGCATTCTTCTCACTTCAGACGGTACCAGGGCAAGCGTTCCAACGGCACGTCAATCTCAACCGTTGCCGGTCCCGTGACGGTGGAACCGTCGTCGCCCTGCCACGTGCCTTGGGGAAAGACGACCGTGCGTTTGCGTGCGCCCTTTTCCAGGACCGGGGCTACGAGGATCTTGTCACCCAGCAGGAATTGGTCCTTGATAGACGCGTATCCTTGATGCGGATACTCGTACTCCAGCGGCCGGACCAGCGGTTCCCCCGTTCTTGACGAGGCCTTGGCCATGGCCAGGATCTCCTGGCCCATGCGTTCGTGCAAGCGGGCCATGTCGCGGCAGACGGCCATGTTTTCTTGGCTGAGCACGCGCCAGGGCGCCACCGAGAACTGCATCATGGGCATGAGCGCCGAGCACTGCGCCGAGCGGACGATCAGTTCCTGGTCCAGGGGCTTGTCGGGATTGTCGTAGAAATAGGAGTACTCGCCGCCGCCGATCATGTCGGGGCACAGGTAGGCATAGCCCATCAACCCCAGGGCCAGGGCGTCGGGAATCAGTTGCTGCAAGTCACCCCAGTTGTGGCCCTTGTCGCGCAGGCGCTGGGCCAGGGGCTGGCCGGCCATTCTCCAGCAGGCCCGGTATTCGTTGAGTTTGAAGGGGAGGCCCAGTGCGGCCCAGCGTTCCGAAAAAGCGTTGGGCGAGATCTCCTCATGGGCCTTGATGTTCTCGTCTCGATAGGCGGAGGCGTCCCCGGCGTCGAGTTTGAAGCCGTTGACGCCGTATTCGTCGACCAGGTAGGCCAGGCGCTCCTGGAAGTACTTGACCGCCTCCGGATTCGTCAGGTCGAGCGATGCACTGTAGCCGTTCCACCATCGCCGCATGTAGGTGCCGCCCCGTTTGTCCTTGAGGAAGTAGCCCTTGCGGTCGAGCTTGCGGAAGGTCTCGCTGTCAGGACTGAAATAGGGACAGATCCACAGCATGACCGGGAAGCCCTGGTCGTGCAGCGTGTTGATCATATCCTTGGGATTGGAGAAACGTCCGGGATGAAACTCCCAGATGCCGTAGTCCTCCTGCCAGTTGTCGTCGATCATCAGCACACCGGGCGGAAAGTCGTGGGAGAGGATGTCGCGGGCGTACTTGCGGATGCGGTCTTCTCGTTGATCGTAGATCAGCTCGATCCAGGTGTTGTACTGGGGCCTGGTGAAGAGACGCTCGTCTGGAATTTCTCCGGTGCTGGGGAAGTAGGTGCGGCTGACATGGCCGAAGACTTCGCGGAGCGTCTGGCCGTGCCGGCCGGTCTGGATTTCACCGGCACGCGATGTCACGGTCAGGACACGATCTTTGAATGCGAACTGGAAGGGTTCCTCGCACCAGACGTAGCGTCCCTGGTCGGAGATCAGCAGGGGTTGGGCCTGGTTGCCCTTGGTTTCGCCGTACAGGTCCCGCTCAAACTCCGTCGCCCCAAAAGGCATGGCCCGCCCGTCCGTAACACAGCCGCCCCAGAACTGTTCGCCCTCCGTCAGTGTGACGACCCGGGTATCGGCCGAGGCGGTGAGTTGAAGCAGGCCGATTAGGAGTAATACGGTTGCTTTGTGCATGGCAATGTGCCCTTTTGTTCGGTGATCGTTCAAGACCTTTCCCTGGGTACGCTGTGCGACCCGGGCTTTGGAGTTCAACGCCTTCAGCGTAGGGGTAGGATGCTGATGTTGAGGATTCTGGGTGGAAAGAAGACGTTTTGGCGAAAACCTGGGGGCATGGGCAGAATCCGTGGCGTCAGCCTTCCCGTGCGAGTGATGTTATTGTAGCAGGGAATGCGGTCCTGAGGAGCAGGTTCAATGGGGCTGGCGAACGGCGGCCTGGAACTGCTTGTTTGACGGCCACCCCCCTACTATAAGGATTCCATGAGTATCATCAGCGTGCAAGACATACAACGTGACCTCCTCGCTTTTCTCCGACGAGTGGAGGCGGGCGAGTCATTCCTCGTTGTCAGCGGCCAACGTCCAATGGCTGAAATCCGCCCTGTGGCGGCCCCGGCGGGCGAACCGCGCCCCTTCGGGCTGTGCGCCGGCCAGTTCGTGGTTCCCCCGGACTTCGATTCGCCCTTGCCGGAAAAGGTCCTTGAGGAGTTCGAGGACGACGCAGTTCGAGGCTACCCCGTGCCTCTACTCCCAGCGTCTTGAGCGGTTGATATCGTTTCCATCGCCAAACGTTGGATACAACCGGCAGACAAAAGCAAAGCGGAGCGGTGGTCTTGGCCTTGGAATGTGTTGTCCACGACGCAGCAAGACTCGCTGCAACAACGTGGGGGGGGCAACCGACTGCCCCACCACTCCTCGCTTCCTGGCGATGCGAGGTGAGGGAAGTGGGATGTCCGCTGTCCTCGTTCACGCTTCGGAGTAGTATTTCCTCGCTTACGCGTCGGGTTGGTGTGACCTTGCTTACGCGTCGGGTTGGAATGGGGTGGGTGGGAGCTTCAGTCGAGGAGCCAATTGACGACTTGGACGAGGCCGTCTTCTTGTTGCGTCGGCGCGATTCGGTCGGCGGCGGCTTTGACTTCGGGGAGGGCGTTGCCCATGGCGATTCCGAGTCCGGCGCCGCGGATCATGGGGATGTCGTTGACGTCGTCGCCGACAGCACAGATCTCGTCGTCGGGGATGCCCCAGTCGGCGGCGAGGCGGCGGACGGCGGACCACTTGGTAATCCCGCGAGGGGCGAACTCGCACATGAAGCCGACATACCTGGGGCTGCGGAGGACGTGGGTGGAGAGATTGCCGTCGAGTTGGGTGTGGAGAGTGGCCTCGAGCTGGAGCATCTGCTCCTTGGTTCCCATGGTGAAGCCGTTGAAGACGCCGGCCGGCGGGTGGGCGACGAGATCGGGGAGCAGGCGGCCGTGGTACGGGTTGAGCCGCAGGTACTCGGTGAGTTCGGGGCTTTCAACCTCGGTGCGGGCGACGTAGTAGTCGAATCCCTGGTCGTGGGTATCGGCGCAGAGGACGGGCTCGTAGCCCTCGGCGACGAGGACGCCGACGATGCGGCGGAGGACGTCGTCGGGGAAGACGCTGCAGTGGAGGGTCTTGTGCGTGTGGGGGCATTTGACCAGGGCCCCGCTGGCCGTGATGAGCGGTACGTCGATCTCGAGGGGCTCGACGAGGTGCAGGGTCCGCGAGTAGCGTCGGCCGGTGGCGAGAATCACGTGGATGCCTGCCCGGCCGGCGCGGAGGAGGGCGTCGCGGGTGGCCGGGCTGAGTTCCTCTTCCTGGCTGACCAGGGTTCCGTCGATATCAACCACGAGTATCCGGTACCGCAAGTCCACGATCTTGTCCTTCAATCCAGATTCGGAAGGGGACAGTCCCATTTTCCCTCCGCTGCGCTGCGGGGAGATGGGGACAGTCCCCGACAATCTGTTATCCTTCACACTTTAGTTCCGATGCGCGCTGGTGCTCCCGCTCGAGGTAGCCTCGTCCCTGGCGGATGGTGATCGGGTCCCAGGGGAGGGACTCGTGCATGGCGTAGGGGCGGTGGATGAGGGCCTCGACGTCGGTTTGTTGCTCGCGGAGGGTCTGCCACCAGAGATCCTTGCGGATCTGGTCGCTCCAGGCGTCGAATCGTGCGCCGGCCCGCCAGGCCGTCTCGATCACGGTTCCCAGTCGCCGATCGCCGCGACAGAAGACGGCTTCGAGGAGGCTGGTGTCGACGTCGTGGCACTTGATGGTGACGGTGCGCAGCCGCCGGCGCTGGTAGAGGCGCTCGCGGGCTTCGCGGAAGTACTGGCGGGGCGGCATGGCGTTCCATTGGTAGGGCGTGTGGGGCTTGGGCACGAAGTTGGAGACGTTGGCCACGACCTGGGCAAGCCGGCCGTGAATGGAACGGCCGAGGCGGGAGATATCTTCGGCCAGGTCGATGATGCCGTCGAGGTCGGCCGGGGTTTCGCCGGGCAGCCCGCACATGAAGTAGAGCTTCACTTTCTGGAAGCCGTTCTCGAAGGCCTTGCGGCATCCGGCGAGCAGGTCGTCGTTGGTGATCTGCTTGCCGATCTGGCGGCGCATCGGGTCGCGAGCGGCCTCCGGGGCGAGGGTCAGGCCGGAGTGGCGGTCGGTGTTCATGAGGTCGCCGACGGCCTGGAGTTGTTCGTTGATGCGGAGGCTGGGGACGGAGATGCTGACGCCGAGGGGTCGGAATTCGGCTTGGAGCCGGCGCATCAGCTCATCGAAGTGGGGGTAATCGCTCGTGGAGAGGGAGAGGAGGGAGATTTCGTTGTAGCCGGTATTTCGGTAGGACTCGACGGCCGCTTGAACGATGGTGTCCACCGTGCGGAATCGCAGGGGGCGTTTGATGGTGGTGGCCTGGCAGAAGCGGCAGCGCCAGGGGCAACCGCGCATGATTTCGATGGCGATGCGGTCGTGAACGCATTCGATGTTGGGGACGACCGGTTTGACCGGCAGGGGCACCGCGTCGAGATCGCGGACGACGGCGGGGCGGATCGGTTCGGAGGGGTCGGCATCGACGGGGACCGGTGCGGCGGCCCGGCCGTCGGGGGCGAATTGAGGCCGGTAGCGGGTGGGCACGTAGACGGAGGGGAGGCGGTCAGCCAGGCGTTTGACGGCTTCAGATCGCGACAGTCCCGAGTTCTTCAGTTCGAGCCAGGCGTCGCAGAGGTCCGGGAGGCTTTGTTCGCCGTCGCCGACGACGAAGGCGTCGATGAAGCGCGCCATCGGCTCGGGGTTCTGGACGCAGGGCCCGCCGGCAATGACGAGCGGCGATTGCAGGGACCGCTCCTCTGCAACGAGCGGGATTCCGCCCAGGTCGAGGATGGTCAGAACGTTGCTGTAGCAGAGATCGTGCTGGAGGGTGAATCCGAGGAGGTCGAACTGGTCGAGGGGCGTGAAGGTTTCGAGGCTGTAGAGCGGCAGGTTTTCGGCGCGGAGGAGGGTTTCCATGTCGGGCCAGGGGGCGTAGACCCGTTCGCAGGCCCAATCGGCGCGGCGGTTCATGGCGGCATAGAGGACCTGCATCCCGTGGTTGCTCATGCCGATGGCGTAGGTGTCGGGGAAGGCCAGGCAGAGTTTGCCTCGCACGTCCGCGTGATCCTTACGGACAGCGTGGAGTTCGCCGCCGACGTATTGGCCGGGCGTCTGGACTCGGGGCAGGATTCGCCGGACGACGTGGTCTTTGAGGGGCTGGTTGAGCATGGAGCCAGTTGGCAGGGTTCGGGGTTCGGAGTGAGTTGGTAGGGTTCAGGGTTCGGGGTTCAGGAGATTTTGGGGAGGTATTGCTGCGGGCGGTACGGAATAGAAGTTCATTATTGCACTTTCTTCGCGGGTGAGACAGGGCGGGGCGGTGTGTTGAAAGTGGCGGGGGAGTGCGATAGGCTGTCGCTACTGCGAGTTGCCCGATTCCTTTCCTGGAGACTTCACCATGCTGCGACGCACGCTGCTAGCTCTGCTATCCATGGCCACAGCCTTTCCTTTCTGGGGGATGCCGGTTTGTGGCGGTGAACCTGGGGCGATCAAGATTGGCGGGCGACGGGAGTTGCTGGTCGACCATTTGCTGATCGACCGGATGGACGGGGTGCGGCTGGTTTTGAACCGGCCGCGGGATGAAGGGGCGGTGATCCGGTTTGACCAGCCTTGGGAAGGGCTGTTCTGCGGTTACTCGACGATCATCAAGGACGGGGAGCGATTCATGGCCTATTACCGGGGGCGGCCGGAGGCGGGAGCGGACGGGGACCCCGGCGAGGTTTATTGCCTGGCCGAGTCGTCGGACGGAGTTCATTGGAGCAAGCCGCAGCTCGATCTGTTTCCGCTGCCGGGCCACGAGAAGACGAACATCATCCTGGCGAACGCCGCGCCGGTAACGCACAATTTCTGTCCGATGCTCGACACGCGGGCGGGAGTGCCGGCCGAGGAGCGGTTCAAGGCGCTGGGGGGAACGATGGAAAGCGGGCTGGTCGCCTGGGCGTCGGCCGACGGGATCCATTGGAGGAAGCTGCGGGAGGAGGCCGTGCTGACCAAGGCGATGGTGCCGTTTCCGTACATGTTCGACTCGCAGAACCTGGCGTTCTGGTCGGCGGCGGAGCAGAAGTACCTCTGCTACTTCCGGGTGTTCCAGGACGGGATCCGGCGGATCTGCCGGACGACCAGCGACGATTTTCTCACTTGGACCGAGCCGGTGTTGATGGAGTACAATCATTGCGGCGAGCCCGCCCCGATCGAGCACCTGTATACGAACCAGACGCATCCGTACTTTCGAGGGCCCCATATCTATGTGGCGACGGCGGCCCGGTTCATGCCGGGGCGGCAGGTGCTCACGGAGGAGCAGGCGGAGGCGATCCACGTCAACCCGAAGTACTTCAAGGACACTTCGGACGCAGTGCTGATGACGACGCGAGGGGGCGGCGTGTATCAGCGGACGTTCTTGAGCGGGTTCATCCGCCCGGGGATCGGGGCGACGAACTGGGTCTCGCGGACCAACTACCCGGCCCTCAACATCGTGCAGACGGGGCCGACGGAAATGTCGCTCTACGTGAACCAGGACTATGCGCAGCCGACGGCCCATCTGCGGCGCTACTCGATGCGGCTGGACGGCCTGGCGTCGGCGCGGGCCGAATATGCGGGGGGCGAGTTGGTCAGCAAGCCGATCGTGTTTGCCGGCAAGCAGCTTTCGATCAATTTCGCCACCTCGGCGCCGGGGGGAATCCGGGTGGAGATTCAGACGCCCGACGGGAAGGCGATACCGGGTTTTGCCCTGGCAGATTGCCGGGAGCAGATCGGGAACGAGGTCGAGCGGGTTGTCACGTGGAAGGGTGGGAGCGACGTTTCGTCAGCGGCCGGCAAGGCGGTGCGGCTGCGCTTTGTGATGAAGGACGCGGATTTGTATGCGTTTCAGTTTCAGGAGTGAGTGGGGGGCGGATGAGGAGATCCGCGAGACACCAGAAGGAAGGTGGGAACGCTGATCGACGCTGATCTTCGCTAATAGGCCGGATGAGTGGCGATAAGCGTTCTCAGATGAACCTCGTCTCCAAACAATGACAACTTTGGTGCGGGCGTATGCACTTTTCTCGCCGAACGCTGCAGGGCGTGGTGATTGCTGCTCACGTGATCGCGTATGCGACCGTCAATCTCGTCGGGGCCCAGAACGGGTTTTGGGTTCTCGGGTTGGTCCTGGCTCAGCATTCGCTGCTGTATCTTTGGGCCGGCCTGGGAAGGGGCAGATGGGTACCCCGACTGGCCGTCGCGTACGGAGTTTCTGTTCTGGCTTGGAGTGTGCCGGCCATTGTTCGGATCGCCGCAGGCGCAGTCCAGATACTCGCCGCTCAATGCGTCGGCGTCACAGTGCTGATGGTGGTTGTCGTCGTGCCCCTGGCCGTAGCTCGATCACGGGGTTTTCGGCTGGAGCTTCTTGCCAGGGAGAGTCTTCCGGAGGGAAGGGCGTTTCAAACGTCGGTTCGGGCGATGCTGATCGTTACCGCCGTGGTCGCGTCGCTGCTGGCGTTTGGGGCGAGTGTCGATGACGCCAGTTACGTTCGGGCGGGGCGCCATGTCAGTGTGAGCGGTACGGCGATAGTCCTGATGTTGCTTGGCACGCCAACCCTGTTCCTCTCGTCGGCTCTGCTTTCTGTTTGGGCGACTCTGTCGACGGGGACCGTTCCAAGCCGGATGGTTGTGGGTGGTGCGGCGTTGGCTGCGGGCGGCGCCTTTCTGCCCTACTGCCTCCACGGGGATGCCACATCCTATGTCTTCTGGGCAGGCCTCCCAGTGCTCACCTTTCTCATCACCTCCGTAACACTGCTGGCTTTTCGATTTGCCGGTTATCGTTTCACGCAAGCAACTTGTCGAGGAGAGGAATTATGGTTCATCCGACTAGAGCGTAGGTTGTCTCATGGATTCCGAGGATTTTGAGTTTGAGGAACACGGGATCGCGGAAGCCGTAGGCTTGGCGTTTCATGGTTTTGATTTTGTTGTTGGTTCCTTCCAGCGGGCCGGTGGAGATCGGGTAGTCATACCAGGCGAGGATGCCGAAGGCGTGGAAGCGGAGCGTTTTGGCAAACTGTTTCAGGATGCGGATGCCGGTCGACTCGGCGTACACGATCCAGTCCATGAGAAGGG
>JAAYAY010000242.1 GCA_012719125.1 Planctomycetaceae bacterium | reverse complement strand
CCTGCTTCCTCCGTGAAACTGGGTGCTTCTTGCGAAAATCACCAGTTTGGGGGAAGCAGGCGTTTTCTCCAAACCCAATTCTCCGCCACTCAGCCCAAAATTCTGTTACCCGAGTTTGAACCAGGCCCAAAGTGGGATGTCCAAATACCATGTTGACAAGAAAACTCGACTTCGGACTTCTGATCGGTTGCCTGGCCGTTTGCACAACAACTGCGGCATGGGGTGCCGTGGCCGCTTCGGAACCGGCTGACGCCGCGGCAAAGCAGATCCTGCAGCAGACCGGTATCCAGGGCGGATTGGTGGTCCACCTGGGCTGCGGCGACGGCAAGCTGACGGCCGCCCTTCGCGCCGGCGACGCCTACCTGGTTCAAGGGTTGGACGCCGATCCGCAAAACGTCGACGCGGCCCGGCGCTACGTTCAGTCGCTCGGGTTGTACGGAAAGGTGTCGGTCGACCGCATGTCGGGCGATCGGTTGCCCTACATCGACAACCTGGTGAACCTGATCGTGGCTGAGGATCCCGGCCGGATTTCGACCGAGGAGATGATGCGCGTGCTGGCGCCCGAGGGGGTGGCCTATGTGAAGTCGGGCTCGCGGTGGATCAAGACCGTCAAGCCTCGCTCGGGGCAGATCGACGAGTGGACGCACTATATGCACGACCCGACCAACAACGCCGTGGCCCACGACGCGGAGGTCGGCCCGCCCCGCCACATGCAGTGGGTGGCCGCCCCGAACTGGTCGCGTCACCACGACCACATGGCCAGCCTGAGCGCCCTGGTCTCGGCCGGCGGCCGGATCTTCTACATCATGGACGAAGGTCCCCGCGAATCGATCCTGCTGCCTTCCCAGTGGTTCGTGATCGCCCGCGACGCCTTCAACGGTACCCTGCTCTGGAAGCGGGCGATCCCCCAGTGGAACACCCAACTCTGGCCGCTCAAGAGCGGGCCCAACCAGTTGCCGCGGCGCCTGGTGGCCGTGGGCGATCGGGTCTACGTCACGCTGGGCATCGACGCTCCCGCGACGGCCTTGGACGCCGCCACCGGCGAGACGGTTCTAACCTACAAAGGCACGGACCATACGGATGAAATCATCAATGCCGGCGGCACGCTGTTCCTCCTTGTGGCCCACAGCGGAAATAAGTGGAAGGAGTACCGCCCCGTCTCGACGTATGTGTGGGACAACACGCAATGGGCCAACCGCGAGTATGCCTGGGACGAGGAGCCCCGCTCGATCATGGCCATTCGGGCCGATAGCGGCGAACCGGTCTGGAGGAAAGAAACCAAGGTGGCCCCGCTCACCATGGGCCTCGACGACGAGCGCCTGTATTTCTACGACGGGGAGAAGGTCGTTGCCGTCAATCGTGCCGACGGCCGCGAAGTGTGGGTTTCCGAACCCGTGCTCCGCAAGCTCCCGTTCCCGACTGGTTACGGGCCGACGCTGGTGGTTCAGCAAGGGGTGGTGCTGCTGTCGATCGAGAACAAGACGATGACGGCCTTCTCGGCGGCCGACGGCAAGACGCTCTGGACTGCTCCACACCACCGGGGTGGGCATGCGTCACCCGACGACATGCTGGTGATCAAAGGTCTGGTCTGGTCGGCCGACGTGGCCAACAACCAGAACAGCGGAATGGTCACGGGGCGGGATCTTCGCACGGGCGAGGTGAAGCGCGAGTTTCCGCCCGACGTCAATCCGCCCTGGTTTCACCACCGCTGCTATCGCAGCCGCGGCACCGAGAAGTACTTCATCGCTGCACGAACCGGCACCGAGTTCATCGACCTCGAAGCCGAATCCTGGGACATCAACCACTGGGCTCGCGGCGGTTGCCTCTACGGCTTCATGCCGGCCAACGGCCTGGTCTACGAACCGCCCCAGTCGTGCGGCTGCTTCCTGGAGTCGAAACTGTTCGCCTTCACGGCCCTGGCCTCGGCGTCGTCCAGCCGCCAGGTTTCTCGCGACGTGCCCGACGCCGGTCGGCTCGAACCGGGCCCTGCCTACCGGCAGCCAGTCGCCGAGCAGGCGGCGGAGGAGGATGATTGGCCTACTTATCGCAGCGACGCGGCGCGGAGCGGCTCGGTGAGAACCTCTGTGCCAGTGGACCTGAAACAGATGTGGCAGGTCGACCTGGGCGGACGCTTGAGCAGTGTCGTGGCCGTGGGCGACACGGTATTTCTGGCAGCCGTCGATGCTCACACGATTCATGCTCTGAATGCAAGCACGGGCGAAGCCGTTTGGAGCTACACGGCCGGGGCTCGAATCGATTCGCCACCCACCTATTATCACGGCCGCGTGATCTTCGGCTCGGCCGATGGCTGGGTCTACTGTCTCCGCGCGGCCGACGGCCGGCTCATCTGGCGATTCCGAGCCGCCCCGGAAGATCGCCGCCTGGTGGCCTACGACCAGGTCGAGTCGGCCTGGCCCGTATCGGGCGCAGTGCTGGTGGAAAACGGTTCGGTCTACTGTGTGGCCGGTCGTTCGGCATTTCTGGACGGCGGCATGCGTCTCGTGCGGCTCGATCCACGGACCGGACAAAAGCTTGCCGAGACAATCCTCGACGAGAAGGACCCCGAGACGGGAGAGAATCTGCAGTCGCTGATGATGGGCCAGGACATGCCGGTGGCCCTGCCCGACGTACTCTCCAGCGACGGCCGCTCGATCTACATGCGTGCCCAGGCATTCGACCTGGACTGCCGGCGCCGCCATATCGGCCCGGTCAAGCTCGACGCTCAGAAACGGCGGCAGGCCAATCGCCGCGGCGACGAGGTCGAGGAGGCCGAGGACCTGTCGGAGGTCGGCGATCACCTCTTCTCGCGTTCGGGGTTCCTGGATGACTCGTGGTTCTGGCGGTCGTACTGGATCTACGGCAAGGCCGTCAACAGCAACTACGGCGGCTGGCTGCAGCCGGGCCACATGGCGCCCTGCGGCCGCCTGATGGCCTTTAACGACAGCGACATCTACGGGTTCGATCGCAAGCCCGAGTATCTCTGCAACGCCTCGGTGGCCGAATACTACGTGTATCGCGCCGATCGCCAGGTGAGCGAAGAACGGGTCGAACGCGTCCGAACGGCCAGGGGATGGATCAATGCGGCATCGACCAAGAAGAGCGCCAGTTCATCCGATTGGGCCACCCGCAAGCACTTCCCGATCACCGACCAGAACCCCGCCACGTTCAAATGGGCGGAAGGCAACACGCCGATCATGGCTCGCGGCCTGGTTCTGGCCGGCGACACCGTGTTTCTTGCCGGCCCGCCGGACCTGGTCAACGACGAAGAGGCCTTCAAGAATCCCGACGCTCCGGCAATCCGCGCCGCGCTCGACGCGCAAGTAGCAGCACTCAAGGGCCGAATGGGATCGCAACTCCTCGTCCTGGCGGCCGCCGACGGCAAGAAGCTGGCGGCCTACCAGCTCCCGTCGATGCCCACCTTCGACGGCATGGCGGCGGCCAGGGGCAAGTTGTTCCTCACCACGCTGGACGGCAAACTGATTTGCCTGGGCGGCGAAGGACAGGCCCTCCCCACTGCCCCCGAGCCCGGCCTGACGCCGCTGGATATCAGCATCCACCCGGCTCCACCCACTCCGGAAGCCCCACCAGCCAAGGCAAAGCCGAAGAGCAAGAGCAGAACCAAGGTGGCAACCCCGACCGCCCCGTTGGTCAACAGCGAGTTTGCCGAGGTGGCCGGTGCCAACGTGACCGCTTCCGAACTGGGTTACCGGGTCTTTGCCGAGGGCGGCAGCATGGGACTGGCGTTCAAGAAGCTTCCCGCGCCGCTCAGCGGCAAGGTCGAACTCAGGGTCCGGATGAAGCTGGCGGCCGACGCGGGGATCGAGAACGGCTTCCTGGTCTTCGGGCAGACTCCCGACCCGGCCACTCTGGTGCAGTGCGGGCTGCGGGCAATCATGAAGAAGGCCATTGTCGGCCAGGGATCCATCGGCGGTGCGGCGGCCCAGAGCCAGGAGGCCGACATCGACTCCGACAAGGTCCAGGAGATTGTCGTGTCCGTGGATCTCGACTCGGGCGAGGTGACGATGACCACGGGCGAGACAACCGTTCGCACCAAGTTGTCGCAGCCGCTGGAGAACATCAGCTATGTCGGCTACGGCGTGATGAGCGCCGTCACGGACTTCAGTGTTGTCGAGGTCTCGGCTCGCTGAGTTGGCCTGCTTGAGATCGCCCCGCCGGCCTGATATCCTGATCCCGGGCAAACAACAGGCCGGCAGAAGGAGCGATTCCATGGCAACGCTGCGAGTGGGACCTTTCATTGACGGGCAGGAACTGGCGGACGGCGGAGGGGGCACGTTCGACGTCATCGATCCCGCCACGGGACAAACGGCGGCGACGGAGGCCTGTTGCGACACGGCCACCGTCAATCGGGCCGTCGAAAGCAGTGCGGCGGCCTTTGCCAGCGCGGCCTGGCAGGCGACCGTGCCTTCAACAAGAGGACAGATGCTGCTGAAGCTGGCCGACCTGGTTGAGAAGCACGCCGAAGAACTGGTCGAGCTGGAGCTTCAGGATGTGGGCAAGCCGATCTCGCAGTTGCGGGGCGGGGAGATCCCGCTGACGGCCGCGATCATCCGGTACTATGCGGGCGCCGCCGACAAGATCGAAGGTTGCGTGAAGACCGCCGAGGGGGGCAGCTTCGCGCTCACCACCTACGAGCCCTACGGCGTGGTGGCCGGGATTCTGCCCTGGAACTATCCGCTGGTCAACGCGGCCCTCAAGGTAGCGCCGGCCATTGCCGCCGGGAATGCGATCGTGCTGAAGCCCTCGATCGAGACGCCCTTGAGCACCGTCGCCTTCGCGCGGATCTGCAGCGAGGCGGGCATTCCCCCGGGGATCGTCAACGTGGTTCTCGGTTCCGGGAGCCAGGTCGGCAACCCGCTGGTTTCGCATCCGGCCGTCAAGAAGGTCTCGTTCACCGGCTCGACGGCCGTGGGCCAGGCGATCCAGAAGCTGGCCGCCGACCAGATGAAGAAGGTGAACCTGGAGTGCGGCGGGAAGAACGCCATCCTGGTGTTCGCCGACGCCGACCTGGAACGGGCCGCCCAGGCCGCCCTGATCAGCGCGTTCGTCAACTGCGGGCAGTTGTGCGTGTCGTGCTCGCGCCTGCTCGTCGAAGCCTCCATCGCGGATGAATTCGTCGGAACGATGGTCGCCAAACTGGCGCGGGCCAAGGTCGGCAACCCGCGGGATGAAGATACCTTGATCGGCCCGATGATCACCCGAGCGCAGTACGAGACGGCTCTCGACTACCTGAAGATCGCCCGCGAGGAAGGGTGCAATCCCGTCTGCGGGGGCGGGCCGCTGGAGATGGAAGGGCCGCTCGCCGGCGGGTTGTGGATCCAACCGACGATTCTCACGGGCGTTGCACCGGGGATGCGGGTTCACGACGAGGAGATTTTCGGTCCCGTGCTCTCCGTGGTTCCTTTTGAGAACGAGGCTCAGGCCGTCGAGATCAGCAATCGGGTCGAGTACGGTCTGTCGGGCTCGATCTGGACTTCGGATGGGGAGCGTGCCCTGCGCGTGGCACGAGCCCTCGACACCGGCATCATCTGGATCAACAACATGTTGAACGGCTACCCGCAGATCTCGGTTCCGCCGCACAAGATGAGCGGAACGGGCGTCGAGCTGGGCATGGAAGGCCTGCTGGCCTACTGCAAGCAGAAGAGCCTGATGATCGGCTACGACTCGTCGGCTCCCGTCGGCTGGGGGTTGTGATAGTAGGTCCCGGGCGCCGCACGGGTCCTTGAAGCGGAACACCGCATGCCGATTCGAGTCCAGTACGGCCTCCTGTGAGATGTGCGATTCTTCATTGACGACCGGATGCGCCGATGTTAGCGTATGGGGTTTGTCGTTGTTGAAGAGGAATCCACCCGAGATCTACCCATGCGACCAAGTCGTATCAAAGCGAAATTGCAGCGGGGCGAGCCGGCGCTCGTCACCACGTTGCATCTGATCGATCCGTCCCTGTTCGAGATGACGAGCCTGATGGGGTTCGACGGCATCTGGATGGACATGGAGCATCATACCTACAGTCTCGAGACGGGGGCCGGATTGATGCGTGCCGCGCGTGTCGGCAGCGCGGACATCATTGCTCGGCCGGCGAAGGGCGAGTTCATGCGGATGCAGCGGATGCTGGAGGCCGGGGCGCAGGGCATCATGTACCCTCGCTGCGACGACGCCCGGGAGGCCGCCGAGGTGGTAGGCTGGGCGAAGTTTGCACCCCAGGGGCGACGTGGTTGCGATGCGGCCAATCCCGACGCACCCTACCTCTTCATGCCGGTCGCTGACTATGTGGCCGAAGCCAACCGGCAAACGTTCGTGATGATCCAGATCGAATCGCCCGAAGCGTTGGAACGGGCCGACGAGATCGCGGCGGTCGAAGGTGTGGATATTCTGTTTCTCGGCCCGGGAGATTACTCGATTCTGAGTGGGTTTCCCGGCCAGATGAACGACGAACGGACCCGGCAGGCGAAGCTCAAGGTTGCCGAGGCCGCTCGGCGGGCCGGCAAGAACTGGGGATGCCCGGTCGGATCGCCGGAACAGGCCAAAGAGTTGATGGAGATGGGCGCACGGCTGATCTGCTACCAGGCCGATATCGTGATGATCAAGACGGGTCTGGAGCAGATCCAGCGGGAGATGGCACCCTTGGGATTCACCTTTGGCGGCGGTGTCTGAAGTGAAGAACATCCTGATCATCGGCGTGGGATCGATTGGCGAGCGGCATCTGCGGTGCTTTCAGGCGACGGAGCGAGTGACGACGGCAATCTGCGAAGTCAACGCGGAGTTGAGGAAGCGGATTGCCGAGCAGTACGGCGTCCGCCGGGCGTATGCCGATCTGGAATCGGCGCTGGCGGGGTCCTACGATGCGGCCGTGATCGCTACGCCGGCCCACCTGCACATTCCCATGGCCATCCAGTTGGCTGAAGCGGGCGTGCACTTGCTGATCGAAAAGCCGCTGAGTACGAGCGTCGACGGGATCGAGGTTCTGGAAGCGACGCTCGAACGCCGCAACCTGCGTGCGGCCGTAGCCTATGTGCTGCGGCACGAACCGGCGGTGGCCGCGATGCGCGAAGCGGTTCGCAGCGGACGCTTCGGCCGGCCGGTTGAGCTGGTCGCTGTGTGTGGCCAGCATTTTCCCACCTATCGGCCCGCCTATCGCGAGATCTATTACGCCAACCGGGCCACGGGCGGCGGGGCCATCCAGGACGCGATCACCCACATCATGAACGCCGGGCAATGGCTGGTAGGTCCGATGGACCGGCTCGTCGCCGACGCAGCCCACCAGGTGCTCGAAGGGGTGGAGGTGGAAGATACCGTGCACGTCCTGGCCAGGCACGGCGATCTCATGGCAACCTACAGCCTGAACCAACACCAGGCGCCCGGAGAGATCAGCATCACGGTGATTTGCGAGCGAGGCACCTGCCGGTGCGAGCTCTATCGCCACCGCTGGGCCTGGATGACCGAGCCGGACTCGACCTGGCAGGAGGAGCGGTTTCACGTGGCCGGGCGCGACGTTCTGTTCATCACCCAGGCCAGCGCGTTTCTCGATCTGCTGGACGGCAAGGCGGAGCCCACCTGCACGTTGCAGGAAGGCGCCCACACGTTGCGGACGAATCTGGCGGCGCTCGATTCGGTCGACGAAGGGGCTTGGCAGACAATTCACAACCCAGGCTAGCCGCAGACTTTAGTGCCAGCGGAGTCCAGCATGAAATCATTTGGCAGTAACACCTTCCTCCTCAGCGAGCATGACTCTTGTTAAACCCCGTTGGGGTATAGGTTGGTGTTACCACTTGGATCCCAGCGTGCGCTGCGCGACGCCGGGCTTTGGGATATAACGCCTTCGGCGTAGGTGATGGAACCCGACACTGAGGAATTCAGTGTCATCCTCGTCATGATTCGATGTCCAAACGCATTGCACCGCGGCCTGCACCCCACAACGTACCAGCAGGCCCGCGATCCGCAGTCAACAACAGGGTACTCCAATGAGTAATCCCCGCGAACCTACCATTCAGCAACTCTTCGACCTGACGGGCAAGCGGGCGCTGGTGACCGGCGCCAGCGGGTATCTGGGCGGAGCCTTGGCCAGGGCGCTGGCGGAAGCCGGTGCCACGGTCGTGGCCAGCAGCCGCGACCGCTCGCGAGCCGAGGCCGTGGCAGCGGCTCTGCCTGCAAGCGGCGGTGCCGCTCATCAGGCCGTCGAACTCGACCACATGGACGAAACATCGATCGAGAGCGGCTTTGCCGAGGCGATCGATCGAGTGGGCGGGCTGGACATTCTCGTCAACAACGGGCACGAACCGTTGGCCGCCGATTGGACGAGCGTGACCGGCGAGCAGTTCTCCCGCCAGTTGGCCAACGCGACGGGCTACTTCCTGCTGGCCCGCCGGCTGCGGGAGCATGCCGTGGAGCGTGGCTGCCGGGCGAGCGTGATCATGCTCGGCTCGATGTACGGAGTGGTCGGCTCCTATCCCGACGCCTACGCGGGCGTCTGCCCCGCCAGCCCGGTGGCTTACCACGCCCTGAAGGGCGGCATCGTCCATCTGACCCGGCACCTGGCCATCTACTGGGCAAGCGACGGTGTTCGCGTGAATTGCCTCAGCCCCGGGCCGTTTCCCAATCCGCGAGCGCCCGGGGAGATGGTGGAGAGGCTCTGTGAACACAGCCCCATGAAGCGGATGGGTCTGCCCTACGAACTGAAGGGGGCCGTCGTCTTCCTGGCCGGCGACGCCAGCAGCTACATGACCGGCCAGAACCTGGTGATCGACGGCGGTTGGACGGCCTGGTAAGAAAACTGTCGTTGTTCGCTCCGCGAACAAACGCCGTTTCCCGTAACGAAAAGTGACGATGTGCGACGCCAATTGGACGGCCTGGTGAGTGAAGGACCTTGAGATGAATACGCACTGCGACGCCTCGGTAGCAGGTGACTGGATCGGTACACCCGTTGACGAACTGGACACGCCGGCGCTGCTGCTGGACCGGGCGGCTTCGGATCGCAACCTCCGCAAGATGGCCGACTTCTTCCAGGGGAAGAAATGCCAGCTCCGCCCGCACTTCAAGAACCACAAGTGCGTGACGCTGGCTCGGCGTCAGCTTGCGGCCGGTTCGGCCGTGGGGATGACGTGCGCCAAGTTGGGCGAAGCGGAAGTTCTGGCGGACGGTGGTATCACTGACGTTCTCATCGCCAATCAGATAATCGGTCCCCACAAGATGAAACGCCTCGTGGAGGTTGCTCGGCGGATCGATCTGAAGGTGGCGGTGGACGACCTGGTGCAGGCCGAGCCGATCTCGCGAGCGGCGGCCGCGGCAGGCGTGACGGTCGGGGTCCTGGTCGAAGTCGATATCGGCACGGGCCGCTGCGGCGCGGCGCCGGGTGAGCCGGTTTTGAAGTTGGCGCAGGCCGTGGCGTCGCTCGAGGGCCTGCGGTTCGACGGGCTCCAGGCCTACGAGGGGCACGCAGTCTATGTCAACGATCGGGACGAGCGGACGAGCTTGGTGCGGGAGGCCTTCGAGAAGGCCCTCGAAACCCGCCGCTTGCTGGAGCGGAATGGGCTGGAGGTGCGGACCATCAGCGGCGGCTCTTCTTCGACGTACCAGATCACGGGCAGTATCGACGGGGTGACCGAGGTCCAGGCCGGCAGCTATGCCACCATGGATTGGCGGTATGCCGAGATGCTTCCCGACTTCGAGGTGGCGCTAAGTGTACTCGCCCGGGTGATCAGCAAGCGGCCCGGCGCGGCCGTGCTCGACGTGGGATTGAAGGGAGCCGGCAGCGAGTTCGGCACGCCGCGGATCAAGGACCATCCGACCGTCGAGATTCCCAGCTTCGTTTCCGAGGAGCACTGCATCGTTCGGAACGCCCCCGACTGGAAGATCGGCCAGACGGTGCAACTCCTTCCCAGCCACGCTTGCACGACGTGCAATCTCCACCGGCAGATGTTCGTCCATGAGGCGGGGCGGGTGGTGGACGTGTGGGCGATTGAGGGGTCGGGGAGGTTGAGGTAGGGATCCCAAATCTACCTCAAACGTACTCCAGGAATCTGGAGGAACAAATCGACCATCCTGAACTTGCGCTGTTGGCACGGATGGCCCTGCGTAACCGTGTGAACCTGAGTCTGCAGAAGTCCAGTTATCAGGCAAAGCCCGCCCTTGCGAATCGCGGTCCCAAACCGAACATGAAATCAGACCTTTGCTGCAATCGTCGGGACCTACTGGTGGCCGACGTGTTCGGACCAGCTCTTGTACCAGGCGGGTGAAGAAAACTGGCGGGCGAATATGTGTCTCGGGGGTGCCAGGCCCCAGAGGCCGCGGTGGATTTTCTCGCGGGTTTGCCAGTAGTCTTCAACGAGGGCAAGCCGCTCCGGCGTCCAATCGCCGCCGCTGGCCTTGCCGGTCGACTCGATCTCGCGGTGCAGGCGGAACAGCTCCGTCTTGAGAACCCATTCCTGGACTTGCCTGGCATTGCGGTTGGGCGTGGCCTTCAGCAGAACTTCCAGTTCGGCCTGGGCTTCGACCGGATCGCGGGTGAACGGCGTGCCCCAGGCGGCCAGCCAGGCGGCCCATTTCGCGGCGGTCGGTTCGTCGGTGCCGAAGTGGCGGGCGGCATAGGCCGTGAGCACGGCTTCGGACGACGGGTATTGGCATGAGGCGAGCCCGGCGTAGATCGCCTTGTTCACGTCGTCGCAGACGCCTTCGCTGTAAGCCATCAGATGGGTCACGCCCTGGGCCTGGAGATCACGGAATGTCTGGGGGATCCGCTGGGAGGCGATCATCGGACCGAACAGTCCGTAGAGATCGCGAGGCGAGGCCTGGTCGGCGTAGCCGATATGGACGAAGGCCCCCTTGGCACAGCCTTGCGGAAGCTGCACGTCGGCCGTGCCGGTCTTGCCATAGGGGATGTGCAAATACATCGCCTTGACCCAGCCGGGATGCTCGCGGTCGACCCATTCGGCCAACTGGCGGTGCTCTTCGGGCTCCCACCACCAGCCGACGAGCACCATTTCAATCCCGGGATGGTGTTTCTCGGCGATCTCGAAGATCTCGCGGGTCAGACGTCCCCAGGTGAGGATCCATGGTTTGCACTTCTCGCAGTTGCAGCCTCCGTAGTCGTAAGGGCAGGAGCAGAGGCGGTCGAGCCGGACGCCGTAACTTGCCAGGTCGGCGAACAACTTCTCGTAGTCGTCGAGGATCAGCTTGTGAGCTTCTTGGTTGGAGGGGCAGAGGAGTTGCCCGAACACGCGTCCGCCGCTCTCTGCCAGCATGGGGGCCCTGCGCTGGTCGACGTAGACATGGTTTGGCGTGAGGAGGAAATCGGTCTTCAGGCCCAATTGTGCGGCCGAGTGGAAGTTGGCCTTCTTGGCGTTCCAGAGGGCACGGCCCAGGCCGACCTGCCGTTCGGCGCGGAAGGGATCGCTGCAGTCGAGCATGTCGAACCAATCGCCGTAACTGTCGCAGCCCCAGAACTTGGCTTCTCCGATCAGCGCCCGCATTTCATATTCGCCCATGACCTCGTAGCTGTTGCCGAAATGGCCCGGGGCGTAGAGTTCGATCCCTTCAAACGGTTTCAAGGAAACTCGGCTATCGGCAGCGTGAACCCAAGTCGTCATCAACGTTGCGCTGAAACACAGAACACTGGCGAAACCCTTCATGGTGCTATTCCTCCTTTGCCGGTTCTACAAAGACGCGCCGGCCGCTGATGCGGGTGATCTGGATTGGGGTGCCGGGGGCGATAAAGTCGCCGTCGGCCATGACGTCGAGCATGCGGTGGCCGAATCGGGCCCGGCCGGCGGGGCGGAGTGCAGAATCGGCTCGGCCCGTGTCGCCGACGGCAAGGGCCTGTTCGGCGGCAGTGTGTTCAAGGGCTGCTTCGCCGTCGGTGGGCGGTTTCAGGGCCAAGTGGCCGAGGATGGGGAGCGAGCCGAAGTAGCGGTTCAGGAACAGGGCCATGATGAAGAAGGCCAGCATCGCGCCCGTAAGCACGGAGAGGGACCTGATCAGCGTGAACATCTCGTCCCGAGTATGGGGAATAACGAAACCCTGGCTGGCCAGGATCAGGCTCGCACCGAGGAGCAACATACCCGTCAGCCCGGCGATGCCGAACCCGGGCAGGACAAACAACTCGACTCCCAGGAAGGCGAGCCCGGCGAGGAACAGCACGAGTTCGAGCCAGTTGGCCGTGCCGCCGAGGAAGCGGCTCCAGAAGAAGAGGGCGAAGCAGAGCCCGGCCGTCAGGATGCCCATGCCGATGCCGGGGGAACTCATTTCGATGTAGAGGGCGACCAGGCCGATGATCAGAAGCAGGGCCGTCACCAGGGGATGGTTGAGAACGAGGACCGTCGTGTCGACGGCCGACCACTTGATGATCTTGGGGGTGCCGACGATATTGAGCTGCTCGAACAGTTCTTCGCGGCTTTCGGCGTTGCTTTCGGCCAGTCCAAGTTCGACGGCACGCTCGCCGTTCGCTTCGAAGAAGTTGCCGCCCAGCGTTTCCTGGACCGGTTTCCCCTTCTCCCAATCTTCGGCGTCTTTGGCGGCGTCCAGTTCCTTCTGGCTCATGCACGTCTCTTGGCCCGTCTTGGTATTGCGGACCTGGAACACGTCGAGATCCTTTTCGACCATCGCCTCGGCCAGCGCCGGGGGACGCCCGCGGAGCTTGGCGAGTTCGACGATCCTGTTGGTGACATGGGTGCGCTGTTTCTCGGGCACATACCGGAACGGATTGTTCCCGTCGGACTCGATCACGCCCGCGTCGCCGATGGCCGCTCGTTTGCCCATGACGATTCGCTCGCAACCCAATGCGGCAAAGGCCGCTCCGCTCAGGGCTCCGTACATCGCCGTACTGGGCACGTAGGCCACCGTTTCGGCCCAATCCACCTCGCTCAGCATCTTGGCGATATCCAGACTCGCATTCAATTCGCCGCCGGGACTGTCGATTTCGAGGATCACGATATCGACCGTGTCGTCCTTGGCCTCATCCAACTTGCGTTCCAGGTAGGCATAGGTGAAGGGCATGATCGCGCCGTCCAGGCGAATAATCACGGCCGTGTTGCGGCTCAAGGGGCGATCCTGGGCGAGGACTTGCTGCCCTTCCAACGCAAGTGCCGCGAACAACAAGAGGGCCGCGAGGGGAAGGTGACGGCGGAGTGTGAGCACGCAGAATCGCCACATGGAACGATCACCTGTTGGATGACGGGAGATTTCCATCCCAATGGTAGGATTCATGCCCGGGGGTTGTCAACAACTGGCGCCGTGTGCTCGGCGAAGCGGCCCCGGAACGCGGAAATCACAACAGCCAGAAGGACGCATTGCGGCACCCAGCAGACGAACAGTCCCAGCAGGCCGCGGGTGAAGTCGCGAATGCCCTCGATCGATTCACCGAGGACGGCCGCGGCGGGCACGAACAGCAGGCCGACGAGGAGGAGTGCCAGGTTTCGGTGGGTGGGAATCACGTCGCGCAGGCGCCAGGCCACGGCAAGGAGCAGGCTCGGACCGAGCAGGTAGATTGCCGCGAGCAGTGCCGGCCGAGCGTCGCCGTAGCTGCGAATGCCTCCCAGGACAATTGCTTCGACCACAACCAGGGCGAGCAATGTGCGAAGCCGGAACTGGAGGGCTCGTCGGGGGCTGCGGGAGTGTGTATCCGCCTTCTCGTCAGGGAGTTTTGCGACGTCGGGGAATCGCCGCGTGAACCGGGCAACCGCTGCGTAGGCGGCCACTGCCGAGAGCAACGTGACGGCGGTGTTCCCGAGAAGGGCAAGCCAGTTGTTGTGGCTCGTTCCGAAAGCGCCGCCGCCGCTCCAGATCAGCCAGGGGACGCCGATTGCCTCTCCGTTCTGCGGTGCCTGTCCCAACAGGTTCCCCCACCCGTCGCTGCGAACGAAGTAGGAGACCGCGTTGGCCGCCGCCCACAGCAGCAGCACCAGTAGAAAAGCCTGAGCGGCCGTTCGATTCGACCGAACCATGACCTCACCCTCCCCAGGATGACGTGCCCCGTCTGATTTTATGGTGGCACGGTTTGGGAAATTGGGCAAGGGATTTGTCGGGTGACAACGATTGGCGCGCGCGGTTGTCCTTAGCTATCGGCCATCGAAATCGGTACGAATCTCTTCCTTGTCAAAGGTTAGCTTCGATTTTCCTACGGCGCCTGTCTCCGACCACGCGAACAGCTTGCCTGGAATGACTTGACTCTCCAACCATCTCTCGAACGCCTGCAAGGGGGGCTGCTCGCCCTCGTCAACCTCTCCCGACGCCTTGAAGTCGGCGAAGTGGACATGATGGGCGTACCAGCAAATGCGTCCACGGGCGTCAAGAGCTTTGAGCGTGACGCTGCACATCCTTTGCGTGATCCCCGGCTTCGAAGGAAGGGCGAGTGAAGTGTGACGTTCCCTAGGTTCGTCACTCACAGTGATCTGCATGGTGCAGCTTGCATTGTGCCCGAGTTGGAAGCCGCGTTGAGCCAGCGAGTCTTGGACTGCAGTCATGACGTTGCGGCAATAGTCAGGCGCCGGACTTCCCTCAACGCCCATTTGAACCGACACGGTCTGCCCAGGCTTGACGACCGCCCCCGCAATCAAGGCTCTCTCGATGATCGGCACAATCTGGCGGCTGGGAATCGTGGTGGCACACAAGTATGGGCGAGATTCTCGCCCGACAGCCGCGTACCAGAATCGCCCGTCAGGACTGGTCGACATGCAGGTCTCATATTCGTATTGCCAGGCGACCGTTTCCTCATCAAGGTCGATCAGATTTCCTCCTGCATAGAAGTATCGTTGGTCGATCCATCGATGGCCCGGATTTGACCTGCGCGTGGGAAACCGCTTTGCGAGTTTCCCCTTGTCCAGATCCCAAACCGTCATTTCTTCGCGGTCATCTCGTTGCATCACCAGACCCAGCCGCAACCCTTCGGAATCGAACGCTCCGCCCTGCAAGCCGCCCTCGGACGCTCCCGGAAGCAGCAACTGTCCCACCAGCCCGAGGTCCTCGGTCCTCAGGATTTCCACGACGTCGTTGCGGGGGACAGCGACATACTTGCGTTGCGGGCTCAGCGGTGGGTAGCCGCTGTGCTTCCATCCGACGGACGCCAGCCTCTTGCGCTCCGGCAGTTGCCAGAGATCGAGTGTGGACGTCCGATCGAGCGTCAGCAGCCGATTCGTCCCGATCAGGGCAGCCCAGACCAACTGCGAAAACGAACGGCCTTCGTAGGGTGCCCACTGCAGAAACTGTTTGTCGCCCTGGTTGGAGCAACTCCAGATCTCGAGGCGATCGGCGATCTGACGCGACTCGCTCGGGAGTTTGATCGCGATCACCCTTCCGTCAAGGCGGAAATCGGCCAACTCGGCGTCGGTCGCCACGCCGAATGACCCGAGCACTTCCGAATTGGTCAAGTCGAGCCGTTGCACGGTTCGAGCGGAATCCAACTCTCCTTGTTCCGACGGCAAGTTCATCAACACCGCGACCTGCCCCACCTCGGGTCCGGCAAAACGAGCATCGAACAAGCGCCCTTTGCTGAGTTTCAATCGCTTGCTTACGAACTCTGCTTGCGGTGCCGGGGCTCGATCTTGGCGGTATTCCCATTCGTGCCCAAGAAGAACCGGAGGAGTCTCCGCTGTAGAGTTGCCGGTTCCGTTTCCCGGCTCCCGCGTCTCGGCATCCGCAGCCTGCACGAGGTTCTGCGCGTTGAGTTCCGTCTCACCAAAGCCATCCTCGGCGTCAGGTTCGTAGTAGACGCTGCTGAATTCACGCCGCTCGATACCCCAGGTGAGGAATTTCCATCGTTCATCGAGGACCTCCCGAACCGGATCGGGGCCCGGATTGATTTGGAGCCCAGAGATACGGTAAGAGTCCTCTCTTGTGCTCTTCACGACTCCGTTCGCGTCGACGAGTTCCGTCGTAAGGTTGAGAACTCGATCAGGTACTGTAAAAGGCTTTCCGCCTCGAGACTGGGGTTCGAATCGGACGGGTTCTCCGCCCGTCTTCTCAGAAACTGAGAGCCGGAGACACATCTTCCCAGCGGCATTGACCGTGTATCCTGCTCTGCGCAATCGTTCTCCGATCGTGCTGCGAAGTTTGTCCTCATAGTCTCGCGACGGTGCAGCTTGCGCACCGCGAATTTCCAGACGGACCGAATCGCCGGCACGAAGCAACGGACGTACCGCGGCGAATTGACGTTCGATCTCCGCTTCGTCCGAGGGCAACGGGAGTTGCATTGGAGCCAGATAGTTGCGTCCCAGGTGCTCCACAATTGTCCATACGCGATCATTGGAGATCTGGCCCACGGCGGAAGGGGGGTATCGCCAGACGCACAGGCCGGCGGAGATACGGCACAAGCGATCTCGAATCAGGATGTAGTCGGAACCGCACCACCAGATCGGCGGTGCCTCATGAGAGAGATTGCTGAGAAACGGGACATCGAACTTGAAGAGTGACTTCCCCGACTGAAGATCCCAGCAGAACCCGACGTGCCTCCGGCGGCCGTAGCTCGAGAGCAGCAGCAAGAATCGCCTCCCGTCGGGACTGAACGACGATGCCGTGAAGACCGTCGATTCGTCGAAATCCGGCTTGATGGTTGCGACGGCCGTTCCGGAAAAGCCGTCGTAGAATTCGACACGTGCGTTCTCGGCGCCTCCCTCTCCGACGAAGTTGGCGATCCACTGCCCGCCACGGCTTACCGCCAGCGTCTGTGAATGGCCGGTCTTGAAGGAGTATCTTGGCTGTCCGGTGAGTAGATCCAGAAGGATCGCTTCTGCGTGATTTGTGCGAACGAGCAGCGAGATGGGGTTCAGAAAACAGGCCCATTCGACACTCGGCGATCGTTTGTCCGGCAGGGAGAGCGATTGCGTCAGCGTGGCCGTGTTTTCGTGCCACGTCCAGATTCCCAGAGTGTCCGGCTGCTGCGTGGTGTTGGTGGAGACAACGGCCATACTGCGCCCGTCGGGTGAAAGTGCAGCGATCCGAGTGTACTTTGGCAGTTGGAAGGTCCCCAGGGCTTGCCCGGTTTCCACATCGTAGAGTGTTCCGTGATCGCTTTCGGACAATTGCGTTCGGTCCGCCTGTTCCACCACGACGCGAGGCAAGGCGAAGGCGAAATGAACTCGTCGCAGTCGTCTATCGCCGACGTCAATCGATCGAACCTGGAATGGCGGCCTTCCCGGATCAGCGGTCAGAGACCACGTGCGTGACGGTTGATTCGACGGGGCTGGTTCCGGCCGCTCTGCGGTGGGAGCGGGTCTGGTCGTACTCTTGTCGGCATGGGGCGCACCGCCCAAGCGAGGAGGCGTTCGTCGGGTCTTATTCACAGACGGCGCGCCTCGCGAAGCCCACGAGACAGCCATAATCACGATCGCACCGATGACAATCGCAGCGCCGGCCGCGATACCCGCGATCACGCCTGGGTGCATGCCATTCCGGCTTCCCCGGGAGGGAAACGCTTCGAACGGCTCTGCGCTTGCAGGGAACTGCCCGCTGGTTGAGTAATCGACGTGGGACGCGGGACCGGCGGGCAGATCGGCGTAGGCCTCGATTAGCGGGTCGAGGATCGGGGCTGCCTCGCGGACGATCGATACGACATGACCGCATGTTTGACAACGCGCTCGCTTTCCCTCCAGGTGATCGGGAACCTCGAACCGGCGACCGCAATGAGGGCACCCAAAGGAAATGGGCATCGTTCGGAACCTATTGATGGTTGCATGGTTAATGAGCCTGTTCGGCCAACCGATCCTGGAAGGAACAGGATCGTGATTCGTCGTATCCCAACATCAAGATGCCTTCCCACACTGAAGAGAACTGCCTCACTCACTTGTCAAAGGTCCGGCGATTGAACCACGTGCTTCTGGGCAAGTACGGCGCCGCGTCCCTCGTGGCCCGTGCGCTCCTCACGCGAATGTCCGTAAACCCGAACCCGTTCTCCAGCGCCGACTTCTGGAACGGATCTGGAAACTCCAAACCCTCCAACAAGTCGATCGCCGCCTCCCAATGCTTCTCGCGCACCTCTTCTATGACTCCGTTCTCGTAAACAGGGTCCCTGACTCGCACCTCCTCAGGCATCGGGACCTCACACTGCACTTCCCATCGTGTCGCCCCCTTAGGGTCGATCAGCTCAAGCTTCAGACAGAACAATGTGTTAGGAACGCTCGCCCGCTCCATCCACCAAGAGTCCCTGTACTCGAGCGGTTCTCCTTCCGTCTCTTCAAGAGCCGTTACGCGTAAACACATCGCCGCGTACGAGTCCAGACGATATCCTTTGCTTTTCAGACGCTCGCCGACCGTCCTCGAGACCCGGCGTTCGAGACGTGCGGTGGGGGCGCGTTCTCCGCCGCGTACTTCCACCCTCAATGCGTCGCCAGCTTGAAGCATGGCCCACGTACTCGATATCTTCTCATCGATGACGGCCAGATCGCCGGACCGAGGAAGATCTGCCAGTAGAAGGCATTTCCGGCCAGAGTCTCGCACGGTAATCCATGGGTGTCCTCTGCAAAGACCTGCGGGGGCAACGTTTGTGTAGCACCATACACATCCTCCTACTTCGAGCCGGTACAGCCGCTGTCCGAACATGAGATGGTCGCTTCCGCACCACCACACAACGTCTTCTTCGGAAGCAACCGCAGAGGCGTACGGGATCTGGAACTCGGCGAGTTGCTCCCCGGCATTCACATCCCAGCAAAGAACGGTCTGTTGACGCTGTTCGGGCCGTGACAAAACCAGCGCGAATCGTTCGCCGTCCGGACTGAAAGCAGAACTGGCAAAACGCGCGGCTTCTCCCTGAAGTGGCCCCAGGGTCCCGACAATCGCCCCTGTGGACGACTCGTGAAAGCGAACGTTGGAGTTGGATTCGTCATACGTAGTGAACCATCGCCCCCCGGGGCTGATCGCCGGCCACTGGGAGTCCTCAATATCGAGCAAGTGCTCGACCTTCCCGGTTCCTGTGTCGTAGACTCGTGTCTTCCCGAGTTTCTCCTGAACGAGCAAGCGGGCCGGCGCCAAGTAGGCGGCTCTCTTGATCGTACGACGTGCTTCTCCTTCCAGCCGCGTCGCAGATTCGCTGCAAGTCGCGTCAGCACCCCAATTCCAAATCGCCACCTGGGCACCTTCCGACCCGCCGAGCGCCACCGCCATCTCCTTGCCGTCGGGTGATAGTGCCAATACAGTACAGCCATCCGGCAACCGTGCCGAACCAAGCACTCGTTCCTGCACGAGATCACAAAGTGTTGCCTGCTCGACCGACGCGTCGCCATCAGACACATGCTGCGCGATGACGGCGTTCGGCACGTCGCGTGCCAGGAATACTCCCGAGTTGTTGTCCGTCTCGCCGGCGTCGAAAGGACGAATCGCGAGTTTCTTGCCCACTCCGCTTGCCGGATCCGGCGGCAGAGTCCAGGGCTGAGAAGATGCGTCGAGCATCTGAGGAGGGCTCGGCTGGCGTGCACCTCCAGAGAACAGAGCATGCACGCCCACGACGACCAGGCCCAACACTGCCACAACACCAATCACCGCCAGGCCGATCGTAGCCGGAGGCAGACCGCGGCGTGCGTGCCCCGGACCAACCGGACCCAGCGGCAAAGGTGCTTCGTTCGTCGGCACATGCGCGACTGGAGCAGGGCTCCTCTGCACGGTTCCGGCCAACGGCGGGACGTCTCCGCCCTCGCCCGCCGAATCAACGGACTGCGCGCCCTCCCTGATGATCGGGATGACCCGGCCGCAGGTCTGGCACCGAACTCGCTTTCCCTCCAGGTGATCGGGAACCTTGAACCGGCGACCGCAATGAGGGCACCCAAAGGAAATGGGCATCGTCGCGAACCTCCCACCGCTTCACAATCACTCCTTGAGGGATTCGCCGAACGGCGCGAACCGCCTGCAAACCCCGGGAGAATGTCTCCCACGGCAAAGACAAGCCTGACGGCGGACCATCACCTTCCGTCGCGAGCCTCTTATACACTATATGGGCGACGCTGTCAAACTCGGGATGTAAGTAGTTCGTCCTGCGGACGACACCCCGTTCGCGGAAAGAGGAGAAGCTTTTTCGAGCGGCGGCTATTCCCGGCCCGGCCCCGGTAATTCGGCTGGAATGAACACGCGTTCGGAAGGTTCGTTTCCTGTGGGATAGCGATTGCCGTTCAAGGTCGGCGGAGTAGATCGCGGATAGCAGTGGTCGTGGGCAAGGCGTCCGGCAGGCCCGATCGAGCGGAAGCCCTCTTCGTAGAAGGCGATCCCGTGCGTTTCCAGGATCGTGCCCATTTCCAGTTCCAAGGCAGCTAATTCGGCGTTGTATTGGAGCAGGGCCTGCACTTCGGCGCTGGCGGCATTTCCCCAACTGGTGACGGCTTGCAGGAAGTTGAGGTAGATTTCACGTCCCAACTTGTAGTTCTCCCACTGAACGATGACATTCTCGACACCGAGTTCGCTGGCCGTCTTTGCGTCCAGATACTCTTGATAGTATTGGGCCAGGTTGCGATAGCTCTGAGCCAGGGAATGCGACGCCTGGCGGAGCCCCTCGTGGAGGTTGGCCCGATCGCGCGCGAGCAGGAGTTCCATGCGGCGGAGATCGGCCCGGGCCTGGCGCAGTCCCAGCGGCATGGAAACGTCAATCCCCAGTTGCCACCCCGGGAAGTCGCCGGGGTGGGCAGCCAGATAATCGCCTGAGAAAGTGCGCCCTTCCAGACCGTTCCATCCGTACCTCGCGACAGCGTCGACGCTCGGCAAGGCGGTATTCCGGGCCAACTGGAGTTGTCGTTCGGTCGAGTCGAGAACCAGTTTCAGTTCGATCAGATCGCAACGATTCCGCTCTGCCGTCAGGAGCGTGTTCTGCCAATTGACTTCTACACGCTGATCGCTCAGCGGAGTTACGGGTACAATCTCAACCCCGTCGAACGGTTCCAGCCCCAGAATATCGCGGAGCGATTGTTCCCTCTGCAGGACCCTGGCCTCGGCCGAGGTCTGCGCGACGCGGAAGTTGTACTCCGAAGATTTCGCTTGGACCACTTCACCTCGATTGGCTCTGCCGCTTTCGAACTTGGCCGTGGCCCAGGTTGAGGCCCAGGCTCCTTGCTGTGTTTGTTCCTGACGGACCCAGGCATCGAATCGGGAATAGACCAGGGCCCAATAGGCTTCGATCACGCTCTGGACTTCACGCTGCACCGCAAACTTCAACTGGTAGAAAGACCGTTCGGTGTCGATTCGCGCCAGCACGATCGGGGTCAGGTTGGCCTGGCGTCCGAAACCCTGGAGGAGCGGCTGAGTGATGCTCAAGTCAACCGAAGAACGCGAGGATGGGTTGAGCAGCAGCGGGTCGGTGGTGTCGACGGTGGTAGGGTTCGTTCTCACGTCGAGCCCCAGGTTGCCGCCCATCTGGGTTGTTTTGGAGACGCCGAGGGCCATGTCGTAATCGTGAACGGGATCGCCGTTGATCGATACCCCCGAAGGCGCGGCGGCGTCAAGTTCGGCCGTCGGATAGCGAAGGCCGTTGAAACGGTTCTGAACGGCGAAATTGGGATCGAAGGTTGCCCGGGCGCGGTCGATCTGGGTGTTGGCGATGGCCGGGTCATAGACCGTCCGGCCGCTGGTGCCGCCCAGCACGCGGATCACCTCGGAGTTCTCCAATGCGATGCGGATGGCCTCGTCGAGCGTCATCGGGTAGGCGGGCAGCTTCGGCTGGGCTTCCTCGGGCCCCTTGACGGTGGTGGGGACGCCGACCGCCGGCAGGTGCGCGCAGCGCATCTGCGAGGGAGAACGGATGGCGAGACATTTCTGCTCAGGCAAGATGGGCCGGCACGGCTCTTGGGCGCGAGCGGATCGGTCGTGCGGCGGAGCCCAGAACCAGGCGGCCAGGCAGAGTAGGATCGCGCAAAAAGTTCTCATACCCGCATCATCGGCCGGGCAAAACAAGAGTAATCACTTCAAACGGGAGAATCGTTCCGACCAAATTAGACGGCCCGCGTGCACATTCCGCACGGATTACCGAGGTTGCGAGCCGGCGCTTCCGGATTCCCGCGCAAAGATTCGCCAACCGGCAAGGTTTCACGGACCGGTACGAGCGGCCTTCTCGCGGCTCGGCTTTCCAGAGCCGAGTCCAAGAACTGCCGGAAAGACCCGGCTCTGGAGAGCCAGGCTACGTTGGTGGCTACGTGCGCCAGCGGATGCGGGCGAGCAGGAGATTGCCTCGCCAGCCGTTGGCGGGGAGGCACTCACCGACGGTCACCCAGCTTTCATCCGGCGTGGCGTTGGTGATGTGGAAATTGCCCATTCGCGCCACGCGGTCGGGATCGTTGACTCCGTCGCCGATCATGGGCAGGACGACCCGTTCCGTGGAACGAAGGAGGCACAGCCGTTCGGGGTCGACCTGGGCCAGATAGACTGGCGCTCGCCATCGCATGACGTTGGCATTCGCTTCCGCTTTGCGGGTATAGACCAAAAACAGGGCGTCGCCATGGGTGAGCCAGTGTTGCTGGGTGGTCGACATCGTGAGCGGCCGGCCGTCGTCCCATGTCCAGGCCCTCTGTTCAGACCACTCCAAGCCGTTTTCGGAACGGCTCACATAGCCGCGGTCGTCTTCGGCGCGAATGGTCATGAAATAGCGGCCGCGGAATTGAGCAAGCGAAGGTTCGAGCAGCCCCCGTTTGGCGTTGTTGATCAGCTCGTTTCCCACTTGCTTGACGGTTAGCGTTTTCCCGTCGAAGGCGCAGAGTGCCGATGAGACTCGCCGGGCGGGCCACTGGGCGTTGCCGAAGGAGAACGGTAGGAGCACGTCGCCCGATTCGAGCATGATCCGCTGCCCGCAATTGCTCGTGTAGATCTCCGAGCCACGGGGATCGTCCCAAACGAGTTTCTGCGGTTGCGACCAGAACCCTTCGGCGTCGCGAACCGAATAGACCGGCCAACGTGGCCCCTGGGGATTCGCCAGGCATCCTTCGCGATAATAGACGTTGTGGCCGATGGCCAGCGTGGTGTTCGTTGCCGGGTGGTAGTCGGGGGAGACGTCGCACACGCCTTCTGCCAGGCCAGGCGTGTCCGTGTCACGGCGGCCCAAACCGGGAATCGGCTGGGGATCGCTCCAGGTCTTGCCCAGGTCGGAGGAAGTGCACCACTGGACCGGCCAGAAGTAGTCGGAACCGCTGATTCGCTGCATGGTCATGAGGGCGACGGGGCCGTCGCTCGTGGGGATCATGCATGCCCGGGGATGGAACCAGGCCCATTCTTCCTTTCGCGAACGACCGTTGTCGACTGCCTCCACGGTGATCGACTGGATGAGATCGTCGCCCGGAAGTGCCGCCATGGTTGCGCGGTTTGTCCAGGAGCCGGCAACTGCCAGGGCGGAAAGTCCTTGAAGAAACTGTCGTCGTCCGATTTCGTGTTGGTCGGGCATAGCTTGCGCTTCCGGTGGGTATGAGATGAGGCATTTCTCGGTCGTGTCTTACTGCAGATCGAGCGTCCGTGCAGGTGCCGGTGTGTCGGTCGCAAACAACTCTCGCCCGTCGATACTCAACGATCGCCCGTCGACCAGGTGAGCTCGCAGCGGGCGTCCATTCGCATCGCGAGACAGGTGGAGTGCCGTTCCGGAAAAGCGGATCGAATCGCACTGGATCTCGGCCGGTCCGTCGTAGGAGATGAGGAAGCGATCGTCGCCGCAGGCAATGGCGGCGCAGGTCTTGCCGTCGGAACCAACCGCGTCCAGGCGGCGTACGACGAGCGGTGTCGCATCTCCGGGGGAAAGGGGTTGCACGACCGTCTCGAAATGGCAGGGGAGTCTCGTCTGCCGGCGGTAGACGATGTCGTGGGAGGGCGCGATGGCAAAGGCCGAATACCAACCGCGGACCGGGTTCTTCTGACCGATCAGGTCGAGTACCTCGCAGCCCTCGATCTCGGCCGGGAGAATAGCCACGTTGGCGTCGTTGCTTTCCCGAGTGACGACGGATCCGTCGGGGCCGATCGCCAGTTCGACCGCCCGGGCCTGGCGGCCCACGCCGCTGCCGGTCATGACCGGGGACGGGTGAAACAGCAGGTCCACCGAATGCTCGCCTTCGCCCAGCAGGCGATCGCAGACGACCAAGTACCGGCCTTCGAGATAGAACAAATGCCGCTGGTGCCGAACGTTGCGGAGCCGCTTGGGAGGCTTGACCGCGTATTCTCCCCCCCAGATCTCACCGCCTCGCGGAGTGTAGCTGTGACGATAGACGCCGGTGGCGAAGCTGAAAGCGTCACCCAGCACGAAGCGGCGGTCCGGATCGGGGATCGTCTCGCCGGGGCCCAGTCCGCGGTGCTGGCTGAGACCGTCGATGACCACCGTATTGTGACTCCAACTGCCTCGCCAATAGGGTTCGAATTCGTTGCGCCGGTACGAGTAGATACCCGGGTCGCCGATCAGCTCGCGGCCGCCCGCATAGTAGACGAAATTGAGCTTGTCCTCGTGCTGGTGGCCGGAACCGAAATAGCCGGCGTCGAAGATGACCACCTGCCCTTCGGGGCCCCAGCGATCTCGCATCACGCAGAAACCGGCGTGCGTGAAGTCATGCGAGGTAATATTTGGCGGAGTGCCTTCGGCGCCTTGCGAGGCGAACCAGCGAAAGTCGTCGCGGCCGAACACCTCGGCCCCCGTCTGGTAGACCTCCATGGCGGACTGTCGCTGGGGACTGGCGTCGTTGATCATCGGTATCGTATTGTCAGGATAGGCGATGTACTCGAGGGCCTCGACGCCCGCCTCGTACTGTCTCATCAGGTCTTCCGAAATCGGCGTTCCCGTCGATTTGGCCAGCCTCAGCGCCGAAGCGATTCCGATCAGCGGGAACCGGTGATAACCGGGCGAACACTCCGACTGGAACCCGTCGGGCAGGAACGCCCGGGCATCGGCCCAGTCGAGGCGATTCATGGCCACCTCGTAGAAGAGCGGCGACAGCTTAAACTCGGGAAAGAGCACCGCGATGCAGGCCAGGCCCGACGATTCCACTTGCAGCCAGTTTCCCCCACCGGCCGCGTACATGCACAGGTACTCGCCGTGGGCGAGCATCGATTCGGCCATACGAAACAGGCATTCCCGCTTGAGTCGGGGATGATCGGACAGCCCCAGCAGAATCCTTCCCCATTTCTGGCCCACTCGTCCGCCGCATTCCAGGGTGCGCCACTGGGCCGAGGATCGCCGGAAAGGCGGCGGGCTGGCCGCGTACCACGAATTGAACTGCCGGCACAGATGATCCACGTACTTCTCGTCGCCCGTTGCCTCGTAGGCGTTGGCCAGAGTCCACATCCAGGAGTGGGCGTTCATCCACACCCGGCTTTCGATGTCGTCGTCGATCACTTTCGCCCAGTCGACTTCACTGCCGTAGTCGTAGCGACGGAACATGTGGGCCTGCAGGATGAAGATGTTGCGGCAGATGTCGTCGGCTTCCTGCAGGTCGACGGCCTTCGAGAAGTTGATATCCGGCCAATTGCCGCTGCTGAAGCGCTTGCTGAGCACTTCGAGGTAGGCGTCGCGAGCCTTGGCCCACTGCTTGTCGGTGGCGGCACGAGCCACGTCGCGCATGTCGGGCCGGGTCAGGTCGATCTGCGAGAAGAAATGCTCTTCGGAGCCGTACGGTTCCAGTTGTCCGGGCACCGGACCCAACTCGGCAACGACCGGGGCGGCTGCGGCGATGACCGGCGACGTCTGGTCGCCGGCATAGGTGGCGAACTGTCCGCGGGCCGTGCGAAGCCATTGCGCCGCAACGGCGGCCAGCGTCGAATCGGCAGGGGCGCGATCGCCGAGAATCTTGGCCGTTGCGGCGAGCGTTGCCGACGAGGCACAGAGGATCCGATCCGGAGCGTGCCGATGGCCCGTTCGCACCGGCATGGCCCACTGGAGCCGCTGGGCCTGCAAGATGCACAGCCGAGCGATCTCGGTTCGCCCTTGCGGTCTTCCGCCGGCCAGGTAGGCCAGGCACTTCGCCTGGCGAGACGACGCATCGTCCGTGTCCCACAGCGTCGGTCCCCGGGCGGAAGGGGGCGCGATCGGATTCTTCTCGACGAACGCGGCGGCCGCTTTGGCGAAGCCCGGATCATCGGCAGCGGGCAGCCCGTCGTTTGCCGCACAGAGCACGGAAATGTCGGCCGGGAATCCCACCGGCGCCGCGACCAGAAGCGTCGCAGCCCCGTCGACATCCAGGGGTGGGAATGATTCCGCCCGGGCGACCTGCGGGGCCAGAGCGACTCCGATCAGTACGAGCCGCGCAAGACGGAACATATGTTGAGACCTGCGAGTGTTCACGTTGTTGGGCCTCCAGCGATGCGGGAAACAACCAGACGTGACTCACTTCTATCGCAGGGCAAGACCGTCCGCAAGAGGCCGCTTCGGGATTGGCAACTCCCGTTGTCAGCGAGAACCGTCCCGTCCGGCCCGGATCGGCAGGGCGGGACTGCCGGGCAGGACTTGCCAGGCATCTCCGTCCGGATTGGCGAACCGTGGATCCGCCCAGACGGAGCCGGTGTCCTGCTCCCGATCCTTCTGCCACGCCGACAGGTCGGTGTATTTCCGGTGTTTGGACCTCCAGGGCACTCCGAACAGCGCGAGTTGCTGTCCTTCCCGGAACCAATAGAGATTGTGGTCCAGACGAATCGAGGCCTTGTCGGGATCGTAGATTTCGGCAGTCGCTATGTCGTTGCCCGAGGGATGGGGTCCGAAGAACGGATTGTCGTACCAGTAGCCGATCTGGTACTGCGTGTTGAGAGCACAGATGTTGTGGCGGATCACCAAATCGTGAACGTGGTAGGAGACGAGGTTGCCGTCGATGCCCTTGAACGTCCGCGGGCCTTGCTCGCGGATCGAGATGCCCGTCGCGTTGAGGACACAAGTGTTGTGCTCGATCGTACAGTGATCGCTTTCGGCGACGGCGATGCCGCCTCGGCCCCAGTTGCCGTCGAGGCCGTTGCGAATGCAGAGGTTGTTGCGAATCTGAAACCCCCCGCTGATTTCAACGAAGATGCCGCTCTGAGCGTTGTCGACCGCCGTGCAGTCTTCGACCACCACGTCGCGGACGTCGATATCGAACCAGAAGGCGTTGCCGTCGTTGGCCTCGGCTCGACAGCGCCGCAGGATTCCGTCTCGGGCGTGGGCGATCTTCATTGCCCCGGCTTCCCAGCCCTTGTCAAAACCTTTGAGGTTGTTGTGGTCGAAGACGACGTCCTCCAGCAGGAAGCCTCGCCCGGAGCCCCCGGCTCCTTGCTGGCCGTTGTGGTGGGAGTGGACTCGCCGCAGCGTGACATCGTTCCCTCGAAAGGTCAAGCCGTTGCCGTTGGTCCACTCGCAAGTGCAGTCCTCGATGAGCCAGTGGTCGCCCTTGGCGTACAGAGCGCCGTACTGGGCCTTGTTGGCGGCATGTCGAATCGTCAGCCCGTGAACATGGATATGGTCGACCGGTTCGTCGCCCCAGCCCAATCCGAAGCACAAGGGGCGTACGCTTGCTTCAATAAGCCGCTGGTTGGGATCGGCGTCATCTTTCAAACGCACGTAGAGCGTCTTCTCGTCAGGGATGGCGCAGAACGTGTCAGGCTTCATCTCCGAGACAAGGGCAACCTGCTTCAGTAACTGCCCGTCGGCAATCACCTGTTCGCAACGCCCGATGAGCCGGTGGAAATCGTCATTGGGGTGAGTTGGAAAGCGGTAGGTCCAGGGCGTCTTCTTCCAGAGCCCTTTGCCGGCGGGCGTCCAGCCGGTGACGATATCGGCACCGCTGATCACGACCTCCTCACCTTCCTCGGCCGCGTAGGTGATGGGCTTCGACTCGGATCCGCTTCGAGGCGGCTTGACGCATTCGCGATACGTGCCCGCGTGGATGACCACGGTGTCTCCTGGTTCGAGCGTCTCGGCCGCCTTGGAGATGGTGTTCCATGGCCGGTCGACCGTGCCCGGGTTCTCATCCGATGCAGCTTGCCCCTGGGCGACGTGGAACGTCTCGGCGGCCACATTGCCGGTTATTACGGGCAGCAAAGCTATGGTCAGCAGAGTCACTCGCTTCATATTCATCCTCTTGTGCAAGTAAGAGGGAAAACCGCTCATGAACACTGACGAACGCTAATGACGTCAATGGGATCAGCGTTCATTGGCGTTCATCAGCGGTTCAGTACTGGAGGCGTCAGCGAGGTCCAACTTCTCTCGATCTCTTCCAGCGTCTTTCCTTTCGTTTCCGGTACCATGGCGATCATGAAGACGGCCAGGACCGCACAGAAGGCGGCATAGATGAAGAACGGGAAACCGTGGTTGAATGTCTCGATTAACCACTCGTTTTCATCCATCATCGGGAAGGTCTGGGAAACGACGAAATTGGCCGTCCAGAGACAGAAGGTGGCGATCGCCATGGCCCGGCCGCGGATCTTGGTCGGGAAGATCTCCGACAGGATCACCCAGGTCACCGGCCCGACCGACAGGGCGAAGCAGGCGATGTAGCCCAGAACGAACGTCAGCAGCCAGACGTCGGCCCGGCCCAGGCAGGCCGCCGCGCCCAAGGCGGTCAGGCACAGGCCCATTCCCGTCGAACCGACAATCATCAGCGGCTTGCGGCCGATTTGGTCGACCGTCCAAATGGCGATAACTGTGAACGTCAAGTTCACTGCACCGACGACGATGGTCTGCAAAAGCGCTGCGTCAGCTTCGGCCCCTGCCATCCCCTTGAAGATCTCAGGCGCGTAGTAGAGGAAGACATTGATGCCCGTCACCTGTTGAAGAATCGCCAGGACCACGGCGATCCACAGGGCAACGCGCATTCCCGGCGCCACCAACTGCCCCAGCGACGGAGATTCGTGGGATAGCACCTCCCCGATCTCTGCCATTTCCCGTTCGGCGTGCTGAAGGCCGCCGATCCGAACCAACACCTCCCGGGCCTGGTCCGACTTGCCCTGCCGGCACAGGAACCGCGGGCTTTCAGGCACGGTGAACATGAGCACCAGCAAAGCCACCGCGGGAACCGCCTCGGAACCGAACATCCAGCGCCACCCCGCCACTTCGTTCCAAGCCTCGTCGCCGAGTCCCGCAATCCAGTAGTTGACGAAATAGACCACGAGCATCCCGGTCACGATCGCCAGTTGATTCACGCTCACCAGGCGGCCGCGAAATCGGGCCGGGCTGATCTCGGCGATATACATGGGGCTGGTCATCGAAGCCGCCCCCACTCCGACGCCGCCGACGATGCGGAAGATGATGAACTCGGTGAGCGTCCGCGGGATTGCCGTGCCGATCGCCGACACGAGGAACAAGACGGCTGACAGAATCAGCGTGTTGCGTCTGCCGAACCGATCGCTGATCCAGCCGGCCACGGCCACGCCCAGAATACAACCGGCCAGGGCACACGAGGTTGCCCAACCTTCGGTTGCGGCATCCATGGCGAAGTGACTCTTCATGTAGCCGATGGCCCCGGCGATCACCGCCGTATCGTAGCCGAACAACAGTCCGCCCAGCGTCGCCACCAGGCACACGCGGGAAACATAGGCGATGCTGCCTTGCCGCTGGTTCATTGGCTGTCTCGGATGGCTCGGAACATGGCTTGAGCGTTCGCCAGCGGCGTGTTGCCCAGGGTGTTGTGAATCGTGTTGAACACGAACCCGCCGCCGTCGTTGAAGATCTCGATCCGCTCGCGAACCTCCCGATAGACCTCGTCGGGAGTGCCGAAGGGGAGCGTCTTCTGCGTGTCGACCCCGCCCCCCCAGAACACGAGGTCCTTGCCGAACTCACGCTTGAGGGAGCGAGGATCCATCTTGGCCGCGGAACACTGCACGGGGTTGAGAATATCGAAACCGGCCTCGATCAGGTCAGGGAGCAGATCCCACACGCTGCCGCAGGTGTGGATGAACGTCTTCCAGTTCGTCTTCTCGTGGATCAGCCGATTGATCCGCATGTGGTAGGGTTTGAACAGGTCGCGGTAGGAGTCGAGCGAGCAGAACAGGCCGCGTTGCGTGCCGAAATCGGTGCCGGTAATGACCACGACCTGGACGGCGTCGCCGAGGATCTCGATCAGCGTCTCGATATTCTTCAGGCCGAACTCGCACTGCTTCTCGAAGACGGCCTTCACGTAATCGGGCCGCATGGCCGTCGAGATGTACCACTCCTGGATATCGCGGATTCCCTTGGGATGCTTGAGAAAGGGCGCCGGCACCAGGGCGATATCGCCAAAGGCCGTGCCGGGGATGACCGCAACCGCACCATATTCCGCTCTCGCCGCGAACCACTGGCGGGCTTTCCTGAAGTGCGCCACGTCTTCGTCGCTCAAGAGGCCAAACTCTTCACAATTGTCGTCCGGGTTGAGTTTCGCCTCGTCGATCGGTTCCTGGCGGACGATGGCGTCGAAGAAGTAGCCACCTTTGGGCATGCGGACGGAAGGCGGGACGGAAGTGTCGCCTTCCGGGTAGGCCAGCAGGTCGCCGGTCGCTTCGTCGACCGTCGTGTTGAGGTTGTGCGGCACGAGCACTTCGATGCCGTCGAACAGGGTGAACGGCTTCCAGTCGCGCTCGTCGGTGCCGAACAGGCTCTTGCGGCCGCCGCGACCGATCACGTCGATCCCCAGGGCCGCTCGCAATTCGTCGTCGATCTCGCCGAGCATCTGGTAGGGTTCGACGACCCTGACGCGATATTCCTGGTCGCCCAGCACGGCCTTACGCAGCTTGTCGACCACCGACACGTGCATCCCGGTCACCCAGGTTCCGCCGATATCCACGCAGACCCGGTCGGGCTGCCGGTGGCGGAGCGTGGCCTGAAGACGTTCTTTCCCGTTCATCACTCGCTCCTTCAACAGGGCATGCCCGATTCTAGCGGTCCCGGACGCCCCCCGAAATGGACCGACGTCTCAACCACATGGACAAAATTCGCATGGATGGCTCGCTGGCGTTAGAATTACGATATTCTGGAACGACCTGCATAAAGGAACTTCGCATGTCCGCCGTCACCGATCGAATGCGGCTCGCCTACATGTACGGCGGACTGGTGTCGTACGGTCCGGGCGAGGCCCTGGGGCCGCGGGTGCTGACGGATTGGGAGTTTGTTTTGATCCTCGAGGGGCAGGTTCGTTATCTGGCCAATGGACGGCAATACGCTGCCCCGCCGGGTAGCGCGATCCTGGCACGGCCCGGTTTTCACGAGGCCTACCAGTGGGACGAGACTTCGCGGACTCGTCACGCCTACTTCCACTTCGACATTGCGGAGCTTCCGGCCGACTGGCCGGATCCCGAGGCCTGGCCGGTGGTTCGTTCCAAGCCCGTGCCGGTGATTGCGGCCTTGTTTCGTCACGTGATGGATCGGATCTTCCTGCACCCCGAATGGCCGGCGGAACCGCCCCATGCAGAAGATTGCCGGGCGGTCGAGACCCTGATCAGCCTGTTCATTCAGGAACAGATCACGGAATCGGGCCAGTTCGAGCGAAACCGCCCGGAACCCGTCAACAAGGCGGTGAAGTGGATGCGGGAGGTGATCGACGAAACGCCGCAACTCAATGTACGGCTCGGCGACCTGGCGATCGCTGCCGGTTGTTCGGAGAAGCACCTCTGCCGGCTTTTTCAACAGACGTTCGGGCATTCGCCCATGCAGACGCTGCGGCTGCTGCGATTGCAGTTGTCTTTGACCCTCGTGGTTCGCACGAATCTGCCGATCAAGCAGATCGCCCGCCGCTGCGGGTTCGACGATCCGCTGTACTTTTCCCGGAGTTTTTCCCAGTGGTTCGGCAAGTCGCCGAGCGAGGTTCGATTGGGTCTCAAGCAAGGGCTGCCGCCTCCGGTCAACCCGCTTCCGGTCGATATTACGCCGCGGGTGCATTGGTAGCTTTGGGCTGTCTGTTTCTGACGGCATGACGGTGTGGGGGGGCCTTCGTGTCGGCGAGAATCGCGGTTGAGGCCGGGGGATCTGCATCGCGCGTTTTTGAGGAACCGTACACGGCAGTGTGGCGCGGTCGCTGCAGAGGGGGGAACGCTTCACTCCTTCCAGGATGGCTTTAGAATTCTGACCGGTCGATGTGAGGATCGACCGGTTAGAAGAACATGTTGCCAGACAAGGAGAGAAGCATGGTAACCACGAATACGACGATAGCTACCGATCCACGATACGCCGAAAAACGCGAGCAGTTCGCCGACAGACTGATTGCCGCGATCAATTCGGCCGGCCTGACGATGATGATTTCGATCGGACATCGCACGGGCCTGTTCGATCACATGATGGAGATGGATTGGGAACGTGCTGGGGGGTGGAACGTGCCCAAAAGATGCTGGCCGAGGCCGGTTTCACCAAGGTGAACGTGCAACGGCTCGAGCACGACATCTTCAACTGCTACTTCGTGGTCCAGAAGTGAACTCAGTCGAGCTGTTCCAATTGTACGCCGAACGAATCGACTGACGGACCGGTGAAGTGCGGCGCGTGGCGGTGAAGCTTTGGCGCGGCAACCGGTTGATGCGGGGCATGCTGCACCGTGCCCGGATCGATGCGGTGGACGGAGAGATCCGCCGGACGGCAACCCAGCGATCCGGTCCAGGTCTCGTAGGGGCGTCCTTTCCGTTCGTCGCCGTGGAAGAGGACCGTGTAGCTCATCACGTTCCGCGGGATGAACTCATGTTGATCGGGGGCCAGGCAGGTCTGCCGGTATACGCGCCGCCAGGTACCCGAGTTGAAGTACTCCTGATTGAGGACGCAACCCGAGGCGTAGCTGGCATCGAGGGGCAGACTTTCTGCCACGTGGGTATGGCCGTAGACGATGTACCTGGAACGCCGGCTGCGAAAATCCTGTTCGGCCAGGGCATGCTGGAAGTAGGAGGGGCTTTCCACTCCCCGGATGCGGTTGAGCCAGGTCGCGATGGAGCTGGCCCACCCGATCGACAACCGCTTGCTGAAACGCAGGGCGTTCTGCAGACCGTCGACCAGATCGAAGGGATTCCGCGTGTCGTACCTACGGACGAAGTCGATTTCCAGGAACTCCTCCACCAGGTGGTCCCAGACCGACTTGACCCGTTTCCGCAGAGAGGGAAAGTCGCAGGTCCGCTCCAACAGGCCGTCGATCCAGACGGGGACCAAGAGCAGCGGGCGCACGTTGTCGATCTCGCGGAGGCCCAGGATCGTGGCCGCCGAGAGATCTTCGCTCAGTTCGCGCCCGACTTCCACGGCGAAGCGGTTGAGCAGATCGATGACGATGCAGTCGCCGAGGCTGCTCAGGTCGCGATCGCCTCCGAAGTTGAGGGGATCGAACTGGTCGCCGTGCCGGGCGGTCACCTTGTGGCGGCGCATTACCGAGAGCAACGAGTCGGATTCACCGGCGTCGTGGGGGAAGGGTTCGTTGGCGTCGTTTGCCAACCCCATTCGCTCGACGATTCTCTTGCGGAGGGCCGAGTATTTCGTACCGGGAAGATGATAGAACCAGTCGTGATTGCCGACCATGTAGTGCAACCGGACGGCCACGGGCTGGCGTTGCCCCTCGCAGTTGATACCGCCCGAGCGGAGGGCCGTTGGAATCGTCAGGCCGTGCTCGCTGTTCAGATCGCGGAGGATCGTCAGGCCCGATTCATTGTGGACGAGGATGTCGGCCGTGATTTTCGAGACGAGGTCAACAAATTCGGCATCGTGAGGATTCTGCCAGGGGCGGATCGTGGGACGCGCCAGCCATTGGGCCGAGCGGATTGGATCGAGCACGTCGCCCAGCAGTAGCACGTCGACGTGGGAGACCGGTTGATAGCGCCCGTTGGATCGCCACGAAGCGGCCTCGGTCAGTTCGCGCAGTCTCTCCGCGAAGATCTGAAATGCACCCGGCGATGTCGTGGGGCCACACGTTCCGTCGGTCAGATGTAGATCGCTGACGATGACGAGCATCGGCGGATCCTTCCGCGCACACGATGACTCCTGTCGAAACTTGCACGGTTCGCGAACTGAGACCTGAAAGGGTACTGCCGGAAAGGAACCGCCAAACGGGCCCTGCGTCGGAACTGCAAGCGTCCATATACTCTTTGCCCCTTTTGTGTATCGGCCATTGATGGTGAGGGACATGAGGTTCAGTTAGAATGGGGAAAGTTGTCAGGCTTGGGGCCCCATCTGGGATAGTCATGTGTGGACGGTTCACTTTGCGGGCATCTGCGAGCGTTCTGGCGGAGCAGTTTGCCGCCATTGCCGACATTACCCTCGTTCCGCGATTCAACGTGGCCCCGAGCCAACCGATCGCGGTGGTGCGAGAGCGGGCGGGCAGTCTGCCCCCCCAGCGGGAGTTGGCGATGGTCCGTTGGGGTCTGATTCCGAGTTGGGCGAAGGATCCGGCCATCGGCAGCCGGATGATCAATGCCCGCAGTGAGACGGTGGGTGACAAGCCGGCCTTTCGGGCGGCTTTTCGCCGGCGGCGGTGCCTGGTGCCGGCGGACGGGTTCTTCGAGTGGCAGCGTCGTGGCAAGTCGAAGCAGCCGTACTTCATCCAGATGGCCGGTGAACAGCCTTTCGCCATGGCCGGGCTTTGGGAATCGTGGACAGGACCGGACGGGAGCGAGGTCGAGTCGTGTGCCATCCTCACTACGGTTCCCAACGAACTGATGGAGGCCATCCACGACCGCATGCCCGTCATTCTGCCCAGCGAAGCCTACGGCGAGTGGCTCGATCCGGAACAAGCCGATCCGGAACCGCTCAAACGGCTGCTCGCACCGTTCGACGCCGGGCAGATGAAGGTCCATGCGGTGAGTTCCTATGTGAACCGTCCGTCGAATGAAGGACCCGAGTGCATCGCGCCGGTGGCAGCGCTCTTCTGAGTCAGGCGGACCGTCAGATCCTGATTGGTTGACATGGCCAATCGCTGGAAGTAGGGTGGCATTTCTCGGTATGGCAGCTTGTCACGACCCACGAGGTTGGACAGATGGATTGAGGACAGAAAGATGAAGACTGCAACAAGACCGGTACTCCTGTTCTGCGCCTTGGTCGGTTTGCTGGCCGCTCGTTCTGCGGCGGCCGAACGGCCCAACGTGCTGTTCATTCTCACCGACGACCAGCGTGGGGATTGCATCAGCCTCAACCCGCGATCGATTATCGCGACTCCGAATATCGACCGGTTGGGGCATGAAGGCGTGTACTTTCCCAACCATTTCTGCACGACCTCGCTGTGCTCTCCCAGTCGCGCCTCGATCCTGTCCGGGCTGTATGCCCACGCCCACGGGGTTTCGGACAACTTCACCGAGTATCCCGAGGACATGCCCACCTGGCCCTCGGAACTGCAGAAGTCGGGCTACGAAACCGCCTACATCGGCAAGTACCACATGGGCGAGAAGAACGACGACGTGCGGGGCGGCTTCGACTATTTCGCGACCCACAAGGGGCAGGGCCAATACTTCGACAACGAGTTTCGTTTCAACGGCAAGGAAGCACGTCTGATCAAAGGCTATTACACGACGGTCGTGACCGACATGGCCGAGGACTGGCTGAAGCAGCGGTCGGGCGACAAGCCGTGGGCCCTGATGATCGGCCACAAGGCCCCTCACAGCTTCTACTTTCCGGAGCCGAAGTACGAACATGCGTTCGACCACGTGAACGTTCCCTACCCGGCCAGCGCCTTCATGCTCGACGACAACGACCCTTGGTACAAGGAGCGGCTCGACACCTGGCACGGGATCTACGGCCCACTATTTGAGTGGCGTAAGGATTGGCCCGACGATTCCCGGGCAGGGGTGGCGGCCTTCGCCAACATGCACCGCGCCTATTGGGGTACGATCCTGTCGGTCGACGACAGCGTCGGACGGCTCTACCAGTTCCTTGCCGACAGCGGCCATCTCGACAACACCCTATTCGTCTTCACCTCCGACAACGGCCTGCTCGCCGGTGAACAGGGCATGGTCGACAAGCGAACGGCCCACGAGGCCAGCATTCGCATTCCGCTGGTCGTTCGCTATCCGGGCCTGACGCCGACCGACCAGCCGCGCGTTGTGGAGCAGATGACGCTGACCACCGATTTTGCCAATTCCATTCTCGACATCTGCGGGCTGCCGACCCTGGCGAAGAGCCATGGCCGATCGTGGAAGCGGCTTGCCAGCGGAGAGAGCGATCCGGGATGGCGCAAGAGTATGTTGTATCACTACAACTACGAAAAGCAGTTTCCCTACACGCCGAACGTGAGGGCCGTCCGCACGGACGATTGGAAGTACGTTCGCTATCCCCACGGCGACGGCGGCCCGGACCGCCACAAGGCCGATCTGTTCCATTTGGCGACCGACCCGGACGAAACGACCAACTTGATCGACGATCCTCGCCACGCCGCCAAGGTGGCGGAACTCAAGGCCGAACTCGAGCGTCTGCTGGTCGAGACCGGTGCGGTGCCGGACAGGATGCCGCTCGACGAGGGCGTGAAGAAGGAGTTGCCGGATAAGAACATTCGGTAGCGGGCGTGCTTGCCGGGTGCGGCGGCAATCGAATTTAAGGCGGTGGGGATTGACATGAGCGATCGAGAATTGCCGGGGGTCCAGGAACTGTTTCGCGCCTTGAGTGAAGTCGTCGAGCCCGATTCCCTGGGCGACTGGTTTGTGACGCCCAATGAGGCATTCGGCGGGTCCAAGCCGCTTGAAGTCATCGAACGGGGCGAGATCGATCGGCTTTGGGAGATAGTCTACCGGCTGCGCTCCGGCATACCGGGTTAAGCTGCAGGACTGGTGAGCGTGCGTTCCCGCACGGAGCCAATCTCCCCTCAGGCGGCGGCTTTGTGGGCGGCCGGCTTCTTCTTCCGCGTGTCTTTCCAGCGGCGATGGACCCACCAGTACTGCTCGGGCGTTTCGCGGATCGCTTCTTCGAGCTTGTGGGTGTACCACTGCGTCAGTTCTTTGACCGTGCCCACCTGCCCGTCCGTATCGCGGGGGTCGATGAGGTCGGAGACGACCATTTCGAAGTGCATGGGCCGCTCGAGACGCCTTGCATAGCACACGGCGATGGGAGCGTCGTGTTCCAGGGCCAGCAGGGCGATGGCTTTGTAGGTGGAGGCCGGGCGACCGAAGAAGTCGATCCAGCATCCTTTGGGACCGGCGGCCTGATCGGCCAGGAAGGCCATTGTTCCCCCGCCGTTCAGCACCTCCAGGATCTGTTCGAATCCGCCGACCTTTGGAATGATGTGTTGTCCCGTGGCCCCGCGAAATCGTTCGAGGAAATCGTTCAGGTACGGATTGTCGAGGGTCCTGGCTACGGTATGCGTGGGGAATCCGAGCAGGCCAAGCATGTAGCCGCCCACTTCGAAGTTGCCGAAATGGCCGGTCACCACCACAACGGGGCGGTTCTTAAGAAACGCCTGCATAAGCGGTTCCACGTTGCGCAGGCGGACGAACTTCCGCCAATTCGTACAGTGGACCTTCCGCGGAACGTGCGCCACTTCCATGAGCAGGAGGACCAGGTGGCGCCACATTTCCCGCGTCATCTGCCGGCGTCGTCTTTCGTCAAGGTGGGGAAATGCATGGCGCAGATTCTCGTCGACGACCTCCCCGCGAAGGCGAAGCACGTCGCACGCCAGCCAAGCGAACAGGCCGGCAACGGCGACACCCGTTTCCAGGCGAATCGCTTGGACGATGCAGATGAACAGCCGCACAACAGCGTAGGTGAGGTAGTCGAGCAGCAGTCTCCGACGCACCAGTCAATCCTTCCGTGAGTATTGGCGCAGAGCGCGAGGTGTCGAAATGCACTCTTCCGCAACCCGGCCTTCCGGAGCCGAGTTTTCCGGCAGTTCTTGTGGTCGGCTCAGGAGAGCCAACCTACATGTGGGGGCGGCATTCTCGCAGGATCGGCCGATTGGGGGAAGAGCGGTTTCGGGCTACCTGCCGCGGCGAGATCGCATCCGCCAGAACAGGCCGCTACGGCCCGACGACGATTGCTGGAGCCCGTACTCTAGCAGTTGAAGTTCCCGGTAGGAAACCAGCCGGCCCTCGTTGTCTACCTGTTGCGAGGTATAGCAGATCACTCCGCCGGGTACGAGCGACGACATCCAGGTCCAAGTAGTAGTGGTCCCGGAGGCATCTTTACGGACCGACTTGACCCGGGAGGCGGCGCGAAAGTTTCGCCAGATCCGGCAGGGGGCCTCCAGGGAGACAACCTCCATGGTGGTCTCGCTGGTCGGGGTTTCGCCGTTTTCGGCGTAGAGGGCCGTCTCTTGGCGGAGAATGTAGGGCTCCACCGAGTCGGAGTAATAGACCGTCACGACCTTCCGACCGACGGAACGGGGGAATTCAAGCTTGCGGATTCGGCAGCGAATCTGCCGGTTTTCGATGACCACTTGGCCTTCACCCAGATCGGTGATTTGCGGCGTGTCGGCGTTCATCTCGCCGTGGAATCGCTTGTTGACGGTTTGTGGAGCCGTTTCGATTTCCTTGTCGCCGATCTTGGCTCCAACCTCCATTTTGAGGGTGACGCCTTCCTCTCCAACCTCAGTCAGAGTCGTCTTGGTTTCCGTCACGCTCTCCTGGGTGCCGGCGTCGCTGAATGCCTGGATCCTGACGCGAACCAGGATCCAGGCGCCGGGGTCATAGCGTCCCCAAGGATCGTGCTGCCGCGTGAGGCCGAGGTCGTCGGCCCCGGCCACTGCGCAGAGCAGGGCGGCCATCAGAAACGCGGTTCCAGCAGATACTCGCGAGGACCTCACGCCAAACTGGCTCCTCAAAGCTTGGTCAAGACGATCTCAGACCGTCGTGAATTCTCCAACTACCGGGGCACCCCTAAGTTCACAAGTATAACCCGAAGCTCACGCAACCTGCACGAAAAACCACTCTGTCGAGGGGATTTGCGTTTCGTGCTTGAGGCGATTTGGCGCAATCCGATCCGCGTTACATCGATCGCACCCTGCCTTGCAGGGGGGGTGATACTCGGGTCGTTCGTCGCTGTAGGAGCCTGTTCTACGGCCGACTATTTGAAGGGGGTCTGACCTGGAAGGGCCACTTTGTACCGGCCTTCGGCGTCGGGCAGGGTGGGAGGATCGGCATCCCATGCATAGGACGCGGGAGTGAGATCCTCGGTGCTTGCCATGGCTTGTTCCCAGGTGATTGCTTGGCCGGTGTAGCAGACCATGCGGCCGAGAATGCCCATCATCGTGCTGCGAGCCATGTAGACGCCGTTATTGATCGGCTTCCCTGAGCGAATGGAACTGAACAGGGCCTTGTGCTCGGCGACATACATGCTTTCCTTTTCGCCGCGAAACTGCCACGGATTCTCGCCTTCGATGGTGTGCTTGGGAGTGACGATGGCACGGCCTTTCGTTCCCAGAATCTGATCCGACACGTCGCCGAAGCACCCCTTCTGCTGACGGCAGTAGGAGTGAACCTTCTTGCCGTCGGGATACTCGTAGACGACGGCCATGTGGTCGTAGATGTCGCCGTACGTAGGTTGCTCGACGCGGACCTGGCGACCACCGAGTCCGTAGGCTCGGAGCGGCGGCTCGTCGCGGAACGCCCAGAGGGCTTTGTCCAGACTATGGACGTGCTGCTCGACGTTGAAGTCGCCCGACAACCAGGTGAAGTAGTACCAGTTTCGCATCTGGTAGGCCATCTCGGTGTCCTGCGGGCCGCGATGCCAGAGCTCGCCCGTGAGGTAGTTCGTGTGGACGGAGAGGACGTCGCCGATTGCCCCGTCCAGGATGCGCTGCATGGTGCCCTTGACGGCATCGTCGTATCGCCAGCAGAGGCCCGAAACCAGGCTCAGCCCCTTTTCTTCGGCCATCTTGGTTGATTCGAGGACCGAGCGGATTCCGGGGGCGTCGACGGCGACCGGCTTCTCGCAGAAGATCTGTTTTCCGGCCTCGACGGCTGCCCGCAATTGTTTGGGACGAAAATGGGGCGGCGCGCACAGTAGAACGACGTCCACCCCGCTGTCGATCAGTTTCTGGTATCCGTCGAAACCGGTGAACTGCCTTTCCTTGGGGACCTGGACGCGGTCACCGTACTGCTTCACGAGGTTCTGGTGAGAGGTGGTCATGCGGTCCTCGAAGGCGTCGGCCATGGCGGTGAGGACCGTGTTCGGGTCGGCGGTCAAGGCGTTTCCGGCGGCGCCGGTACCCCGGCCGCCGCAGCCGATCAGCCCCACCTTGAGTTGGTTGTTCTCCGCCGCGTGGGCCCCGCGCTGGATCGAGAGCCCGGCCAGGGCCGCTCCGCCGACGAGGGCGCTCGTCTTGAGGAAGCTCCGGCGATTGGTTTCCGTTTTCAACTGATCGGATGCGTGCGGCATGGCGCTTGCTCCTCTGAGGAAGGTGGGCAACTACATAGGTGGGAGGAAGATCATCGCGGCGCCGAGGGACCGAACCTTGGGAGCCGCGGAGGGCCGGTTACTAACGGCGAAGTTAATAACCGGCTACGCCCCTATGATAACTACCGCGTCGCCGCCAAGCAACCGACCGCTAATGGAGCTTGGACAGATACCGCTGGAATTCGACTTCCAGTTGGTTCACGTCCGGCCCGAAGGCGTCGCAGAAGTCGGACCACCGGGTTTCCGGAGTGTCCCAGAATTGGGGGGCCTTTTTGGAGAGCGTCTGCAGGTACTGGACGTAGGCCGCGGATCTCTGCTGCAGCAGGAAGTAGGTCAAGGCCCAGGCTTCCGCATAGGCGTCGATGGCCGTGGCGGTATCGCGGAGCCGGTTGTCGCCGGTTACCAGTCTCTGCAGGGAGTCGGGGGGGCGGCGTTTCAGATAGTTGCGAAACTGGTCCAGTCGCAGCTTGTTGATCTCGCCGATACTCCGCCAGCCCCGCGAACTGCTCAAGTCGGGAGTTTCGAAATACATGGCGATCCCCTCGCTGAACCAGAGGGGGCAATCGCTGTATCGTTGATGAAGCCCGCAATTGAAGGCAATCTGGTGCGTCGCCTCGTGGACGATCGTCGCCACCATAGGCGCCGCGCTCGGCCGGGAGAGAATGCGGTTGATCTGAGCGGCCGAGTTCATTCGCGAGTTCGGACCGCCCGACGACTCGATTCCGGAAAGATCGTACATCGTGATCCGGTTGGTCCGCAGACTATAGTAAGCGACCACCGAATTGACGGCCTCGCCCAATTCGGGCAGGGCGAACCGCGAGTAGGACCCTTTGTCTGCGAAGACGCAGGCCACCAGCGGAAACTCGGGCTGCTTCAGCTCAAATCCCTTGCGGCTCCAGAAATTGGTGAAGGCCGAATGAAGCCGTTCGAGCAGGGCTCCGCACCAGAGCGCATAGCCGCGGGAGGTGTTGTGGCAAACGACGTAATCCGCCGTGTAGTATACGTCGAAGCCGGCCGGCAGTTCCGCCAGCAACCGTGCCGCCAGTTCTTCGCTCGTGTAGGGCTCGAAGGGGGCGTCGTCAGAGGACAACTCACCGACCTCGTCGGCCTTCGCCAGCCAGATCACGCCGTCCCGCGTCTGGAACATGCAGCTTCTGTCCTGCGCGACGATCATGCTCCGGCCGTCCAACTGCAGTGTCTTTCCGTCGCGGTTGAGTACCAGGTGGTCCAGTCCCGAGGCGGAGCGTGCGGCGCAAAGAATAGCCGCAAGAAGGAGGGCGGCACCCGTTCGCCAGGCAGGTTGAATCATCGGAGTCGATCCTCGCAGAACGCCAGTCCGTCTGTCGACAGCCCGGACGGAGTCTCGGCCCCGCGTGCAGCGACGAATCAATTATACCCTACGGGATGCCACGGATGAACGGGAAAACAGGCCCTCGCAGGCAAGGAACTCGCGCGAAAACGAGCGTACGCTACACCGAGTCTTCCCATCCGCAATCACCTGCCCATAGCTCACGGCTCGAAAGTCACAGCTTCTCTCTCCGCAGTCCTATCGGCACCAGGCTCGCCACCGAGCCGACCGCCGTCTGCGCCACGAACGCGAGGGGCATCGCCCAGAAGATGCTGATCCCGCCGCTGCTACCGGTCAGTTCTTTCCAGAAATTGATGGTCACGACCACCGTCATTCCGGTGGCCGCGCCCAGAATCGTCGCCCAACCCTTTGCCCAGGGCACGAACATCGCCATGAAGAACAGGCCGAACAGGGGAACCGTGATCAGGTTGACGACCTTGTAGGTCACTTCAAACAGGTTGCCCTGCACGGAGCCCACATAGGCACTCAGCAGCACGACGACTGCCCCCACAACGACCGAAACGTATTTGGCCAGCCGCACGTGATCCAGTTCGTTCTCCCTGCTGCGGCGGAAGCGGTCGATGAAGTCGACGGTGATCACCGAACAGGAGGAATTGACGCCCGACGACAGGCTCGACATGGCGGCGGCCAGCAAGCCGGCCACGACCAGTCCGCTCAGGCCGGCAGGCAGGGCCAGCGCGATGAATTGTGTGAACAACTGGTCGGCGTTGCCCAGGATCGTCCGGCCGTCGGGAACCAGATGCGGGTTGAGGCGGAAGTAGGCCAGCAACGAGAACCCCACGAGGGTCAGAAGAAGATTGACCAGCACGTTGGCGCTCAGGGTGGTGATCAGCACCGTTCGGGCAGCCTTGACGTCGCGTGTGGCCAGGTAGCGCTGGATCGCCATCTGGTCGGAGCCCGAAGTGCACGACCACCAGGTGAACGTTGCCAACACGATGGCAAAGAACGTGATCCGTTCGTTGGGATCGTAGAGTTTCGGTTCGGGCCAATGGGCCGGCCACTCCGTGGGCCACCAGTTCCCCACGCCGCCCAGGAAGACGGTGACCAGCACGATCGTTACAACGGCGCCGCCCAGAAGGATCAAGGTCTGGATGACGTCGGTGACGACCACTGCGCGGAGCCCGCCCATCGACGTGTAGGTGACGGTGATCACTCCGAGGACAGCGCACAGCCAGGGCGTGGCGGACGAATCGAGTCCCATCAGCGGCACGAGGATTTTGTCGGTCGTCGCATAGATGATCACCGCCATCCAGAGCAGTCGCAGAGAGAGAAAGAAGATCGAACCAAGCATCCGCACGCCCAGCCCGAGCCGCATCTCGAGGATCTGATAGGCGCTGGTGACCTGGAGCCGCATGAAGAAGGGGATCATCAGCCAGCCTACGACCAGGGCCACGAACGGATAGGCCACGACCATGGCCAGAACCATCGGTCCATAGCGAATCATCTCGCCCGGGAATGCCAGGTAGGTGATCGTGCTCAGAAGCGTGGCGAACAGGGAAAGGCCCACGCTCAACGGGTTCATGTTGCGGCCGCCGAGCAAATAGTCGTCGGTCGTAGCCGTGCGCCGCGAGTAGTACCAGCCGATTGCCAGCATTCCGGCCGCATAGAGCCCGATCACGGCCCAGTCCAAGGCGGTCATGAAATGGCTCGCTCGCCGGCCAACCCGCAAGATCGCGTAGGCGGCTGCCGAGCGAACGTCGGCCTCGGAAGCACCGAGACACCCGGTCAGCAATTCCATGTCGTCTCCCGTCGCCAGCCGGGCCAGCGTCTGACAGGCCTGGTAACGCTGACTCGTCTCGCCCGACGTGGCCCGCCGGCGCAACTCGGCTGTCCACTTGTCTCGCGTGTCGGGCAGTCCGTGGATGGCCATAGCACACGCCAGGTGGACTCGCCACTCGGAATCTTCGGGCTCGGCCTCGGCGGCCGACGTCAAGGCCTTTTGGGTATTGGCGGAGATTGCCGGCAGGTGGCGAATGGCATAGGCCGCCAGGCCGCGGATTCGAGCATCTTCTGAAGCCAGCAGTTCGCCCAGCAGGGCATCATCGTGATTCGGGTCGCTGTTGACCAGCACCCAGCGAGCAAAGGGCGTCATGGCGTCGTCGCCTGCTGCAACCCCTTCAAACGCGTCCCGTTCCGTTCGGGCCTTGGATGATTCCGTTCCTGCCGGAACCGTAACCCCGAGCTTGGCCAGCGTCTCGACCGCGTGGAGCCGGTCGGGTGCATCGGGATCGAGAAATACCTCGCGAATTCGGCTGATCCAGCGAGCCTTGGCCTTGGGATCATAGGTCGCCTTGGCCAACACCCGCCAGATGCCGATCCGATACTCGGGCTCTTCGCCGTTCCGGTCGAGCTCTCGAAGAAACGTCTCTTCCACCCGATCCGGATAGTCCAGTTCCAGCAGGAACTCGGCCGCATGGACCTTGACCCAGCGATCTTCTCTTTCGAGCACGTCGCGGAGCGTGCGAATCGAGTTGTCACGCAGGTCGGGGGTGACCTTTGCCACCGGGTCCGCCGCGACTGATTGGGAGTAGGCCGATAGGGCAATCAAGCTGGCCAGAAGCAGTAGCAACAGGGACCGTAGGACAGGTTTGTAACCTGTCCGGACAGGATACAATCCTGTCCTACAGCCCGATACCGAGTGTTGTGACGGCTTCAACATGACCACTCGCACCGGCCGACGCTGCGACAAGGAACTCATGACGGCAGACACCTTTCGAAGAACCTCAGCCAGTTGCCATGAAACACCGCGTCGATGTCCTCGTCCGCATAGCCTCGCCGGGCGAGAATCTCGCCGAGGATTTGCAGGTCGGCGATCGAGTCCAGTCCGGCCGGCGTCTGCTCGGTGCCGTAGCCGCCGTCCAGGTCGCTGCCGATGGCCGCATGGCGGCAGTTGCCGGCGACCTGGCAGATATGATCCACATGATCGCACACGGCATCCATTTGCACGGCGTCATGGGGCGTTTGTCCCTTCTTCCAATCCGGATAGAGCATCCAGGCGTCGAGGGCGACGCCGATGACCGTGTCGCGATTGACGAGCCGGCGGATCTGCTCGTCGGAAAACTGCCGGTCGCCCGGCACGAGTGCGCGGCAGTTATTGTGGCTGGCCATCAGCGGACCGCCGAACGAGTCCAGGGCCTCGCTGAAACCGGGCTCCGCGAGATGGGTGACATCGAGGATCATTCCCAGACGCTGCATCTCGGCCAGCAGCCGCCGACCATCTTCTGTAATGGGTCCCTCGCTGCCCGTGCCCACGGCATAGCGGCTCGGGCCGTAGTGGGCGAGGCTCAGTGATCGGAGACCGTCGTGCCACCAGTCTTCGAGCTGTTCCGGCGAGACGACGGGATCGGCCCCTTCCATGGCCAGGATGATACCGAGGGGCATGTGGTCGCCCGCCGGTTGCCGCCAACGCGTCCAATGATCTCGCAGATCGCCGGCCGTCCTCAGGAAGACAAGTTCACCTTGCGATTCCAGCAGGCGGTAATAGGCCAGTTGTCCCTGGGCCACGGCGTAGGCAGCCGCGGTGTGGCCGTAATCGATGCCGCGCCGCCGCTGCCGCTCGGGGGCCGGAATGTCGGGCTTCACCCGTGCCAGCACCGTCGCGAGGCAGACGGCCACGCCGGCCTTACGCAGTTCGGGCCAACAGGTCGTGGCCCGGCCGCGAGCGTCGCAGTCGTCCATGCCGGCTTCCGCCGCGTTGAGTTCGGCAAGGGGCAAGGTCAAGTCACGGTCCCAACCAAGGGCGCTCCAGGCCAGATCGAGATGGGAGTCGAAGATGAGTCTCATGGGTCGTCCGGGGTACAGTCTCGTTCGTTGCAGGGCGTTGTCATCGAAGTATGGGGGGGAATACTGGAATGCTGGAAAACCGCCCTTCGATCAAACCGCCCCATCATTCCAACATTCCACTATTCCACCGTTCCATCATTCCGCACCGTGTTCGTCAGGGGAAGGAATCGGGAAGTACTCGTCCATCAATTGGCGCACGGTCCAGGCGTGCCGGCGGAGAAGCTCTTCCCACTGTTTCGCCTCGTCCTCCGAGTACTGGTAGAATCCGCGACCGTTGGCTGTGCCGCGGGCGCCGGCCTCGCGCAGGTCTCGCATGGTTTTCGGCAGTTCCGTGGCGTTGCTCAGGCTGGGCAGCACTCCCTCGATCGCGTTGGCATAGAGGGCCGGGCCGCCGGTCAGGTCGATCCAACGAAACGGGCCGCAGAGGGTCGCCCACAATCCTAGTGCGTTGCGAACCGACCGGTCGATGGTTTCCACGTCGGCCACGCCCATCTCCAGCACGTGGAGCGCCTCGCGATACATGGCGTAGCCGATCCGGTTGACGATGAACGCCGGTACGTCCTTTTCCACCATTGACGGTTCCTTGCCGATATTTCTGGCCAGTTGGGCCGCCGTCTGGAAGGCCGCGTCGGACGTTTGCTCTCCGCGGATGATCTCCAGAAAGCGTGTTATGTGGGCAGGCTCGGCCCAGTGCATGCCCAGGAACCGCTGCGGGTGCTTGCGTCCCCGCTGAAGCTGCGAGATCGGTAGTGCCGAGGTGTTGCTGGCAATCGGCACGTCGGCCCCGAGCAGTTCTTCGAGCCGATCATAGACCTCCTGCTTCGTATCCATGTCCTCGACCACCGATTCGATGACAAACTCGCAATCGGCCATCGGGTCCAGCGAAGTGACCGGCTCGTATCGCTCGGGCCACTCCTGCAACAATCCTTCAGGAAAGCCGGCCCGCTGGACCAGGTCGCCGATCGCCCGGCCGATGTAGGTTCTTGCTTCGTCGTGGGTGGCTTCGCGGCGAGTGAAGGCGACCACGCGAAACCCGTGCCCCAGCAGGCAGGCGGCGATTCCGCGTCCCAGGAGTCCCAGTCCCGCAACACCGACGGTCTCGATCTTCATAGGCGTGTTTCCCTTTGAGACGCATGTCTCAAGCCCGGCTGCTCGGAATGGCCGGCTTGCTGTTGTGCCCTTGATACCGGAGCGGGGGCGGTGCTGTCAAGATTCGAGGCTGTTGATACGGACCCGCAGGCGGGGTGGTTGAGGAAACGGGGCGGGCAGGTGGCGCAACTAAGACTATGACTAAGACGGGGATGGGGGTGAAGGTTTTAGGACGCGTTTCTGGTCGGTGACTGTCAGGGAGCAGCGGGCTTGTTGGCAGTGCGACAGGTCGACTTCACAACGATATCCGAGAGGCTCCAGCACGCGGCGATAGAGGACGTCGCAATGGCGGCAGTAGTCGGGATAGGGCTCGACATGCTCGAGTTCGAGAAGCCGGGCCATGGAGGGGCAGCGATGCATGACGATGCGAAACTGCCCGGCTTCTTCGTCCAACTCCATGGTGAAATCGGCGGCCTCTTCGTTGAGCGTGTGGCTCCAGTAGGTCCAGCACCCGCGGATCCCTTCCCTCTCGACGGCGCTCTTGAGGTTGTCGAGAAAGGTGTCGGAGAGGTACTCCCAGAACCGCTGGACGGCTTCCGGGCCGCCTTCCGCTTCCAGAAACTTGAACAGTTCGCTGTAGGCCGGGATGAATTCAGTGCAGGAGATCATAGGTCTCTCTCACAGAACTTCCTCCCCAGCGAAGCGAGGGGGAGGGGGGAAGCTTGCGTTGACGCCTTCTTTCATGGCATGAGTTTCGCCAAAATGCTCCACGAAGGCAACTGGCTGCCAAGTGGCCTTGCGTGATTCCCGGAGGAAAGTGAACGTCGCCGCCGACCTTGCGCCGTTGGAAACGACGTGTGGCAACTACGGGCGCGCAAAATCGTTGCCTCCCGCGACACGCCCGCCTATACTCGCTCAAAGGGGGAGGGGCTTCTCTGCATGCGGGGGTGGTCTGCATGTCTGCACCGGCGCAGACGGTCTGCAATACCACCAGTTCAGGAGGGAGAAATCATGCCAGAGCGTACGCGGATGGTTGCGGTTCTTGTAGGGGGAGCAGTGCTCTGTCTGGGAGGGATCTTGCCTGATCCCGCCGCAGCGGACGAGCAGGTTTCCCGGTACCGAACGGCAGAGACCAGGATCTTCGCGGCCCTTGAAGAATCGACAAGCGTTGAACTCATCGAGCAGCCTCTTGCAGACTACGTTGACTTCATCAGGGACCTTCACAAGATCGAGGTCCAGGTCGATCGCCGTGCCCTCGAGGAGATGGGAATCGATGTGGACGAACCGATTGCGAAACGACTGGAGGGCCTCAGCCTCTGCTCGGCACTCAATCTGATCCTGCGCGACCTCGGCCTGGATTGGACGATCGCCAACGAAGTCCTGCTGATCACTTCTCCCGACGAAGCGAAGACGAACCTGGTCACGCGGGTGTACGACGTGGGCAAGTTGATCGAGGTTCGCGATGCCGATGGGAAGATCTGGAAGGATTTCGATTCGATGATCAACCTGCTGACCTCGACCGTTCAACCGGAGAGTTGGAACTGCGTCGGGGGACCGGGCACGATTGCCCCGTTCGAGCTGAGAGGAGCCGCGGGGCTCGTCATTCGTCAAACGCCGAAAGTCCACCAGGAGTTGAACCGGCTCTTTATCGAACTGGACAAGATCGCGGAGCAGTACGGCGACGAGGTCATTCCCACCCGGAAGAAGCCGGCGCCGCAGCCTGCGGGGCCGGGCATGGAGGGGTTTGGCGGGTCGGCAGGTATGGGCGGAGGCATGGGTGGCGGCGGCATGGGTGGCGGAGGGGGGATGTTTTAATCGCCAATTCTGTGGCAAGCGGAGTGGGAAACCCGCTTTCGGGGGCCAATATTCGGTTCCAGAGGGCCGCTCATTGCCCTCAACCGGGGTGGGCGCTAGAATCGAAAGGTTTCGACTGCCCGGAACCCGGTCCGCAATATGCAGCCGGACTGCCTCGCCCGGCCCTTTGAGAGAATGAAGGACATCCGCCCTATGGACCCTCAGCAACCGCAGTTCACCGGTTTGGGAACCCTTGCTTTGCACGCCGGCCAGCAGCCCGACCCGAGTACGGGATCGCGGGCGATGCCGATCCACCAGACAACCAGCTACTGTTTCCGTAGTACGGAACATGCCGCCAATCTTTTCGCCTTGAAGGAGATGGGCTGGATCTACACCCGGCTGATGAACCCCACCACCGACGTCTTCGAGCAGCGGATGGCCGCGTTGGACGGGGGGATCGGGGCGCTGGCCGTTTCCAGCGGGCAACAGGCGATCACGGTGGCGCTGTTGAATCTGGTCCATTCCGGCGGGCACATCGTGTCGGCGGCCGCTTTGTACGGCGGAACCCTGACCCTTCTGGGGCAGACCTTCAAGCGTCTGGGGATCGAGGTGACCTTCGTCGACGCCACCGATCCCAAGGCCATTGCCGCGGCCATCCGCCCCAACACGCGGGCGGTCTACATCGAATCGCTGGCCAATCCGAAGAACGACGTGCTCGACTATCGGGCGATCGCCGACGTGGCCCACGAGCATGGATTGCCGCTGGTCTGCGACAACACGGTGCTGACGCCGGTCCTGTTCCGGCCTTTCGACCACGGCGTCGACATTGCCGTTTACAGCGCCACCAAGTTCATTGGCGGCCACGGGACGAGCATCGGCGGGGTGATCGTCGACAGCGGCAAGTTCGATTGGTCGAAGCGGCCGGAGATGTGGCCCCAGTTCACCGAGCCCGATCCGTCCTATCATGGGACCGTGTTCCTGGAGGCCGTCGAGCAGCTTTGCTACATCATCACCTGCCGCACTCACTGGCTGCGCGACCTGGGCGGGGCCTTGAGCCCGTTCAACGCCTTCTTGTTTCTCCAGGGATTGGAGACTCTTCACCTGCGGATGCCGCGGCACAGCGAGAACGCCCTGGAGATCGCCAGGTTTCTCGAAGCCCATCCGCTGGTCAACTGGGTGAACTATCCGGGGCTGGCGTCGCATCCGTGCCACGATGCCGCAACGAAGTACCTGCCGAAGGGCGCGGGGGCGATCCTCGGTTTCGGCATCCGGGGTGAAGCCGAGGCCGGCAGGAAGTTCATCGAAGCCTGCCGGCTCGCCTCCCATCTGGCCAACCTGGGCGACGCCAAGACGTTGGTCATCCATCCGGCCTCGACGACGCACAGCCAGCAGACGGAGCAGGAGCTGCAAGCGGCCGGGATCACGCCCGATTATGTGAGGGTCAGCGTCGGCTTGGAAGATGTTGCCGACATCAAGACCGATCTGGAACAAGCACTGCAGGCGTCGCAGGCGTGAGGATTTGATGACCGACACGTCGTTACTGAGCAGCGACAGCGAGCGCCACGCTCGCCCGCTGAAATTCGCCCATAATCTGCTCATGGAAGAGCCCCTCGACCTGGAACGCGGCGGGTGTCTGACGCAGGTGAACGTGACCTACGAAACCTACGGCCGGCTCAACGCCGATCGCAGCAACGCCGTGCTTCTCTGCCATGCGCTTTCCGGCGATTCGCACGTGGCGGCCCATACCAGCGACGACGACCCCGGTTGGTGGGATATCGCCGTGGGGCCGGGCAAGGCGATCGACACGGACCGCTATTTCGTGATCTGCCCCAACGTTCTGGGTGGCTGCCGCGGGACGACGGGGCCCAACAGCTTCAATCCGAAGACGGGAAAGCCCTACGGCGCCGATTTCCCCGTGATCACGGTGGGCGACATCGTCGAGGTGCAACGGCGGCTGGTCGATCACCTGGGTATCGATCGGCTGCTAGCCGTGGTCGGCGGTTCCCTCGGCGGGCACATGGCCCTGACCTGGGCGACGCGCCATTCGGACCGGCTTCTCGGCGTGGCACCGGTTGCCACATCCGCGTGCCTGACCAGCCAGGCGCTGGCCTTCGACGTCGTGGGCCGGAACGCGATCTTGCGGGATCCGAATTACCTGGAAGGCCAGTACTACGAATCGGGCCACGGGCCGCTCGTGGGCCTGGCCATCGCTCGAATGCTGGGGCACATCACCTACCTTTCCCGCGAAGGGATGACGGAGAAGTTCGACGCCGAGCGGTTTCGGCCGCGAGAGGTCCTGTCGGCCTTTGAGACCAAGTTTTCGGTCGGTTCGTACCTGGCCCACCAGGGCGATCGGTTTGGTGAGCGCTTCGATGCCAACAGCTACATGACGCTGTCGATGGCCATGGACCTGTTCGACCTGGGGATCACGCCGGAGAAACTGGCCGAGGCCGTCAGCCGTTCCGACTGCCGCTGGTTGCTGTTCAGTTTCACCAGCGACTGGCTGTTTCCCCCGTTCCAGTCCCAGCAGATCGTCGACGCCCTGATCGCGGCCGACAAACCGGTCAGTTACTGCAACATCAAGAGCCGCTGCGGCCACGATGCGTTTCTCCTCGACGACGATCTGCCGACCTACGGCGAACTGCTCCGGGCCTTCCTGGCCAACCTGAGCGGCACGCCCATCTCGCCGACCAGCGACAACCCGGGAGCGGGTGCGGAGCCGGACCGGACGGTTCACAGCCCAACGAGCATCTTTCACGGCCGCCATCGCCTCGACTACGACACGATCGTGGACCTCATTCCGCTGGGGGCCAGCGTGCTCGACCTGGGCTGCGGCACGGGCAGCCTGCTGGCCCGGCTGGCCGCTCGCGGGCACGAGCGACTGATGGGTATCGAGTGGGACGAGCAATCCATTGTCCGCGGCCTGCAGCGGGGGCTCGACGTCGTGCAGGCCGACCTCAACCAGGGGTTGGCTGCGTTCGGCGATGATCAGTTCGACATTGTGGTCCTGTCGCAGACCCTGCAAACCGTGACGGACGTGGAACGCGTGGTCGACGAGATGCTTCGGGTTGGTTCCCGGGGGATCGTGAGTTTTCCCAACCTGGCCCACCGCGATCACCGCCATCGCCTCTCCACGGAAGGCCGAGCGCCGGGGATCGATGCGGCCGCGGGCTACAAATGGTATAACACACCGAACGTGCGTTTCCTGTCGCTCTACGATTTCGAGGATTTCTGCCGCGACAAGGGGATCACGATTCACCAGATCGTGGCCCTCGACACGGCGGCCGACCGCCGGGTCGAGGACGATCCCAATCTGGCGGCGAATGTGGCGATCGCTGTTGTCAGCAAGTAGCATGCAGTCAGGCGGAACAAAATCCGAAATACGAAAAGCGAAATCCGAAACAAATCCAAAGCCCGAAGCAAGAATGTTCGAAACAACCGATTCAAACTTCTTCCGTTTCTGTCATTTGAGTTTTGCATTTTTGAGTTTGTTTCGGATTTCGTGCTTCGCATTTCGGATTTGAGAACCTTCTTCTTCGAGACGCTTTCCCCAACCTACGCTGTTTGTCCATGAAATCTTCTGCTTCCAACCATCCCGACTGGATTGACGACGTGCATCGTGTCGCCCGGGCCGTGCGGCGGCGGGTTCTGGACCATACGCTCAAGAACAACGGCGGCTACCTGAGCCAGGCCTGTTCGGCGGCCGAGATCCTGTCGACGCTCTATTTGAAGGTCATGCATCTCGGGCCGAGCGAGGGGCCCAAGGTTCCTCGTCCTTTCCCCGGAGTGCCGGGACGGGACAATCCGCACAGTTTCACGGGTTCGGAATACAACGGCCCGAAGGCTCCCGACCTGGACCGCTTCATCTTCTCGCCCGTCCACTACGCCCTGGTGCTCTACTCCGTGCTCATCGAAGTCGGCCGTCTGGGGCCCGACGCCCTGGAACAATTCAACCGCGACGGCAGTACGATGGAACTGATCGGGGCCGAGCATTCGCCCGGCCATGAGGTCACGGCCGGATCGCTGGGCCAGGCGATCAGCCAGGCCGGCGGCATCGCCCTGGCTCGCAGGCTGCGCGGCGACGCGGGCCGGGTGTGGGTCTTCATGTCGGACGGCGAGTTCCAGGAGGGGCAAACCTGGGAAGCCTTCGCCAATCTGTCCTACCGCCGGATCGACAACCTGGGTGTCTATGTCGACGTAAACGCCCAGCAGTGCGACGGGCTGATGACGTCGGTCATGAACATCGAGCCTCTGGCCGCCCGCCTGACAGCCTTTGGGGTGAACGTCCACGAGGTCGACGGCCACCAGCCAGAGGCCCTGGCTGCTGCGGGCGAGTCGTGGCAGAAGGGCAGGCCGCTGGTCGTCCTGGCCAAGACCGACCCATGCCGCGACATGGAACTCCTCCGCGGGCGCGCCCCCAAGCTGCACTACGTGCGGTTCAAGTCCGACGAAGAGCGCCGGAGTTACGAACGGGTTCTGGCGGAGATGTGAAGATCTATTCTCTGACACTTCTGGCTCAGAAGAGAGGTCTGAATCGCGTGGGAAACCACGAAATGAAGCACACGAAAAGGGTCCGCGGTGCGAACTGGGGGCTGTCCCCATTTTTTTGGCAGGACGCCACAAAAATGGGACTGTCCCCTTCCGGCACGATCCAGGCAGGGGAGTTGTCTGGGCAGGGGAATGACGGCTGGCGCGAAGCTGTTGAAGGTCTGGGGGATCAAGTCGGGCGTGGCGTGCCTGGAGGCAGTTGTATCGTTCCTGGACTGTCAGAAAAGGAGACTGGCGACGGCTTTGCTCGGCTTGACGACGCATGCCGACGCGCAACACAGCGGCCTCCAGGCCGAGTTGACTCTGCCTCGGTGTGTCGGACCGGAGCGGGTTGTGGCCAGTCGATTGGGCCACGCCCGCCCACTTCGGCCAGAAACAGATCCAGCGTTTGCTCGAAGCTGTATCCGGCATGCGTCCGGGCGAAGAGTAGGAACTCCCGCACCCAACGCACGAGGTATGGCTGGTGCTTATCCAGCGCCAACTTCTTCTTTTGAAGGAACTTGGCATAGCCGTCGAACACCTCGTGCAGATGATCACCGCGATCGCCATATCTCGGTTTCCTGTTTATCCAGATCGGGATAACACCGGAATATCCGTGGTCATCCATCGGATGCCAGGCTGCGACTGCCCCTCTGCGGGATGTGTTTGCGTCTCAAACCGCTTGGCAACGCCCACATTTCGTGGTAGATTCACCCGCAGTAACCCGGCAAAGGGGGATTTCTGTAGAATGACGAGCTCGTCGGTCATGGTGTGGCATCCGCGTTGACAATGTACTTCCACATCGATCCCCAGTTTCGCCACAAACAAACCGAGCCCCGATATTTCGTTCGCCCTCTGCACGAAACCGACACCCGGTTCGCTGACGGTTACCGCTATCAAATCCAGTTCCTCAACGAATGCGAACAAGGCGAAGCAATCGTCGAGTTTCGCGCCGATGAGGACGATTTCGCCGCATTTCCATTGCCCATACCGGCCGGCGTTGTCAATGCCGTGCGGACGGGCATTGCGGACTACGTCGATGCGGATGGTGGTCGCCGTCTACCTGGATTCCTGGGCGGCGGCAAAATCGATGGCTCGAAGGGATGATGACGCGAAGCCGACGTGGTCGTCGCGTCGAGGATCGCCATGGAACACCGTACCGACGAACCAACGGATGGACCTCAGCGGCCGGTCGTTGAGGCTTGTGACAATGGGCGCCCGCTACCGGCCGTGGGGTCATCCGTGTCGTTCCGAATCCATTCGTGCCCCCTGCCCGTTCTTATGCAGCCAAGAGGTTCGACGGTCACATCGACCGCTGGAGTTTGAGCAGGTAGGCAAATCCATGTTGGTGTCTTCAGATTGAGTGCACGTGGTAGTCGGTCTTCACGCCCCTTGCGGTTCTCGCCAACTGCATAATGTCGAACCGTCCTTTGCCATGTATGCACGGCCGCAACCTGCCTCGGTCACATCGACCGAAGTGTCAAACCGTCCCTTTGTTGCGTGCGTCGATGTTCACGACCGACGTCGCGAACGGCGTTTGCCATTCTGCGTCGGTCACATCGACCTGCACAACGACGGGACCGTTGACCGTGACGTGGGCTAGCCGCAGGGGACCTTGAGGCATTCGTTAGAAACCGGAACGTGGACCCTCCTATCCCTCGCGATGCCCACCCCCCACCAGAAACCCAATTTCCCCAAAAACTGTACAAATGTTCAAATTTCCTATTGCATTGTGTCCGCAAATGTGTATACTAATGTACCGTAGCCCAAAGGCCCGAGATTGACCCCTCGCGGCCCCTCCAGGTATCGATCCAGGCCCGCACACACAACCCGCGAGTACTGGCGCGAGCCCGTCCAGGAACGACCGCCGTTCTTCGACGGGCTTTTTTTGTCCACCCCCCCTCCAAAGGAACCCAACCATGAACGCCCCCCACGCCCCCGCCACCGACCCGACCGGCCCCCTCCCCGTCGCCGCCGCCGTCCCCGACACCGACCCGCAAAACACCCGCACCGGCCGACCTCCCGTCCTCGACGCCAACCTGCGCAAACGACTCGTCGCCCTCATCAATGCCGGCTGTAGCCGTCGTGCCGCCGCACGACGCATCGGATGCTCGCCCGCCACCGTCACCCAGACCATCGCCCGCGACCGCCAGTTCGCCGACGAAGTCGCCCAGGCCGAATCCAACCTCGAAGTCCAACTCCTCCAGTCCCTCCGCAACGCCGCACAAGACCCCCGCTACTGGCGCGCCGCCGGCTGGCTCCTCGAACGAAAATACCCGATAGACTACATCCCCAATCCGCCCCGCCACTACTCGGCCGTGCAGGTCGTCGAACTCTTCACCGCCACCCTCGAGACCATCCGCAGGGAAATCACTCCCGAGCAACGCCGCGCCGTCATCGAAAGACTCGGTGACCTGCTCTGCCAACTCGAAGAATCGCCTCGCCGTAAGTGAGCCCTGACTTTTTGAACGCCCCCCT
>JAAYAY010000241.1 GCA_012719125.1 Planctomycetaceae bacterium | reverse complement strand
TGCCGGTGGTCAGCCCGTGTGTTGTGCTTGCCGTCACGACCATGGGCACTGCGGCGGCAATTCCTTGCATCAGTTGCCGCCGTGTCATGTTGGAACGCATGGCTGATTGTCCTCTTTTCTCCAATCCACGATGGCAATGGCACGGAAACTCACGCCGAGCGCCGAAGTCGGATCCGGCCACTAACGTGCGGCCCCAATGAGAATACCGTCTCTGACAAGCTGCATAAACGGATACTCTCGCACACCCCTCCAGCGAGCGACGCCCACCGACGTCCTCGAAACGGCTGGCAGCCAAAACCCGCGGCAGGCGCGCTGGAAGAATTGTGCCATTAGAAACCAACGCACCGATCAGCCCTTCCGGAACGCGTTGCTTTCGCGACCACGACGTGATGGAGCAGCGTGCCGGAAGCACACAGCCATGAGCCGCTTGCGGCGTCTCCTCGGCCGCCTGCCCGCGAAACAGGCTTTGTCGGGAGAAACCGACCCTAGACCGTGATCCCCAGTTACGCTACTTTCCTCGGATCACGATGCAGGGCAGCCTCGTTCCCTGTGACCGGTCACGCTGTAAACCGCCACGAGGCTTCGTCCTGGCCGACAACTCTTTCAGCTCAGCCAACAGCCTGGGCAGATCGGCGCGGATGGACTTGGGACATTCAGCATTGGGGCAACTCATCGCAGCTTCTTCCTCCACACTTGCGCTGGCCGTCGGGCATGAATAGGCCAATGATCGGCGGAGCGGTCACGGCGGATTGACCAGGCAACGGCAAGGCCGCAAAGTCGCCTCATGCTGCCCAGACTACTACCATCCCGAAAAGCGAGCTCTCCACGCCGTACTTGGCGACCGCGATGACGAGCACCATGCTGCCTGGCGGGACGCCCTGGAAACCACGGGCTGCCAGGTCACCATCGGAGCGTCCGGCAGCCCGCAGTCCGCAAACCTGGGGGGTAGCTCGGCCAACTCACCTGTTGCAGAATCCGAGGCAGTGACACATGGAGCCGTTGCCGGGCTTTGTACGGCAAAAGAAGACTGGATCCGCATCAAACGGGCCGACGGTGCCTTGGGCTTCTTCAACAAGCCGTTCGAATGGGGCGGCAAGCTGACGGGCGGGCCGTCGCCGCTGTCGAACGCTCTTGTCGGCAGCCTCCTGACGGGCGGCCTCGGTTACGGCACGGGCTGGCTGCTGGAGCATCTGTTTCCTGAGCGTTATGTGCAGCGAGGCAAGCTGCCGCGCACGTTGGGGCAGGTGTACGGAAACGAAAACGGAGCGGAAATGAGAGCGACTGACTTTCTTGGCGGACTATGGGAATCGACCGAAACGCGACCCGTCGGGACCGCAACCCCGGGGTCTGGGGAGCCGGTTGTCCACCCCGCGCCCGTGACCGCCATCACGACGGTGACCCCCGAGCCCGTGACCGCCACCACGGGCGAAGGGGCGCCGGCGCGGGTCCTTATCCACCCGATTGACGCCTGGCTTCAGTTGCAGAACTGGGACCAGTGGCGATATGAGAACGGGCGATACAGCGGTCCCGAGGCGAGGCCGGCCGATGACTTCCTCGGCCTGGCTTCCCCGGGCGAGCCCTGCCCGACTTGTGGCGGGTTGAGCTTCTTTACTGACCTGCTGGGCGGCCGACATTGCCAGACCTGCGAGGCCGGCTTGGCGGAGCGGACCTTCCAATTGGTCGAGCGAGCCGAGCGGCTTCGGCTTCCAGGGGCTGTTTTTTGTCGCATCCTAGCACCGGCATAGCACCGGGCGGATTCTTGCCCCTCGGACAAAAAAGAGGCCTTGCGTAACTCGTTGCTACGCAAGGCCTTTTGTTTACTGGGGAACAGGGACTTGAACCCCAACTAACTGATCCAGAGTCAGTCGTGCTACCGATTACACCATTCCCCAACGATCGGTGATCTGCCGCGTCGGGCGTCACCAACCTGCTCTATTATGTGTATAGGTGCCGCTGAGCGGCTCGTCAAGGGCACTCGCCGAGACGGTTGACTCCCCCCGCTGCAAACCTCTAGAATCGGAACGATTCTTTCCGCGCAGGCGGCATCACTCATATCTATTCAATTCACGGGGGCCTCTTGCCTCTATGGCGGGGGGCGCGGCGGTTGTGTACTTATACTGTCTATCGATTGAGGACACGCTGAGAAAATGGCTGTTTTACGAGTAGTCCAGGGGCCGGTTCAGGGGAAGATTTACACTCTCGATCAAGATACGATGACCCTGGGCCGCCACCCCGACTGTAATATTGTGATCGAGGGTGTCGGCGCGGTCAGTCGCGAGCACGCTCGAATAATCCGAGCCGACGACAAGTACTTCCTGGAGGATCTGAAGAGCCGAAACGGGACGTTTCTCAACGACGAGAAGCTGGAAGTCCGGCGGAAGCTCAACGAGCGGGACCAGATCCGCATTTGCGACCTCGTGTTCGTATTCCATCACGGCACACCCGAGGTGACCATCGACAACGCCGAAAACTTCGACGGCAAGACGGCACGGATGGGAGCCATGCTGGTGGACGACGAGGCCGATTTCAGCAACCGTTCGACCATCACCTCCAAAATCGATTTTTCCAGCGGTCGTAGCGGGCTTCAGTTGACCGTGAATGCGGAAACGAAGCTCCAGGCCCTTCTCGACATCCTCCAGGCGATCGGAGCCTCGGTCGACCTCGACGAAGTCTTGCGGAAGGTCCTCGACGGGCTTTTCACGGTCTTCGTCCATGCCGATCGCGGGTTCATCGTGCTCAAGGACAAGGATTCGGGCAAGTTCATCCCCCGGGCCACCAAGCACCGCCGGGAAGACGACGAAGACCAGATCCGCATCAGCCGGACGATTCTGAATAAGGTCACGCAGGGCAAGGAGGCGTTGATTTCCGACGATGCGGCCAAGGACTTTCAGGGGCAGAGCATCGTCGATTTCCAGATCCACTCGATGATGGCCGTGCCGATTTTGAGCACGGGGGGCGAGGTGCTTGGGGCCATGCAGGTCGACACCAGCAATATCCTCAATCGCTTCAGTCAGGACGATCTGGAACTGATGGCATCGGTGGCGATCCCGGCATCGGTGGCCATCGAGAATGCCCAGCTTCACGAAGTCTCCGTTCGCGAAGCGGCCATCAAGCAGGATCTGGCTCTAGCCTCCAAGATCCAGCGCGGTTTCCTGCCCGACAAGGCCCCCGACGTAGAAGGCTACGAGTTCTTCAACTATTACTTTCCCGCCCGGACCATCGGGGGCGACTTCTACGATTACATTGAGATGCCCGACGGCCGGATTGCCATCGTTCTGGCGGACGTTTCCGGCAAGGGGATTGCGGCTTCGCTGATCGTGGCCAAACTGGCTACCGAGTTCGAAAACTGCCTGGTCCGTGAGCCCACTCCCGAGGCGGCGATCGCCCGGCTGAACAACATCTTCTGCGATCCCAAGTGGGAAGATCGATTCGTGACCGTTGCCCTGATGGTCCTGCAACCTCGCTCCCACGAGGTCTGCATCGTCAATGCCGGACACATGGCCCCGCTTCTCCGCCACGCCGACGGGACGATTGAGGAAATCGGACAGGCTGTCAGCGGACTGCCCATTGGGGTTGCCGACGATATGGAGTACGAGCCGCTGACGATCAACATGGCGATCGGCGACTCGCTCACCGCCTATACGGACGGGATCCCCGACGCCCAGAGTATCCGCGACGAATTCTTCGGCACGGAGCGTCTGCTGACCGAGTTGAACGCCAAGCCCTTCAAGAACGTCGATGAAATGGGGCGGCACGTGATCGATACCGTTCGCCGCTTCGCCGGCTCTCAGGCCCAAACGGACGACATGTGCGTGACCATTTTCGGCCGGAACGCCTGATCGGTGCTACCGGAGATGGGCTCTGCGGACTTCGCCCAATCGTTCCAAGGCCGCCTTTGGCTTGCGCCGCGAGTCGAACAATCCGCCGTGGGCGAAATCGTGAGGTTCCGAGTCGCGCAACTGGTTCCAAAGCACGCCTCGGACGTAGGGTTTGGCCAGAAACAGGGGCACGTACCGATCCACCCAGGACGTCTGGCTCGACAGCGTGCAGTCGCTGATCTGCACGGACGTGTGACGCCGCGCCAAGGGGTCGTTCGAGTTGCTGCTGGGAACCGTCAGGGTGAGGTAGATCGGGGCCCCGAGCATGCTCCAGTAGTCCAAGTGGCGGCCGGTGTCGATTGGGTCGCGCGGAGGGGAACCGTCCGGGTGATAGCCGACGTTCAACTCGATGGCCAGTCCGGTGAGGCCCAGCCGTGCTCGCACGAGTGCGTCGGCGAAGTGAAGGGGCGAGAAATCGGCCGCCCCTCTGCTCAGATACTCTCCCCAAGGTTGGTCGAACGAAACCAGCCTTTCGGCATCCGGCGCCATTGCCTGAGTCACCTCAACGGCCCGTGCCGTCAAGCGGATTCGCTCGTGCTCCGTGAGCGAAAGGCCTTCGGCCGTATTCATGCGAGCAGCGCAGATCCAGACGTCGACAATCTCTCGGTATCGGCCGACGACCGTCTGAATGAAGCTGCTCAGGCAGGCAACCACCCCCTCGAAATCTCCGTCGAAGTCGGAGATCCACTCCGGCATCTGCCAGGGGTCGAGCATGAGCAGCGGCCCGGCACAGATCTTCAGACCGTGCCGGCGGCACCACTCGGCTTGCCTATCGGCAATGTCCCAGTAGTAGCAGCCCTGAGCCGATTCGATTTCTCGCCACACCAGGGGGATGCAGGCTGCATTGAACGTGTCCAGGAACCGGCTCGATGTGCTCTCGTCGAGCAGCGTGGTTCCCAAACCGGCTCCCAGGAACGAGTCCAGCCCGGTCGACTTCTCTTCACGTAATGCTGCAAGTACTTGGGAGGAGTACGCCTCGGCCAGGACCAGCCCTGCATCGAGGGCCAAACGGAGAGTGTCGGCGGCCGCGGCTGCCACCACGTCGCCCCCCTGCTGCCGGCATGTGGCCTCGCCGAAACGTTTCAGAGCCTCCGCGGTGAGCCGGCGAACGCGGTCCGGAACTTCGACCCCGCTCAATTCCCACTCCGCCATCTGGTTTCGCAACTGGGAGAGCTTCCCTCTCGCCAGTTCGATGGGGAGGCAATAGGGCTCCTGGCGATCCATCAGACTCGCGGTTGCCAAGGTGACTCGGCCATGCCCGTTGACGTTCCAGGGGATGTAGAGATTGCCCGAGTCGCAGTTCTCTCGTTCGACCCGGACTTCGTTGTCCACAACCTGCACTCGAACCCGCCAGGGGATGCGGTCGTAGCCCGCAAGATAGGCTTGCTCGACTGAATCGCTGGAAACAGTGCCGGGCGGAAACACGAATCGCATCGAACCCATCGTGTGACCGTCCTCAAGTTCCCGTAAGAATCCCGAAGCAAAGAAACGAACTGACGAGTACGTCCATCCTACTCAGCGGAGGTGGGAGGGACGCTAGGACTGGGCGCTCGGGAAGCCGCTACGCCGTGTGGCACGACCGCCAACGGGGGGCACCATCGGTCGACAAGGACAACTCGGCTGACTGAGGGAGCACTCAGAAGCGTCCGCGGTGTAATGCGAGTCTGGCCACCCGTTCGCCTATCAGAGTCTACTCCAGGGCGACTTGAGCTTCAAGCGAAGAGAAGCCCCACAGGCCCTACGTCCCTGAAACCCGAGCACAATCGCAGGGGTGAGCGAGGCCTCTGCTCCCGTTTTTCGGCCCTATTCGCAGGACTATTTCTTCCAACACTGCCCGTTGCCAGCCGAGCGGCGACTGGCCAGATCGGGATTCGGCGGATATATTGCTCAAAATCCAACTTGCAGTCGGCCTGCCCGCGGGGAGGTGCCGACTCTTTCGCCCATTTTCGAGCGAGCACCCACATCCATGAGCACCTCTGTCGTCCTGGAGACGTCGATCCCAAATCTGCCCGTCCGCCGTGGAAAAGTCCGCGATGTCTATGACCTGGGAGACCGGATTCTGCTGGTCAGCACCGATCGGATTAGCGCCTTCGATTGGGTCCTACCGTCCGGCATTCCGGACAAGGGACGCGTGCTGACCCAAGTGGCTGCCTTCTGGTTCGGCCAACTTGAGGTGCCCCATCATCTGATTTCGACAGATGTCGTGGAAATGGACCTCCCCGACGGGACGGATCGGGACTCCCTCGCCGGACGCACAAGTCTCGTGCGCAAGACCCAGGTTGTTCCGATCGAGTGCGTCGTGCGCGGCTGTCTCGCGGGATCCGGTTGGAAGGAATATCAGCAGAGCGGCACCGTCTGCGGCATCCGTCTTCCGGAGGGCCTCGTGGAGAGTGCGGAATTGGAGGAGCCGATCTTCACCCCTGCGACGAAGGCTGAAGAGGGGCACGACGAGAACATCCCCTTCGCGAGGATGGTCGAGATTGTCGGCAAGGAGACTGCCGAAGAGCTTCGGGAGCGGAGCCTGGATATCTTCCGTCGAGGACGCGAGTACGCCAGGGGCCGTGGAATCATCATCGCCGACACGAAATTCGAGTTCGGCCGCGACGACCAGGGGCAGATCATCCTGATCGACGAGGTGCTCACGCCCGACAGTTCGCGTTTCTGGCCCGCCGACCAATACCAGCCGGGCAGAGGCCAGCCGTCGTTCGACAAGCAATTCGTCCGCGACTGGCTCACGAGCACCGCCTGGGACAAGAACAGTCCCCCGCCTGCCCTCCCCGACGATGTGGTGGCGAAAACCCGGGAGAAGTACGTCGAGGCGTACGAGCTGCTTACGGGACGGGCGTTTGGCTGGTGATCGACCTATCTTCACAAGCCCCTACTGTGTAGAATCCTGTTTCTAATGCGGCGCTCCTGGTGCGCTGTCATCCAATCGATGCAAGTGATCTGCTAGCAAGATGTTACGATATTGGACCGCCGGCGAATCTCACGGCAAGGGGCTGACCGCCCTGGTGGACGGTTTTCCTGCCGGGCTGGCGATTGAGACGGACGTGATTGATCGGGAGCTTGCTCGGCGTCAGGGGGGGTACGGGCGCGGCGGAAGGCAGCGGATCGAAACGGACCGGGTTGAAGTACTGAGCGGTGTCTGGCAAGGGAGCACGCTGGGAAGCCCCATCGCCCTGGCGGTGGTCAACAAGGACTACAAGCTGGAGCGGATGGAGGAAATCGAACGTCCCCGGCCCGGCCACGGCGATCTGGCGGGGGCCGTCAAGTACCTTGGGTCGATTCGGGCAATCCTTGAGCGGGCCAGTGCGAGGGAAACGGCTGCCCGGGTGGCCGCCGGTGCCTTGGCTCGGCAGCTTCTGGCCCGGTTCGGAGTCGAGCCGTTTGGCTATGTGGCCGAACTGGGGCCCCTCAAGATCGCCCCCCAACCGGGCACGCTGGCCGAGCAGAAGGCCGCCAGGGATTCGAGCGTCATCTACTCGCTCAACCCGGATCAGGATGGGCAAGCCAAGCAGATGATCGATGAGTGCCAGAAGGCGGGCGACACCCTGGGCGGGGTCGTCGAGTGCCGGGTCGAGGGGGTGCCCTTCGGATTGGGCACACACGCCCAATGGGACCGCAAACTCGACGGTCGGCTGGCCCTGGCGGTGATGGCCGTCCAGGCGATCAAAGGGGTCGAAATTGGTCTGGGCTTCGAAGCCGCACGGCGATACGGTTCGCAGGTCCACGATGCGATCGGCTACGATCCGTCGGCCGGCGACGGGACCACACTCGGATATATCCGCCCAACCAACAATGCCGGGGGGATCGAGGCGGGCATGACCAACGGCCAGCCCATCGTCGTTCGGGCCGCCATGAAGCCGATCGCCACGCTCGCCAAGCCGCTCGAATCGATCAACATGAAGACGAAGGAGCCGCAATCGGCTTCTTACGAACGCAGCGACGTGTGCGCCGTTTCGGCGGCCAGCGTCATCATCGAAAATGTCGTGGCCTTTGAGATCGCTGCCGCCCTTGTCGAAAAGTTCGGGGGTGACAGCGTTATGGAAATGGAAGCCCGCTGGAAACTCTTCCACGAAATGGCGGGCAAGCGGTAGAGGGAACACGGATGTTCCGCCTTTCGGACTCAACTCGACGCCTGGTGGCAACAGGGCTCTTCGTCCTGCTGTGCGTCGTGCCGACCGTCGTCCTGATCGGGATCGGCCTGTGGCGCTGCCTGCCCGGCCGAGTTGCCGCCGAAGAGAGGCGCCTTTCGCTGCTGATCGGCCAGCCCGTCCGGATTGAGAACGTCCGCTATCTCAGCCCGGGAGCGGCTCTCTACCGGAACCTCGAGGTCCTCGATCCGGAAAGCGGCGAGGTCCTACTGCATTGCGACTGGCTCCGTATCCGCCCGAACTCCAGCCCGTCCAATGCCTCCCAATCCGCCCACTCCGAACTGGATTTCTCCCTGGGGAAACTCACCGTGCGGGCCAGGTCGGCCGAGGCATTTCGCGGCATGGCCGATCGTTTGCTCCAGCAGCGGATCGACGGGCTTCCGGCCTCCGTCCATCTGGCGGATGGGCAACTTGCGTTAGAGAACGGACGGCAGGAGTTTCCTCCTTGCAGCTTCCGGGCTAAACTGACGTTCCATCCGCAGGAATCCAAAGTCGAGTTGTACTTCCAGCAGCAGGGGCAAACGAAGACCGGTTATGTCTCGCTCATCAGGAGCCGCAAATACCAGCCGCCTGTCGATGGTTTTCTCTTCGTTACGGGGGACGACGAATCTGTGCCCTGCGGCCTGGTGTCGACGGTTCTGCCGGCCTTCCCCGAACTCGGGCCGGGGGCACGGTTCGAAGGGGGGATCTCCGGCAGCCACGTGCCCAAGGGGTGCCGATTAAACGGGCAAGACGTGGTTCCTGAGGGCTGGTGGCTGGCTGTGAAAGGGAGCCTGCAAGACATCGACCTCGGCGAACTTGTCGGCAACCAGATCCCGCACGAGGTTTCGGGCGTGGGTACGCTTCAACTGAAACAATTGGACTATCGTGCGGGCCGAATTCAATCCATGGACGGCGTGCTTGGCGCCCAGAACGGGCGGATATCCAGGACCCTGGTTGCCTCGTGCATGGCCCAATTGGGATTCAAGGGCAACTTCCTCATCGGCGGCTCTAACCAACTGCTCGCCTACGATCAGCTTGCCGTGCAGTTCCACCTAGACGGAGCAGGCCTGGTGATTACGGGCGTGTGTCCTTCGGAACCGCCGGGCGCCGTGCTGACCGGCGGCTATGTCCACCGGCTCGACGGTCCCGACCTGGGCGCCGGCGCGATCCGTCCCACGGCCGCCATCGCCGCGCTGACGTCGACGCCGGAGGATCAACTCTCCACGTCGCCTCACGCCATCCGGCTGCTGCAGCATGTGCCGCTCATCCCCACCGGTCAGGCCGAGATGATCGCGGCACCGCATGCCGCGTCTCCCCGGGGGACCAACTTCTGACAGTCCCCCAGAGGCAATGTGTATTGGGTGGCACGCTACGCCGTTAACCGAAATTCATGACGTTGACTCTTAAGTTTTGTAGCCGTCGCGATTTGTTGTTTGGTTGCATTGGTGATTTGTGGGGCCCCGATGTGTTCGCGTTTCTTCTTTCGTG
>JAAYAY010000240.1 GCA_012719125.1 Planctomycetaceae bacterium | reverse complement strand
CTATCCTCCATGGCCTCGTCCCGGCCCCAGCCGGGAAGGCGTCCTTTCGGACACACAACACTGTAGGATAGACCCGTTTTCATCGGATTTTCCAGCCTGCTAGCAATGCTGGCTTTTCAGTTTGAGTTCATACTTCTACAGCGTGAAGATATCCGCGATCGCCTGATTCAGCTCTTCGGAACCGGCAATCTGCACACGACGACCCAGGCGGTTACCGACGCTGCGTCTCGCGTCAGCCGGTATCTGCGCATGAATCTGCTGATCAATGCGTGTTACGGCGCCGGTGTCGCCGTCGGACTGTATTTCATCGGACTGCCGAACGCGCTGCTGTGGGGCGTCATGGGCATGCTGTTGCGATTCCTGCCTTACCTCGGCCCGTGGATCGCGGCCAGCATGCCGATCGGCCTGTCGCTCGGAGTGTTTGAGACCTGGTCGGCGACGTTCCTGGTGCTCGGCTTGTTTGTTCTGCTGGAAGTGCTGGTCAACAACGTTCTCGAACCGCTGCTCTACGGCAGCAGCGTGGGCGTTTCGTCGCTGGGCATCGTCATCGCAGCGATCTTCTGGACGTGGCTTTGGGGTCCCGTCGGACTTGTGCTCGCAGTTCCGCTGACGGTCTGCCTAGTGGTTACCGGGCAGCACGTGCCTCAACTCAGGTTCTTCAGCGTCCTGTTCAGCGATCGATCCACACTCTCCAAGCCGGAACGGCTCTATCAGCGGCTTCTGGCCCGAGATGCCGACGAGGCCGAGAAGTTGGTCCTCGATTATGCCGACCGGAACGGATTGCAGCACCTTTTCGACCAGGTGATGATTCCGGCCCTGGAACTCGTGGAACTCGATCGCCACGGCGGCATTCTCGACGAAGACAACGCCGGATATCTCCTCGAGTTGATTCGGGACCTGGCGGCTACGGCCGCCGACAAGGGAGGCGCCGGCGTCGGGCTTGGCAAGTCGGAGGGCCACCCGACTTCGCTGCCGGTGCTGTGCATACCGGCGGCGGACGAAGCGGACGAGATTGCGGCGTCGATGCTGGCCGACTTGCTCCATGCCGAAGGAATACGCGCGGACGTGGGGGCGGTCGAATCACTGACAAGTGAGCATGCCGATCGCGTGGCGCGCCTGGAAGACGCTGTCGTGGCGATTTCGATTTTGCCGCCCGTCGCCAACCGAAGCGGACGCTACCTGCTTAAACGTCTTCGAGCCGACCACCCCGGGCTGCCGATTGTGATCGGAGCCTGGCGTTCGGCCCGGGACTCCGTTACATCTGACCCGGTCGCCAAAGACGGTTCCACCTACGTCGTCGAGACGCTCGCCGCTGCGGTGTCGCGAATTCGAGCGCTCGTCACACGCCGCGCTTGGCAGTGAGTTTGGGAAGCCGATCCAAGGTGGGGCAAGCCTGCAAGCCAACCGCCACAAGAAACCAGCGCGGACCACGCATACAAGTTCCGGACTACGCCACGAAAAATACCCGTCGGCGTCACCAAAGGCTCCGCCGACGGTATCGAGAACCGGGCAGTTCTTGCCCGGGCCGGTTGGATCGCGGCACCGGGAGACGGAATGCTGGAGACGGTTCGTTGCCGGACCGCTAGACGATCGGACGGCGGAAACCACCGGCCACGAGGCTGATGATGAACAGCACCAGGAAGACAAAGAAGAGGATCTTGGCGATCCCGGCGGCGCCGGCGGCTATGCCTCCAAAACCGAAGGCAGCGGCGATCAACGCAACGATCAAGAAAGTCAATGCCCAACCTAACATCGTACACCTCCAATGGTTCATTTCTGGGTAGTCGGATTGGCCGTCGGCTCGCCGTCTTCAGCGGGAAGCAGGACTACCCGAGGCCGGAGAACTCTCCAAACAACGAACCGTGGGACTGCAAGATCCGTGCCAACCAGATCAGTCTTCTCGGCGTCATGGTGCGGCCAACGCGTACGCCGTGAGCGTTCAAGCAAGAATGATCCTACCTTTCGCAACCTCTCGCGATTGGAGGTGACGGGGAGAACAAGCGTTCGCGAATTCCCCAAAAGTCGGAAACGTCGCGATGGCGTTTCAGTGGTCGCCGGAAGCCCAGGTTGGCTGTTCGCACATCATCGGATCCCGACCGGGCATTGCCCAATCGGGTTGTACGACGGGGCGAATAGGGGGTAGTGATCTGGGTTTCAGGAACGGGGGAAAATCGGGCTTGCTACTGCGGCCGGCTCGCTGCTGAACCCGTTATCTATGTATGAGCGGGGGGGACAGGCCTGATCATCGGCGCCGAGTAATGACGATCCGTTGGGATTGGCACGATCTTTGCCCCAAGCCAGCGAGGCAGTGGGCAGGTCACTATTCGGATCTTCAGAAACAGGAAGAAAGAGATGACGATCAACCAACAGGTCATTGAGGGATCGTGGAACCAGGTGAAGGGCAAGTTGAGGGAGCGTTGGGGACAGATCACCGACGACGATCTGGAGAAGGCCCGCGGCAACGTCGAACGTCTGGTCGGGCTCATTCAGGAGAAGACCGGCGAGGCCCGCGGTGAAGTGGAGTCGTATCTGGAGACGACCGCCGCCGGCGTGGCTTCCGTGGTCGGCCGGGCGACCGATGCGGTCGTCTGCGGCGCCCAGCAGGTTGCCGAAACCGTCCAGCAAACCGCAGGGCAGGCGATCGACTCCGCTCGGGCAGGCTATGTCCAGACCGAACGCCTTGTCCGCAATCGCCCGGTCGAATCGTTGGCAGTTTGCTTTGGGGCAGGGTTGATCACCGGCGTCGTGATCGGCCTGTTGACCCGATCGAAATGAGCCGTCGCCCGACGGAGCGAGGCGATAGCCGTACGAACTGAAATCGCTCGAAACGAAGTAGGAAACTCCCCATGTCAACCACTGACCCGAGCACGAGAGCCGTCAGCGAAGAGACGGGACGTCTGATCGGACAACACCCGCTTCCGTCCGTAATAACCGCCTTCGCCGCGGGCGTGGGCGTTGGCTTGCTGGCGTTGGCATTGATCCCCAGCGCGTCGCGGGACCGCGATGCCGCGATCACCAGGCGTCTGCTGGACGCCCTGTCGAACGTTCTTCCCGACACGCTCGCCAAACGCCTACCCTGATCTGACCTGGGGACAACCATGAACCAAGCGGCCGAGAGTATTCGGCGCCGAATGGAAGAGTTGCGGAGTCATCTCGACGACGACGTTGACGACGTCGTCGATTCGGCGAAACGACTGTTCGACTGGCGAGTCTACGTGAGAAAACATCCGTGGGCGTGTTTCGGCGCCGCGCTGGCTGCCGGATATTTTGCAGTTCCGCGGCGTTTGGAACTGAAGAGTCCCGACGTCGAAACTCTCCTGCAGTTGGCCGGGAGGAACAAGTTGGTTGTGCAGGCAAATCCGTCTACACAGCGGCGCGAAGGGTTGGTGAACGGCGCGTTTCGTTTCGTCGCTCAGGCGGCCCTGCGTGAAGCTTTGAACTTCGCTGGCCGGCAAATGGGAAAACGAGGATCGCGAAATGATTGATCGAATCAGCAGCCGTCTTCGCGCTGCGCCCGAGACTTCGCGTCGGCAAGCCGGCGGAGAACCGCTCCCGAAGGGGCGGCAGTTGGATGCCGATGCAAGGCAGACGCTGGCGCGAGGGGGAGCGTTCATTGCAGACCACCCGCTCGCGGCCCTGAGTGTTGCCGTCGCCGTGGGCATGACCCTTGGATGGTGGGTGAAGCGAAAATGAACCGATGCAACGGGTCCTTGCCTCGTCTGGAGAATTCGGCCGCCGCAAACGTGGGCCGGCTGCTCCATCGACTTGCCGATCTGGCGGAATTGCAGATCGAACTCTTTAAGATCGACGCCCGGGACGGGTTCAAGGCGCTGGCGGCGCCGCTGGCCTTGATCGCCTCCGGGATCCTGCTGGCATCCGCCGGCGTCGTGGTCTTGCTGCTGGCCTTGGCCAGGGTCCTGATGCAGGCGGGGCTGACCGAAGCGGCGTCGCTTGCCGCCGCCGCAATCGTCGGATTGCTGCTGGCTTCTGCAATTGTGTGGATCGCCCTGGGGCTGCTGCGGAAGGCCGTAGCGGCGTTCGAACGGAGCGGAACAGAATTGCGGCGAAACGCAGCTTGGTTCAAGACAACGTTCCTTGACACGTCTCCCGGTGTGCGGGAAGGCGAAACCAAACGATCTCAGAACTAGGAGAGTCCAGAATGCCTTATCCAGTAACCGATCAACCGGAAAGCATTCGCTACGGCGAAATCGCATCGAACCAGGAACTCTCGGCTGCGGAGGCCGCCGTCACCCTGTTCAAGCAATACGCCCGTGAGCACCCGGAAGTGGTGGCCTTGTGGACGTTCGGGATCGGCTTTGTCCTCGGGTGGAAGTTGAAGCCCTGGTAAAAGCCGATCTCGGCATGCTCGATTGGGCAGCAATAGCCGGCAGGTAATTGAAGTGAACTGGACCTTCGCGTCCAGTTCTTTTTTTGGTTCACCCGCCTGAAGCGTATGTGAACCCGAATCACGTCGCACGGGCGTGAGAAGCGGTCCCCGTACTCAGCCGGAGGAGTAGGGGGGCCGCTTCTCGGTCGCCGTTGTTCCGGTACAGGTAAGCCACGTTCCGGCATCATCGGAAGCCTGCAGCAATGGCCGAGCCGCTTCCGCGGCGGGGTTTTGGAATGCACCCCGCCACGAAGCGGCCGGCGTGCCTTCGGTGAGGCGTTGACGGAACGGCCGTCCTGCGAGTCGTGGCCGGTTCTGGCGACAGATCCGGCCACGACTCCCTGCGTTGCGACTAACGACGGTCGTCGCGGCGATCGGTATCGACGTCCACGTCGACGCCGCCGGGACCGACTTTGACGTCGACGCCGCCGCGGCGGCGATCAGCTTGGAACTCGACGCCGTAATGCCGATCGATCTCGGCCGTGAACTTGCGGTCGGCGAAGTCCGGCCAGTTATTCTGATCGAATCCCTGGGCGTTCTTGAGCTGCTGCTCGGTGGCGCTCAGGACCAGATTGTACTCGCCGGCTTCGTCGCCTTTTTCGCACTTGAACGCTCCCCAGGGGACGGCAAACAGCTTGTCGCCGAGCCCGAGGAAACCGCCGTAGGAAACGGCCGCGTAGCGAATCTTGCCGGACTGGGCGTCGATCACGATGTCGTTGACCGAGCCGAGACTCTTGCCCTCCGGATTCTGGATGTTCATGCCGATGAGTTGGCTGGCGCGAACATTCGAGCCGCTCGTCGCGTCGTCGACGTTTCCCATATCAGCTTGCGTCTCGGTGCGGCTGGCCGGCGTCGCGGCCATAGCGACGACGCAGGTGGCAACTGCTAGAATTCCGGACAATACAGCAAATCGTTTCATTTCTATCGCTCCTAACTGTGATTCTCCATTGAAATGGAATCCCCCCCGAATTGCCGAGATACTCCCGGCAACTAGGCATGTTGGGGACTCACGGAAGCTCCTGTGGGTGATCGGTCCACCGCGCGACATGAGACGTGCCGTGATGTGGGGAACCGCAATGGCTCCAACGCGAGGTTTCGCATGCAGTCATGGTCCGCGGTGAAAAGATGCCCTAGCATTAAAACGTGAGCCGGCCCCGAAGCCGGCGCCGCCGTTCCTTCGAGCACGGGGCCGTCAACAGCGGCACGCGTCCTCGAATTCTTCGACTTGCTTTTCGGCCTCCTCCTTGGCGATCCCATACTTCTCCTGAAGCGTTCCGAGAAGCTCGTCGCGACTTCCTGCGACTTGTGCGAGATCGTCGTCGGTCAGCTCGCCCCACTTCTGTTTGACTTGTCCTTTGAACTGGCCCCATTTGCCTTCGATTTGATCCCAATTCATCTTGGCCTCCTTGAAAAGCGAGAATGTCCAATACACGCCTTCTGCGGCACGATAGAACAAACCGTCGTGCATACTTCGTGCCAATTGGTCGCAGCGATACCGAAGGTGTGGCAGGATAGCTGCAAATCACTTCGCAGGGATTGGTTCCTGTGAGCCAAAACACGCGTTTTGAAACGCACGGACTACGGGGCGATCCGATCGCATTGCATTGCAGAAGTCCAGGCTGCGCGTTTGGAGACCAGTTTCGCGTTGAAGGAAGGGAATCCGTCGGTCAACTCGGCCATCCCCCCTCCTTTCATCCGGGAAAGTCCGCCCGGCTTGCCAAGCATGGTCGGTGTCGTGACAATAAGGAGACGGTTGGTGATCGCAGAAGCAGCGAGTCGGTCGTTTCGCGCACAACCGGGTCTATCGTCAGATGGAGGAAGACGCGTGCCGACGATTCTTGTGGTGGACGACGATCGCACGATCATCCATATGGTGACGAAGGCACTTGGAGCTTCGGGAATCGACGTGCTCTCGGCTCGGGATGCCGGGGAAGGGCTCGAGGTGCTGGCCGATCGCGAGCCGCACATTGACGCGTGTCTGCTCGACATCATGCTGCCCGATCTTTCCGGACTGGACGCCTTCGAGCAGTTCCAGCAGGCAGACGGGAAGCTGCCCATCATTTTTATCACCAGCGACAGCAGCAGCGGGACTGCCATGGAGGCGATGAAGAAAGGGGCGTTCGACTATGTGCTCAAACCGATCGACTTGCCCGCACTGAGGACGATGGTCGAGAAGGCCGTGGAGATCCGCCGCAAGATGCTGGTTCCCGTGGAGATGACGGTCGATATTTCCGCCAAGGAATCGAACGATGTGATCATTGGCAACAGCCCGCAAATGCAGGAGGTGTACAAGTCGGTCGGGCGAGTCGCTCCGCAGGATGTCACGGTGCTGATCTGCGGCGAAAGCGGTACCGGCAAGGAACTGGTTGCCCGGGCACTCTATCAGCACAGCAAGCGTGTGGACCGGCCGTTTCTCGCGGTCAACTGCGCCGCCATTCCGGAGACTCTGCTGGAAAGCGAGCTGTTTGGACACGAGAAAGGGGCCTTCACCGGCGCCGACCGCCGCCGCATCGGCAAGTTTGAGCAATGCTCGGGCGGAACGCTGTTCCTGGATGAGATCGGCGATATGCCGCACGCCCTGCAGAGCAAAATCCTTCGCTTGCTCCAATCTCAGCAATTTGAGCGACTCGGCAGTAATGAGATGATTCAGACCGACGTGCGGATTATTGCCGCAACGAATCGAAATCTGGAGCGGCTGGTTGCGCTGGGGCAGTTTCGCGAAGATCTGTACTACCGCCTGCGCGGTTTCGTGATCTTGCTGCCGCCGTTGCGCAAACGCGGCCAGGACCTGACCCTTCTGCTCCGCCATTTTCTGGCGCGGTTCAACCGGGAACTTGGAAAGAACGTGGAGACCGTCGCGCCGGAGACGATGGAGATACTCAACCGGCATCGCTGGCCCGGAAACGTCCGCGAGCTGGAGAATGTCGTCAAACAGACGCTGATTCAGGCCACCGGTTCCTTGATCATCCCGGAGTTTCTCCCTCCGTTTACGACCTATGGCAGTTCGTCGCCCGAAGAGGACCGGCGCCACGACGACGAATCCGGACAGCTTGCGTCTTTCATCCAAGATCGAATCGACGCCGGTTCGGAAAACGTCTATGCCGAGACGCTCGAATTCATGGAACTTCGTCTGCTCCGCCGGGTTCTGGACGTAACCGGGGGAAACCAGTCGCAGGCCGCTCGAATTCTCGGGATCACACGGGGCAGCCTGCGAACCAAGATCCGAGCGCTGGGCATAGCGATCGAGCAGGTCACTCGCGTCGCTTTGAACGCCGGGGAGTAAACGCGGCGTCTGATTGCCACGCGAAATGCGGAAGGACGTTTCTTCGATCCGGCATTGCGAGCGCCCGGTTGAGTTCTAATCCACCAACGTGGTGCCCGGGCGACCAGGTCGCCGCCCGCTGAACTTCGCGAAGGCAGGAATTGTCGGTTGTTTCGGAACTCCTTGTGCGACAAGGGCTTTCGGCAACGAAGCAGGCCTATTCAAGTGCGATCGGCGTAGCCGGCACGCGATCTGCAAATCGTCGGGAACGGCCAGTCAATTGGTTCCGAACGGCGTGCCTGCCGGTTGGAGTCTTTTCGAGGCCACGAGCAGAACCCGGAAGGACTGTGCCAGTGTGGTTGGAGGACTCGACGGTTCTGCCAGGACCTCAAGCAATTCAGAATTGGAGGAACGAAGAATGCGCTGGGCAATACTGATTGCAGTTCTCGCGGTCGCGTTGATGTTCTTCGGCGGTTGGCTGTACTTTGAAGACAGCGGAGACAAGAGCGAGATCATCCTCGACAAGCAGGAAGTGAAACAAGATACGCAGAAAGCTCTCGACACAGGCAAGGAGGTCGTCCAGGATGCGGCAGAGGGTCTGAAGCAGCTTGGCGAGCGTGTCGACGACGCGGTCACGGATGACAAGCCAACTGATGGAGAGGCCGTTCCCGCCCCCGACCCCACGAACTCGCTGCCCGGCAGCGATCAAGAAGTGGGGAATCGTCCTTCGAGTGAGTAGGGAGCGTCTGCCCGACGCCGATCCTGTATTGCCTGGGACGGTGATCAGGACAAGATGAGGTGGCTCCAGTTTGACAGACACTCCAAGTGCTTGGGTTATGGGTGAGGCAACGTCTTCGATCAGCTTACCGTCGTGGTCGATCAGCACGTTATCGATGGCGATAACGCCGCGGTCCGTGTATTGCGTGCTCGAGTCCTTCTGAAGCCACTTGAGCCGCTCCTCGTTCAGTTTCTCCTCGTCCCACTCCACCTCCGTGAGAAACCGGTTGAAGCAGGACTGATCAGTGGTCATGGCGAACTCGCTGTTCATGCCACGCACGGTTTTTCGGGCGGCAACCATCAGGCCCGTGAGGTACTCGGCAAAATGCCGCCGCTCGGGCTCGTAAACAAAAATGTCGCCGAACTCCTCGACGGCCGCCGTAACGACGGTAGGAAACGAAGTGATCCCTGGCATGCTTGCACCATCCGTGATTGCCATGGCCACCTCAAACACGCTCAATTTATCGCTAAACCTCCTATATTTTCAAGACCAAACTGCTGTTTGCAAAAGTCCAGTTATAGCACAAAACGGCAATTTGCAGAACATCATTTTGTACGCATTCTCTCTGGGGAAGTGCGATCGCACTCCATATCGCGCGCCATTTTCCTTCGCCGGAACGGATTCGTGAAGCAGGCATGTTGGTGCTAGAGCAAAGCCTTCATGAGGCGAAGATTCGCATCCATCGCGGAGTCCTGCAGCGGATCGTCACCTGGGCCGCCAACGCGGCCCCGCCGGACGGCGTAATCGATCTCCGCCAGAGACTATGGTCGGCCTTGAGCGACGACCGGACGGCCAAAACCCTGGAAATCCAGGACCTGGAGCGCGAAACCGTCTCCCTGCTGGTCCAGACGCCGTACGTGCTGTCGCTCTCCTATCCGGGCGTCAATGTCGTCAGCGCGGCAGAACTGGCCGGTGAAATGGGGCCAATCACCGGCTATGCCAGCGCCAAAGCCATCACGGGCCGTGCTGGGCTGTTCCCATCACGTCATCAGAGCGCCGACGTCGACCTGGCCAACGGCTCGATCGTTCGCTGCCGCAGCCGTCGCCTGCGAGCGGTTCTGCTGATGATCGGGGACAACCTCATCCGCTGCAACCATCATTTCTCGGCTCTGAACGCCTTGTGGAAATCTCAAGGAAAGGATCCTCGCTGGAACCATGTGAAAGTCGTATGCCGCTTCACCCGCAGTCTCTACCAGATCGTTGCCGGACGGCAAGTGTTTCGCCATCCCGGCCAAGGAGACCGAAGTCACATCCTCGATAAGCTTGTCGACTTCCATCGCGACCACGGCACTCCGCCGGACAAGATCCTGGTCGATCTGAATACGGCGATCCGCGCCAGATTCCGGAAACAGAATTCGCGAACGAGGCGGCTCCCCTGCAAGCCCGCTACGAAACAATCCGAAGGAGGCGCCGCCGCGGCCCTCAACCCATTGGAGATGTCCTGCTTGAGGTGCTGGCCAGGCTGGGCGTCGGTACGATAGAATTACCATCCGAGGCTCGGGACGCCAACTGACCGAGTCGGGCCAGGTGCCGCAACGCCTTGGTACCTATTGGGGAAAACCCTTAGAGAAGATTGGCGCTCTGCCGAGTCACCCAACGTCTGATAAGGCAGTTTGGGGTCCCGACCTCTTATGTACCAGAATGGCGATCCAGTGACACCCAAATCGGCAGAGAGAGCACCTTGGCCTGCCCGCTCAACCCGAGACTCCTGTCGTCACAAAAAGCCGCCTACCGGCGGAGCGATGAATGTACGCGCCGAGGCCTTTCCCAGAGTTTCCCTATGGCAGTCTTGTCTTGTTGCCGACGCGCCTAAACGGTTGCTTGTCAGATGGTTATGGTCATCGTGCAACAGAGAAGAGGCACCGGTACTCTTCGTGCACTTCGCACCCTACGCGAATTCCGGATGAACCAGATTTCTGACTGCATTCTCCGACGCAGTTCAAATGAGGTTGAGAACCCGTGCGTCAGGCAGCAATCGGCGAGCCCCCCTAGGTCTGGTTATTGACTCCCCCCTGCGGCGTGTCCATAACTGCTACGGTGATCTGTCGCGAATCTTAATTCTCTTCAGCGACCAAGGTTCATTGCCTGAGCGATTGAGACGGTTCTTGCGCAAAGGGGGGCAGGGCCGTGTGCCGATTGGTGCGATCTTGTGAGGTTCCCGCCCACCGCAGTCCGAACGACGCGTCGCTCGGCATGCGGTGAGTTGCAAAGCAGATACGACTCGGCCACTGGATTCCTCGTGTGCATAAAGGTGTGCACGGGTCATTCACTATTCCGAATGCTCATATTCGGCGTGCAGGTACAGGGCGCTCGAGTTTCATTTTGGTGCGCTCTGAAGTGAAGCAGTTCTTTTGTCCCGTCTGAAGATCCCCTGGCGGAGACGAAGCCGCTCTTGTCCTCTCCGATGGGTGCCGAAAGGGTGAACCATGAAATCCGTCATCTCGCGTCGCATTGGGCCGTTTTCCCATAAGGTTGTTCGGAACATGTGGGCCCAGGGGTGGAGTTTGCGGTTTCGCTCGTTGCGTCTGGAACCATTGGAGGACCGGACGCTCCTGTCGCTGACACCCGCGGGTCCTGGAGACACTGCCGATGGGGCAGCCCTCTTGGCAACGAGCGACATGGCTGCCACATCGACCGCCGGCGGGGCAAATCTCGCCTTGATCGAGGACGGGCTGCCCGGATTCCTCGCCAGTCTGCAAGACGAGTTGAACGAGGTCGTGTTTACGGCTCCGGCACCTCTGGTCGGAAACCAGTTGAGCATCGAACCGCCGGGCCAGTTTATGGATGACGTCGCCGCCAATCTGGAAAGCTCGTGGCTTGTGGCAAATCCGGGGATCCAAGACGTCAAGGATGCGCTCAACACGACCCTGGGCACTTTGGTTCGCGGGAGTATCAGTCACGTCGGCAACAACAGCAGTGACGAGATCCAGTTTCAGATGACGCTCGTTTCAGGGGAGATCCATGATTTGCTGGACGTGGATCTGGCCCTGGGCGTCGATCCTATGATCGACCCGCGCCTCGGCATCGAAAACCAGGTGGACGTTACGGCCGAATGGACGTTCGAACTGACGTTCGGAGTCAGCAAAACGGACGGGTTCTTCGTTCGCACCGCGGCCGCAGACGAACTGACGGTGGAGGTGACGGCAACCTTGCCGGACAGTTTCGCCGCCAAGGGTATCGTGGGCGTGTTCGGCGCCCTGATCGAGGCCGACGGCGCGTCCACATTCTCCAGCAGCTACGCGATCGATCTGGTCGACGCTGGCGGAGACGGCACGCTGCTCGCTGCGAACTACGCCGAGCTGCTCGTGGATGCGACCCTGACGGGAAGCGGGACCGTGAATCTGGATGTTGATGCCTCGTTCATTCCAGACTTCGTGGCCGACGCCGACCGGAAGGCGCTGTTCAACCTGGTGGTAACTGCCGACGCTTCGATTACCTACACCTTCGACCATGCCGGCACGCAGCCGAAGGGGCAAGCGGGCGAAGAGCCGGAAGGGAAGTTCGGTGAACCGGTGATCGTCGCGTTCGAAAACGTCACTCTGAACCTGGGGAAGTTCTTCACGGAATTCGTGGATCCGACGATCAGGAAGATCCAAGAGACGCTCGAACCGCTCAAGCCGGTGGTCGATTTCCTCACCGATCCCGTGCCGGTGATCAGCGATCTCTCGGGCGACGACGTGACCGTGCTCGACCTGGCCGCAACGGTCGCCGCGAGCACCGGACAAGGAGAACTCGCCGATGGAATCGAAAAGGCCAAGACCATCGTCACCTTCATCGACGGTTTTTTGGATCTCCCCGTCCCGTTCACGCCGAATCTGGACGCGGAGTACGAGGAGACGAACATCGGCAAGTTCAAGGTGGAAGTCGAGCCCCCGGAGTGGCCCGAGTACTTGCCGGCATACGAGGATGACACCAAGGACCCTCGTCCGAAGAAACAACGCGACGAAGAGCTCGAGCGGGACAGGGCCTACCAGGATGCCAGAAACGGCCTGCTGAGTGCGGGGGAAGGGGAGGGCGAGTTCTTCACGAAGTTCGGTGCCCAACTCCAGTTCCCCTTCCTGAAAGACCCGACAATTGTCTCTGCGATGCTGATGGGCGAAACCGACGTGGACCTGGTGACTTTTGGGATCGGGTTCGACTTCGGATTCAAGTTCGAGTACAGCTATCCGGTCATCCCGGGTCTGCTCAACGCAGACTTGGGCTTCGGCTTTGACGCGGCGCTGCAACTGGGCGCCGGCTACGACATGTTCGGCGTGGCTGCCCTGACCCACAGCCTCGATTTCAGTTCCGAAACGAACTTGGAACTGAGCGTCGACGACAATCTCTACCGGCTGGCCGACGGATTCTATTTCGACGATCACAACGACCAGCAAGCCGCGGACGGCGAGATCGACGCCACCAATCCGAACAACCCGGCCAAGGACGCGCCTGAATTGACGCTCTCGGCCACGATGACCGCCGGTGCGTCGCTGGGACCCAAATTGGGCCCGTTCAAGGCCGTGGTAGGCGTCAGTCTCAATTTCGGCACCCACATCTTCTTCGACCTGAACGATCTGCCGGAGCCACAAAACGACGCCCAGTTCGATTATGTCCACGAACTGTTGAATCAGCATACAACTGAGGTGCCGGAGAAGCCGTACAGCTACGACGGCCGGGTGCGGATCGGCGAGATGCAACTGATCGTGCAAGCAGATCCCGCGGGCATCTTCAACTACTCGGGAGCGCTGACCGTAGGTATGGATGTCTACGTCAAGGTCACTCTCAAGATCGGGTGGTTCCAATGTACGCTGATCGACGAGACCTGGAACTTGTTCAACAAGGTGATCTACGACTTCAATATCTACCAATTGGAGGACGAGAAGGTCCTTGCGGGACAGCGGCTCAATGCGCCGGTCGTAGGCACCGTCGACGGAAACGGCACGCTCAAGCTCTACATGGGTGCTGACGCGGGCCAGCGACGGCATACCGGCCCGGACCGAACCAACGAGCCCTCGCCGGAAACCCGCGAGTCCTTCTTCGTCACGTCGCAGGGCCTCACCGACTCCAACAATCCTGCGGGGGGTGAGACTCTGGAGGTCACGTTCCAGGCGTGGGACCCGCAGAGCGGACAGTGGGTGGCTCGCGGAAAACAGATCTTCAAGAACGTGAAAAAGATCGAAGCCTCGGGAGGCGCGGGCGATGATCGCATCCTCGTCGACGACACGGTCGCCGCACGCGTCGATTTCGAGGGGGGCGGCGGCAACGATGAACTTTCCTACGCCGGCAGCGGCGTCGCGGAACTGCATGGAGACGCGGGCAACGACAAGCTCCTCGGCGGCAGTGGCGACGACTGGCTCTACGGTGGTTCCGACGACGATGAACTGCTCGGCGGTCCCGGGATGGACCACCTTTACGGTGGCGACGGTGCGGACAGACTCGACGGCCAGGCCGGCGACGATACGCTTGAGGGAGGGATGGGCGACGACACCTACGTCTGGCGTCTGGGGACCGGCATCGACGTTTTTGCAGAGTCGGGAGGAAGCGACCATATTTCGATCCGCGGCGCGACCCAGGTGACCCAAACCGACGTCCGCGACGGGGTCCCCGGCGTGACCGAACTCGACGACGTCGTCGAATTGATCGGCAACGGTGTCGTGACGGTCCAAACGAGCGGCGGAACCATCGAGGTCGACGACATCGAGAGCATCGGCGTGGCGGCGGGCGGCGGTGCGGACAGGATCGTCCTCCACAATCTGGGCCACACGGAGGTTGAGCGGCTATCCGTCGATCTCAGCTCGCCCGATGAGGCGGACGAGGCCGACGGCGACACCGTCATCGTCACCGGCCGCGAAACCGCGACCGGGAATGAGAATGAAGACAACGATGAAATTGTGGTATGGGGCGGCGTGGACGAAGAAGGGGTGGGTGGCAAGGACGTGGTCCGGATCCGTCATACGACCGGCACAACGACCTGTGAGGCCGTGATCCTCAACAGCGACCCGGCCAGGGACCGGCTCTATCTCCAGGGCTCTGTCGGAAACGACACGTTGACGGTGTCGTCCGGCGAAGACGGCGTCCGCGCCCAGGACCTCGTCACCCTCCGACTCGACGGCGGCGCGGGCGACGACGTGCTCAGCACGGTCTACAGCGACGTGGAGATCGTCGGCGGCGCAGGGGACGACGAACTCATCGTCCTGGACGATATCTATAGCAGCCAGACGGCGTACATTGATCTGGCCAACAAGAACGTGGCCGTGTACCTGGGACAGAGAGCGCCCGCTCCCGACCACTTGATCTCCTTCTCGGGCGTGGAGAAGAAAGTCACGCTGGAACTGGAGAACCCGGACCGCGCCACGCCCCGAGAAGCCAGCGAGGTGCGGGTGCTCAGCACGATCGCCGGTGGTGTGGAGATCGTGGGCAGCAACCATGTCGACACGGCCGACAAGGTGATCATCCCCAGAGGCGGCAATACCAACGGGCTTTCCGGCACGCTCGCCGCCGGCGCCGTCTTCGGCTTGGGATATGCCGGCCCAATCGCTCACAACAATCTGGAGACGCTGATTCTGGACCTGGGATCGGGCTCCGATACACTCACCGTCACGGACACCGGAGCGTCGTCGACCGTTGTCAGCGGAAGGGGCGGTATTGACACGGTGAGGATCGATATTCAGGACCCGGAAACCGTGGCCGAGCCGGCCTTCGACGGCTTGACGTTTTCCGTAGAAACCCTTGTCTTGGAGCACTCCGTCGCGGGAAGTGCCGCGTGGCGGGTGGAGAACGGACACGTCTGGGTCGATCGATCGGGCGACAGCGTCCGCATCGTCCACGTCGACGGCGCCGACGGGGTTCGTTTCGAGGGTCATGCGGACGGCCTGGACACGCTGACGATCGTCGAAGCGGGGGCTGAGTCCCGGACGGTCGTGCTCGAGGAAGACAGGGTCCTTGTCCAGACCGGCGGCCGGATCCTTTCGTTCAATACCCTTTCGTTCGAGTCGTCGCCCGATGAAGAGATTGCCGCCGGCACCACCCTTATGTCCGACATCGTAGTCAGCGATTTTCCCGACGGCGTCACTGTCGAGGACGTTGAGGTCACGGTGGATATCCAGCGCGGCGGAGACCTGACCAACGAAGAACTTCGGAACCTGATAGGCAACGGACTGACGCTGGAATTGTCGCTCGAGGGGGACGGAACGTCCGGATTCTTGAAACCGCTGGTTGTCGATCAAGACGGCCATAGTATCGTGGTAACGCGGTTCTCGGCGTTCTACGGACAGAATGCGAACGGAACCTGGAAACTGACCTTGCAGAACGAGACAGGCCAGTCGATCGGCACACTCAGCGGCTGGACGCTCAAGGTGACCGACAACGGCCAAGACTATCTGGACGACCCTTCCGCAGCCTTCTCGCCCGTTGTATCGCAGGATGGAGAGTATGTCTACTGCGTTGGACCCCTCGAGTCCGGCGACAATGCGGTGAGGGTCTTCCAGCGTGACACGGCCAACGGGCACCTCAGTCTGGCTCCAGAAGAGAGCTACCTTGGCTGGGGGTTCGGCTGCTCAGTTGCCATTTCCGGCAACACGGCCATCGCCGGCGCTCCGGTTTATCATCCGGATGGAATTGTCGCTCGCGTTTTCGTGAGGGACAACTCGGGTACCTGGGATCCGGGCCAGGAGTTGCAGACTGATGACGGCGTGAGTTCGTCTGATTTCGGCTGCTCCGTTGCCATCTGCGGCGACACAGCGGTCGTGGGTGCTGCGCAACGTGGCTCCCCAGGGTCGGCTTACGTGTTTGAGCGGGACGGCACCACCGGCGTTTGGGAGCAAGTGCAGGTCTTGAATACCGGCCAGGGCATGAGTTCGGATTTCTTCGGCTGCTCCGTGGCGGTCTCCGACGGCACGATCATCGTGGGCGCGGCGCAAGACAACGGGCTGGGGTCGGCCTACGTTTACATGCGGGGGGATTTGGGGGATTGGGAACAGAACCAGGTGCTCGTGGCCAATAGCGGCGCAGACGCAGATGACTTCGGCTGCTCGGTTGCGATCTCCGGCAACACGGTCATTGTGGCCGAGACCGAGGGCAATTCGGCGTACATTTTCGGGCGCGACGACTCGGGCGGGCTGTGGTCGCCAAGGCAGGTACTGGACGTCGACTACCATGCCGAAATGGTCTATTTTCACGGCTCGGTGGCCATCTCCGGCGACAACGCCGTCGTGGGTGCGTACAACGCGGCGTATATCTTCGAGCGGGACAACGCGGGGCTATGGACACAGAAGCTGGAAATCACCCCTGAGGGAGGCTGGGGGTTCAGTGGTGCGTACAGCGATTTTCACGGCTTTGTCGCTGTGTCGGACCAGACGGTCCTCGTCGGTGCCCCCGGTGAGAATTCGGCCTACGTTTTCGAGCGAATCTCAACCTCGGGGCAGTGGACGCAGCAACAGAAGTTGACCGGTGGAGGGATGGAATTCGCCCACTCCGTTGCGCTCTCCGGCGGCACGGCTGTCGTCGGGGCACCCGCGCATTACAGCGAGGTCTATGCATACCAGATCCCGGTTGGCGTCGGGGCGACTTCCATCGCCGTCAGTCCCGACGATCAGTATCTCTACGTGGCACGACCTTGGGCCAACAACACACTCTCCGTCTACCGTCGAGGGGCAGGGTCGTTGGACCTGTACCCCGTCCAGACAGTCGCGGCGTTGAACGACCTGGGCAACAATCCTTCGGTCAGTATCAGTCCCGACGGAGAATATGTCTATGTCACCGCGTTCGGCGAGATGGTTCTGAAGTACGACCGCGACACTGCAACGGGTGAACTCTCCCTTGTTCCCACGAACGAGGTGGGCTCTTATGGATCGCAACGAATCGTTTTCGATGCGGCAGGCGAACACGCCTACGTTGCTACCGACGGTTTCTTCGACGAGGTCGGCCAGTTGGAAGTATTCCAGCGGGACGTCGCCACAGGCAACCTGACGTCCATGGCTCCCCTGCAGATCTTCAGGGATGGGATCAACGGAGTGGACGGTATGGCGAGACCCGTGGCGCTGGCCTTCAGTCCCGACCAGCAGTACCTCTATGTGGCCGGGCACGACGACAACGCAATCGCGGTCTTCTCTCGCGACAGCGGCGGCGGACTGACCTACGTGGGGACTGTCCGAAACGGTCGAGACGGTATCCGCGGCCTCCGCGGCGTCACGTCGTTGGTCGTCACGGAGGAACACGTTTTTGCGGCCAGCGAAGACGACGACGCGCTCGTGGCCTTCGAACGAGGCGAGGACGGCCTGCTCACTTTCCTGCAGCTATTCGGCAACGGCCGCGACGGCATCGTCGGGCTGGAGAATCCCAACTCGTTGGCCGTCAGTCCGGACGGCACGTGGCTCTATGTCACCAGTTCCGGCGTCGACGAGGATCACCCGGGCGGCCTGGCTTGGTTCGGAATTCAACAAGATGCGCTGCCGGCGGCGCCCCTGGTGGTCAGCTACTCCGCCATGCAGGGACTGATCATCCAGACGGGCAGCGGCAATGACCGCGTGCAGTTGCGAGGTACGATCCGTGGGGCAGGCGGGCTGACGGTGGGAACGGGCGGTGGCGACGACGTCGTCCGCATCCAGCGCACCATGCCCGACGCGACCACGACGATTCGGCTGGGCGACGGCGACGACGACTTGGATCTTATCGGCACGGGCCAAAGGGCCGTGACCAGGATCTACGGGGAGGCGGGTGACGACACGATCTCTGTCTGGAGTACCGGAATCGATTCGGTGACCGAAATCAAGGGCGGCGCCGGTGACGACACGATCCGAATTGCGGGCAATGCTCTGGAGGCTCCGGTCGACGTTGACGGCGACGACACGTTGCCGCTCCCCCTGGGGCCGCTGGGCGTGACGGAAGACATGCTTGCGCGGTTTGGCATAATCGAAGAATTCGCATCGGAATCGTCGGGTGACACGCTCCTCTTCGGCGGTAGCGGGGATGTGGCGGGAGGATTGATTACAGTGGGCGGCGTGGAGAAGGTTCGGTTCTCCAATTTCCCCGCCGACCCGGTGTTTCTCACCGATCTGCCGCAGGCCGACGCAGGCAATCCCAGTTCGCTCCAGGAGGGGGGCAGTTTGGCGCTCGACGCCTCCGCCTCGAATCCGCATGGAGATGCCTGGCTGGCGATCGAATGGGACGTCGACGGCGACGGCCAGTTCGGAGATCTGATCGGATTGGGGCCCCACGCTCTGTCCTGGTCGGACCTGGTGAGCTTCGGGCTCGACGACGACGGCGAGTACCTCGTGGCGGTTCGCGTTGAGACGAGCAAGGGTTACGACGTCGACACAGCGACCGTCACGATCACCAACGTCGCGCCCACCGTGGAAGTCAGCGGAGGCGCCGATCCCGTCGACCAGTTCACACTCTACGTTCTTCAACTGTCGGCCACGGATCCCGGTGATGACACCATAAGCCTGTGGGAAATCAACTGGGGTGACGGGATCGTGGAGACATTCCCTGGCGGCTCGCAGTTCGCAACGCACACCTACACCTACGACGAGACGCCCGGCGCAACGAACCAATACACCATTGCAGCCCGGGCCGCCGACGAAGATCTCGGCGCGGGCCAGTGGTACGTGGCGACGGGGGCTCCGACAGTGGTCGTCGAAAAGAGGGACTTGCTGAGCGGCGAAGAGACTGCGGGCGAGGGCGCAGCGTACGAACTTGTCCTGAACGGCTCGCCCTCGTTCGGCAATCCGACTTGGACGATCGACTGGGGCGACGGGAGTACGCCCGATTCATTCCAGGGTCTGTCGACCACCCTGGCGCACCTGTTCCTCGACGACAGTGGCTCCGGCTCTTTCCAGATCTGCGCGACCATCCAGACCGACGAGAGTTTTCTTACGGTGACCAAGGATGTCACTGTCGCGAACGTCGATCCTGTGCTCAAAGTGGCAGGAAAGCATGCCGTCAAGGAAAGCGATCCCTACACGCTCTACCTGCTGGCAGAGGATCCGGGCGACGATACGATCTCCAGTTGGACGATCGACTGGGACGATGGCACGGCCCCCATGACTGTTGCGGGCGGTTCCAAGACCATCTCGCATCGATATGCGGACGACGGGGACTACTCGATCGTCGTGACGGCACGCGACGAGGACTGCTCCGACGGCGAGGCCTACACGGCCGGCCGGGTGGCCTGGCTGGATCGAACCGTGTTCCGGTTCAACGCCGGGCGGGGCAACACGGACCATTTCTATACGCTCACCGCGCAGGCAGGCACGTGGAACCAGGCTGCTGCCGAGGCTGCCCAACTCGGTGGCTATCTGGCGACAATTACCACGGGATACAGCGAGGAATACCCGGACGACGGGCAGGAGCAAGCGTTCCTGGACGACAATTTCTTCGCTGTCGACGCCCCCCCGGCGCGGCTCTGGATCAACGGTTTCACCCGTGACGACGGCAAGATCGTGTGGGACACGGGGGAGATATCCGAATATGAGAACTGGACGGAAGGCACCCCGGAAGACGGTCTTGTGGCCATGGTCCGCCAATCCGCCCAAGCTTCCGGTCAACCGTTGAGTCGCTGGGCCGTCACGAGCGGTGACGAGGTGATGTACGGCATTGTCGAACTCGAGTCGATCGACAAGCTGGTCGCCTGGAGCAGCGGGACGGCACTCCTCGTCACGGTCGCAAACGAGGTGCCGCAAGTAACGTTGGACGGGCCGGATGTCGTCGACGAAGGGTCGCTGTTCACTTTGACGATCGGCGTTCCCCGCGATTCAGGCAGCGACAAGGTCACGCAGTATCGCATCGTCTGGGGTGACGGCAGTGAAGTGGAGACCGTCAACGCACCGGAAACTGAGGCGCCGGAAACCGACGGCGTCTTCGCATATGAGGCGACCGTTTCCCACGTCTACGGGGACAACGGGGATTACCCGATCACCCTGCAACTGGTTGACGAGGACGGCACCTATGACAACGACGTCGGTCTGACGGCTCACGTTGTGAACGTGGCGCCGGTAACGACGGTTCGAGGTGCTTCCCACGTGGACGAGGGCGCTACGTACAGACTGACGCTGGACGCGGCGTTCGATCCCGGCGACGATTCGGTCAGCCAGTATCAGGTCACCTGGGGCGATGGTTGGATGCAATCGGTCACCAGCCCGGGTGAGATTGCACACGTGTACCACGGCCAAGGAGTGCATGAGATCGCGGTGACCCTCGCTGACGAGGACGGCATGTACCCGCAAGTGGCAACCATGGCGATCACCGTCGGCGATGTGCCGCCCACCATCGCGCTCGGCGGTGCCGACGAGGTCGACGTGGACGTGCCGTACACCCTGCATCTCGGTGAGATCACCGACCCGGGGGAAGTGGCCGGCGGTTCCGTCGACATCGTTCTCTATACCGTTCACTGGGGCGACGGCAGCACGAACGAATACCCCGCGGATGGCGACGTCACCCACATCTACAGGGACGGCGATTTCACGTACACCATAACGGTCGACCTTGCCGACGCAAATCAAACGTATCTCGGAGCGGGAACCAAGAACATCAAGGTCAACGAGGTCGCTCCCGAAATGGCAGATCTCGGTACGATCGACTTCCTCCGCCTCGAAGATCTCGATCTGAGCAGCGTGCGCCTGTATTACAGGCTGGTCGCGACTCGTGCGGGTCTGTTCAGCGCTGAAACGATCACGTCCGCCTTGCCGGATTCCGCTCGGCTCAGACTCTACGATCAGAATCCGCTGGCCGAAGCCGGCCTGGCTCCGCTGATCGAATCCAGCTTGGAGGGACAATACCAGCGACTTGACTCGCCGGTATCGGTGGGTACGACCTACTATCTCGCCGTGTTCGGAACGAACTCCGAGTTCGCGGTCCGAATGGCCAACCTGGTGGTGCCGATCGCTACGGCGGTGACCGTCCACGGCACCGACGACGCCGATAGCTTCCAGTTTGCAGCGACAGGCTCCTACACCGTCACTATCAACGGTGTCGAATACCATTTCGACGATGCGGTCTACGAAACGATCGTGTTCAACGGCGGCCTCGGCGACGATTCGGCCGCGCTCACCGGCGGAGCCGGCGCCGAGGTCGCGCGATTCTACCCCGACCACGGGACGTTCGGCGAGAACGGATTCCTGGTCACCGTCAACGACACCAGCGCAATCACCGCCCACAGCGGCGGGGAGGGCGACCTGGCCTTCATGTACGACTCGCCCGGCGACGACGAGTTCGTCGCCCGAAAAGGCTATGGCAAGCTGTCGGGCGACGGGTTCAGCCTCGAGACCTTTGATTTCATGGTCACTTACGGCTATGCAACCACCAAGAACGGCGGCAACGACGTTGCTTACATGGAGGATACGCCGGGGGCCGACAAGTTCAAGTTCGACTGGCCCAACTCAAAACAGTTCTTCGGAAAAATGTACGGCGGCGGCGAATACTTCAACCGGGCCAAGGATTTCGAGCGGATTGTGGCCACCATGACCGACGGCAAGGATACCGTTCGGCTATTCGATTCGGAGAGAAACGACACGTTCTTCGGACAGAAGGCCGAGAGCCGGATGACCGGCCCGGGTTACGACGTGACCGTGAGCGGCTACGACTCGCTCATCGCCTACGCCTCCAAAGGCACCGACATTGCCCATTTGGAGGATTCCGCGGACGACGACACGGCCCGGGCGCGGCCTCACAAGATCATCCTATGGGGCGGAGATACTACAAAGCCGACCTACGAGATCACCGCCCGCAAGTTCGATGAATACCACTTTGAGGCGAAGAACGGCGGGTTCGACAAAGCCAAGTTCCACGACACCATCTTCGACGACTACGTGCACGCAAGCGGCAACTCGGCCAGCATGTATGGGAACACCGGTGAACTCGACCTGCTCTACGAGGCCGTCGCTTTTGAATGGGTCCGGCTCTACGCAACCGGCAACGACAGCCAGCATACCCTCGAGAAGGAGGATCCCCTCGAGTTCGAACTGATTTTCGATCCCTTGGTGTGGGACTTGTTGTGAATGTCGACGATTTGGCTGCAGGACGCGTACACGGAAAACGCAGGAGAACTGCAAAGTAGCAGGCGCGCTCCGCCGTGCCGTCCGCAGAACTGCCGGAGACCCCGATTTCCCGCGAACGGCGCTCGGAGAGTGCCTGCCACTCTTCTTGCCACAAAAGGACTTTGCAGTTCTCCTGACGGAAAACGGGACTCGCTTGCCCGCCGACTCCACGAAGCCTAAACTGAAGCACGCGGTAACATGCCCGTGAAAGGAGATCGCCATGACATCCAAGTCCAACATTCGTTCCTTACTCCTTGTCTGTCTGCTTGGAACTGCTTGGCAAATCGGCTACGCATCGGAAGACTCGGGCACGATCAACGGCCCGCTCCGCCCCCTGCCCGCAAACCCTCGCTACTTCACGGACGATTCCGGCAGAGCGATTCTGCTCACCGGCTCCCATACCTGGAACAACCTCGTCGACATGGCTCCCGAGGGTTCCGAGATGGCGTTCGACTACGATGCCTATCTCGACTGGATGGCCGCCTACCCCCACAACTTCATGCGTCTGTGGACCTGGGAGCTGCTCACCTGGAATACGAGCGGCAATCGCGAGAAGCAGGCAAGACTCCATCGTGTGTGGCCCCAGCCGTGGCAGCGAACGGGACCGGGTGAAACGCTGGACGGAAAACCCAAGTTCGACCTGACCAAATTCAACGACGAGTACTTCACCCGCCTGCGCGACCGCGTCCGGGCTGCCCAAGAACACGGAATCTATACGGCCGTCATGCTGTTCGAAGGCTGGGGGCTCCAATTCTCGCCTGACGCCTGGAAAAACCACCCCATGCACCCGGAAAACAACGTCAACGGGATCGACGGCGATCTCGACGGTGACGGCAAAGGGATAGAAGTACACAGCGGCCGGAATGAGCGGATCACCGAATTGCAGCGTGCCTACGTCCGTAAGGTCGTCGATACGGTCAACCAGTTCGACAACGTGCTGTACGAGATCTCCAACGAGAACCACCCGCCGTCGACCGAATGGCAATATGCCATAATCCGGTTCGTCAAGGACTGCGAGCGCACCGAGCCCAAGCAGCACCCGGTGGGCATGACGTTCCAGTACAAGGGCGGAAGCAACGAGACGCTCATGAACAGTCCGGCCGATTGGATCTCGCCGAACCCCGAAGGCGGCTATCGCGACAATCCGCCGGCCGGCGACGGAACCAAGGTGATCGTCACCGACACCGATCACCTCTGGGGTATCGGCGGAAACTCCACCTGGGTCTGGAAAAGCTTCCTCCGCGGCCTCAACCCGATCTTCATGGATCCCTACGACGGCTCGGTGCTCAGTAAGGGGTTCGACAAGGCCGCGGCCGAATCGATCCGCAAGAGCATGGGCTATGCCCTCAGTTGGTCGCGCCGCGTCGATCTGGCCGCCATGACGCCCCAATCGGAACTGGCCTCGTCGAAATACTGCCTGGCCAACCCGGGCGCTGAGTATCTGGTTCTGGTGCCGAAGGGCGATAAGAAGGTCGCTGTGAATCTGCCTGCAGGACAATTCACGCCCGTCTGGTTCGATCCCGACAGCGGCGCGGAGCTACAACGCGAGCCAGTTGCACACAAGGGCAAGGAACGGTCGTTCGAATCGCCGTTCAGCGGAGATTCGTTGCTGTATTTGCGGGGCCGCTCAGCACGCTAACCGCAAAGAAGGAAGCAGCTACTTTTCTTGGATCAGTAAAGCGGAAAGCACTTGGGCGTACAGGCGATGGCCGAAGTCGTTCGGATGGTTGACGCCGTTGCCCGTCAGATCGCGATCCTTCTTGTGCCGCAGAAGCTCCTGCCAGAGCGACGTCATGTCGGCCAGGGCAATCCCCGGGCCGCAAGGCTCGGCCAGCGCGTCGCGGTATTGAGGAAACAACTCGCGCTTCAGGTGAGTCCAATCCTCGTTGCCGAGCATGGTGGCAATCAGGATGAACTCGGTGTCCGGGTGTGCTTTTCGCACGGCGTCGATCATGGCCCGGGTGTTCGCCTGGTAGTCTGCCGCAGGGCGTCCACCGGCATCGTTCATGCCGAAGGCCAGGAGCACCAGGTCGGGGGCGGCCGCGACTACCTTCTCGATGTTCCGCAGTCCCCAGGCCGTGTCGGTGCCCCCGACCGCGAAGTTGTTCAACGTTACCTCCGCCCCATAGGCGGCCTCGAGATTCAGAACGAGCAGGTCCTGATAAGGCGGCTGCAGCGGAGCGGCGCCGGCCCAGCCGGAAGCATTGCAGCCGGTCGAGATGCTGTCGCCGAGCAGGGCGATCGTCAGCGGACGCTTCTCCGACAGCTTCTTGATGGTGCGACGCAACTGCACACCGGCAAAGACCGGCTCGGGACCGCTCCACTCGTCGGGCCGGAACTCGTACGTGATCGCCGTCTGCATGTCGTGGTATTCGTGGCTCGCCCCAAACAGGATCTCGCCGTTTCCGTCGCGGTGCGTCAACCGATGGCGCTGCGAACCGGCGGGGCGGCGAAGGTCCTGAGGTATCTTGCAGGCGATTCGGGAGCCCGGCGGAAGCGTGATCTGACTGGTGCCGGGCGTCCAGAGATAGTCCTGTCCCTCCGCATAGGTGATCTCACCCGACGAACTGCATACCGAAAGGATCTTTGTCGGCGTCATCAGCAGCGAGGCGGTCGGCGGCGCGTCGTCGCTCTCCTTGACGAACAACACGCTTTCGCCATGCATGACGGTCGAACGCCAGAAGGGACGCAGCTCGTCGGGCGAGTACTTCCACGAGGCGGCCGGTTCGGCGGCCGTAACCTGGAACGAGCACAAAGCGACCAACAGAATACACCATCTGCGTTGCATGAAGTTGTGTCTCCAGGGCGAGTGGCCAGGGGCTGAATTGGAGAAAAAAGGTGCCAGCCACCAAATCTGGTCAGGATGGTCAGGGTAGAGAAAGACGTTCCAGGCTCTCCAGAGGTCAGTAGGCTGCCTATTTGTTGCAGAAGACCTGGATTTGGTGGCTGTCACCTATTTCAAACCGCTACGACGGCCGCCGGCAGAGTCCCTTAATCACCTCGACGGCCCGGTCCGCGTCTTCCGGAGTCACATCCAGGTGCGTTACGGCCCGGATCGTCTGCGGGGCGGTGGGCAGCATCAGCACTCCCCGCTCGCGCAGCCCGTCGCAAAACTCGGCCGCGGTGCCCAGACTCGGGTCGACTCGGAAGAAAAGTATGTTCGTGTCGATCTGCTCCGGGGTAAGCTGCAGTTCGTCGATTTCCGCAATCCCGCGGGCCAGCCGCCGGGCACACTCGTGATCGAGGGCCAGGCGCTGGACGTGATGTTCGAGGGCAAACAACGCGGCCGCCGCCGTCACCCCGCATTGCCGCATGCCGCCGCCGAGCACCTTGCGATGCCGCAGTGCTTCGTGGATCAACTCGCGCGAGCCTGCCAACGCCGAGCCGACCGGGGCGCCGAGCCCTTTGCTGAAGCAGACGCTCACCGTGTCGAAATGGGCCGCCCAGCGCGAGGCCTCGATCCCGGTTGCCACGGCCGCATTGAACAGCCGAGCGCCGTCCAAATGTGTCCGCAGCCCGTTCTCGCGAGCCCAGCGGCAGATCTGTTCGACCGTCTCGTAAGGCTGAATCTTCCCGCCCCCGCGATTGTGGGTGTTTTCCAGGCAGACCAAACGCGTGCGGACCTGGTGGGGATTGTCCGGACGGATCAGTCCCTGAAGTTGTTCGAGTTCGACCACGCCGTAACGACCTTCGACCGTTCGAGCGGCAACCCCGCTGAGTTGGGCGTAGCCGGCCTGCTCGTAGTTGATGATGTGGCACCCGGCCTCGCAGATCATCTCGTCGCCGTGCTTGCAGTGCAGCCGGACCCCGATCAGGTTGGTCATCGTTCCCGAGGGGGCATAAATGGCCGCCTCTTTGCCGAGCATTTCGGCCACCCGGGCCTGAAGCCGATTGGCGGTCGGATCTTCGCCGAAGACGTCGTCGCCCACCTCCGCTTCCGCCATCGCGGCCCGCATGCCCGCGGTCGGGCGGGTCACCGTATCGCTGCGAAAATCCATGATCTGCCGATCCATGCGTGCCGTCCTTCCATCGAGCCTTGCGTGTCGTGTGAGCCGTGGTTGTGAGAACCGCTTCGTCCACGCCGTAGTATCGGCAGCCTTGGCCGGAGACGCAACGGGGCGGAAAAAATCACCGAAATGCCGGCTCCTTGCGGCCAATCTCCGCGATTGATAGATTGACCGATGGTTACGGAAAAGGGAAGAAATCGGCACGATAATCTCTTGGGCGAGAGATCCGGGAGGAAGGTATGGCACGAACCAGACGGTGGCACCCGGGGCAGGAAAGCGATGAATTGATATTCGCCGTCTGTGATCGCTTCCTGAATCAAATGGGCAGTTCGTTCAATTCCGGCGGAAATGGCGGCGACAAAGAACGAAAAGGGGCCGCCGCCGCCGTGGCCGAGTGGCTCAAAGAGAAGTGCGGCCGCGACGACCTCACCCGCGAACGTATCTACCCCCTATTCTGGGAGGCCGTCCGCCGCAACTTCCTCTTCCTCCAACCTCCGCGGGAGCGAAGACTCGCCGAACGACTGGCCGAGAGATTCAACCTCACGCCGACCGAAGACGACTCGGTCATTCAGGTGGTCAACGCCCACGCCGACGACGCCGCCCGGCACGTGACCAGCGCAACGGCCGATCTCGTGCTCGACCTGGTCGATCGCGTGATCGAGCGGCGCAGGGCCGAGGCTCCCAAGGGTGAATCACCTGCCTCGGTGCATATCGGCATGGGAGCGGGCTTTGCCACCATGATGGTTGCCAAACGCCTGGCCGAACGCGTTCGCTCGGACCTCGATTGCCCTCCCTTGGTTCTGCACGCCCTCTCCGCCGGCGGCTTCCTCGTCAACGAACCGCAGAAGGCGCCGGTCACCTACTTCAGCTACTTCGAAGACACCCTTCCGAAGGTCGAGTACGTCGCCCTGTTCGCCGAAACGGTCGTCAGTCTCAAGGAAGACTACGAACGCATCAAGAAGAGCCCCGGCGTGCGCCGTTCCTTCGAGCGGCGGCGCGAAATCGACATTGTCGTCACCTCGCTGGCCTCCGCCCACCATGAGCATGGGCTGCTGGTCAAGTTCCTCACCCACCTGGTCGAAGAAGAGGTGCTCAAGGACGACGTCTTCAAGCAGATGGACGATGCCGGCTGGATGGGAGACGTTCAGTTCCGCCCCTATACGAAGTCGGGTCCGTTGATCGAGGAATGCCCCGTCCGGGCGGTCACCCTGTTTGAGTTGGACGAACTGGTCGAACTGGCCCGAACCGACGGCAAGTACGTCGTTCTGCTGGCCGGTCCCTGCGGCGAATGCGGTGCCCCGAAGGTCGAGGCGCTCCGCCCCCTCGTGGCCAATCCCGACCTGCGCCTCTGGACCCATCTGGTGACGGACACCAAGACGGCCCAGGCTCTGGCCGCCCAGGCCGACGACGAGTAGTGCCCGAAAAGGGGTCAGGACTCATTTGTGCGAAGCACCGGGCACCGACCGAAGCTTGGTCCGGCCGTGCCGGCAAATGAGTCCTGACCCCTTTTTCGTGCATCCGACGTCGCCATCGACTACACTGGACGCTCATCCGTCCCGCCCACAAACCGTCCGAACCTGGGAGGAGAAGCCGTGAATCTGCGACTGATGCTGTCTCGCCTGCTAATCGTTGCCTTGTTGTTCGCCGCTCTGTCTACGGCAGCGGCCTCTGCCGCCGAACGTTCCCCCAACTTCGTCGTCATCTACATCGACGACATGGGCTACGGCGACATCGGCCCCTTCGGCGCCGAAGGCTACCAGACGCCCAATCTCGACCGCATGGCCGAAGAGGGCCGCCGCTTCACCGACTTCTACGTGACCCAGGCCGTTTGCTCCGCATCGCGGGCCGGGCTGATGACCGGCTGCTACAACGTCCGCGTGGGCATCCTCGGCGCGCTGAACCACACCGCCAACCACGGCATCAGCTCCGACGAAATGACGATCGCCGACGTGGTCAAGCAGAAGGGCTACGCCACGGCCTGCTTCGGCAAATGGCACCTCGGCCATCATCCCAAGTTCCTGCCCACAAAACACGGCTTCGACGAATACGTCGGGCTCCCCTATTCGAACGACATGTGGCCGGGCCATCCCACGGGCGGCAAGAACTACCCCCCTCTGCCGCTGATCGAAGGCACCAAGGTGATCGACGCCGACGTAACCTCCCAGGATCAGGAACAACTGACCACACTCTACACCGAAAAGGCCGTCGATTTCATTAACCGCAACAAGGACCGACCGTTCTTCCTTTATGTGCCCCACTCCATGGTCCATGTTCCGCTCTACGTTTCCGACAAGTTTCGCGGCAAGAGCGAGCGAGGACTGTTCGGCGACGTCGTCATGGAAATCGATTGGTCCGTCGGCCAAATCCTCGACGCCATTCGAAAAAACAAGCTCGATAAAAACACCTTGGTCGTCTTCACGGCCGACAACGGTCCCTGGCTGAGCTACGGCGACCACGCCGGCACCGCCGGGCCGCTCCGCGAGGGGAAGGGCACAATGTTCGATGGCGGATGCCGCGAGCCGGCAGTGATGTGGTGGCCGGGCAAGATCCCCGCCGGGAGCGTCTGCGCCACGCCCGCCATGACCGTCGACATCCTCCCCACCATCGCCGCCCTGATCGATGCCCCGCTGCCGAAGAACAAGATCGACGGCAAGAGTATCTGGCCCCTCATCGCCGCTGAGCCGGGCGCCAAGAGTCCGCACGAAGCCTACTTCTTCTACTACGGGCCCCAATTGCATGCCATGCGGATGGGTCGGTGGAAGCTGCACTTCCCCCACGACTACCGCACGCTCTCCGGGCGCAAAGGCGGCGCCGGCGGTATCCCCGTCAACTACGATCAGGCCCAGATCGAGTTGTCGCTGTTCGATCTCGAAAGCGACATCGCCGAAAGCACCGACGTCAAGGACAAACAACCGGAAGTGCTCGCCAAGATGCAGCAATTGGCCGATGCCATGCGGGCCGACCTGGGCGACGGCAGGAACCCCGGCATCGGCCGCCGCGAACCGGGCCGGCTCGAGGAAAGCGATCTCCGCTTCCACTGGGAGCCGGGAAAACCGAACGAGACCGAAGCACATTAGGTCTGAATGCCGCCCCCGTAGCCGAGTCTGTCCCAGACTTGCATTCTGTAAGCATCTCGTCTCCATTTCCCCCATCGCGCCGATGCCGACGGCAACTTGAGCTGCGCATTGGAGTTTAACGGCAATTGGGAAATGCTGTAGCTGTTGGCTGGTGGTGCGGTGAACTACAGGATGGACCACCCTGCGTTTCTTCACACTGCTAACAAGCCGGCGGTGGCACACCGTGATTCGTTCTCACGGTCGTGCAGGGCCAGTCGCCCGGTGGGGCGGTTTCAGTTGTTAAAGATCGAGGTCGGAGCGCGCTGGCGACCTGCTAATTCTGGTCCATCCCGCTAAAGCGTATGTCGACCTGAAAGCCTCCAGATCTTCCAGGAATCAGACGATACCGGAACGTGGCTTGACTTGTACCGGAAAGACGGCAACAGAGAAGAGGCATCATGCTCGCCACCAGGCGTGCGCGAGGAGTTTTCTGGCGGAGAGGGCGGGCGGCTGAGAGGGGCCTGCCGTCGTTGGGGCGGTGTCATCGCCTTGGCAGGATGAGGCAAAGTGGAGGACTGGAGAACCCGGGTGCCTGGCTGCGGGAAACCGTCTCGGACGCTACAATGGCATACCATGCCTGCTTCCTCCGTGAAACTGGGTGCTTCTTGCGAAAATCACCAGTTTGGGGGAAGCAGGCGTTTTCTCCAAACCCAATTCTCCGCCACTCAGCCCAAGATTCTGTTACCCGAGTTTGAACCAGGCCTTATTTTCTTATTATCGGACCACATACCAGAGGCACCGGTACTCCCGGGCGAGGATCGAACCTACGCTTGCGCCGGATGAACCAGAAATCGTTACTTCGTCTCCCGACTTCGACTGTCGTCACCGTCTCGATGGCCTTGCGTGATTTCTGGAAACAGAGTGCCGAAAGGCCATTTGGCGTCACCATTGCCTCTCCGAGCGTGCGTCGACCGTCAGCAGGGCGAAAAAGGGAAATCGCACGTTTTCATGACAAGCCGAACACAAGATTCGGATGTTCCTCGTGATTACCGGATCTTGCAGTCATGGCGTGTTCTTGCCAGGTTCATGTCGAACCATCACTGGCACGTCTTCAACAAAGACCATATCATGGGGCAAGTTCCAGTGCATCGGATGCTGCGATCCGACGCTGGCGTCGGGAATGACCGAGAGGTGGATGGACCTCGGGCGGCGGCATAGCCGGCGCCCAAGGAGATTGTCCTTGCCGCAAATTCAACTCATGAAGAGCTAGGAGGAGATGATTCATGCACGAAAACAGCGTCAAATTGCTGAACCAGGCGGTGGCGGACGAATTGGCTGCCGTTCACCAGTACATGTACTTCCATTTTCATTGCGACGACCAGGGCTACGACCTGCTCGCCACGCTGTTCAAACAGACGGCCATTGAAGAGATGCTCCATATCGAGCGGCTGGCGGAGCGGATCCTGTTTCTCAAGGGCGAGGTCGACTTGGCTACGACGGCCGAGGTCAACAAGATCCACAACGTCAAGGAGATGCTCGAACTTGCCAGGCAGATGGAAGAAGACAGCGCGGTGAGCTACAACAAGTGGGCAAACGAGTGCGGCGCCAATGCGGATTCGGTCTCGAAGAAGCTGTTCGAGGACCTGGTTGCCGACGAAGAGCGGCACTATGACCAGTACGACATCGAGCTGGAGAACATGGACAAGTTCGGCGACCGGTATCTGGCCCTCCAGTCGATCGAACGCAGCAAGAACCGAGCCGCCGGGCGCCCCGTCGAGTAGCAGAATCCGTCTTCACCGAATCAGGTCATGAGTAACCCCGTACCCTAAGGGAGACAGGTCATGATGCGCACTTTTTGGACGGTACTGGCTGTTTCGTTCCTGCTGCTGGGGGCCTACGTCACCCATGCGGACCATCCCGCGGCAGCGGATGGGAACAAACCTACCCTAGTGATCAACCTGACCAACGGCGCCGACGATCTTCACGCCGTCGTCATGGGCCTGCACTTTGCGGAACATGGCCTGGCGGACGGGCGCGAGGTGGTGATCTTCTTCAACGTTAAGGCTCCGCCGCTGGCCCGAAAGGGGCTCGACGACTCGGTTCGCTTCAAGGAAATGCCGCCGGTTCGCGACATGGTGGCCGGCCTCGTTAAGCAAGGGGCCAAGATGGTGGTGTGCCCGATGTGCGCTGAGATCACGGGCGTGAAGGAGGATGAACTTGCGCCGGGAATCGAGATGATCCAGGATCGCAAGCAGATCTTCGACCACTTGCACGCCGATTCGGTGGTGTTCACCTACTGAGCGGCCGGTGCCGACGGCAACTGGAACAGAAATGGCAGAGTCGATGACGCACTTTGACAAAGCGGCGGCGGATTGGGACAAGGAACCCAGGCGCATCGCCCTCATGAGGGCCATCGGCGAGGCTATCCTCCGCGAAGCCGCGCCGACTCGCGAGACGGACGTGCTGGACTACGGCTGCGGAACGGGGCTGGTCGGTCTGTTCCTGCTTCCGCACGTCAGCAGCGTGACCGGTGCCGACAATTCTCCAGGGATGCTGGAAGTGCTGCGAGCCAAGATCGCGGAGAGCGGATTGACGAACATGAAGGCGATTCTCCTGGACCTTCAGAAGGATCCGATTCCTGCCGACCGCTTCCAGATGATCGTTGTCGCGATGGCCATGCATCACATTGCCGACACGGAAGGCGTTCTTCGTGCCTTTTACGACCTGCTGCTCCCCGGCGGCACGCTTTGCCTTGCCGATCTCGACACGGAGCCCGGGAACTTCCATTCGCCCGAGATGGCCCATGTCGTCCACCATCACGGATTCGACCGGCAGGAACTCAAGGGGCAACTGGCCGAAGCCGGTTTCGCTGAGATGAAGGACGCGACCGCCCTGAAATTCAACAAGCCGGTGACCGGTCAGGGCGAGCGGGAGTTCTCGGTTTTCTTGATGTGTTCGCGCCGCCCCTCGTAGTGGCGTCAAGAGAACCCCTGTTGGTTGTGAATCGGCGAAGAGCGATTCTCTTTCCAAGAGAAAGGTGGTGCCGCGTCCCGAGCCGGGGTACCATGGTCACATATTGAACCGTTTCTGGATTTCCGCCTGCGCGGGAATGACGCGCGTGTTGCACGTGGAGTTCGTGCATGGTTTGCGAGAGGCAGCGACGTCGCGTCATCCCGTCAACAAGGAGGAGTTGATCATGTCTGGTATCGAGGCGAATATGGCAGGACTACAGGATAGACGGCCGCTGGCCCGCGTTGTGCGACGGCTGGGTTTGGCGATCGTGGTCGCGGCTTCCTCCACCGTGTTGCAGGCGGGCGATTGGCCGACGTATCGCCACGACATTGCCCGCAGCGGGATCACGGCCGAGGCCGTGAAGCCGCCGCTCGCGCAGTGCTGGGTTCTCCAGCCGCGGCACGCACCCCAGCAGGCCTGGGGCGAGCCGAATCCCCGGCCCGTGGGCGGATGGTACGGGGCGACGGAGCTGCGTCGAGTCCACTTCGACGACGCCTTTCACGTGGCGGTCTCCGGCGGGTCGGTCTATTTCGGCTCCTCGGCCGACGGCCGGGTCGTGGCCCTCGACGCCCAGTCGGGACAGCAGCGATGGTGCGTGCTCACGGGCGGCCCTGTGCGTCTGGCCCCCACGGTCTGGGACGACAAGGTCTACGTAGGGTCCGACGACGGCTTCGTCTACTGCCTGCGAGCCGGGGACGGCAGCGAGCAGTGGAAGTTCCGGGCGGCCCCGAGCGATCGCAAGCTGCTGGGGAGCGGCAAGATGATCTCCGTCTCGCCGGTGCGCACCGGCGTGTTGGTCGACGGCGGCATCGCCTACTTCGGCGCCGGCATCTTTCCGGCGGAAGGCGTGGCGATGTACGCTGTAAATGCAGAGGACGGCGAACTCGTCTGGTGCAACGACTCCTGCGCCGACGCCCCGCAGAGCCGCGTGTCGCCGCAGGGCTATTTGCTGGCGTCGGAGAGTCGATTGTTTGCCCCGTTGGGACGCGTGTCGCCTGCGGCATTCGACCGGCAGGACGGCCGCCTGCTCTACGAAGCCTACATCGAACACATTATCGGCGGCACGAACGCCATGCTGGCCGACGACCAATTGTTCACCGGCACACAGCAGATGATCGGTTTCGACGAGTCGTCGCCTCGTTCGCGATCTTCCTGGTTCTGGGGTCGGCAACTGATCGTAGCGCCCGAAACGTTCTACGCGGCGACCGGGCACGAGTTGTTCGCGGTCGATCGGAAAGCATATTCGGCCGCCAGCCTGAGCCGCAAGACTCTGCTGGACCGACAACGCGATCTCAACACGCAAGTGCAGAAGGCCAAGCGCGGTCCCGAAGCCGCGCTGCAGAAGGTGCAGGCGCAGTTGGACGCCGTGAATCAGGAACTGAAGGAAACCGACACCCGGATCGCGGCGGGCCAGAAGTGGCGTGTGCGCTGCGATTGTGCCGAAACGCTGATGACGGCCGGTGGCGTCGTCTTTACCGGCGGCGAGCGGAAGGTTATGGCTTTCGACGCCGCATCAGGCGAAGTGCTGTGGGCCGGCGAGATCGACGGCAAGGCTCGCGGACTGGCCGCAGCCGACGGGCAGTTGTTCGTCAGTTCGAACACGGGTTCCATTTATTGCTTTGGTCCGCAGGGCTCGCAATCCAGCGGCGTGATCGAGCAACCGATCGACCCGTCGCCTTTTCCGGCCGATGGACTAACGGGCGTTTTTGAGGCGGCCGCCGAACGCATCGTCCGCACCACGGGAATCACTCGCGGCTACTGCCTGGTCCTGGGCTGCGGCACGGGCCGGCTGGCCTTCGAACTCGCGAAGCGGACGGAATTGCAGATCTGCGGCATCGAACCCGACCTCGAAAAGGCTCAGGCCGCACGCCGGGCCCTGGATGCCGCGGGGCTGTACGGCGCCCGGGTGGTGATCGAACAAGGCGACCCGGCGAACGTTCCCTTCTCCGATTACTTCGCGAACCTGGTGGTTTCGGAAGAGGCGATCGTTTCCGGCCGGATGCCTGACGGTGCGGCGGAAGCGTTTCGCATGCTCAAGCCGCTGGGCGGCACGATCTGCATCGGTCAGCCGGCGGAAGCCGCCGGCAAGGTCAGGCCGCTACAACCTGCCGCGATGCGCCAGTGGCTGGCCGGAACGGGGATCGACGGCGGGCGAGTCTCTGAAGAAGACGGCACGTGGTTCGAATTCCGGCGCGGGGCGCTCGCGGGTGCCGGCGGTTGGACCCATCAGTACGCCGAGCCGGGCAACACGACCTGTAGCGACGACGAACTGGTCCGCGGCCCGTTGGGGCTGTTGTGGTTTGGGAACCCCGGTCCCACCCAGATGGCCGAACGCCACGTGCGGGCCGCCGCTCCGCTGGCCGTCAACGGCCGGTTGTTCGTTCTGGGCGAAGGTTCCGCCGACCGAGTCGGGGCGGGAGAGAATTCCATCATGGCCTATGACGCCTACAACGGAATCAAGCTCTGGGAACGAAAGATTCGTGGAGCGTTGCGGGTCACCGTGACCCACGACGCGGGGAACTCGGCCGCCAACGACGACAGCCTGTTTGTGGCCGTCGGCAACGAATGCCTGCGATTCGACGCTGCCACCGGTGAAACGAAGTTCACCTACCAATTGCCGCCGGCCGGCGACGGCACGCCGCGGCTTTGGGGTTATGTGGCCGTGGTCGGCGATCTGCTCTACGGCTCCCGAACCGAGAAGGGCCGGACGGCCGACTGCATTTTCGCCCTCGACCTGGCCACCGGCAAGCTCCGCTGGAAGCATGAAGGGAAGGACATCGGGCAAGGTTCGATCGCGGTCGCCGACGGGCGTTTGTACTTTGCCAGCCCCAATGTGACCGAGGAGCAGCGTGAGGTGGCGTTCGAGCAGCAGGTCAAAGAGGTGCACCGGCTGAACAACGAGGAGCGGGCCGCCCTGTTGAAGAAGTTTGCGGCCGCCGCCGTTTATCGAGTTGTAGCCCTGGATGCCTCGACGGGCGACCTGCAATGGGAGAAGCCCGTCGAGATCACCGGCGCCATCGGCGGCAGCCACTGGTGCTCCTTGGGGACTGCCTGCCACGACGGCGTGCTGGTTCTGTTCGGCGTGTTTCTCGACGGCCACTACTGGACGGAGTTCCTGGCCGGCCAGTTCGAATCGCGGCGGGTGGTCGCCGTGTCGGGCAAAGACGGCGGAGTGTTGTGGCAGAAGCCGATCGGCTACCGCGTGCGTCCCGTGGTGGTCGGCGACACGCTGCACGCCGAACCGTGGGCCTACGACCTGAAGACCGGCCAGCAGCGGATGCGAATCCACCCGATAACGGGCCGGGAGGAAGCCTGGCAATTCGCCCGTCCGGGACACCACTGTGGCGCCCCCGCCGCGGCACCTCACATGCTCCTGTTCCGTTCCTGGAACTTGGCCTGGTACGACCTGGACGAGGACTTCGGCACGCAGCATTTCGGCGCCCAGCGGCCCGGCTGCTGGATCAACTTTATTCCGGCCAACGGCCTGCTGATGGTTCCCGAGGCCAGTTCGGGCTGCCTGTGCCCGTTCCCGAACATGTGCACTGCGGTCTTCAAGAACCGTGAAGAGAACCGCCAGTGGGCGTATTTCAGCCAGCCCGGTCCGATGACGCCGGTCAAACGGCTGGCATTGAACCTGGGTGCCCCCGGGGATCGCAAAGACGTCTCCGGCCGGTTGTGGCTGGGCTATCCCCGTCCCGGCGGATCGCTGGTTCTGCGGCTCCAGCTCGGCGTCTCGCTCTTCCCGGGCGGGGGCTATTTCAATCACGACGCCTCACGGCACGAGATCGACGACCCGGACAAGCCGTGGCTGTTCTGTTCCGGTTTGCGCGGATTGCGGCAGTGCACGATTCCCTTGGTAGAACCGATCGACGGACCCGCTCGCTACACGGTGCGGCTGGCCTTTGCCGAGTTGGATCAGAGCGGGGCCGGCAAGAGCGTCTTCGATATCAAGCTCCAAGGCAAGGTCATGGCCGAAGGGGTCGACATCTTCCGCGAGGCCGGCGGCAGGAACAGGCCGCTGATCAAGGAGTTCAAGGGCATCGATTCCGACGGGGACCTCTCGATCGAGTTCATCCCCGCATCGGCCGAGCCGGCAGCGGATCAACTGCCCGTGCTGCAGGGGATCGAAGTCGTGAGAGAGGAGGTGCTTAAGCTCGGCTTCTCCGTCCCCTCTTTCCTGCTGAATACGGACCAGCCGGAGCAACCGGGGGACGTCGTGATCGCCAACAACAAGGAACACGATTTTACGGGTGCTCTTCGCGTGGTAACCCCCGAAGGATTCGTGGCCACGCCGTCCGAGACGCCGATCCGTGTGCCTTCAGGGCAACGAATCAACGTCGCTCTGAAGCTCGGCCTCGGCAACAACGCAGTCCCCGGGAAATACCCAGTTGGGTTCCAACTCCTGCAGGCCGACGGAGCGATCGAAGACGAGAAGCAAGCCACGCTGGAGCACCTGGGCGACCTGCATCGCGTGATCGTCACGGCCGCCGAAGACGCCAGCGCCGGCCAGAGAGCAGCCACGACGAACAACGGAACCAGCAAAGCCTTGAATGTCGACGGCGGCGACTCGAAGATGGGCGATCAAGACCACAGCATTGCCTATCTCAAGTTCCGTTTCCAAATTGACGGCAAACCCCGGTCGGCCACGCTGCGGCTCTACAATGGCGACAATCCTTCGGGCGATTCGGGCCAGGTACGCCTGGTGGCGGAGCCGTGGAGCGAGAAGAGCGTCACCTACGCGGCCCGGCCGAAACTGGGAGACGTGGTGGGAAAGATCGGTCGCGTTGCGGAAAACCAGGTCGTGGAGGTTCCGCTGAAACTGTCGCTGGAGGGCAACCAGGAACTGAGTCTGGCCATCGATCCCACCAGTTGCGACGGGCTCGGCTACATTTCCCGCGAGGGTGGTCAGCCCGCCGAACTGGTGATTGAATACGTGAAATGAATGGGGTAGTTTTGTCCCGCTCATTTCGCGGCGTCCTCAGTCTTCGGACTTTTCCGCGTCCAACTCGACAAGTTTGACGGATGCGGAATTGACGCAGAACCGCAGGCCGGTGGGAGGCGGTCCGTCTTCGAACACATGTCCGAGATGGGCCCCGCAGTTGCCGCACATAATTTCCACCCGTGGAGGCGGGATGGAATAGTCGGGCTGCGTGACGATCGCCTTGTCGTCGACGGCCTGGAAGAAGCTGGGCCACCCGCAGCCGGATTCAAACTTGGCGTCCGAAACGAACAGGTCCCGGCCGCAACAGACGCATTGGTAGGTCCCCGGCGTTTTCGTGTTCCAGTATTTACCCGTAAAGGCCCGCTCCGTGCCTTTCAGGCGGGTGATGTGGAATTGCTCCGGGGTGAGCAGGGCCTTCCATTCGTCTTCGGTCTTCTGAACGGGAAATCGGCTCGTCGCCTCGGCAGGTTCTTTCATCTCGGGCTCCTGGATCGGTGGTACGGCCGGCGCCGCAGTGATTCCGGGAGACGGCCAAGCCGCTGTGGTCCCGGGCGACGGCCAATCCGCCGTACTTCCGGCAGAGGCAGGTATCGCAACGTCGACCGGCTCCGGCGGCACGCATCCGGAAGCTGCCACCGCCAGCCAGCATACGGTTCCAAGCTGAACAAGCGCTCGATGCGAAATATGGATCGACATAGTGCCCTCGCTTGCCATTCGTCTGCTGCCCGCCCCCGCGCATGTGGAGGAATTCTATACTCGGGTCACGACTTGCCAAGCCGTCCCGCAGGGGTGTCTGCCGCCAGCCGTTCGATCATGTCCCGCGTGGCGGCCTCGACGGCCTCCTGCCAGCGTGCCTCGCCAAACTGCGTCGCATAGGGTTCGCGCCGGTAAGCGAAGAGGATTCCACGGGAATTGTTGACGATCGCTCCCAGGCCGCGATCGTCGAAGGCCCCGGCCACATCGGCAGCCGTGCCGCCCTGGCTGCCGAATCCAGGAACCAGGAACCAGGTTTGGGGCATTGCCGCACGCAACTGGGCCAGTTGCTCCGGCCAGGTAGCCCCGACTACGGCCCCGACGGCCCCGTAACCGCACTGGCCGAGCGATTCCTGAGCCAACTGGTTCACAAATCCCCCCACATGTTCGTAGAGGTATTTTCCATCGGCGGTCAGGTCCTGTAGCATGGCTCCGCCGGGATTCGAGGTCTTCACCAGCACGTAGATCCCGGCCTCGCGCCGGACCGCCACGTCGACAAACGGCCGCAGGCTGTCGTCGCCCAGGTACGGGCTGACCGTCAGGGCGTCGGCGCCCCAGGGGCTGAGGTCGCCGCGTCCGAGAATCCCCTCGGCATAGGCGACGGCCGTCGAGCCGATGTCGTTTCGTTTGCCGTCGAGAATGACGAGCAACCCCTTGTCGCTGGCGTAGCGGATGAGCTTGCCAAGAGCGGCCATGCCGTCCGGTCCCAGTTGTTCGAAGAAGGCTGCCTGGGGCTTTACGGCGGGCACGAGCGGCGCGACCACGTCGATCACTCCGCGGCAGAACGTCTCATAGGCCGCTGCCTTCTGCGCAGGGGTGTCGGAGCCTGTCGAGGCAATCAGGCTCGCGGGCAAGGAGTCGAGCCGGGGATCGAGCCCCACGAGCACCGGATTGCCGCGACGTGTTACTGCTTCCGTCAGTCGATCCGCATAATTCATGTCTGCACTCCAGGTGGGCTGTCAATCCCGCTGCATGCAGCAGCTCTTGTACTTCTTTCCGGACCCGCAGGGACACGGGTCGTTGCGACGCAAAGGCCGGCCGGACGCGGCGGCCTCCTGCCGGGCTCGCTGCTCCTCGGCTCGCAGGCGCCGCATGATTCCTGCGGGCGGACGGTTTGCCTTCAACTCGCCCGCCATGAACTCCATACACGGCGCCACGTGCTCGAAGAACATCTTCAGGCCCGCGCAGAGGTAATTCAATCCAAATTGGCCATCGGGGGTGTGGAGGAAACGATCCTTGGGGCAGGCTCCGTTGCAGGCAAAGCGGACGCTACACTGCCTGCAATACTCCGGCAGCCGCTCGGCCTTGTTCCGCCCGAACCGTTCCTGCTGCTCCGAATTGGCAAGGTCCGGGATCGGGGTCTCGTGGATGTTGCCGAGCTTGAATTCCGGGAACACGTAATGGTCGCAACTGTAGAGGTCGCCGTTGTGCTCGACGGCCGTAGCTCGGCCGCATGTCTCGGCGTAGACGCAGAGGCTTGCGCCGGCGCCGGTCCATGACGCCAAGGCCTGGTCAAAATCGCGAATGAAGACGCGTCCCACGTCCTTGTGGACCCACTCCTCGAAGACCGAAATCAGGAAACGCCCGTATTGCTCCGGCAAGACGCTGCGCGGTGTGACGAGGTCTTCCGGACGAGCGTCGGCCGGCGGTGGAGCCCCCCACGACGACACTCCGGGGAGCGGCTCGACGATGGGGATGAATTGGAGAAAACTTACCCCGTGATCGCAGAAGAAGCGATAGACGCGCTGCGGGTGTCCGGCATTGTGGCGATTCACGCAGACCAGGGCGTTGAACTCGACCTGGTGTCTTTGGAGCGTCGCCATCGCCCGCATGACTTGGGCGTGCGTCCCTTCGCCCTTGCGGTCGACGCGGTATCGATCGTGAAGGTCGACAGGACCGTCGATCGACAGTCCGACCAGGTAATCGTTCTCCTTGAGAAACCGGCACCACTCGTCGTCGAGCTTGATCCCGTTGGTCTGCAACGAATTCCGGACTCGCTTCCCCTGCGGCGCGTAGTCCTTCTGGAGTTCGACCACTCGGCGGAAGAAATCGAGTCCCATCAAGGTGGGTTCGCCACCCTGGAAGGCGAAGTCGATTTCGTCGACGCCTTCGGGCTGCGCATCGAGGTACTGGCGCACGTACGCCCGCAGCGTCTCGTCCGTCATCTTCCACGCCTCGCCGGGAGGGTAGAGCGACTCCTTCTGGAGATAGAAGCAGTATTTGCAGGCGATGTTGCAGATCGGTCCCGTCGGCTTAGCGATGACGTGAAGACCTTGCTGCGAGAAATTGGGCTGAGGCATGGCTGCGGCTGCAACGGTGGAAGGAATTCGACACGATTGCCTCATCCTACCAAGTCGCGGCGTCGCTGAAAACGCGCGTCGCGAATCAGAGGGACAGTACGAATTCCGCCAGGTCGTCGATTTGCCGCGGTTCGAGTTCCCGGCCTCGCCTGCCCGTGAGCCCGTGCTTGCCGTCGGCGAAGAGTTCCTTCATGGTGACGTACCGACCGTCGTGCAGATAGGGGGCGGTCCGCCAGACTTCAATGAGCGTGGGCGTGTCGAAACGATCGCGGTAGTCGTAGCGGCCGCGGGTGCCGACGTCGTGCAGTCGCTGGTCGGTATAGAGCGGAGCGGGATGGCAGCGATCGCAGCCAACGCGGTTGAAGACGTCCTGCCCTCGGCGGGCGGCCTCGCTCAACCGGCCGTCGACGAGGCGGGGGCTGGGCACCGGCTTCAGCGTCTTCAGATAGGCGTCGATCGCAGCGGCCTCCTCCTCGGGCCGGTCGGAGAACAGGATGTGTTCGATGCCCGCACGGACGGCGATCTCGGCCGTGGCTCGCACTCCGGTGGCCATGGAAGGGGGCGTTCGATGGGAGTAGAGCATGCTCTTCGTGTTCTTCGGGTTGCCCTCGTCGTCGTTCATGAGGTCCCAATTCAGGCCGTCCACGCGAGCGTCGGGATGGCAGCTCGCGCAACTCTGCCACTGCTGCTGGCAGATCGCAGCATCGTAGAACAGGAGTTCGCCCGTTCGTTCGAGCGACCATTCGGGACTGGGTCCCAAGGCAATCGTCTCCACCGCATAGGAATCGTAGGCTGGCCGGTCCATGGAATAGGGACTGCTCGAATAGACGCCCGGGGAATACGACGAAACGGAGTAGGGGTTGCTTGAGGGATCGCTTGCGCCGGCGTAGCCGACTTCCGAGTAGGCAATCGCCCGGGCCGGGTCGAGCGGCTCGGACCGGAGATCGAATACGGCGATCGAGTCGCTGAAGTATTGTGCGGCAAACACTTTGGAGCGGGCAACTGCCAATCCGCGCGGCCCTTTTCCCGGGAGCGGGATGCGTTTCCAGCGACTCTCGCCCAGACTCAAGTAGATGGGCCAGACGGCCATCATGGGCTGCATCGTCCGCCGGGCGAATTCGCCGAGCAGGTCTTGCTCGGAGATGACGCACAATTGGTGGGTCCCCGAGGCAGTTACGCAGACGTTTTTCCCGTCGGCCGAGTAGCAGATATCCCAGGGATTGCTCGCTCCCAGATCGTAGTAGTCCATGCCGATCGTGCTGACGAGTTCCCGCTTGGCAACGTCGATCACGCTGACCACGTTGACGTTGATCCAACCGGTGTCGACGCGAAAGGGAACCATGTCGAAGTTGCCCATCAGGTGAGTGACCAGGGCGTGGCGCCCGTCGGGCGAAACACACACGTCCCGCAATCCGTGGGCGCCCCTCCGCAGCCGCACATTATGGGCGGCAAAGGTGTGCGTGTCGACGACAGTCACGACCGCTCCGATGTCGCCGTCGTAGACACGATCGGAGCGGGTGTTGGGCAGGTGGTTGGCCACGACCAGGTACCGCCCGTCGGGCGTCACGTCGGCGGCGATCGGTTCCCGCTCGACCGGGATACGAGCGATTTCTTCGCCCGACGGCATGGCATAGACGGAGACGTCGTTGTCGAACTGGTTGCACACGTAGAGACAGGAGCCGTCGGCTGAAAGCACGGGATGGATCGGACGGTGGCCGGCGGCGATCGTCTGTCGTGTTTCTCCCGATTCCGTGTCCAGGAGGACGACGACGCCGAGCGGCGCGTCACAGGTCACCAGCAGTTGCCCGGCGTCTGCCGTGAGAGTCAGACCCGTCGGTCTTCCCGGCACGTCGACGCGTCGCACGACCGACGCGGTGGCCGTATCGACCCAGACCACCTGCCGGGCGTCGGCGCAGGCGGCGTAGAGGGTGGTTCCATCCTGAGGGGCGACGAGCGCCTGCGGGCCGGCGTACTGATCCGTCGCCGCAGCAGGTCCGGTCAGCGTCAGGCAGGTCGCCAGGAGGGTAAGGCAAGCCAGATCTTTGCCCCCACGACCGGTTCGCGAGCACAACCGATGGAAGTCCACTGCTTCGCAGCTTCCTGCAATGCGGACGTGCTTCCCAGAAGTACGGTCATCCGCTGTGTTCCGGTTCATATCAACTCCCGGCGTTCCATCTCGGTTCGAGTTGCTCTTCATCGCGAGGAGGCGGCTCGATCATGGGGAGTGAAACACGAACCGTCGTGCCTTCGAGCGGTGTGCTAAGGATCTCGGCTCGTCCTCCGAACAACCGGGCACGTTCGCGAATGCCGCGCAGCCCGAAACAGGTTTCCCGAACTCCGTCGGGCTGGAATCCAACGCCCCAATCGCGAACCTCGACGCACACTTCTTCATCTGCGAGCCGTAACTCAACCAGAGCCTTGCAGCTTCTGCTATGGCGCCGGATATTCGTCAAGCTTTCTTGAACGACGCGAAAAATCGCGTTTTCCAAGGGTGCCGCCAGACGCCTTATCCGTCCGCGCAATACGAATTCGATCTCCAACTGTCCGTCACTGTGATTCAGACTCACCAGGTGCTCGAGGGCCGGCACGATGCCGAATTGGTCGAGGACCGGAGGACACAATCCGCTGACGAGCCGTCGCGACTCCTCAATACTTTCGCGCAGCAAACGCGCCGCTTCGCTCAACGAAGTCTTCGCTTCTTCCGGTCTACAAGCTGTCAACCTCGCGGCCACCTCGAGCGACATCATGGCGCCCGTCAGTTGCTGGGCAAAACCGTCGTGCAGTTCGAACGCCAGGACCTTTCGATCCCGTTCCTGGAGCTCGATCATCTGGCGAAGCAGGTCCTGTTCCTTCCGCACGGCTTCACGTGCCTGCCGGTGTTCGGTCATGTCGGTACAAATGATCATCACGTGAGCAACGGTCGTCTCTTTCAGGGGAACCAGACGGCAACTCCACCAGAAGCCGAAGACATCTTGCGCCTCGAGATACTGAACCTCCCCCGTTTCCAACGCTGTGCGGAAGGCGTGCCGGCACGCCGGCCGACACTCTTCAGTCAGGAATCCGAAGCCGCAGCGTCCGATCAGTTCACTTGCTTCCAGATCCTTGATCCCCCGGTTGACATAGTCGATCTCTGCATTTTCGTTGACGCGAATCACAAAGTCGGGCATGTTCTCGATCAAACGCCGCAGACGGTGTTCGGAATTAAGCAGCGCCTCTTCCACCAGTTTCCGTTGCGACACGTCGCGGGCCACGGTCAAACTGCCGATCACTCGTCCTCGTTCATCCCACAGGAAACTACCCGTGATCTCGACCCAGCAGGTCCCTCCGCTCTTGGTCCGATACTCGAGTTCCTGCGTCACCGCGTCGCGCCGGCCTTCCTCTCGATGCAGCAAAGCTGTGGCGATGGACCGAAGCAACGCGCGGTAGGATCGTTCCGTCACGACCTGTTGGAGCGGCAGTGAGAGGGCCTCTGCAACGCTGTATCCGAGCAGACGAGCTACGGAAGGGCTCACGTAACTCCCTTTCAGGTTATCAAGAACCCACCGGGCGAACCTTTCTGCGGCGTCGTAGTCAGGTGATTCAACCATCTCAATCGGCTCCGGCAATTGCCGGGTCCAGATCACGTCGCTCACGTTCTCCGCAATCAGCCGATAGCGCTCCTCGCTCTCCCGGAGCTTCGTCACGTCGGTTGAGGTGATGATCAGTCCGCCGATGAGCGAATCGTCCAAACAGTTGCGAACGCTTGCCTCGAAGATGCCTTCGGCGCCATCTTCATTCCTGCATCGCAACCGGGCTCGCTGCGTCTCGCCCGGCCTGGAGACAGCCTCTGCGAGAAGACGCCTGGCTGTTTCCCTGGCGTCGGGAACGACCAAGTCGATGAAGCTTCTGCCAATCAAGGTTGCGGGGTCAAACCCGGATACGTTCGTCAGGCTGGGACTCGTATAGACCACGATCCCCCGGGCGTCCGTCACGGTGTATACGGTGGTGCCTAGCGCGACCAGAGTCTCGAACCACCTTTCTCTTCGCAGCCCTCGCCGCAGACGGTGTTCGGCAATTGAGGTCCGAAGGAGGATCGCGCTGGAGTCCAGCGGCCCGGCCAACACGTCATCGACTCCCGCGGCCAGGAGATCGTGAACGTCCGTAATTCCTTCATCGTCAAGTGCCAGGATAACGCATCGTCCCTCCTCGCCCGGCCGTCGGAGTTGCTGGCTCAGCGGAAGGCCCTCGTGATGAACGGTCTCTGCGGCGACGAATACGAGCTGATGGCCTTTCAACCGCCGCTCGGCAATCAGTTCCGGAACCGACCCGACGACGGTAACATCGTATCCCTGACCGGCTAGAACACTCTCGAGCAACTGCCGTCGCCGCTTGTGAAAGTCCAGAACGAGTATTCTCATGCCCTGCCTATTACCACGGCCCGTTGCCGGCTCGGTTTGGGAATTCGCTCTTATGCGACACGTCTTTTGTTTCCAGTCTAGCCAATGCCGGGCTTCCACAACACCGCAGAACGCGAGCTATCCTTGTCGTGTGGAATGCAGGTCAAAACGTGCCCAACACCAACCGGAACTATCCGATCATGCCCCTGAGTAGGGGGTGTCTAAGGAGGGCAGCTTAATGATGCCGGAGTCTGGACTGTTTTCATCGGCTGTCGAGATCATGTCGACTCCCGTTACGACCGTAACTCCCGACACGACCATCCACGAGGCCGTGGTTCTGCTGGAGAACGAATTGCGATCTATCCGGCTGACAGTCCTTCAGGTAGCGTTGAAGGCCTGTAGGGGAACGGAAACGATACGGTTGGGAGAACGTTTTGGCCGTCAGCCGGATAGATCGGGCGTTGAACTTTGT
>JAAYAY010000239.1 GCA_012719125.1 Planctomycetaceae bacterium | reverse complement strand
CGCATTCGTCCGCCCATGAAGAAAAAACCATAGACAAAACCGTAACTACCACCGGAGAGGGGCCCTCACCGTGCACGCCCGGCGAACGATCCGAAGTTCCTATGCAACAACCAGTTACAATCAGATGGTCGAAGACCCTTGCGATCGACGCCGAACGGTAAAACTTCGAAGATCCGAATCGCCCGCCGACCCCGACTCCCAAACCCCCAACCCCCAACCCCCGAACCCTGATTCCTTTCACCTCCCGCGTCCCGTCCAACTGAAACTCGGCCACCAGACTGCCGTCTTTCTGCGGCGTCAATTGCTGGCTCGGGTCCCAGGTCGGCTCCCACAAACATGCGCGCACCCTACGCGAATTCCGGATGAACCAAAGAACGGCTGCGATTCGAATGTAGACACCGGGGCCAGCCATGTTTCAAGCCATCGAGTTCATCGCCGTGGTTACCGCCGCCACCTACGGGATCCTGGAGGCTCGCGCCGCCCGCATGGACCCCCTGGGCGTGATTACCGTGGCGTTTGCCGTGGCTTTCGGCGGCGGAACGCTGCGCGACTTGTTCCTTCGCGGGGTGCTGGATCTTCCTGGGCGTCGGCACTTTGGGTCTCGCCGAATCGATCACGGCAACCGTCGGGATCGCCTCCATCGTGCTGTTTCGTTTCGCTGCGATCTACTGGAATATCACCCTGCCGGAGTTGCACGATGGCGGTGAACCGTAGCCGGAAAGGATTGGCGAGCCGACCCGGTTCGGCCGGCAGCAGTTTGTGGATGCGGTGGACCGCTTCCCCAAGCATACAGTAGAATTAAAGGTTACGATCGTTCCATGGAGTTCCGCTTGGTAGCCCTATGTCCTCCCCACTTGAAACGGATGTCCTCCTCACCCGACGCCAGGCGGCGATCCGCTACCTCTATGGGCGGATCAACTACGAGCGGCTTCCCAGCATCCCTTACCACGATCGCACCTTCAAGCTGGACCGGATGCACGAGCTGTTGGACCGCCTGGGCAACCCCGACCGGACGATGAAGATCGTCCACGTGGCGGGGACGAAGGGGAAGGGGTCGACGTCGGTGATGATCGGCAGCATCCTGCGAGCGGCCGGCCGGCGCGTGGGCCTTTTCACGTCGCCGCACCTCGAGCGGATCGAAGAGCGGATGGTGGTCGACGGGATCGAGTGTCCGGCCGAGGAGTTCGTCGACTTGCTCGACACGCTGGTTCCGATCATCGAGGCCATGGACCGGGAGCGAGAGCCGATCGACGGGCAGCCGGACGGGCCGACGTACTTCGAGATCACCACGGCCATGGCGCTGCTTCATTTCCTGCGATGCCGGGCCGATACGGCCGTGCTGGAGGTCGGACTGGGCGGACGGCTCGATTCGACCAACGTCTGCCGGCCCGAGGTCTCGGTCATCACCAGCATCAGCTTCGACCACATGCAGCAACTGGGCGGCACGCTGGAGTTGATTGCGAGGGAGAAGGCCGGCATCGTCAAGCCGGGGGTGCCGCTGGTGAGCGGCGCGACGGCCCGGGAGCCGCGAGAAGCGATCCGCGAGGTGTGCCTCGCCCAAGGCAGCCGGATCATGGAACTGGGGATTGATTTCGACGTGGAGTACCGGGCACCACGCGAGTTGGACCGCGACGATGCGCCGGGCGAGATCGACTTCGTGGATCGCAGCGACAGCGAAGTCTGTCGACGCGATGCTGTATCGCTTGGACTGGTGGGACGCCACCAGGCGTGCAACGCCGCGGTGGCCCTGGCGACCATCGGCGAGCTTCGGCGGCAGGGTTGGCAGATTTCGGACGAAGCGGTTCGGGCGGGTTTGGCTGCGGCTCGCTGCCCGGTTCGCGTGGAGGTTGTTTCGCGGCGACCGGCGGTAATCGTCGACGCCGCTCACAATGCCGCATCGATCGAAGCCCTCGTTGCGACCTTGGAGGAGAGCTTCGCACCGCGCCGGACGATCCTGGTATTCGGCACGACTCAGGAAAAAGACGTGCGCGGGATGCTCGAAACCCTCCTGCCTCGTTTCGACGAGGTCCTGCTGACTCGCTATCAACACAATCCGCGGGCGATCCCTCCGCAGGAACTGGCCGAGTTGGCCGGACGGTTGACGGGTCGCGCTTGTCGGGTATGCTCAAGACCGGACGAGGCGTGGCAGGTCGCACGCGGATTGGCGGCGGACGACGATTTGATCTGTATCACCGGATCGTTCTATCTTGCCACAGAGATGCGGCAACTTGCGATCCGCTCGATTGAAGAGAGACATGAGGCTTGAACCATGTGGCAGAAACGGATGCTTGTGATCGTGGCCTTCGCGGTGATCCTTCCAGCCGTTTCGGCGGCGACCGCTTTCGGCCAGCCGTCCGACCCGACGATCGACCCGCTGGACAAGCGAGTCAAGGCGTTCTTCGAAAGCATCAAGAGCAAGGGAACCACGGCCGCGTACACCGAATTGTTGGGCGTCGGCCTGCTCAGCACACAGGATCGGAAGACCCTCGAGGATGAGACCAAGAAGATCGAGGGGCTCTACGGAGCCAATCGAGGCCACGAGCTTGTCTACACCAAGCGGGTCGGCAACGATCTGGTGTTTCTGAAGTACTTGTACAAGTGCGAGAAGTTTCCGGTGCTCTGGCACGTCACGTTCTATCGCACCGGTTCCGGCAGTGAATCGACTACCGACAGCAGCCGAGCCTGGCAGGTTGTGTCGGTCCGTTTTGACACGGATCTGGAGTTGCTTACTCTGTTGTTGCGCGACAAGTGAGATCGACTGGAGTACGGATATCCTTCGACAGGGGAGAACACATGATGAGCCGATATGCAGGTTTTAGTGTCTTGGTTCGGGGCTTGTGCCCATGGCGCGCACACTTTTGTGAAGGTTGGGTTGCGGGCTTGCCCCGCCTGGGTTTGGTCGTGATTGCTGCGTTGATGATCGGCGGTTGCAGCAGCCCCGAACCGGAACCTTCCCCGCCCGCCGCCCAACCCGCCTCGCCGGCCAAGGTTTCGCCCGAAACGGAGCCGGCGGCGCCGCCCGCCGACCAGTTGACTCCGGAGAAGGTGCCGGAGACGCCGGCGGCCGACTCGCCGTCCGCAGCCGGCGCTGCCGCTCCGGAGACCCCGGCCGCGGAAACAAAGCCCTCGGCCCTGGGCGCTATCGGCCGGGCCGTCCGCAGTTCGCTCGGAGCTACGAAAGACGACGAGCCGAGTGACGCCCCGGCCTACCGGCCGCAGTAGCGGGCAGGCCGGCTACTCGATCACCAGATTTGCGGTGAAAATCGGCTTTCCCGCGATCGTTCTGTGACATATCCTAGATATGGTCCGTTACATACGGCTGAATATCCGTGAAATGTCATAGGGTAGGTCATGGAGAAGTTTCGCGACGTGCTCCTCGAGGTCTGGCGGGAGGCGTGCCGGCACATCGAGATCGATCAATCGACAGAGACGATCGGGCGGATTGTCGCCCGGCACCTGCCGATTCGCGCAATCGTCGTCCGCCGCGTGGACGGGGAGCGTTCGGTGGTGGAAACGGTGGGCGTGGGGGAAACCGGTGGTTCGAGAGAAGATCGGGAATCTCGCCATGAGTGTTCGCGGGATCAACTGAAGCAACTGGAAAGTTGGTGCCGCCGCGGACGCGTCACTCACGTGGAGGCGAGTGAATCCGTTCCCCCTGCGCTCCTTCCGATACTCCCTAGTCCTCCCGAAACGGATGTGCTTCTCGGGCCGCTGGGTGAGTCGCCCGATTGCCGAGGGGTGTTGCTTTTGGTGGGTCGTTCGAAGGGCCGATTTGCGGAGCCGCACCTGCAGTTGGCCGCCGAACTGCTCAATCCTCTCTCGGCGGCGCTGGCCAACGATCGCCAGTTGCGCGAACTGACTCGGCTGCGCGAGGCGGCCGAGGCTCAGAACCGGTCGCTGCTGACGAAGCTCGGCCGCGATCGGGCGGGAGACACGATCGTCGGTGCCGATTCGGGATTGAAGGCGGTGATGGACCGCATCGAGTTGGTCGTCGGTTCCGACGTGCCGGTTTTGATCTTTGGCGAGACCGGCACGGGCAAGGAACTCGTCGCCCGCACGATCCACCGTCGCTCGCCCCGTTCGGAAGGTCCGGTGATCCGCGTGAACTGCGGGGCGATTCCGCCCGAGTTGATCGACTCGGAGCTGTTTGGCCACGAACGGGGGGCGTTCACGGGGGCATCCGAATCGCGTCGAGGCTGGTTTGAACGGGCCCATGGCGGAACGTTGTTCCTGGATGAAATCGGCGAATTGCCCCCCTCGGTTCAGGTCCGGTTGCTGCGCGTGCTCCAGGACGGTTGCCTGCAGCGAGTAGGGGGCGAGAAGACGCTGCACGTGGACGTGCGGATCGTGGCGGCCACCCATCGCGACCTGTCGGCCATGGTGGCCGAGGGTACCTTCCGGGAGGATCTCTGGTATCGGATCGCCGTGTTTCCGATTGTGCTGCCGCCGCTGCGGGAGCGGCTCGACGACATTGCGGAGTTGGCAAGTCATTTTGCCCGGCGTGCGGCCGTACGGTTCGGCCTGGCGGAGGTGGCGCCGAGCGAAAGCGATCTAAGTTTGCTGCGCAGCTACCCGTGGCCGGGCAACGTTCGCGAACTCGGCACGGTGATCGATCGAGCGGCGATCCTGGGGGACGGCCGCACGCTGGAGATCGCGGCCGCACTGGGGGTCTCTCCGGTTTCGTTGCCCAAGCCGACAGCCGATCGCTCCGCCGCGACTGCGTCGATCGCCGCGCTGGACGAAGCGATTCGCCGCCACATCGAGACGGCTCTGGTGCGGACCGGCGGTCGCGTGGAAGGCCCCCACGGCGCCGCGCGGCTGCTGGAAGTCAATCCGCACACGCTGCGTTCGAAGATGCGAAAGCTGGGGATTGACGGGAAGAAGTTCCGGCAGGGATAAGGCAGGCCTTCCGGGCGCCTTGGAGATCTCTTGATGGGGGCATGCCGCGTCTTCTGTCCTCCCTGGCGACCTGGGTTGATGTGTGCTCCCCTGCGGACTATTGCTGTTTTCCCTTCCGCAGTCGCTCGCGGATTCCGGCCAGGCGGTCGGCCAGTTCCTTTTCGAAGCCGCGGTCGACGGGGCGGTAGTACTCGCGCTCGACGCCGAGATAGTCCTGCTCGGCCACGCCGCCTGCGTAGTCGTGGGCGTATTGATAACCCTCGCCGTGTCCCAGTCGCTTGGCGCCCGAGTAATGCTTGTCGCGCAGGTGGACCGGCACGGGCAGGAGCCGGCCTTCACGGACGTCCTGCCGAGCCTCGCCGATGCCGATCGTGGCGGCGTTCGATTTGGGAGCGCAGGCCAGGTAGGTGACGGCCTGGGCGAGGGTCAGTTGGCACTCGGGCAGGCCGACGAGTTCGCAGGCGTGGGCGGCCGCCACGGCCAGCGGCAGACCGTGGGGGTCGGCATTGCCTACGTCTTCGCTGGCGAGGATGACCAGCCGCCGGGCGAGGAAGCGCACGTCTTCTCCGCCTTCCAGCATGCGAGCCAGCCAGTAGAGGGCCGCGTCGGGATCGCTGCCGCGAATGCTCTTGATCAGAGCGCTGATCGTGTCGTAGTGGGAGTCGCCGTCGCGATCGTAGGCCACGGCCTTGCGCTGCACCGATTCCTCGGCCAACTGGCGAGTGAACTCGACGGGCGTTTCGTGTGCCGACAGCACTCCGATTTCCAGGGCCGAGAGGGCCCGGCGAGCGTCGCCGTCGCTCACTTGGGCCAGGAACTCTAGTGCATCTTCGTGCATTCGCACGTCGTGGTCGCCCAGCCCGCGGGTCTTGTCGGCCAGGGCCCGATGAATGAGCGTCTTGATGTCGTCGACCGAGAGCGGTTCGAACTGGAACACGCGACTGCGGCTGATCAGGGCGCTGTTGATGGTGAAGAACGGGTTCTCGGTCGTCGCCCCAACCAGGATCACCACGCCGTTTTCCACTTCTGGCAACAGCACGTCCTGCTGGGCCTTGTTGAAGCGGTGGATCTCGTCGACGAACAGCAGCGTGCGACGGGCCTCCGTGGCCAGGCGGGTATCGGCCTCGTTGAGCACCTCGCGAAGGTCCTTGACCCCGCTGGTCACCGCGCTGATCTGGCGAAACGCGCTGCGGCTCTCCTGGGCCAGCAGCCGGGCGAGCGTCGTCTTGCCCGTTCCCGGCGGCCCGCAGAAGACGACCGAGCCGAGCCGGTCGGCCTCCAGCAGCCTTCGCAGCAGTTTTCCCGGTCCCAGGAAGTGTTGTTGCCCCACGACCTCCTCCAGCCGCGCCGGTCGCATCCGGGCGGCAAGGGGCAGGGCCCGGCGCCGATTGGCGTCTTCGCCGGCCTGGAAGAGGGAGGGGGAGTCTTGTCGCTTGGGCATGGGGGAACGGGACTGGGTTCGGCAAGCGGCGGACGCGATTGCGGCCATGCCGCGAAGTGTGCATAACCTGATGGTGTACTCAGTTTAGCTGAATGCCGACACCGTACCAGTGGGGGGGCATTGGCTGGGGGTAGTGCAAGAGCACGTCAACGAATCCCCTAACACCACGACAGTGGGGGATATTGAATAGATCGTGTGTGGGACTCCGGGACGTCCTTGAGCCTGCAAGCCAACCGAGCGTGCGGAAGGTTCCGCTTGTCCGGTCTCGCTACGCCGAATAGCCACATCTAGCGGGAACTTTATGCGGGTTCCCGCATCCTCCCCGTCCGATGTAGTTCTCGGGGATGGGGAGGCACTCCGACGCCAGGGCCCGTTAGGTAGGGTCCCTGTGTCGAGCATTGAGCCTCTTTCGGCGCGGCACGAAACATGCGATTAGTGGCTTTTTGGATTGGCTCCGTCCTTGTCCCGCTTATTCTGCGCTCGGCAACTGCCGATGTTCTGCCCGTCCCCCCGCCGCGCCCGGAGATCATCGTGGGCGTGTTGGCCACATGGTCCCCCGTAGACTGCCTAAGGAAGTGGGAGCCGACGGCCGCTTTTCTCTCTCAGGCCGTCCCAGAGGCGCGTTTCGTGATTCAGCCCCTGACCTACGAGCAAATCCTGCCGGCGGTCGAACGGGGGGAAATCGATTTCCTGGTTGCCAATCCGGCACTCTATGCGGCGTGCGAACAGACGCACCACGCGACCCGTGTGGCCACACGCATAGAATCCTTTCAGGGCCGTCCGGCCAAGACGTACGGAGGAGCGGTCATTTGCCGTGCCGCCCGTGATGATCTGCAATCCTTGGAGGATCTGCGTGGAAAGACCTTGATGGCGGTCCATCCCTGGTCCTTTGGCGGCTGGTTGATGGCCCAGCGCAAACTCAACGAACTGGGAATCCGCACGGATCGCGGTCTTGAAGCAGTTCATTTTGCGGACCGACAGGATGCGGTAGTCGAGGCGGTCCTGCAAGGGCGGGTCGATGCAGGCACGCTCTGTGCCGGCGATCTGGAGCAGATGATTTCCTCCGGACGAGTGCAGGCAAGCGCTCTTCGGGTGCTCCGCGCCCGCTCCGACGACCAGCGCGACAACGTGGACATGCGCTCGACGCGAGTCTATCCGCAATGGGCGTTTGCCAAGCTGCGGCATACCAGCCACGAGTTGGCCAAACGGGTTGCCGAAGCACTCTTCCAGATGGCTGCCGACAGCGACGCGGCTCGGGCGGCCGGCACCGCGGGATGGACCATTCCGCTGGCCTACGAACCGGTTCACGAGTGCCTGCGGGAGCTTCGCGTAGGTCCTTACGAGCATTTCGGTGAAGTGACCGCGGCGGCGGCGATTCGAGCCTATTGGCCCTGGCTTGTCGCTGCAGGCTTGTTGGCGGTCGTCGGCTGGGCAGCGACGGGGACGATTCTCTGGCTCAATCGCCGGCTTCGTGAGAGTGAAGGCCTGCGGCGCGAGGCCGAAAGGTTTGCCGCCAGTGGGCGAATGGCCGCTCATGTGGCCCACGAGATCAACAACCCGATGGCCGGGATCGTCAACTGTCTTCATCTGGTCAAGGGGACTTTGCATGCCGACCATCCGGCCGAGCGCTATGTGGCGGCCGCGGAGCGGGAAGCGACCCGAATCACCCGCATTGTACGGCAGATGCTGGCACTTCATCGCTGCCGGCCGGAGAAAGCCGGTCTCTTCCATGTGGGAAGCTCGATCGAGGACGTGGCGTTGATGCTGCAGCCCGTGGCACGCCAGCGAAACGTGCGGATCGAAACGCGTGTGGAAGGCGGGGAAAAGGATTGCGTCCGGCTGCCGGAAGAATCGCTCCGCCAGGTGCTGTTCAATCTACTGACGAACGCGATCGAGGCGTCGTCGCCCGGCGACGTTGTCCGCGTGGATGCCGAACGGGACGGTTCGCAACTCCGGATCGCGGTCTCCGATACGGGGGCTGGGATACCCAAGGAGGTCCTCGACCGAGTGTTCGAGCCGTTCTATTCGACGAAGACCGAGCCGGGGGCCGGGTTGGGATTGGGGTTGCCGATTTCGCGGGGGATTATTGAGTCGTTGGGGGGAACGATGACGCTCGAATCGTGGGTTGGCAAGGGGACGTGTTGCCGCATTGGTCTTCCCTTGCAGGCGGACAGCTTCCGGTTGGACGGCGGTCAACCGGTTGAGCGGGTGTTAGGGCGACTTGGGTTCTCCGACGCCGTGCCCGCCGGGCGTCGCGAGAAGTGCGGTCGTGTCTGAGGAATACCAGAGGAAGGGGATAACCATGGTTGAGGTTTCATCCATCTTGATTGCGGACGACGAAGAGATATTCCGTGAAACGACGGCCGATCTGCTGAGGCTGCGGGGTTACCGTTGCGATTGCGTCGGCGGCGCGCGGACGGCCCTGGCCGCGTTGGACGACCGGTCTTTCGACCTGCTGATCGCCGACATTCACATGCCGGGCAGTTCCGGACTCCAACTGGCCGAGGAAGTCGGAACGAGCCACGCGGGTCTGCCGGTCATTCTGATGACCGGAGTTCCTTCGCTCGATTCGGCCATTCGTTCGGTTCGACTTCCGGTGGCGGCGTATTTGACGAAGCCGCTCGATCTGGAATCGTTCTATCGCCAGGTGAATTGCTGTATCGCCGAATCGACGGCTCGTCGCGTGCTGCGCGACGCTCAGCACGCCTTTGCGATGGGGGCCGAACAGCTCGAGATGCTGGGCGACGAGGTGTCGAAGGAATACCGAAGTCCTGCTGCCGACGAGATCGCCCGGACCGCAAACTCTGCGATCCGGGTGGTGCTTGAATCGCTGCAATCGCTGGAATCGTTGTGGCGCCGTTATGCTAGTCCGGAGGACGCCGCGGCGATCCGGTCGCTGGTGGTGTCGCGGCGGGAGGCGGCATTCCAGGAGGCGTTGGAGTACGCGGTGCTGGTTCTGGAGCGTACACGCAACTCATTCAAATCGAAGGACCTGGGTGAATTGCGTCTGCGTTTGAGCCACTTGCTGACGAGACAATGAGGATTGCGGAACGGTCGTGGTTCTTGCGTATCTGCCATGCACTTCATCGCTTCTACCCCCACTCAGCAGGGCCGAAGGCGACGGCATCTCATGTGCGAAGGCCTTGCATGCGTACGATGCATGTCTATTCATATCTTTGCATCGCATTATGAGTGCATCTAGCTGAAGTGATTTGACACCTACAAATCATGGGCTAGCTTTTGGCAGAAGCATTCCGGTGCCTCACGGCATTGCGGAATGGACTGCTCCGCGGACTTGCCGCGGGGCGCCTGGTTGGGCGAGGCAAACGACTCGCTCGTTGAAGGCACAATCGCAGCGGCTTTCGTCGGTACGACGAGGCATGTCGCCGCGGTTGTGCCTTTTTTCGTTTCTTGCCCGACGCTTTTCGAGTCGTGGTTGCGTGCTCGCGTGCGTGGTAGACGCGAGTTTTCGTGAAGACTGGCTTGCGGCCTCGAGCCGCCCTGAGACGTTTGTCAGAAAGCAGAGAAGAACCGATGTTGAAACTCAGCTTCAAGGCCAAGGTGTTCGCATTGAGTGTGGCGGGGATCCTCGTCACCGGGTTGATTCTGTTCGGGGCGGTCTGGATCCAGCGGCACGAACTGTACACGCGGGTGACCGCCGAACTCAACGCCCAGGGCCAGGAGGAATGTGCCAAGATCGCCCAGTCGGTCTACCTGATGCTGCGCACGAATCAGGAGAAGTTGGCGGCCGAGTTGCAGCACAATCTTGCCGTGGCGGAGCACTTGCTTCAACAGCAAGGCCCGATTGAATTGGATGACGAGACGGTTTCCTGGAACGCGGTGAATCAGTTCAGCAAGGAAGCGCACAAGGTCGACCTTCCGAGAATACGTTGCGGATCTGCGTGGCTGGGCCAGAACGTCCAAGCCGACGTCGTCTCGCCGGTGGTCGACGACGTTCAGCGACTGGTGGGTGGAACCTGCACCGTCTTTCAACGGATGAACCCGGCCGGCGACATGCTGCGGGTCTGCACGAACGTACAGAAGCTGGATGGGACGCGGGCCATCGGAACCTACATCCCCGCCGTCAATCCGGATCGTTCGCCGAACCCCGTGATTGCAGCAGTTCTCAAGGGAGAGACGTTCGTGGGGCGCGCGTTCGTCGTGAACCAATGGTACATGACCGCTTACCGGCCGATCTGTGATGCGAAGAACGAAGTGGTTGGAGTTCTCTATTTCGGTATTCCGCTGGAGGAAGTGACCGAGCTGCGGCAGGGCATCATGGATCTCGTGGTGGGCAAGACGGGATACGTGTTCGTCCTGGCGGGTTCCGGCGAGGAAAAGGGTGAATACGTCATCTCCCAGGGCGGCCAGCGCGACGGCGAGAACATCTACGACGCGAAGGATGCCGACGGCAAGCCGTTCATCCAGGAGATCATCGCCAAGGCGACCGCCACACGGGACGGCCAGATCGAATTCCAGCGATACTCTTGGCGCAACACGCCGGACGAGCCGGCACGATGGAAAACGACAGCCATCGCGTACTTTGAACCGTGGGACTGGGTGGTCTGTGCCGGCACCTACGACGATGATTACCGTGAAGCCGGGGAGCGCGTCAGCAACGCGCTGAACCAGTTGCTTGTCTGGGTAGCAGTCGGGTCCGGACTGGCCGTTTTGCTCTGCGGCGGCGTAGCCCTTGTCTGCACTCGCCGGATTGCGCGGCCGATTGTCGACGCGATGGCGATGATGGAGCGGGTGGCCGAGGGCGACTACAGCCGGCGGCTCGATGTGGCCGGCACCGACGAAATCGCCCGCATGGCGAAAGCCATCAACACGGCGGTCGACGCAACGGCCCAGGCGATGAACGACGTCAAGGAGGCCGCGGTTCGCGAACAGCAAGCGCAGGAGGCCCGGCTCAACGCCGAACGCGAGGCGGCCGAGGTCGAACGCAAACGCCAGGAGGAGGAAGCCCACCGCGAGCAGGCACGGCAGGCAGACGAGCAACGGCTCCGAGAGGAACAAGCCGAGCGCGATCGGCAACAGGCCGAACAGGAACGCAGGGCCGCCGAGAATCTTCGCCACAAGGTCGACGACCTGCTCGAAGCGGTCCGGGCGGCGGCGGCCGGCGATCTCACCAGGAACATCGTGGTGGAAGGAGACGAACCCGTCGACGAGTTGGCCGGGGCCATCCAGGCGATGTTGACGGATCTCTCCGGCATTATTGCCCAGGTGACCGAGAGTGCCGGGCAGTTCAACGAGGGTGCGCGCGTGATTGCCGAAAGCTCTCAGACGCTGGCTACCGGATCGCAGCAGCAGACCATGGCCGTCGAGGAAGTCAGCGCCTCGGTCGACGAGTTGACCGCATCGATCGAGCGCGTGAGCGGCAACGCTCGCGACGCCGACGCGGCGGCCAAGAAGACGAACGGGCTAGCCGAGCGGGGCAGCTCGGCGGTCGAGCAGTCGATTCAGGCCATGGACCTGATCAAGACCAGTTCGAACCAGATTGCCGAGATCATTCAGGTGATCTCGGAGATCGCCAGCCAGACCAATCTCCTGGCCCTGAACGCGGCCATCGAGGCGGCACGCGCCGGCGAGCACGGCATGGGATTCGCCGTCGTGGCCGACGAGGTCCGCAAGCTGGCCGAACGATCGAACCGGGCGGCCGGCGAGATCACCTCGCTCATCAAGGAGTCGAGCCTACGGGTCGAAGAAGGTGCCCAATTGAGCCACGATACGGGCGAAGCACTGCGGGAGATTCTGGCGGGCGTGGAGGAGACCGTGACGAAGATCTCCGAGATCGCCCAGGCCACCGTCGAGCAGTCCGGCAGTGCCAAGCAGGTGGTCGACGCGGTTCGCGGCATCTCGCAGGTCACCGAGCAGACCGTCTCCGGCAGCGAAGAGCTGGCCTCCTCCAGCGAGGAGCTTGGCGCCCAGGCCAGCGGTCTCCGGGAACTGGTGAAACGATTCAAAGTCAGTGTCTGAACGACTTAGCAATCCCCTCTCTGATGCAGCAGCCCTGCCGTGCCTTCGTGCCGGCAGGGCTGTCTTCTTGGTTGTCAGGGTTCGGGGTTCAGGGAAGAGTAGAGGGGGTATGCGGCGGCCAGAACGTGGTAGTTCGCGTCACCTTGCGCCGAGGCTTATAGACGTAGCCCCGCCGAGAGGGTATCTTCTTGGAACAGTGGGCGACACCTGCCGGGCGTTGCTTTCGAGTTCGCTGCGGAGCGTGGCGGCCGTTGGAGTTCAGGCTTTTGCCTACGATTCTCAGGCTGAAGCCTGTACTCCAGCAAACGATCGTCTCCGCTGACTATGACGGCCACCTGAAGCATCCCAAGGAGATCGCGTTGGACCTCGGCCTCAAGGACAAAGTCGTGCTGGTCACCGGCGGATATCGCGGGCTCGGCAAGGCGATTTGCCGCAGCCTGGCCGACGAGGGCGCCAAGGTCGGGATCAACCATCGCCACTCGCCCCGGGAGGCCGAGGCGCTGAGCTGGGAACTGAAGGCGGATTTCGAGGCCCAAGCGGTGGCGATCGAGGGCGACGTGAGCCGGGAAGCCGACGTAGCCCGGATGTTCGACCAGGTCGAAGAAAGGCTCGGCCCTGTCGATGCGCTGGTGAACAACGCGGCCTACTGCCCGGTGGAGCCGACGGTCGATTTGAGCCTGGAGGAGTTCCAGCGGGCGTTGAATGTGAACATGGCCGGCACTTTTTTGTGCAGCCGGGAGATGGTGCGGCGGTTGCTCGCCTCGGGGCGGCACGGCAAAATCGTCAATATTTCGTCGCAGGCGGCCTTCCGGGGCAGCCAGTCGGGCAAGACGGCCTACGACGCGAGCAAGGCCGGCATCGTCGGTTACACGATCTCGCTTGGCCTGGAGATGGCCAAGCACGGGATCAACGTCAACTGCGTGGCGCCCGGTTTGATGTATACGGAGATGCTGGCCGCGGCGATCGACGCCGACCCGGAGAAGTACAATCGCCGAGTGCCGTTGGGCCGGATCGGGCAGACGAGAGAAATCGCCGACGTGGTCGTGTTTCTTTGCTCGGACCGGGCGAGCTACATGACCGGCGCGACCGTCGACGTGAGCGGCGGGTTGGCGATGCATTGAGAGAGCTATGAGCAGTGAGCTGTGAGTTGTGGGTGAATTTGCCGAGCTTTGGTGGCTCGGGGAGAGGCCGGATTCCGGCTGGTTGGGCTGCAACGTCATTTCGGATATCCACGAACCACGAAACCATAAACCCAGGAAGTTTGCCATGACGACCGAAACCACTTCGATGAGCACACGAATTCAGCTCAGTGCAATGATGTTCCTTCAGTACATGATGATTGCCGTTTGGTGGGTGCCTCTGGCGGCCTACCTGAAGCAGATTGGAATCGACGGCACTTCCTACTTCGCTTTGATTCTGAGCACGATGGCCCTTGGATGTCTTACGTCGCCGCTGGTGGGAATGGTCGCCGACCGCCACTTCGCCGGGCAGAAGGTCCTGTTCGCTCTCAACCTGGTCGGGGGCATCCTGCTGGCGGTGGCGGCGTACGTCACGAGCCCCGCGGTCCTATTCATTGTGCTTCTGCTGCATATGCTGTGCTACATGCCGACTTGGGGATTGACTAGCGCGATCGCCATGGCGCACGCGCCTGCGGAGAAGTTTGCCCAGATCCGTGTGTTCGGTTCGATCGGCTGGGTGTTGGCCGCGGTGTTCAGCGTGGTGGCCGTCAAGGTCTTCGGGGTTGCGGAAGCGGGCTTCGACACGTCGAGCCTGCCCATGCTGTGCGGGGCGGGGGTGGGCATTGCTGCAGCCCTGTTGGCGCTCACCCTTCCGAATACGCCGCCTCCTGCCAAGGGGAAGGAGGCTTCCATCATCGACGCCCTGGGTTTGCGGGCGCTGTCGCTGATGAAAGACTTCTATTTCGCGCTGTTCATCGTGCTTGCCATGCTGGTAATGATTCCGTTTGCGGCCTATTTCAACTTCGGCTCGGCCTTCTTGAACGACAAGGGATTCAAGTACCTCACTCTCACTATGAACCTCGGCCAGTTCGCCGAGATGTTCTTCATGCTGATGGTGCCCTTCGTCCTCGCCAAGTGCGGCATCCGCTGGACGCTGATCCTTGGGTTGATCGCCTTGACCGTGCGTTACGCTTCGTTCCTGTTCGGCGACATGGGGAACATCACCGCCCTCTATTTCGTGGCCATTCTGGTTCACGGCCTGATTTTCGGGTTCTTCTTCGTCGGCGGACAGGTTTACGTGGACAAGAAGGCCCCGGAAAGCCTTCGTGCTCAGGCCCAAGGCATGATGTTCCTGATGACGTACGGTTTGGGAACGATCATCGGCAACTTTGTCACCGCATGGTTGAGCGCTACCAACAAGACGCCCGAGGGGGCCGTCGACTGGATCCCCGTCTGGATGGTGATGACCGTTGCCTCGGCCGTGATGACGGTTGCATTCTTCGTCCTCTTCCACGACAAGATTGCCGCGAAGAAAGAAGACGAAGCGGAGCCCGCTCCCGCCGAATAACCCCTGATTCTGCTGACCGCACGTGCCCGGACGCACTTTCAGGCACGTGCGGTTCCTGTTTCACTCTTCTATCTTCACTCTTTTCCCTTCCGTCCCGCCCTATTGAAATCGGCGCCCCGTCTGCCACAATGGCCTGCAACTGCGCACCGCGGTTGTCACCCCAGGGGAGCCGCTCTCATGTTTGTCACCGAAAACCAAATCTGCACTCTCCGCGTTTTCCTTGCCGTCGCATCCTTCGTCTGGATCGGATTGGCCGCAATGCCGCTGGAGGCCGCCGAGCCAATCACTCAGGACGGCTGGCCCGCCGTCGAAAGCTACGAGAACCTGCCGCCCCCCGAACGCAACGCGATGCAGGCCCGCCGGGCCCTGGCCCAGAGCGACCTGTTCGTTCGCGGCTGGCTGGCCAAGGCCGATCCCGAGTCGGGGCTCATCCCCGAGAACCTGACAAGAGGCATCGACCGTTGGAACGGGCGGAACAACGGCGCCGACAACTACGCCTTCATGGTCCTCACCGCCGCGCTCACCGATCGCGGGCTATTCAACGGCAGAATGCTCGACATGTTGAAGGCCGAACAGCGACTCACCAACCGCGTCGATCGGCTGGGCGACTACTACCAGTTTTCCACCCAGGCCTTCGAATACCCCGAAGTCGACATGAACCGGCTGATCTTCGACAATTCGGAGTACGTCAAGGACGGCCTCATGCCGATCACCGAACGGCTCGGCCCCACGCCCTGGTCGCATCGGATGGCAGGCATCGTCGACGACATCTGGAAACACGCGCCCGTCGAAACGCCCGGCGGCAACATCCCCTCGACCAACGACGAAGTCAACGGCGAGATGATGCAGCTCACCTCACGCTACTACTGGATCACCGGAGATAAAAAGTACCTCGACGGCGCCCTGCGGATCGCCGACTGGTACCTGCTCGGCGATCGCCACCCCACCCGCAACGCCAAGTCGCTCCGCCTCCGCGACCACGGCTGCGAACTTGTCTCGGGGCTCACCGAGGTCTATTTCGCCTGCCATTTCGCCGACAAGCAGAAGGCCGAACAGTACCGCGAGCCGCTCTATGCGATCCTCGATCGCATTCTGGAGGTCGGCGTCGACGAGTTCGGCATGATGTTCAATTCGATCGATCCCGTTGCGGGCAAACCGACCGACGAGCGGCTTTCGGACAACTGGGGCTACAACTACAACGGCTTCTACACGGTCTACCTGCTCGACGGCGTCGAGCGTTACCGCGACGCCGTCCGCCACGCCCTCAAGAATCTCAACCATTACCGCGGCTACGCCTGGGAAGGCCGCAGCCACGACGGCTACGCCGACTCGATCGAGTGTGCCGTCAATCTCTACAATCGCGAGCGGATCCCTGAGGCGGCCGACTGGATCGACAGCCAGATGCGGATCATGCTGGCCATGCAGCAGCCCGACGGAATCATCGGCGGCTGGCACGGCGACGGCAATTTCGCCCGCACCGCCATCATGGTCGCCCTCTGGAAACAGCAGGGCGTGACCCTCCAGCCCTGGCGAGAAGACGTCCGCCTCGGGGCCGAACTCGACGAGAACCACTCGCTCCATCTCTACCTGGCGGCCGACAAGCCCTGGCAGGGCAGGCTCGTTTTCGATCAACCCCGTCACCAGGTCTTCATGCACATGCCGATGGACTACCCGCGGATCAACCAGTTCCCCGAGTGGTTCACTGTGGCGGCGGACGGGAAGTATCGTGTGACCGTCGGCAACGAGTCGCTGGAGATCGAAGGGGTGAAGCTGATCGAGGGGTATCCGATAAAGATCGAGGGCGGTAAGGCGGTGAACATTCAGGTCCGCTGAACTCGCGACGGTGTACTGTTCTGAATGGCCTTTCACGGTTTCCGGAGGAATTCGCGGGGCCCTTCAACCGTCATTCCCGCGCAGGCGGGAATCCAGTACGTCTTCAGTTGATGAGTTCCTTCTTGCTTGGACACCTCGGTCTGGATTCCTGCCTGCGCAGGAATGACGCGCGAATCCCTCGCGAAGTTCATGCACAATCCAGGCCGGTTTGCATCACTTCGCCGACAACCGGATCGCGCCGTCCCAGCCGGGGGGCGCGGAGCGATTGTGTTGGGCGATGTAGACCGTCAGGAAATCGCTGACGCGATCCTCGGTCGGCATGCGGCGGAGCAGGTCGTAGGCCGACGCCCAGTCGCCGGCAAGGAACGCGTCGAGGGCCTTCTCGCCGACGGCCAGGTGCTGGTTGCTGAGTTGAGGGAACTGGTCCTCCGGCGGCAATAGCTCGCTGATTTCGATGGCGGCTTCCATCCCGTAGGGCGACACCTTGGCGATCCTGCGAATTCTCGCCACCTCCGGCGGCACCTGCTGCCGCACGGCCCGAGCGGTGACCTCGTCGAGCAGAATGGGCGCGTGCAGCACCTTGGTCATCCCTTCGAGACGCGAGGCAAGATTGACGACCGGCCCGAACACGGTCACCTTCACCTGGTCGACCGTTCCGATCTTGCCGGCCACGGCCTGGCCGGTGGCGACGCCCACGCCCGCATTGAACCCGGCCAGAGACCCGGCCGACTGGCGCGCGGCCCATTCGAACTTGTCGCGGATGGCCAGCGCCGCGCGGCACGTTTTGAGCACGTCGTCGTCGGACTTGATGGGCCAACCCCAGAAACCCATGGCCGCGTCGCCCTGGAAGTCGCCGACAACGCCCCCCTCGTTGAGAATCTGGTAAGTCATCACGCCCAGGGCTTCGCTCACGCGATCGAGCAGGTCGAGCAGGTTGCCGGCCGAACGCTCCGACTCGCGGGAGAAGCCCCGCAAGTCGCAGAACAGCACGGAGACCTCCGTCTGCCGCGGTGCCAGGACCAGGTCGGGATCCTCCACCGAGAGCGTGTTGAGGACCACGGGCGAGAAGAACTGGCTCAGGGCGGTCTGGCGCCGCTGCAGCCGGCGCATTTCCAGCAGGCTGCTGGCTACGGTCGCCATGAGTTCGGTGAACTTGACGTCTTCGCGCAAGTCGGAGGGATCGCTCGAGCCGGGCAGCGTGGTCGGATCGCTCTGGAACCTGCCGGCCAGATAGAGGGCCCAGGCGGGGCTCCCCGGACCGGGAAGGGGCGTGCAAAATGCCCAATCGAAGTTGCCCCGGGCTGTGAATGGCTGGGGAGCGTTCGGCTCGGCCCCCTCCCACACGTGAAGGATGCTCTGCCCCTGCCGCGTCGCCTCGAGAATCAGCCGCTGGCTGGGCCGAAAGTCCTCGTGGGCTACCCGGCGCTGGTCCCAGTGGAGGACGGCGATCTCGGGTCGCCGGTCACCGCCGGGTTGCGCCGCTCCCGGATCGGTCGTCACCACGGCCGCCGTCTCCGTCCGCGGTACGCCGGCCAGGAGCATGCTCACCAGCCGGACGCACAACTCCTTGTCGTCGGTGGCGCCGGAGATCACCTCGGGCAGCCGGCTGAGGATCTCCAGGCGATGATCGGGATTGCGAAAGGCGATCGCCTTGAGGTACTGGGAGCTGAAGGCCTGTTGCTGGACGGGCATCGGCGCGTCGGCCACCACGTCGGCACGCTGCACGGTCAAGGTGAAGCTCGTGTCGCCGATGACGAAATGCTCGCCGGGCTGGAGGGTCAGGCGGTCGCAGGGCTTGCCCCGGAAGAACAGCGGATTCCGCGCCTCGGATAGTTGCGTTACGGACAACTGGTTGCCGTTCCACACGAGGTCGGCGTGATGCCGGGAAATGAGCGGATCCCAGGGGACCGCCCAGATTCCCGGCGCACGACCCAGTGTTACGGGATCACCCTCGGGCAAGACGCGGCGCCACCGCTGCGACAGTTGTTCGCCCTGCGCAATCAAGTCGGCCATGAAGGCCTCCTGCGCCTCCGACGTCAATCGGCGATGTGAATCACCGACAGCGTGCAAGGCTCGTTGTACGTCTTGTTGATGCAGCCGGGCACGGGCCAGTCCATGTTTGAAACGATCAGCTCGTTGCCGCGGAGCAAAACCTCGCACGGCTGGTCCATGCCGCCGTCCGTGCCGTCCGTGTCGCCGTTCTGGGCGAGGGTCCGCACCTTGGCGTCCATCGACACCGCGTGGATGGCGTTCGACATCGAGTCGGTCACGTAGACTTCCTCGGTCTTGGGGTTGAAGAACAGCCCGTCGCAGCACTTCATGAAGTCGGCCGTGGCGAAGATCTTGTTCGACTTCACCTTACCGTCGCCGTCGAACTCGATGCGGTGGAGCGTGCCGTCGCCGAAATCGCCGCAGTACAGGTTGCCCTGGTTGTCGAAGCACAACCCGTCGGCGCCAAGCCGCACTTCCTTGTTGTGAAACGGAATAACGCACACGAAATGGGGATCCTTGGTGACGTCGTCGGCCAGCTTGATCACGCCTTTGTCGAGATCCTCGAGCTTGAAGCGGAGGATGCCGCTCGTGCCCGGCTGGGCTTCGATGTCGATCTGGGTCTCGCTCACGTAGAGGTAGCCGTCGCGGCAAACCACCGCATTGGAGACGTGGAAACCCTCAATTGCCGGCACGGGTTCGCCCGGCTTGCCGTCCTTCATCGGGATGCGAAGCACGCGCGACTGCTTCTTGCCCTTCATCTGGTAGTCCGCCAGGAACAGGTCGCCCGACGGCGCCAGGCAAACGCCGAGCGCCCCGATCAACTCGCCCGTTTCGGGATGCTTTCCCAACTCGAGGAATTTCTCCACCTTGTTGTCGGGCGTGATCTTCATCAGTCGGGCGCCCTCATCCAACTTGTTGAAGTTGGGCATCGAAAGAATCACGCTGCCGTCCGGAAGCAGGCACATTCCGTCGGGCGTGTTGCAGCCGGCGGGGAGAGTCAGGAACAACTCCGCCTTTCCGGCCTTGGCGGCGTCCTTCTTCGGGGCCTCTTCCTTGGGTGCGTCGGCCTTCGGCTTGTCGGCTTTCGGCTCTTCCGGCTTCGGCGCGTCGGCCTTAGGGGCGTCCTTCTTCGGAGCCTCTTCCTTGGGTGCATCCGCCTTGGGCTTGTCGGCCTGCGCCTCTTCCGGCTTCGGCGTCTCCGCCTTGGGGGCATCCGTCTTCGGAGCCTCTTCCTTGGGTGCGTCAGCCTTAGCCTTGTCGGCCATCGCCTCTTCCGGCTTCGGTGCGTCGGCCTTGGGGGCCTCTTCTTTCGGTGTCTCGGCCTTCGGGGCCTCTGCTTTCGGCTCTTCTGCTTTCGGCGGCTCCGGGGCAGGTTCTTCCGGGGCCGGCTCTTCGACCATCGGGGCTTCGGGGGTCGGGGCGGGGATGTCGGTCACGCCTGGAACAGGATCGGGCCCGCTAGGCCGCTGCGGCTGCGACTCGGAGGCAGGGGGGCAGCCGACCGTGCAAACCAGGATCGCCAACAGGGCGGTAAGGGTGGCAAACGGCAGTTTCTTCGTCATCACATCGTTCTCCTTAGGGGTGTTCGTTCTCCCGTGCGTTAAGATGCACCTCACATGTCACCAATAATGTCTTTGCGTTTCTGGCCCAGGGCGTCGGCGGCGATCATGGCGTCGACGATGTCGGCGGCCGTGACCTTGAAGGGATGGTTGTGGCACAGCGAGCCCTCGCCGGCGCAGGCCTCGGCGAACGATTCGAGCCGCTCCCGCGCGATCCCTTCGAGATTCAAGTCGGCGAACGTGACCGGCAGACCCAACTGGATCTGGAAGTCGAAGACGGCGTACTTGTCGTCGACGTCGTACTCGTCGTCGAGGCAGAGCTGCGCGGCGATACCGAAGCCGACCTTCTCGCCGTGCATCAGACCGGCCTGCCGGCACTCGGGTACGTTCGAAAGCAGGTTGCCGATCATGTGGGCTGTAGCCAGACCGCCGCTCTCGAAACCCAGGCCGGAAAGGAGCACGTTGGCCTCGACCACCTTTTCGACGGCCGGGGTGACGACGCCCAGTTCGACGTCCCGTTTGGCGTCCAGGGCGTGGTCGATCAGCGTATCGAAGGCCAGCCGAGCCAGGGCCATGGCGGCCATGGTGGGCTGCCCCCCGGCAATGTTGTTGGCCCGAGACTTTCTGGCCGCCTCGGCCTCGATCCAGGTCGAAAGCGCGTCGCCGATGCCCGCCACAAACGCCCGCACCGGGCCGCCGACCACCACCTGGGTATCGACCAGCACCAGGTCGGGGTTGAAGGGCCAGCAGTCGAAGCCGGTGAAATTGTGATTCTCGTCGTACCAGACCGAAGCGGCACTGGTGGGCGAATCGTTCGAGGCGATCGTGGGACAGGTCACCATCTTCAGGCCGCAGTCGACGGCAACCGCCTTGGCCACGTCGAGCACCTTGCCCCCGCCGACGCCGACCGAGATCTCCGCGCCGCTCTCTTTCGCAATCTTCCCGACGCGGCCCCGTTCGTCGCCGGTCGCCTCGCCCTCGAACAGGACGTCGACCAGTTCGATCCCCGCGGCCGCGAGGCTCGCCGCCACGGTGTCGCCCACGATCCCCTTCACGCACTCGTCCCACAGCACGAGCGCCTTCTTTCCCATAGGCTTCAGATACTCGCCAAGTTCGCCGAGCACGCCTCGGCCTTGCACGTACTTGCGGGGCGCAATGAGCACCGATTTCATTGGATCTTCCTCCCGGTTGGATCTTCTGCGTAGGTCAGTCTCTCCGAGACTGATACCGCAACTCCGTTGTGCTACTCCGAGTCTCGGAGAGACTCGGCTACTGGCGTAAGGTCGGTTGGATTCCGTTGACGACGGGCAACGGCCCCTCGCCTCGCAGCATTCGCGTCAAGTGGCCGGCCATCAGCTTGGGACTGTTCAAAAAGGCGTCGATCGTGCTGCCTGCCAGATGGGGTGTAATCGTCACGTTGTCGAGTTGCAGCATGGGGCTGCCGGGAGGGAGCGGTTCCTCGTCGAAAACGTCGAGCGCCGCGCCCATGATCTTTCGCTGCCGGAGCGCTTCCACCAGGGCCGCCTCGTCGACCAGCCCGCTCCGGGCCGTGTTGACCAGGATGGCCGTGGGCTTCATCATCGCCAATTCGGCCGCGCCGATCAAACGGTGCGTCTCGGGCGACAGCCGAGCATGGAGCGAAACCACGTCCGACTCCTTCATCAGGGTGGGAAGATCCACGAGTTCGGCCGGTGCCGGATCGCCCTGGCAATAAGGATCGAAGGCCACAATGCGACTGCCGAAGGCCTGCAAATAGTGGGCCACCAGCCTTCCCACGGCACCGTAGCCTACCAGGCCTACCGTCTTTTCGTTCAGCTCGGGAATGGCCATGCCGTTGGCAAATTCCCTCCGCCACTCACCCCGCATCAGGCAGGCGTGCGACCGGGCCAGGTTCCGGATCTCGGTGAGGATCAGCCCCAACGTGCATTCGGCTACCGCCCGGGCGTTGCGGCCCGGAGTATTGAGCACACTCACACCCCGCTGCGTGGCCGCATCGACCATGACGTTCTCGAAGCCCCCGCGCAATACGCCGATCACCTCGAGCGACGAAGCCGCCGCGATCATTCGTTCCGGAACGGGCGTGAACTGCGTCACAAGGATCTTGACGTCGTCGAGGTTCTCGAAGAGTTCGTCCGGCAACGAAACGGCGTCGGGGCCCCCCTGCTCGATCGCCAGGTTGGCTTCCTGGAGTTCGACAAGCGTGGCGTGCTCCCAGCGGCGGACCTCGACCTCGATGCCCAGCCCCTCGAGCGAAGCCAACCCCCGCCGCATGATATCGTGCGGAATATAGTGATCGCTGATGGCCACGAGTTTCATAGGTTGCTTTGACCCACCTTGCGTGCCCATTTCTACGCTTTTCCGTCCGCAAACAGCAGCCGGATCTTCTCGGCCACCGTTTCGCTCATGGCCCGCTTGATCGGCCCGAACAGATCGCCCGGGAGGGGATCGATTCGCTGGATGCCCTCCGCCGCCCGCTTGAATCCCTTCGCCATCGCAATCCGGTTGTCGGCGAAAATGTTGATCTTGCAGATTCCGTTGCGGACCGATTCCTGAATCTGGTCGTCGGGGGTGCCCGATCCGCCGTGCAGGACGAGGGGAACCGTGCTGACGGCATGCAGTTCCTTGAGCCGGTCGATCGACAGAGTCGGCAGCGATCGATACACGCCGTGGGCCGTACCGATCGAAACGGCCAGGGCGTCCACTTCGGTTTCGGCAACGAACCGGACGACCTCCTCGGGCAAGGTCAGCACCGACTGGCCACACTCGGTCTCCGCCAGATCCATTCCGCCCACGTGTCCCAACTCGGCCTCCACGCCGACGCCATGCGGATGGGCCAGTTCGACCGCCGCCCGGGTGAGGGCCACGTTCTTCTCAAAGGGTCTCGTCGAGCCGTCGACCATCACCGAAGTGAAACCGTGATCGATTGCCTTCTTCACCAGGTCCAGATCCGACGTATGGTCCAGATGCAGGCCGACGGGAATCGGATGCGCGTCGGCCACTCCCCGAACCAGTCCCGCCAGATAGGCCATGTCGTGACTGTCGGGCCGCGGAGCCAGACACATGATGATGACCGGAGCACGCAACTCTTCGGCCGTTTCCAGGACGGTCCGCACCATGACGTCTTCGACACAGTCGAAGGCCGGCACGGCGTAAGCACGTTCTCTCGCGTCGGCGAGGATCTGTTGGAGGGTGGTAAGCATGCAGGGGGAGTTGTTAGGGTTCAGGGTTTGGGGTTCAGTTATGGTGGGAGTGGTCGGGAGCCATATTGGTCGCTCGCCGAGTGTTTCTTCCTATCTCATTAACATTCCGCCGGTTGCGTCGAAGGTGGCGCCTGTCGTGTAGCTGGCCCGATCGGAGGCCAGGAACACGACCACGTCGGCGATCTCGGCCGGCTCGGCGATCCGGCCGAGCGGGGTACGCTGGATGTACTTCTCTTCGCTCTCTTCCAAGGCTTCGCGGGCCATATCGGTTCGCATCATCCCGGGAGCGACGGCGTTGACGAAGATGCCCGAGCGGGCCACCTCGCGGGCGAGCGATACGGTGAAAGTCACCAGTCCGGCCTTGGAGGCGGCATAATGGGCGTGCCCCGTCGTCGAGCCGCGAAAGGCCGCCTGAGTCGTCACATTGACGATTCGCCCTCCTCGATCGCGATCGAGCCAGCGGCGCACCGCCTCGCGGCAGGTAAGAAAGGCGCCTTTGAGATTAACGGCGAAGGTGGCGTCCCACTCTTCCTCGGTCATGTCGCGAACATAGGCGGTCGGCCACACGCCGGCGTTATTCACGAGAATATCGATCGGCCCCAAGTCCTCCTCGCACCGGTCGAACATCCGCACCACGTCGACGCTCTCAGCCACGTTTCCTTGCAGGGCGATTCCCCGGGCGGCATGGAGGTTCTGCATCGCCTCGACCACCTCCCCGGCAGCCGCCTCGTCGCGACGGTAATTGACGGCCACCTTCACTCCCTCGGCCGCCAGCCCCAGACAAATCGCGCGTCCCAGGCCGCGAGAGCCGCCGGTTACCAGGGCCACTTTGTCTCGGAGACGAAGGTCCATAGGGGGGTGTGCCGCATCAGGATAGGCGTCGGTGCCGATTCAGACAAACCGACAATATAGACCATCGCCGAAAGCGGTCCAAGTGGCCGGGGATGGGAGGCTCCCGGATGCCGAGGCGATCAACCCGGCTCATTCATGAACTTCGCGTGGGACTGTCGAATCAATGATCGTCCAATTGGAGTCTTCAGCATCATTACTGATAGTTCAAGCGGCGCGACCGTTATGGAGTGCTTTAGTCGTTGTGGCGCAGTCGTCCTTATGCGAATCGCGGAGCATGGCGAGCGCGATACGGTTGTGGATGTGCTCTTGGATGCGAACACGATAGGCAGTCTTTTGCATTTTGCGGTGGCGACGGTTGCCGCGTTCGACAGCGTTGGAAGTCGAAGGAAGCTGCTTGTCGTCGAGGAAGATCAGAGCTTTGTCCAGATTGGGAGACTCAAGCTTGTTCAGGATCTTGCCCACCTGCTTGAAGCGGCGGAAGAACGTTGTGATGTCCTGGTGATCTGGATCATGGTCCAATCGCTGGGGACAATTGCAGACGCTTGCCTCCTACGGCCACGTGGCGATGGTCCAGCGCGACTCGCAAGTCTTCCGCCGGGCCGAAGCGGCCGCCCGCGTGATCGAGACGGCCACCGGACTCTGGCGAATCGGACGCGGCGAACCCGTCGACCGGGCGATGGGGAGATCGACCGGAACATCTACCGGCTCGACGCCTTGGCGGACGAGGATATTGCGGCGGTTGAGGCGGCATCTTGATTGGGTTGTCAAAGATCGTGGCAGGGTGTTTCGCAATGGGGGAGTTGGTCAACAAGCGTGCTGTTTTGCCGATAGCTCTGGGTCGGATTGCCTCTGCAGTAGGGTTAATATTACCCAGTCTGTGTGTTCTACGGTTATAGCAAGCAACTTTCCCTCGAAAACAAGTTCTCTGACACTTACTCCCCGAAGCGGGGCCCCTGTTTCAGGGAGACGCGAAGCGGGAGTGCGTCTTCGGAGTTGGGCAGCAAGCCTGCTGTTTTGCCAATATCTCTGGGCGGACGGCGTTCTGGGGTGGGATGGATATTTCCCATCTTTCCTGCTCCATTGTTTGCATTGTTAGCGCGCGTTTCAGGTGCTTTTGGCTTAAAAGGGGGGTGTTTGAATGTAGGATGGGTCTTGCTGGTTGGAGGTGCAGGGGTTCTTTGGGAGGTTCACGGTGTTTGCTCTCCAGGCCGCCGGCAGGGCGAATGTTTCGCTCAAGTGGGGACGGGATTGGCGGCAGCTATTAGTGTACATATTTACAGTCTTCTGTCAAGACAAAAACTGAACACCCGAGAGGATTGTCCGGCAAGCTGGACTGGGTTGACGGGCGAGAAAGGGGTAACGCCAATGGGAAATCGGGGGCGCCGGGCCGTGACGGTGCGGAAGAGTTGAACTGAGGTGCGATGAATGAGTTGGTCGTGAAGAAATGAAGATATCAGGCATCACAGCTACTGGGCCCGCTGTTGACGATCGGGCATTCCTGTCATCGCTTCCGGCTGCCCTGCAGGAGGTTCTTGCGGATTCGAATGGATTCATCATCCTGCAAGGCGCACTCCATGTGCGTGGAGTGTGTTCGGAACCTGAGTGGCACTCCCTGCGCCATGCGTGGCACGGGGACAAGGCCTTCCACAAGCTCTACGATGCGGTCACCCCTGACGACATTCCCTTCGCCCAGGATTGTGTGGGCGACCAGTTTCTGCTTCGGGATGGCCATGTCGTGCGCCTGCTCGCCGAAACCGGTGAGATCGAGGGCGTTGCCGTCGATCTTCAGGAGTTCTTTGCCAAAGTTGACGAGAATCCAGTAGACTTCCCGAGTTCTGCCCCGGATCATCCGCTTCAACCTGGCCAATTGCTCCATGCCTATCCACCCTTCTGTGTGAAGGCATCTGCCTCTGCCTACTCGTTGAAGGCCTGCCCAGCTCACAAAGTCATCCTGTTTCATGCTGACTTTGCGAGACAGATTGCTCACGTGCCCGAGGGAGGGCAGATCGAAATTGAGGTCACAGATTGAGACGCGGGTGGGTGGCACTGGTGGAAAGGAGGGAGCACACTACCGACTGAATCGATGGAACAGGTGCAGACGCTTCAGACGCTGTGATACTCGCTCCGTTCTGTCACCACCACCCGGGCCTCGAAACACGCCCCCACCCGCCCTACCTCTTCTTCTTCCGCTGCCCCGCCAGATGATCGCTCATGGCCACCATGGCCACGTAGAGCTCCTTTTGCAGCTTGAAATCGGTCACCTCCCGCACCCATTGACGCCGCTCGGCCTGATAGAGCCGGATGTACTCCCTCACCGGTTCGTCGTCCACCAGGGCGAAAGTCGTCGGGCAGACCCGCGATCCGTCCCACGGATCCGGACCCTCCAGAAACAGGATCCGCTTCTCGCCGTCCGGCTTCGGCGAAACGTCGATGACGTCTCCTTCCGGTGATCGCCAGCAGACGTAGCGTTCGGCATTGAGCAGCACGCCCCGCATCTCCCAGATCAACCACCCCGGAGCGTGCTCGCCGCCGTTGACTCGAATCGTCTCCTCCACGTTCGCGTACGCCGCGTTCGGCTTGGCACTCGGGCCCGCTAGCACGGGCACGAACCCCGGCATCCCGTCGTCGACCAGCTTTCGGCACAACCGCTTGATCGGCGGCCCGATCCGCCGCGGCGTCGTCTCGCGGGGAATCGCCCGCAACTTCTCGCGGATGAAGTCGAGCGAGTAGATGCTCTCGGATTTCTTCGCACACATGAGATCGAGATCAACTCCGGATATTGGACAATCGGTTTCGCAATGACGTCAACGGATCGTCGAGTTCGCGATCTTACTTCGCTTGGGCTTCCAAACGCTGGACGACTCGATAGCCTCCGCTGCTGTCGCCGCAGCCGCATTCCTTGGCAACCTCAGCCGTCCGCCGCCTGCCGTGGCGGACCTTCAGCCAGACGCCGATACGACTTATACCAAACTGCATCACCGCCGAGAACCTATCCCCCATGCTTCCTTCGCCTTGGGACTGGTATAGCCCACCCCAAACGGAAAACTCGCCAGCAGCCTCGCCTTCACCTCCTCCACTCCCGGCCGCTCGTACGAACTCATCTTCTCCAGGATGGCGTCCAGCCCCGTCGCATCCGCGGGCGTCACAAACTCGGCATTCTCCAGGCCGAACACCGAGTAGTAGTCGCGATACTTGAATTCCGGCATCCCAGGGCCCGCAAGGTCCACTTGCCCCGCACGGCCGCGACCCGCGCCGCCGGCATCTCCATCGGCTTCTCGCCCGTCATGCGGCCGGCACCCCAAATGAACCCGGCGAATCCGGTCCATGAGCCCGCAGCCCAGAACCCCGGTTCGAGCACACTGCCCACGGCGATAATAT
>JAAYAY010000238.1 GCA_012719125.1 Planctomycetaceae bacterium | reverse complement strand
CCCTTCTCATGGACTGGATCGTGTACGCCGAGTCGACCGGCATCCGCATCCTGAAACAGTTTGCCAAAACGCTCCGCTTCCACGCCTTCGGCATCCTCGCCTGGTATGACTACCCGATCTCCACCGGTCCGCTGGAAGGAACTAACAACAAAATCAAAACCATGAAACGCCAAGCCTACGGCTTCCGCGATCCCGAGTTCCTCAAACTCAAAATCCTCGGAATCCATGAGACAACCTACGCTCTAGTCGGATGAACCAAAAAAAAGAATGCCGGTCGAGGGCTCGAAACGCCCTCGACCGGCGTATCAACACGCTCTGCCACGATCACGAGTCGGCAAGTCCGTCGCGGATTGCCTTGAGCAGGACAGTCAGAAACTCCGCGTTTCCATCCCCGGCCAGCGAGAGGATATGCTGACGGACCTCCTCGGTGATCGCGGGATCGTCTATGGCCAGACCCACCAAATACACCTCAATCGTGTCCACCAGGTCGGCCGGCAGGGAACCATCCACCGCTACTTGACCCTGAGACGGAACCGACGGTGTCTCACCCTTATCTCCAGGATCTGAATCCCGACGCTCGTAGGAGTCGTCGCAACACACGGATCCGAAGACACCGAGCGCACAATGCTCACACCAAATCCGCAATACGTGAGCCTCGATGACTTTCACCGTCTCGCCGTCGAAGGTTTCTCGATGCAGATTGAGAGACACGTACGGCGCCCCGGGCAAGATCTTGTCAGTACACGACATGCATTTATCCATGGAAGTACCTCCTGTCAGAAAGTCGAAAAACGAAATAGAGATGTGGGCAGAGAGCCACATCACACACAAGCATTTGCTCAGCATGAGCAGATCGATGGCCCACCAGCGGCGGATCTCCTTACACAAGGTGAAGTAATAGAAACAGGGCATGACAAAGCACCCCTGATACACACTTAGAAACGTGAAAACAGAGCGGTCATCGAGAAAGTGACCGGCCATATCGCTTTCAACACAAGATGGGTGGAACTTAACCTTCCATGGCTTTTCGCAAGTCCGCCCGCAATAGAACGACCTGCCACTCCGGCAAGTCCCCAGTCCGCCGCTTGCGACCCGTTCGCTTCACGCCCGCATCGCGGAGCCACTTGCGAATCGTCGTTTCAGAAACGCCACAGATTCGGCCAATCAGACCGTTCGTGTACCGTTCCACCAATTCGGCAAAGATCTCCGGAGTCGGATGAAGTGGCTCCTCGGCATCCGGATTCGACGTAATAGACGGCGCCGGTCGGCCATTCCCCTGTTCCGCCGGCGTGTCTTCATGCGGCAGACCCAGTAACGCAGCGGCAGCCGACGTATCCCGGTTATCGCCAATGAGTTTGTCATCCGTGTATCGATCGGTCATCGCTGAACTGGCGTGCCCCATCCGTGCCCTGACTATCTGTGGATTCAGGCCGGCGGCCAACATCGTCGTGTTCGCCGTGTACCGAAGCGAGTGGAGGTCCAACCCCTCGGACGCCACACCAGCATTCAGCAGGTCGGTCCGAAAGCTCCGGAGCAGATTCCGGCGAATAGCGCCGCGAGGCCACGGTTTGCAGCACAATCCACTGTCGGGTAAGGGGCGATCCGTGAGGCATGGCAAAGGTTGGCAGGGTCTGAATGGATGTCGCCAATGTGAACCAAGTGAACTCGGAAAGCAACCGATTCCCCCAAATCGGGCCCCCCTGCAATGCGACGGGACCTCGATTCATGGGAAAATGCGCAGGCGACGAAGCCTCTTTGGTCGATCCCCGGAGGATCGACTCTGGCCGACCAATAAAGGCCGCCTCACGAACGCATGGTTACGAATATACCATCTGCAAGGTCTGGCACATGTCCAACGTGACAGATGTATATGCATTATTGGCAGGAAAGGGTGGCTAAAACTCCGAGTAAGTCCTCCAAACCGTATTCCGCCGAGGCATTCCTGGAAGCCGATTTGCCGACGTTCGTGAAGTACCTTCTTCGCCACGAAGCTCAACAGTTCGACCCGAGATTGGTTCTTGCTGAAGACAGATTCAAGGCCGTCGGACATACACCGTACAAAAGTGCAGTGCAGATATCCGATGGCCAAGCGACCGCCCTGGGCCGACTGGCGGTGCTTTCGGAGGCGAAGGAATGGGGTTGGCAGAATCGAGCTGTGTTCAGGGCCTTCTGTAAATGGGTGGAGCGATTCAACGAACACAACTCTTGATCCCCCAAGCTCTCCGCCGCTCGGCAGAGGCCTACCCCGCCATAGACCCTGTCAGCACCTTTGTTGACACACCCCCCCCCAGCCCCGGAGATTCACCCGGTTGCGTCAACGTCAACGCTCAACTCAGCCCCCCCAGAGAGCGGCGGACGATACCCCGGATCCGCTCCTTGGCCTCGTCGGGCAGGTTGGGCCAGGCTTCCACAATCGCCAGGAGATCGGCCTCAAGATCGCCGGGTCTGGCCGTTAGTGCTGCGCTTTCTGCTGAGCCCAGGTCGTGAGAATGCAGTATTTCCTGGGAATCGTGCGGATGTTCTGACTCCCCGTGGGGGTGGCGGCCGTCAAATGCCAAACACCCTGGCGAATGCAGACGGATTCCGCAAACGCTGAAGTCCCCGGCAAATGCCAAAGCCCCCACCATTTGCGCATCACCCCCGCAAATGCCGAACGCCATAAGAAATGCCACCGACGCCGCAAGAGACGGCAATTGGGCAAGCTGGTCTGCCGGGGATCGTTCCCATTCTCCTATCGGGCCCTTCGAGACACAGGCAGGAGTAATAGACGTCGCGCCCCCCGCAGCGGCACTACAATGTGATACGATAGTCGACCCGGCACCCCTCCTATCTCCCTGCCGATGTCGGGCCCGTGGGAATCCCATCCCTAATTCCTCAGTCACCCCTCTCTCGGGCCCGTTTTAGAAGCCCTGGCGGTGATTGCCGAGGAGTCAACCTGTTGACTCCGAGGTGATCGACAGCACGGGCTGCGGCCGCCAAGGCGGCCGCTACACATCGGTCCGCCACGACGGCCTTCACGCAATGAAGTAAGGACGTACTACCCGGGCAAAGATACTGTGGATGATTCGCTGTTGGCCACGGATAGAGTCATCCACTGTATTTCAATCACCGACAGTGGCTGGACCTTTGCAGCGGCGTGTTCATTCGGTCTAGAATCGGAAGAAGTGTGATATGACGATACCATTGGCGGCATATTGCCCGGGTCCATGGTTGGGTCATCTGTTTCAGTATTGGCTATTGGTCCGTCCGGCGCCGGTGAAATGGAATGGTCGGCAGTAGCACGAGCCGCCCTCTCGGTCAAGTTGTCTGAGTCTTTTGGTCGATCTTCATCGGGGAGAATCGGCCGAGGCTGTTCCTCCTGCAATTGTGGGATTAGGGTGACCAACAATCCGCAACGTGGTGTGAAGAGTTCGGCACCGACTAGCGGTGCGATCATGACGCCCCAGAGGAGCCCCGTGAAGCCTAATGCGGCCGTTCGACTTCGTGCCCGATTCGGGACGCTCCGCTGTCGCCGCAGGAAATAGGCGATTGCCCGCTGGAGAGAGTAAATCAAAAGGAGCAATGAGGACAAGAAGATCACCACCGCCAGTGTGATCGCCAGGCCCTTGAAACCGATGGCCGGCTTGAGCAGGCTTAGAATGGGGATCGTAATCAGCCCGAGACAGATTCCAAACGCCCAGGGGCCACGGGTTTCCGTGAAATGGCGAGTCCAGTACTGCGAGAAGGATGGTTCGCTCTTGTGACGATACCATGGGCGATCGGGAAATCGCAGATGACGATGACCTACCTGATGGAACCAGATCACGATCAGGGTGTGGATCACAAACGCCATCGGGGCAGTGCGTCGT
>JAAYAY010000237.1 GCA_012719125.1 Planctomycetaceae bacterium | reverse complement strand
TCCAGAAGCCGATCCTTCGGCCATGATCCACCTCCTTGTGAACAAAATGCCTTTGGTGGATCATGGCCTTTTTCGTAAACTATGTCACGAGCACTTACCCTCCCCAAAATCCGTGACGGTCAGCAAAAAACTAGCCCTCCAAATCCACCCAGCGAAGCACCGGCCCGCTTCGTACGCATGAACCGCCCCGATCAGCGAAGATCAGCGTTCCCCCCTTCCTCGTGCAATGGTCCAACATCCTCAGTTTCGAGTTCCCTGTCTCCGTCAACTCGTCGTCCTGTCCACTCGTCCGCTGCGACCGAATCCCCCCCTTCGCTCTCATTCTCTCACTCATCCGGGGGTGTTCAAAAAACCTCTTGACTTATCCTCTCCACTTGATAACATCGTATCTGTGTACGCCTGTATAACAGCAAGCCAATCACTCCCCCTTTCAAACTCGCGAACCCATCGCCCCCCCAAGTTAGCCAAAAGTACCCAAAAACCGCGTGCAACAATGCAAACAACGCAAACAACGTCAACAATGCAAACCGCGCCGCACCTGCCGTATTCACCACATCCGTAACTACCCCCCTGCCACCCCACGATATTGGCAGAATCCGCTCCCCGTTGACCAACTTCCACCCCCGCAGGGTTTCTACTGTCTTCGACGTTGTTTTTCCTATTCCTGACCTCAAACTACCCCCGCCGTTCACCAAACTCCTTGCAGGCCTTCAACTTAGGCAAGGTGCTTCCAGTCACCGCATTCCCCCCTTTTGCATGGTAGTCAAATTGATTCTGCGCACCCGACGACGCCGTAAACCATTACAAAACAACACGATAAGTATCACCGTTCGATGGAGCAATCGATCGATAAGTGCACCAACCGCCAACTAAGCCCGCAACCATTTCACAACAAATAATCAGCAAGTCGCCAGCACGCTCCGACCTCGATCTTTGACAACTCATCTGTCGTCCAGCTTCGTCGGCGATGGTAACACAAGCGGGTGTGGCATGGGCAAGGGGCACACGCAGGCCAGGTATTCAGCTCCGATCCTCACCACTCCCGCGTGCCCACCTTGTCCCGACAGGGGGAAGGCAGCGCCGCCGGCGACGTTCACGGCGAGTCGCCGACAGACGCGAACGCCAATAGGAAGTCAGATGAGTCCGTAGTACCCGCAACGTCGGCGAACAACGACGCGGCGGAAGCGTCCGCGGAGTCGGCCGAGGAAAGGGACTGGAACCAAGAGGAACGCTGCGCATGCCGCCTTGGACCGGACGCAAAGCCGGACGAAACCCAAGTCACGCGGACTGCACGGCGTGCGCGAAGCTGCCCGCAAGGACAGCACGCTCGACACGGCCCCCCGCATTCGCTACAATACTGCCGCCCACCGAAAGAAGGGGGTGTCTTCTTTCCGGGGTCGGGCTGTTTCGGGTGGGCGTAATCATCCTCCAAGTGGGAAAGGCGGTGCGTATGGGAAAAGCCATTTGCTGCTTCGGGTGGGTTGTTGTGGTGACGGGCCTTGTGGGACCTGTCGCCAGCGCGAGTGGAGAGAGTTGTTCCCTCGAGATGAAGAAGGTGGACACCTCTTCCACAAGCAACGACACCTATCTGTTTCGGGCGACCTCGTCTCAGAGTTTCTTCCTGCCCGTCGGGGAGGGAGTTCGGTTCAGAGACAACGAGGCCCAAGAGTTTGCCGGCGTGATCAAGAAGGAGCTGGAGAGTTACCGGGCCGTGCATCCAGTCCGGGGCGTCGTCAATCTAGGGACGCAGAAATTCGCCTACGTTCTCGACACGTCGGTCGAACCAGAAGAGGATAAGAAAGACGCCGAAGAGTCGGAGGGCAAGGAGGAGAAATCCGAAAAGTCCGAGGGAGTGCTGTCGGCCCTGGCCAAGGTGTTGACGGGCGGCGAGAAGAAGCCCGACAAAGACAAGCCCGACAAGAACAAGCCCTTCAAGCCGGTGCCCTACGATCGCCTCTATTTCGACCGCGACGGCGACGGCGACCTGACGGACGAAGAAGTGATTGAGGCCTCGTCGACGCGAGACCTCAACAACAACCGATACTTCGCCTGCACGTTCCCGCGGATCGATCTCGCGATCGAGGTCGAGTCGGAATCCGTCGATTATGCCGTGGTCCTGGATACAACGGCGTACGACGGCGGCAGTTACGGTTATGTCAACGGCTCGTTTCATGCCGGGGCCTACCGGGAAGGCGAACTCACGGTCGACGGCAAGAAACGCCGCCTGGTCTTGATCGATTTCAACTCGAACGGGCGCTTTGACGATGCCTCGAGGTTCGAATCTTCGGTCCACTACTCCGACGGGCAGGTTCGCCCGGTCCTGGGCGATCGGCTCTATGTCGATCCCGATATGAAGGCCACGTACCGAAGCCCCTACGACGTAACGAGCGGGGACGATCTTTTCGACGTGGGCTCGTTGCTGTGCCTCGAAGGGAAGTTCTACAAGATGACCGTGTCTCCTTCCGGAGACAAACTGACCCTTGAACCGGCGAACGTCGAGTCGGGATACGTGACGAACGCAGTGGGAGAGTATCGCGCCGTGGTCTACGGCGACGCGGGCCTCCTGAAGCTCCGCTCGGACGAGTCGGGCAAGGCCCCCGTGCCGGTCGGTTCCTGGAAGCTGATGAATTACACCCTGGACCGGACCGGTTTTGAACCGGAGAAGAAGCCTGAGGAGAACGCAGAGCCGTCGATTCTGGGCGTTCTCACCGAGGCCATAGGAGCGGCCGCCACGGTCAAACCGCCTCGCCAGACCTTCGTCGCCGCCCATGCCACGACCGCCTACGAGGCGGTGGAAGTGAAAAAGGGCGAGACCGTCAAATTGCCCTTTGGACCTCCGTACCGCCCCCAGGTCGACGTTCAGTATCGATCCGGCGCCGACGAAGTGTCGCTGGGAATGTCGCTGATCGGTTCGGCGGGAGAGATCTGCTCGAACATGTACGTCAACGGGAACCGTCCCGGAAAACCCGCATTCACGATCGCGGGTCCGGACGGAGAGAAGGTGGCTGAGGGCGCCTTCGAGTATGGCTGAGGCTTCACCTGCCGGTACTCGTGGCGAGTACCTTCGGACCCGGCCGACGAATACACCATTCAGGTTCGCATGAAGGCAGGCCCCTTCGAGATCGACGGCGAGCATAAGAGCATCCTGAAGAAGAGCGAAATTGCTCCACAGAAGGCCGCCAGGCGGGCCGCTTGGCAACAATCCCCTGACGCCGGGAAGTCCGTGCGACTTCTCGGCGTTCTTCGTTCAACGGACTTCGCGACAACCGGCGTCGTTGCAGGTTGCCTCGAAGGCCGTGTTGTTCTTCACCCAAGGCAGGGCAAGCCCGCAACCCAACCTTCACAAACATGCGCGCACCATGCGCATGAGTTTAGCACAAAGACTCTAAACTGAATTCCAGGGGGAACAGGGGATCTTGCCGAGGCGATGCTGCGCCCACGCTCGTATCCCGGTTCCCCATAGTAGGAGGCCGTTATGCGACGTAGTGTTGTGACTGCCTGGATCCTTATCGTGTTGGTGACCGTTCCCTTTGCCCGAAGCCAGGACCCCACCTCGGGCGAGAAGACCCCCGAACTGCCGATGCGGGACGAGTTCGATTCGAAGTTCACCCTTCCCTGGGAGACCATTCGGCCCGATCCGACCCACATGTCGCTCGAATCGCACCCGGGCAAGCTGACGATCACGACCCAGTACGGTTCGATTCATATGGCCCAGACAACCGCAAAGAATCTCCTCTTCATCGACGTGCCCGACGGATTGGACGACTTCGTGGTGACCACGTGCGTGGAAGACTTTCTGCCCGAGACAATGTGGCAGCAGGCGGGCCTGATGTTCTACAACGACGACGACACGTTCATCAAATGGGTCCGCGACTACACCGGCCAGGGATATCCCGTCCTGAACGTGAACTGGGAAATCAACCAGGAGAACAAGGGAGTCCACTCACCCATCAAGGTGAGCAAGGAGCGGTTCTGGTTGCGGACGATCAAGCGAGGGAACGTCTATCAGTGCCTTGCCAGCGAGGATGGGAAGACGTGGACCACCCACTTCGTGGTTCCCTGGGGCGACGGCAAACTGAAGAAGGTGGGGCTCGTCGCGAAGAACGGACCGAGGGAAGGCGACATGGAAGCCCAGTTCGATTTCTTCGAACTTCGCCGGCCTACCCAGGAGGAACTGGACGATCCGGTCTTCAAACTCCGCCAGGCCCTCGTGGGCAATTGGACGGCCGTCGAGCGGAAGGTCAACGGCAAGGCGGTCACCAAGGGGCCTGCCACGCGGCTGCTCGTCATCCCCGGCAGGATGACTTTAAGAGAGAAGACTGCCCTTCCGGCCGCCTACACGGTCGATCTGTCCACGACTCCGAACCGCATCACGCTGTATCCGCTGAATCTGGGAGTCGGCCCACAACTCAACGGAGTGTTTGCTCTGGACGGCGACACGCTTACGATCTGCCTCAACCCGAAATCCGGCGGCGACGCACCCGACTCCCTCGACACCCAGGAGGAAGACGGCCGCTTGTTCATGAAGTTGGAGCGGGAGAAGGACGCGAAGTAGGGTCGTTGATTGCCGTCGACACAGAGTTCGCTCCAGGGAGTTTCGGTGTGCATGGCGAGCGTCATACGGCCGTTCCCTGGACTTCGGAGCGAACGAACTCAACGTGCAGGGCGAGAGGCACACCGTCACACATGTCCGAGTACGCTTGAACCGGCGACTCATTCTCGATCTTCCGATGCACTTCCGCCCGATGAACGGGCACTTCGGCCGGCGCACAGAAGCCGAGCTTCACCCGATCACCACGAACCTCCAGAACCGTCACGGTAATATCATCGCCGATGACGATTCCCTCTCCACGCTTGCGACTCAGAACCAACATTGGTTTCCCTCCTTGAAGAAACACGGTCCACTTCTGCTGAGCCAGGACTTCTGTTGCAGGGGTCGTCGTTCTCGTGTCTGCGGGAAGACATCGAGTTGGGTCCACGACGCTCGTTTCTGCCGCTCTTTGTCCTGATTGACGAGACGGCAATATGGCAGAAATTTGCCAGGCAAGAATCAGGGCGTTGCCCATTGTTCGCATAGGAGGTTCCCCTATGCGGGGGCTCCTGCCGCTGCAGCGGCAGGCCGATTTCCAGCAAGAACAGGCAGCATTCCCTTCCTTCGGGCGGGATGCGTCAGCAGTGCTGGCATGCAGGTGAGGCAAGCGATGCTGTCGAGATCCTCGGTCATTGGCAGAGAGGCGGAACACATAAGGTTTCGTAATGAACACGCCCTCCCAATCGTCTGATTGCCGAACCCGCCTCCCGCTGTCTCCTCGCCCGATCCATCCTCACGGCAATCCACGAAAGCGGCAGGCTCAGCGCCAGGACCGCGATCAGCAGCGTCCGCAATCGGAACTGAAACCAGCGGCGGCGTTGGGGAGGATTCTTATCCATCTGATTGCCCGATTCTGTCGAGCCGGTTGACAGCCTGCCAAGCGAACTCTACCACCAGAAACGAGACAAAGCCGACCAGGCTTCCCGGTAACGCCACTGCCATGGCAGCGTCGAAGTAATAATCGATAGGCACGACCCCGGTGACGTTTCTGGCTACAAGTGAGCAGGAATGCCATGCATACGCCGACACCCCCATCACAACGGCAACCGATGCCGCCCATTTGCTGCCGAACGCCCAACGCACAAGGGAGATCGCAACGAACCATCCAGACAGAAAGATCCAGCCGCTAACGTCCGACTCCAGAGGCGAAAGCACGCCAAGCCCGAGAGCCACGACCGCCGTCCACAACAGCAGTCTTCTCAACCGAAACTGAAATCTGCGGCGTTCTGGCTTGGCTGCCTCATTCATACCCACAGTTTCCACCTTTTCGCCAACTCGGTCAATTCGCGGGCTGCCGGCAAAAGGAACATGCAGGGCGTCAGATCGCATGGGCGACCAGACTTGGACCGTCGAAGGCTACGCTCCCTGGACGAGCCGAAGAGCAGCCGAGAGCGCGAGTAAGTCCTTCTCGTTCCATTATTTGTGTCACGGCAACCAGTTCGGCAATTTCTTGTGTGACAGGGCGTGCACCATTCCGTCCTAATGGGAGTAGTAGATACTCCATTCTTTCGGGGGTGATCCCGGAAAGGGTTCAAGCATGGGTCTCGGTTTCTGGCACGCATTCGGGCGGCAGTTTCGTCGGCATGGTCGGTCTCTCGGTGTGAATTCAGCCCATCACGCTCGGCGGGCACTGCGATGCGAACCGCTGGAGCAGCGGCAGCTTCTGGCCATCACGGTCGCGGCCTTCACTCCTACCGCCAGCGGTTTCGTGGTTGAGTTCAGCGATCAGATTGAGACCGGCTCGTTGAACCTATACGACGCGGAGAACGGGGCACTCGGCGAAGCGGACGTCACGCTCGAGGGAGCGACCGTCGGGGCGGTCTCCGGGGCGCTGGTCGTCGAAGACAACGAGTTGACCTTTGTGGCAACGGGCGGCCCGCTCGCCGCCGACACGTACACCGTCACGCTGCGAAGCGCCGCCGGCGGGATCGTGGATGAAGCTCTCGGCGAACTGCTCGATGGGGAATACGGCGGGACATTTCCGACCGGCAACGGAACGGCCGGCGGGGATTTTGTCTACAGCTTTGCCGTGGAGGCTCCCGAGTTACTGGTGGTCAGCCTGCCCGACTTCGCCCGCGGGCCAAGCCAGGCCGTGCAGGCGCCCTCGCAAGGCAGCGGCGAAGAGTTGCCGGACGGCTTGCTGGTTCAGTTCAGCGACGCCGAGGGGGTTACGTCGGGCACGTTCACGATCACCTACGATCCCGACCTGCTGACGATCACGGCCGTTCAGGCCGGTCCCGACGCGCCCTCCGACATGCTGGTCGAGGCGAATCTCACCGAGCCGGGCGTGGCCGTGATTTCCTTTGCGATTCCCGGCGATCCGATGGCGAGCGGGGCGGCAAACCTGATCGAGATCATTGCCGAAGTTCCGGCCGACGCCACGTACGGCGCGGTTCAGGTCCTCGATATCTCGGACGTGGAAATCAACGCCGGCGCGATCGAGGCGACTGCGGACGACGCGATTCATGCCGTGGTGTTCGTGGGTGACGCCAACGGCAATTGTGCCTACGACACCGAGGACGCCCGGCTCATCGCCCGGGTGGGTTTGGAACTCGATTCGGGCTATGCCATCGACCAGCCCAGTTCGACCCTGTCCGACGATTATGAAGTTCTGTTTCCGACCGTCGATCCGGCGATCATCGGCGACGTGACCGGCAAGGAAGGTCTCAGCGCCCTGGACGCCAGCGATATCCTGCGGTGCGTCACCGGTCTTGACACTCCCAACATCCCTGAGATCCCCGACCTGGTGGCGCCGACGGCGTCGATTTCGCCGAACGGTACCAGCGTGAGCACTGACACGATTCTGTTCACGATCACGACCAACGAGGACGCCTCAGTCACCGTCAGCGTACTGGAGAACGACGCGGATTCCGACGTGAGCGATACGCTGACCGTCGGCAGCGCCGATTCGACCAGCAGCAAGGGCGCCACGATCACCGTCAACTCAGGCGGCACCGTGACGTACAACCCGGTTTCTTCCGACGCCCTGAACGCCTTGGCGGAAGGCGAGTCGGCGACGGATACCTTCCAATACACCGTCACCGACGGCCAAGGCGGTACGGCCTCCGCCACCGTGACCGTAACGGTGGCAGGCCGGAACGACGAGCCCACGGCCAACACCGATGCGGCGTGGACGGATTCGACCGCGACCACGGACATCGACGTGTTGGCCAACGACACCGATCCGGATACGAGCGACACGCTTGCGATTGCGTCGTTTGACGCGACGAGCGAGCAGGGGGCATCCGTCACGACGAACGTGGACGGCACACTCCACTACGATCCGACGGTTTCGTCCACGCTGGCGGCGTTGGAATCGACCGTGACCGACAGTTTCACCTACACGCTCACCGACGGCCATTCCGGGGTGGCCGTGACGGGGACGGTCACCGTGACCCTCAACGGCTCCACCACCTCCGGCGTGACCTACATCAACTTGCAGGGCAGCTCGATCGCGGTGACCGGCAACGGCGCCACCGTGAGCGGCAGCGTCGTGACCATTACGTCCGCAGGCACCTACAGCATCAGCGGGACGCTGAACGACGGCCAGGTGATCGTGGACAGCTCCGACGAGGAAGACGTCGAGCTGATTCTCAACGGGGTGGACATCACTTGTTCCGACAGCGCTCCCATCTACGTGGCCAGTGCCGAGAACGCCGTCATCACCCTGGCGGACGACACCCAGAACTACATTACGGACGGCACCACTTACACATATGATAGCGCCGACACCGACGAACCTGATGCAGCCATCTTCAGCAACGACGATTTGAAGATCAACGGCAACGGTTCGCTAATCGTCGACGCCAACTACAACAACGGCATCGCCAGCAAGGACGACCTCGACATCAACGGCGGCAATATCACGGTGACGGCCGTCAATCACGGCATCCGGGGCAAAGACTCCGTGGTCATCGTGGACGGGACCGTCACGGTCAACGCAGGCGGCGACGGCATCCAGTCCAACAACGACGAGGACGCGACCAAGGGATACGTGACGATCGAGGGCGGCACGCTCAACATCACGGCGGCCTCCGACGGAATTCAGGCGGAAACCACCGTTTACATCACGGGTGGCGACATCACCATATCGGCGGGCGGCGGAAGCGCCTGCGGCGCCGACGATACCGGCAAGGGCATCAAGGGCGCCCTGGGCGTCACCATCGACGCCGGCACGATCGACGCCGTCTCCATCGACGTGGACTCTGCCGACGATGCCGTCCACAGCGACGGCGCCGTCACGATCAACGGCGGCGACATCACGCTGGCTACCGCCGACGACGCCATCCATGCGGAGACCGCGGTGGCAATCAACGGCGGAGACATCTCGATTACCACATCCTATGAGGGCATCGACGCGCCGGCCATCACCATCAACGATGGGACGATCGACGTGGTTGCCACCAACGACGGTATCACGGCCGCCAGCCTGGACGGTTCCTCTTCGGTAGTGTCGATTTACGGCGGCACGATTTCGGTCACGGCGGGAACTGACGGCATCCAGGCCGAGGCGCAGCTTCTCGTCACGGGCGGCACCGTCACCGTCACCACGGGCGGCGGCAGCACCCACTCGGTGGGTTCCAGCGAAAGCGCCAAGGCCCTCAAGGCCACAACCGACCTGACCATCCAGGGAGGGACGATCACCATCGATTCTTCCGATGATGCGATCCACACCAACGGCAGTATCACGATCAGCGGTGGAAGCATTACCGCGGCCTCCGCCGACGACGGCATTCATGCGGATAGCAGTATCACGATAGACGGCGGAGACATCAACATCACGAAGAGCTACGAGGGCATCGAGAGCTGCGTTATTACGATCGACGACGGAACGATCCATGTGGTCAGCAGCGACGACGGCATCAACGTCGCCGGCGGCGCCGACAATTCCGGATGGGGCGGCGGCGGTGGCATGAGTGCCAACAGCGACAACCAGCTCTACATCAACGGCGGCTACATAGTGCTCAACGCGGCGGGCGACGGGCTCGACTCGAACGGCTACATCACCATAACGGCAGGCACGGTCATCGTCCACGGCCCCACGGTCAGCATGAACGGCGCGATCGACTACAACGGAACCTTCAACATGAACGGCGGCTTCCTTGTGGCGGTCGGGAGTTCCGGAATGGCCGAGGCCCCCGGCGACTCCTCCACGCTGGAATGCCTCTCAGTGAGGTACGGATCGACCCAGTCGGCAGGCACCATGGTCCATATCGAATCGGAGGGCGGCGTCCAGATTCTGACGTTTGTGCCGGAGAAGGCTTACCAGTCCGTCGTGGTCTGCTCGCCGAGTCTGGTGGCAGGCACCACCTACGTCGTTTACTCCGGCGGGAGTTCAACCGGTACACTTGCGGACGGTCTGTACACCGGCGGAACCTATACGGCCGGCACGGAACTCGGCAGTATCACGCTCTCGTAGCCCGAACGGCCCTCCGGCAGGCGGACGCATTGACTTTTTTGGGGAAATGGCCAAGGACACCATGAATTCAGAAGCCGGATTGAGTCGGATCTACCCCTTCGCACCCGTCGCTGCCGGCCGAAAGCGGCGCTGCCTGGCCTTTGAAACATTGGAGAATCGACAGGTCCTCAGTGCCGTCGCCATCCCGGCCGATCTGATCGCGGAACCGTCGGGACAGGTGGCGGTGCCCGTCCAGATCGACGATGCGGTCGACGTCCGCGCCGTGGAGATCGAGCTCAGTTACGATACGGAGCTTCTGGACGCCGACAACGACAGCGTGGTTGCCGGGTCGGCCTGGACGTCGGGAAGCGTCCAGGTCGTTGCCAGCGTCGACGACGAGGCGGGACGAATCGTGGCTTCCGTGTTCGCTGCGGAGGGCCTGGATATCGCCAGCGGCAATCTCCTGGAGATTACGTTCACGGTCAACAGCGATGCCGTGGTAGACAATACCACCGGAATCGACCTGGTAGAAGTCGTCGTCAACGAGGGTGAAATCACGGTGAGTCCGGAACCGCAGTCCGGCGAGGACAGCACCGACGGGCTGCTGACCTTCGTGGCCGCCGACGAAGGCGACGACTCGTCGGGTACGGGAAGCCTGTCGGGCTACGTGTATGTCGACAGCAACGGTGACGGAATTCGCGACAGCGATGAATGCGGAGTTCCGGGCGTCCAGATCACGCTGACCGGCAGCGATGATTCAGGAAACGCCGTGAATCGCGAGGTATTCACTCAAACTGACGGCTCCTACTTGTTCGACGAACTGGCTTCCGGCACTTATCAGTTGACCGAACGTCAGCCGACCGCCATGGGCGACGGCCAGGACTCGACGACGGCAAGCGGGGCGACCGTCGACGACGACAGCATTGCGAGTATCGTTCTCGAAAGCGGCGAGATCTCTACGGAAAACAACTTCGGGGAGGCCGGTCTCTTCACCGAGTACCAGTCGATTCGCATGTTCTTCGCTTCGTCATCGTGTCCGGAAGAGTACCTTCTCGATGCGATCATCTACGCCGAAGAGCTTGCCGGGTATACGGACGTGGCCGACGCCATTCGAGACGCCGGCATCAGTTTCGGGGAAGAAGAGGCGGCCGAGACCGGTGAGGGCGACGTGGAAGGGCTGGTGATCACCGAGATCAACTACCATCCCTCCGACCCAACTGCGACCGAATTGCTGGTCGACGCGGAATTCGTTGCAGACGATTTCGAGTTCATCGAACTGGCCAACATAAGCGACGAGGCGATCGACCTGACGGGGCTGACCATCTCAGGCGGAATCGACTTCGACTTCTCGGAGTCGGACGTCACCACGCTGCTTGCGGGCGAGACGCTGCTCGTGGTCAGCAATCAAGCCGCCTTCGAGGCTCGCTATGGAACGGATCTGATCATTGCCGGCGAGTTCAGCGGCGATCTGAACGACGGCGGCGAGCAATTGACGATCGTCGATGCAGCCAGTGCGGCGACGGTCGATTGCTGGTACGACGACGAAGGCCAGTGGCCGACCGAGGCGGACGGCTCCGGCTACACGCTGGAACGGATCGTTCTGGGGGACGCCAGCGACGCAGCCAGTTGGAGCATCGGCGATTCGGGCGGCTCGCCGGGGGCCGTTCCGAACTGGGACAGCCTAGTGGATGCTGCCCTTGAAGACGGGACCTCGTGATCCGAGTCAGCCGCGACCCCCGGTCTTTGAAAAGGTCTCTGCGGCGCGATCGTTCATTTCCAGGACAACGCCTTCGGCGTCACAGACCGTGACGTCACCGGGGAGTCCTTTTGTCCAGGGGACATTCGGCATTGGGCGAGCCTCTTCCGGGGATGACGAAAAGTCTTACAACTTCTACGGATACTCCGTCTTGAAGGTATCCGCGTCGGCGCAGAGACTTGACCTCTGTGAGGAGCACCGGCGCGTTGGCACAACGTCACAACCGGGACGAGCCGACGTCGGCTCTGCGCCTTGGAGCCAAGCCACCACACCATCTGATGGGCGCCGAGCGGCGAAATGCGCCCGGCTCGGCGGCCGCAGCGGCATCCCCACGCGCCGCGAGTTGGTCGCGTTTCTCGAATCGGCGAAGACGCGAGTGTGAGCCGATGGGTTCGGAGGATTCACTGAACCATGCCGCTGGTATCCACCTTGCCGTCTGCAGAAAGCGTTCGTCTCGTCCGGAGCGCCGTGCAGGTGGCCCGTGCCGGCGTATCTGTGGAAGCTGAACTCGGGCACGTTCGGTTCGGCGAAGGCGACTGCGTCGAGGCCGGATTGACGGCCCGGTCCTCCACATGGCGATACTGTCGGGCGGCGAACGTGCTAGACGGCGTTGCGTGATTCGTGGGAGAATGGCTGTCAATCTCTCACAGATTCCTCTGGGAATCACGCATGGCAGTCAACACCCGTCAGCGGGCCGCGGATGAACCGGCGGGGTAAAAGCGGATGCGGGCGTATCGCGCGACGGGTTTGCCGTCGACGGTGTCGGCGATCAGCAGGTCGGCGGCCTCGGTGAGCCGGTTCCCCGCACGAGGCGTGGCGGTGAAGAACGAACTGGTGATGGGGCGGGACAAGGGGATGCGGACCGGCGCCGAGACGGAGCCGTCGGGCTCGATCCGCAAGGCGTAGGTGCCGGTCTGCGATTTTGTTTCGGGGGTGGTGCCCACCAGGTTGCAGAGGACGTACATCGTGTGGTCGGGGGTGACGTGGAAGCGGGGATGGCCGATGTATCCGGTCGGGCGCAGCGGGCCCATGGTCTCGCCGCCGGCAAGGAGGACTCGCTTCTCCAGCACGTTTCCATCCTTCAACACCCCATAGCACATCCGCCAGTCCCGCTTGATGTCGGGGAAGTAGGTGTCGCGCAGTCTTGGATGGATCGGTTCCTTCTGCCAGACCAGGTGCAGCCGGCCGTCGGGGGCAAGCCACGAGTCGCCCATGCCGACGGTGCCGCCGTCGTCCATCGTGTCGTCCACCAGAATCCACTCCGAGAACGGCTTGGTCTTGATGTCGGGGGTCCAGGCGTAGTGCAGTTTGCGCATCCGCCAACCCCAGTTGTTGCGACCCCAGGTCTCGGTCTTGGCCGGGTCGATCCGGTTCCAGATATTGATGGGCGATTGGCCGATATAGTGCACCTGGCGATCGCTGAGGATGACGTTGGCATAGTTGACGGCCGTGTACTCGTCGTGCCAGACGGAGTATTTGGGATCCTCGCCCTTGGGCCAGGTCAGCATCCCCGTCTTCCACGCGCCCTCCCGGTCGAGGAAGGCCCAGGCGGTCTGCGACGTGCCGACCTTGTTGAAGAGGATGAACTGGCCGCTGTTTCCGTCGGCGGAGAAGGCCCGGTAGGTGTGTTCGGTGAACGGAGGGTTTTCTTTCCACTTGGGGACCAGATGTCGCGGTGCCTGTTCCGGGTGTGTCGAGTCAAACTCCAGGAACTCCGGGCGGGCGGGGCCTCCCGCGGTCTTGCCCGAGGCGGGCACGGGCGGCGCCAGCGTGGGATTGACCGACATCACCAGGCGGCCGTCAAAGCTGGTGGCGAGGGAACACGGCTCGCGGGTGCGGTCCTTTTCGTCCCGTTGGCAGAACTTCCAGCCTTCCGGGCCGCGTTCGTAGAGGGCCCAGCGGGCGTTGTTCAGCGGCGCGAGCCCCGGCACGGCCTCGAAGGCGCTGACGAACAGCCGGTCGCCGATGCGGACCATCTGGGCACTGCCCGAACTCCAGAACATCCCCGAGCCGTTGTTGGTCACCTCGTAGGCGGGAAGCTCGCAGGCGATCTCTTCGACCTCGACCTTCACGGCAAACGGCGCCGCATCCGCCGGTGCTGCCAGCGCCGCCAGGCTCAGGCCCAGGATGCAGCAGAAGAGAAGGGCCCGCCCCGGTGAGATCCGCCCGTTTGCGGTGGGCAGCGGCATCTGCAAGAAATACCGGCGAGGAGAAGAGAGCTTCATGGCGGTGTCTCCGGTGAGGCTGTCGGTGGGTTCGGGGCGGAATGGCAGGGAATCATGGGGCCATTGCCGGCTATTGTAGGCAGGGCTGGACCAGCGGATCAACCATGCGGTCCCGGGGAGATGAAATCGTTGACAGACAGGAAGTGGGGCAGATAATGATTGTGGAAGAGGCGGTGGAAGTATCTTGCCAGCCAGGTGCCCGCGGTGGGCCGATCGGAATCAGGCTTGAGTGTTCGTTGTGGATCTGTGGGCGTGGTGCGCGCATGTTCTGGTGGAGATTGGGGTGCGGGCTTGCCCCGTTCCGGCATTCTGCGGTGGAGGTTGCCATGTTCCGACGCGTTGTAGCGGCAGCGGTTGTGGGTTTGACGCTGAGCTTGTCCGTCTGCGTTGCGGACGATTCGATGTGGGCCGGTTTGGCCACGCAGCCCGTGCCTGAAGGCGCGAAGGTCACGCTGGAAGTCGATCGGCCCGATTGTTTGCTCGGCGAAAACGTTCTGGTGCACTTCATTTTGGAGAACACCGGCGATAAGCCTTTCGAAGCGTCGTTCGGGGGCGACTACCGGGGAGCAAGTCGGCATCTACGGTTCAAGGTCACCGCGACGGATGAGGCGGGACAACCTGCCGAAGACCCCGATCCTTTCCCCATGTGCATGGGTGGCATTGGGGGGCCAAGGACTCTCAATCCGGGTGAGAAGTTCGTGGAATCTCTGCCACTGATGCGCTACTGCCAGATCGAGCGACCGGGCCTCTATACGATTCGCGCGACCCACGACTTTGGCTGGAAGGAGGACGATCGCAAACGACCGGTCGGCGAGACCACGATCACCTTCCGCATGCCCGATTCCCGGCAAGCAGCAGAAATCGTCAATGAGATGGCACACTTGCCGGACCGACCTGACAGCGTCTGGGGCGAGCGCAGCACTGCTTACGCCGACTTCTGCTGTCTGCGACACCCGGTCTACCTCGACATTCTGGCAGAGCGAGCCCGGGGCGGAGACAAGCGGGCCTTCGAAGGTCTTGGACTGATTCCGACCGTCAAGGCAACCGAGATGTTGATTCAGCTTGCCGGAGATTCCGATCGAGAGGTGGCTCTGGGGGCCGCCAACACGCTCAACAATCGGCTGCCGTATCCCGATTCACATTACGTACCGGCTTCGCCCGGCTCGTCGAAAGAGCCGCAATTGAGCCTGCGCGGCAGGCTCGTGGAGCGGGCGTGGGACGAGAAGCTTGTGCCGTCGGTCCGTGCGCTTGCTGCCAGACTGCTTGCCAGTGGGGACTCTCCCACGGTGACGGCCGCGGCGTTCATGATCGTCTCGGTGGGAACCAAGGAGGATGCGCCCGCGGTTCTGGCGGCCGTCAACAGCGCTCACAACACCACCTTCAATCCACGGACCAGGCCGGAAGACAACATTCTGGATCTTCCTCAACCCGTTTGGGAATTGCTGCGCGCCATGGATACTCTGCGGGCTCGCGGGTTCGCGTTGGGCGAACACGTTTCGGGGGATGCCGAGATTCTGTTGTACTTCCGTTTTCTCAACGGGGCTCCGGCCCCGCGCCCGGAACGTTGGCCGGCCATGCTGGAAGCCTTCGGTACGTCGGGTTGGTATCCGATCCGAGGGGCGGCGGTTCGCTCGATACCCCAGCCGGTATCCAAGAAGTGGACCGATTTCGTGATCGCCCGACTCGAAGATCGGGACCTGGGAGTCTGCCGGGCGGCATGCACGGCGGCGGGAGCGTCGGGCAACCCGGCGTTCATCCGCCCTCTGTTGGACATAGTCGCGACGGAGCATCATGAGTGGCTGCTGCGGGAGGCGAGCAGCGCCGCCGAGACCCTCGGAGCGGGATTCGCCCTCCGCGAAACGTGGGCCGATAGGCTGGCGGAAGCGGGCCTTTATCCGCTGGCTCTCGATTCGCTGCAGACCGTGCTGGAAGTGCCGACCGGCAGCTACTCGGGTCGCACCGATCTGAGCCGTGACGAGCGGCTCAAACTGCGCGAGGCATGGAAGGAGTTTCTGGCTCAACATGGGGAGGAGATTCGTGCGGGCAAACGCTTCCAGCCCAGCGATCCGGCCGTGACCCCCGCGCTGGCTGGACGGGCACGCTCGTGGCAACTTGAGGACGGAACCACCTGGCCCAAGCCGTCCAATGTCGTTGCTCCCAATTGAGACATGCTGGTATAGTGATGCCGATGAAGCCGGGTCTGAATCGACCCGACTCCACCCCCAATTCCTCATCTCTTCGCTGTGTGCCGGAGGTCGCCATGCTTGCCCGTCACCGAAGTGAACCGTACGGAACCGCTATTCCTAGCCGTCTCAGAGCGCTTCGCGGCACCACATCCATACAATCTCTCGCCGCCGCGTTCGTTGCGGCGGTGGTTGGAGTACTGGTTGTGGCCTCGACTTCGCGGGCGGGGGATGCCGGGCCAGCCAAGAAATGGCCGGGACGGATGGGGATCGTGGTCTTGCAGTTCGACGACGGCACGGCCGGCCACTTCACTCATGCCTTTCCGATCCTGGAGAAGTACGGATTGAAAGGCAGCTTTGGCGTCGTGACGGGCAATCTCGGCAGGTCGGGCAGTCTGGCGCCGGATCAGGTTGCAGAAATGCACCAAGCGGGGCACGAGATTCACGATCACACGCTCGACCACAACGCGGCCATGTGGGGCGATCCGAGCCGGAAGGCCGAGTGGGCCGAACATACGGAGAAGTCGCTCAAGATCCTGCGTGACTTGGGGATCACCACCCGCGGCTGGAATCATCCCGGCGGCAAGGGCTCCCAGTGGACGAGCGAACTTCACGAGTTCCTGCTGCCCGGCTACGACTACGTGGCGGGTCGGGTGAATCTCAAGCCGGAGGAGCGGTACAACATCCACTGGAATCTCAAGGACCATCCCTTCTCGCTGGGCTACGGCGGGCTGGGGAGCATTCCGCGGCGAGACTCGATCGATGCCTCCAGGGACGATATCGCCGGCGTGAAGACGCGTATCGCCGACGGCATCCAGCAGGGGCTGGTCGTAATTCCGCTTTGGCACACGGTCAAGGACGAAGACGGTACGGCCTGGGGCGTGGAGGAGATCTGCAAGTTCGTCCGGCGGCACAATCTGCCGACGATGCTCATGGCCGACGCGGTTCGGGCCATTCAGCATCCGCGCGCGTATTTCGACGAGCAAGTGGAACAGATCGCCAACCCGGGTTTCCTCTGCGACTACGATGAGAACGGTCGGCCGGACGGCTATGAAGGCTGCCGCTACGCTTCCGATGACATCCGCGATACGGCCGGTGGGCTAGTCGCCGAGTTTGAGAGCGGCGGTGCCACGTGGATCTACGGTCCGGAGCCCGGGGCGACACGTTTCAGCCTGCGAGCGCGCAGCGCGGAGGGGAAGCCGTGCAAACTTGTCGTCACGATGACATCCACCGAGATCGACAAGGACTACCGCTACCGGTTTGGTGAGCCTCGGCAGGTGCTGGCCGCCGATCTGGGGGCCACCTGGAGCGAGCATGAGGCCGAGGTGACCGTTGGCCCCGAAGTGGACCGCATTCGGATCGTCGTAGAGACTTCACCGCTGGGGAAGATTCAGGTGAGTCGGCTGAGTTGGCGGAGATCGCCGTGATATCCCGTCCAAGATGTGGCAGATCATGACGCGTCCAATTCAGTTTGACATCCGCGCCATTCTGTTGTGTACTACTCTGCTCGCGATGTTGCTTGCGGCATGGCGGACCGGCGGACATTCCGGTATGTGCGTTACATCTTTGGTATTGGGAGTGGTCCTATTTGGCGTGTCCATGGCCAGGAGCAGTCGTCTATTGTTTTGGGCGGCGATTGTGCTTCTGTTGTTTTACTTGCTTGCGAGCCTTGTTACCGTTCCCGAATAGGCGTACATGATTCCTGGAGGGATTTGCCAACTACCGTTCAGTGGCCTGATTCACTGGGCAATCTCCGTCGGCACATAGGCGAAGGACGCCTGGAGGGGATAGCTGCAGGTGCACCCCGAGCTGGACTCGGGGATGGAGATGATCCCGCCGGCGGGAATGATGTTGACGAAGCAGCCCGGGCGGCTCACGTGGTTGAGTGCCGCTCCGGTGCCGCTCTGCAGGTCGAACATGTGCGGGTTTCCGCCGCGGAGGAAGATTGCCGAGGCCGAGCCCGACAGCGTCCCGCATCCGCCACCCGGGCTGAACGCGCGGCTCGGCAGGGTATTGCCGGTCCGCAAGTCGCACTCGAAGTACTTCGTGAGGACCTCGCCGTCGAGGATCACCGGGTGCTGCCATTGCTCGCCGTGGGTCCCGTTGATGATCCCTGCGGCGATATCCTGCTCCCACAGGAGGACGCCTGTGTCGGATCGGAACGTGCGGAGGCCGTAGAAGACATGGTCTTCCGCGCCGACCTTGCCGTTAAACGTGCCGCTGAGGAGAACGGCGTCGGTGGCCGGCGCATAGCAGAGGTAGACGATGTGCTGAAACGGCAGTCTGAGCGGGATCTCCCAGACCTTCCGGCCGGATTCCGCGTCGAGGGCGACCAGGAAGGTGGGACCGCTGAAGAGCTGGTCGATGCGGATGCGGCCATCGAGGCTTCTGGCGGCCGGCGCTCCGTCGCGAGCTTCGAGGAAGTAGATCCGGCCCTTGCCCAGGCCGACGGCGCTGTTGGGGATCGCCCCTGCATAGCGCCATTTGGTCTGACCCGTCCGGCGGTCGAGGCTGAACAGTTCCTCGCTCAGGATGATCTGGCGGAAGTCGCCTTCCAGGATGGGGCACATGTTGCCCTGCCTGTTGAGCGAGGCGCCCGATTTCTGGATGCTGCCGAAGATCCGGTCCCCGACGACGGCGACGTAGCCCCACTGGTACTTTCCACTTCCTTCAGGCGGTGGCGACTGGAGTACGACCTCCCGCCGGCCGGTGGCGACGTTCAGCCCCCAGCAGGCGTCGGCCACCGCGATGTAGAGAAGATCGTCGGCCAGGGCCATGTGGGCCGCGTCTTTCATCACCCCCAAACGCCGCGAGCCCGGCACGTCGACCTCCCAGAGCCGGGTGCCGTTATAGGCGTCCAAGGCGATCACCCGCTCGTTGGCCGGTACGAACAGTCGCCCGTTTTTCCACAGCGGCGCCATGGTGCGGTTGTGGCGGTCGATCATGTCGCGAGGGCCGGGCTGGCCGAACCATAGCGGCGTCATTCTGCCGCGGACGAGGGTGTCGCCGCTGCACGTCGTATTGGCCGGGTCGGCATATTGGTGGGTCCACTCGCCGGCCCCGGCCAGGGGCCCGCGCCGCACCGCCACCCAAGCGCCGCGGTCGGAAAGAACCCGGCCCCCCTCGACCGCCGCGGCGCGGAGCGTCTCCTCGGCCGCCGCCGTCGTCAGCCGCGGGCCGCCGAACATGGCCACGCCCCCGTAGGGCCGCAGCACCCGCAGAATCTCGGACCAATCCATCGGCAACTCGCCGGAGACAACCGCACCGTCCGACACAACCAGGTTGGCGAAGTACTGGGGATAGGGCAGCTTCCCCTTGGGGATGTGATGCACGCTGACCCGGCCAAGGAGTCCGGCTTTGGCCAGGGCCTCTCGGGCGCGGGCGGCCTTGGCCGCGTCGGCCTCGACGCCCACGACGCGGAACTCCGATCGTTTGGCGATCTCGTAGGCCAGCCGTCCCTCGCCGCAATCCAGAACCAGCGCATACCCTTTGCGATCGGGCGTCTGGCCGAGGATCGTCTCTGCTGCCGCGGCGTACGCGGCGCCGAGGTCATCGTGGGAATATGGTGAAGTGGGTGCCGGCGCCGTCACGGTTTGCAGCGGGGCGGGCTGGCCGGACTCGAAGCAGTAGATGCTGCCCTCATCGGTGGATACGAACAGCCGGCCTTGCGCAACGGCCAGCCCGTAGGCCCGGCCGGCAACCTTCGCCGTCCAGGCTTCGGCACCGTCGCCGGTCCGCGCGGCGGTAACGCGTCCGTCTCGTCCGCAGAAAAGCGTGTCGCCCGCCAGCACAAACGAGTGGGCGGGCGCGTCTTTGCGTCGCCAGAGATGGGACTTGTTTTCCACCTGGTCTTCGAGGTCCACAATCGTCTTCTGCAGCGTATCGAGCTGGGCTAAGAGTGCAGCGGCCTTGGCCGGATCGCGAGTGCCGGCCTTCTTCAACTCCTCGGACAGTTGCTTGTGACGGCTGCGCTGCCTGGCCAACTCGGTCGTTCGCTGGACGTAGGGGGCCAGCGTCCGTGCGGCGATCTCGCGCGGCCCCTGGAAGTAGGCGGTTTCTTCTTGGACGGTCACGAAATGGTCCGGGCGGGCCAGTGCGCCCCGGATCAGCAGGTGCCGCTGGTAGCGGCTGCTTTCGCAGAACACCCGGCCTTGCGTGGCCACCAGGTAGGTGCCGCAGGTGTCGATCGAACCGACGTCCTTCCCGTCCCGGAGCGCGACCGCCATCATGCCCGTCCGGCCGCTGGGGACCCAGAGGGCCCCCGCATCGGCGGCAAGATATCCCTGGGCGGGTTGAGGGATGGATCGCTTCCAGACCTCCTTTCCTGTGTCGGCCTCGAGCGCGAACAGGTAGACGCCATGGTCCGGGAACAGCCCGGCTCCCCCATAGACCGTCTGGTCCTCGATCACCAGGCCTGTGCGAACGGGCCATAAGGAGATCATGTGGCCATTGCCCGGCAAGCGGCGGTCATCCGAGGCGGGTCGATACTTCCACACCAGTTCGCCGCCGGCGGCTTTGAGGCAGTACACGTTGCCGTCGTCGGAGCCGAAATAGACCTTGCCGTCGCGCACCACTGGGGCGAATCGCACGGGCCCCTCGGTGAAGAAGGACCAGCGAAGGGCGCCCGAGCCAGCGTCGAGGCAGTGGACCGCGTGTTCGGCGGGGGAACCGTAGAAGAGCGAGTCGCCGGCGACGGCCACGTGGTAGGCCAGGTCGAAATCGACGCGAGGCGCCAGGTTCGACTCTTCGTGCCAGAAATCCTGTTTTGCCGGCGGCGGCCAGGCCGGCTCGGGCGCGTACCGTGGTTGGTGTACCCAGACCGGCGAGAGCGGCAGCGAGAGCCGTTCCTCCGTGACTGCGTTACGCTGGCTATTGCCCTGGTGGGTCGGCCAGTCCGCAGCCCGCCCCTTCGATCCGTTTGCCCCGGCCAAGGCCCACGCCGCCCAGCAGAGAACAGCGATCCACGATCCTCGCTTGATGTCCTTCATGGGACGGATCTACTCTTTTGGCTTCTTGTAGTACTCCATGAACTCGACGACCGCGCCGTCGCCGGTCTCATAGAAGCCGACCCGGGCGATGCCCGCGTCGAACGGCTCGATCAGCACCTTCAACCCCTTGGCCGCTTCGGCGATGTTGTCAACGCGGAAGGCGACGTGCGGCTTCTCACGCACCGGTCCCGTGACCGGACTATCCGGCTCGAATCGCAACCACTCCACCCGGTAGGGATGCGACGGGATGTCGGTGACCCAGACCTTGGTTGCCGCAACATAGGTTTCGTCGGGCTTTTTCTCGGTGGTGATGAGGCCGATGTGGTCAAACTGCAAAGACATAGAAGGCTCCTTCGCGGTTTCGCTGGGGTATTCCATGAATTCGACGGTCGCGCCGTCGCCGGTGCGATAGAAAGCGACCCGGGCAATGCCCGCGTCGAACGGCTTCGATACACAGGTAAGGTCCTTGGCGGCCTCGGCTGCCTTCTCAATGCTCTCGACGCGAAATGCGATGTGGGGATTGGGCCCCCTGAAGGGTCGGTCTGCCCGCAGCCATTCGACGCGGTACGGATGTTTCTGGAAGTCGGTAACCCAGACCTTGGTCGCCGCCACGAATCGCTCGTCGGGCTTCTTCTCGTCCGTAAAGATGCCGATGTGTTCGAATTGCCTGGCCGGATCGAGCGGCACGACCGGCTTGAGCGATTCCTGCTCTGCGGCTGCCACCGACGTGGCCGCCCCCAGAACTGCCGCCAGACACAACCCGGAGACAACGGCACGGCAGGTCGAGATCATGATCGTTCACCTCTTGGGAAGAACAAGATTGCCCAGGTTTCTGGAACCGACGTGGAGGGGAAGTGTCCCTATTGTGGTTCATAGCTTCCCACGGCGTCAAGCGACAGATGCCCAGCTCATACATGTTGTCGACCCCGTGAAGCAGCCGCGACCCGTCTATTGCTCGGCGCGTGGATTGCGCAGGTAATAGAAATGCCCGTCTTCGGCCCCGATCAGGATGTCCGGGATGCCGTTGTCGTCGAAATCCACCACCGTGGGGCAGGTAGTGTGACCGGCGAGCCGGCGTGGATCGACGGCTCCGCGGTCTTCGAAATACCACTTGCCGTCGCGGCATTCCTGCTGGCGCAGCCACGTGGCGTTGGAACTGTTGACAAGGAAGTCGAGGGCTCCGTCGCCGTCGAGATCGGCAACGCACAGTTTTCGCCGGCCGCTGGCGCCGGCCTTCTTCGGATTGAGCTGGAGCGGCTTGCCGTCGGAAGAGTAGAACACTCGCTTGGGTGGAAGGAGCTTCAAGGCACCGCCGGCTTTCTCGCGCAGGAACAGAGCCAGGTAGCCTTCCTGGTCGAGCATCACCAGGTCCGTCAGCCCGTCCTTGTTCCAGTCGACCGTGACCGGCGTGGTTCGCCACTGGGTGAGAAGCCCTTTTCCCTCGGGACGCATCCAACCCCAGTCGAGCGCCGGTTGCGGCCCTTCCCACTCGACCTCGACCGGCTGGGCGGCGGCAAGCTGTGGCCGAGCGGCCGTGCCGACGTTCTTGAACCAGATGACTTGCCCCCAGATCGAGTTGGCCAGGATGTCGAGCAGTCCGTCGCCGTCCCAGTCGCTCACGGTCTGGACGGTGTAGCCAAAGCAGGCCTCCGTCGGTCCCTGGATCGAGCCCTTCTCGCCCGCCTGAATGCGGATGGTCTTGCCGTCCGCCTGGAGACGGACCGGGGCGGCCCACTTGGGATGTTCCACGCCGGGGCCGCTCAGGTTCTCGAAGAACATGATGTACCCGGCTGAGTTGCCGCACACGAGATCCCAGTCGCCGTCGGAGTCCCAATCCACTCCGCACGGCGTGGCCAGTGCCCCGCACTTCAACTCGTCGGCCTCCTGCTGGAAGTAGACCGGGGCCCGAAACAGCGGCATGGAATCGCCCAGACGGCCAGTATTCTCGATGAGCGCGATCCGGCCATTCTCTTCGCCGCAGACGAGATCCAGATCACCGTCGCGGTCCCAATCCAGGGCGACCGGCGTGATCATCTGCATGTCCATCTCCAGGAGTTCGCCGTTTGCCTGTTTCACTCGGATCCCGCCGGCGTATTGGGGGTTCTGGCGCGTGCCTACATTCTGGAAATAGGTGAAACGATTCAAGAACTCACCGCACAGGATGTCGAGGTCGCCGTCGCCGTCCCAGTCGGCCACGCAGGGCGACGGCCAGCCGTAGGTCTCCAGAATGTTGCCCTGCCGGTCGGCCAGCCGGAAGGGGGCGGCATACTTCGGCTCCTCATTGGTGCCGAGATTTCTGGCCACATACATTTGGCCTCGCAAGGGGCCGCGGAGCCATTTTCCGGCCGCATCGTAGGCGTTGTACCCCGTCCACGGTTCTCCGTACTCGGTCCAGTCGTCGATACCGATCACCAGGTCGGTCTTGTTGTCGCCGTCGAAATCGACGTAGCGCCACATGTTCCCTCGTATCTTGTTCGGATGCACGTTCGGGACCAGCGGCAGATCGACCGGTTGGGAGAGCCCGGTATGGATGAAGTCGGGATACTCGCGGCCCGGAGTGAGCACGTGCGGTTTGCCGTCGACGTAGCTCACTTGGGCGTTGATCATGCCGTCGCTGAGCCGCCGGGCCGGCTTGAAGACCGGCAGCTTGTCGTTCGTGCCGGGATGCTCGAAAACGTACACGCCGTTGTAGGGCACGTCCTCCTCATTGACGATCATATCGATCCGCCCGTCGCCGTTGACGTCCATCGGCAAGGGCCATGCCCAAAGCCCAGCCCCCAGATCGACCGCCAGGCCGGGGTGGTTGTACTTGAGCCGCTGGAGTTTCGAATCCTCAGCCGCCGCCGGGGCAGCCAGAGCGAGGATCGACCAACCGGCGAGCAACGAAGCAACGAGACTTTTCGCGTGGCTAATCACGGATGTTCCTTTCTGCAGAATTCGATCACCGTCACGAGGTGCCGGACTGTCGGCGACGATTTTCCTCACATGAGCGGCCCCGAGCTATCCGGCGTTGCGACGCCCCTGCCGCAGAGACCGCTTCGAGCTTGAATCATGCGCGAAGCGTTGTCAAGAACGCGCCACGATCGCCAGGGGAACGGCAAAGTAGCAGGCACGCTCCGCCGTGCCGTCCGCAGAACTGCCGGAAACCCCGATTTCCCGCCAGCGGCGTTCGGAGAGTGCCTGCTACTTTTTCTTGCCACAAGAGGACTTTGCAGTTCTCCTGCACGATCGCTACATTGGCAGGCGGTCTGGATTCCCGCCTTCCCGGAAAGAACGCCTGAAAGAATCCTTGGCGGGACAAGTGAACACGATACGAGGTGCATCATGAGCGAAACGGGTAACAGGACAACGTGCCGGCAGTGGCTCGGCTATTTCTGTTGGGGCATGGTTCTCTTCATCGGCCTGGGGGCCGTGAGAGCGCGTGCCGATTCCGAGAGCCGGGTGGTCACCTATCCCGCCCCTGCAGGCGAGGCGGCGACGGAGGATTACCGCGTGGAGGTCGACGGTAAGCCCGTCGACGTCTATCGAGCGGAGACGGAATTCTTCGACAAGAGATACTATTTCGCCTCCTTCGATTCTTCGGGCGAAGTCACCGTACGCGTGACGTCGCCCCAGTCGCTCGAAGGGGCGAGCATTCTGCCCGAGCGATTCGGGATCCGGCCCACGCTGGAGAAGCCGAACGCCCTGACGTTCACGGCGAGTAGACCGTTTCGTATCGCGATCGAGCGCGACGGGCGGAACAGCCCGCTATTGTTGTTCGCCAATCCACTGGAGACCGATCCGCCGAAGCCGGGCGATCCGAACGTGGTCTATTTCGGACCCGGGATTCACAACCCGGTGAACATCCGATTGACCGACAACCAGACGCTGTACCTGGCCGGCGGGGCGGTCGTTAAGGGGGCCGTGCGGGCGGAGGGTGAGAACATCACGGTGCGTGGCCGCGGCATCCTCGACGGGAGCGAGTATCCGCATCTCAAGGGGCCGGGACGCTTTATGCTGGACATGACGTCGTGCAAGAACCTCGTCGTCCGCGACGTGATCTTGCGCGGTTCCTGGACCTGGGCGCTGGTTCCGAATGGGTGCGACGGCGTGGTGATCGATAACGTCAAGATTTGCGGGTCGCGGGTGCTGAACGACGACGGGATCGACTTGGTCAACTCATGCGACGTTACGATCCGGAACTGCTTCCTCCGCACCCAGGACGATTGCATCGCGATCAAGGGGCTGACCGGGCACGACCGCAAGGCATGCGAGAAAATGACGATCGAGGCGTGCGAGTTCTGGACGGATCTGGCCAACGTCTTCCGGATCGGATACGAGTGCGAAACGGAGGTGATGCAGGACCTCACGGCCCGCGACATCGACGTGCTCCATTACAGCCCCAAGTACCGGAAGCCGGAGGAGTTCTGGGCTCATGCCGTCTTCTTCCTGCAGCCGAGCGACGACATGGTGATGCGGCGGATGCGTTTCGAGAACTTTCGGATCAACGCCGACGGGGGTGATATGGTGCTGGTCCTGGCCAGGCCGATGGTCTGTGCCGTGTCGGGCAGGAAGTACACCCGCGCGGGCCGTCTCTCCGAATGCGTGTTCAAAGACATCTCTGTGACCGGCAGGCAGGAGAACTTTCGCGGGGAGATCCGCGTGGTCGGATACGATGCGGAACATACGGTCGAGGATCTGACGTTCGAGAACGTTGTCCGGTTCGGAGAAGTTGCGACCGCCGACTCGCCCGATGTGACGATTGGCGACCACATTCGCAATATCCGGTTTGGGGCCCGGTGAACTGGGATCTGCCTTGGTTTACGTTGGAAATCCGGGGGCACCTTGTGGTACTATGTTGGAGGTTTCACGAGAAGGAATCCCAGGTTTGTGGAGACAGGCACATGCAGCGACGACAGTTTCTCTCGGCGATGGTCGGCGGAATGGCGGTTCTTGGAACAACCTCGGCCAGGGGAGCGGCCGCGGAGGGCCTGCGGGCGGGCGAGGGCGTGGCCGATATCACGCCGCCTTTGGGCATCGAGTTGGCCGGCTTCCACAAGCCGCCCGGGCAGGAGCGACGGGTCAAAGGGATTCGCCAGCCGGCGGAGGTGCGGGCGCTGGTACTGGCCTTCGGCCCGACGCAGGCGGCGATCTGTTCGCTCGACGTGCTGGGTGTGAGTCATGAAATGACGGTGCGGATTCAGCAGTCGGCCGCGGGCCGCACGGGAATCCCGGCCGAGAACATCCACTTGGTCGCCACGCACGATCACAGCATGCCGACTTTCCTCACGCTCCGGCAATGGGGCGGGATGTCTCAGGAGTACATGGCCACGGTGGAGCAGCGCACGGTGGAGGCGATTGTCGCGGCCCAGGCCGATCTGGCGCCGGCCGAACTGTCGCTGGGCAAGTGCCGGGCGACGGGCGGCAGTCACAACCGCACGGTGAAGCAGGGCGCTACGCGCACCGACGCCGAGTTCGGTCCCGAGTCGACCGACGCCGAGCGCTGGCTCGACACGATGCTCCACGCCCTGGTCTTTCGCCGGGCGGGCAGGAAGCCGGACCTGGTGTGGTATCATTTCTCGGCCCACGTGGTCTGCTACGCCGATGAACAGGCGGGCCCCGATTGGCCGGGCGAGGTGGCGAGGGAGATCCACAAGGAACTGGGCCTGCGCCCGTCGCTCCTTCAGGGGCACCTCGGCGACGTGAACCCGGGCGACGGCAGCGACTGGCGGGGCGAGATCCGGCAAACGGTGGCGGCCGTCACTCCCGCTCTGAAGCGGGCGATTACCGAGGCCGCCCCCGTAACGGTCGACTGTCTGCGCGCCCGGAGTGCACCCTTCAACGTTCCTTTCGATATGGAGCGGTTCGAGCAGTGGATTGACGAGTACCGCCGCGACCCGAGCAAGTGCGCATCGGGGCCGTGGGTCGACGCCGGTTTTGCCGCGGATTGGTATGCCGGCAACGAGCACCGCGATCGCGACGTCAAGTCGCTGCCGATCACGCTTGGGGCGATCCGGCTCGGGCCGGTGGGAATGCTGTTTCACCCGGGCGAACTTTACAGCTTCTACGGGCTGGCAATCCGCCGCGATTCGCCGTTCAAGGACACGCTGGTGGTCGGTTGTGCCGACGGTTCGATCGGTTACGTGCCCGATCCCAAGGCTTACGAGGCCGGCGAGTATTCGGCGATCGTGGTGCCCAAGATCGTCGACTTGCCGCCCTACCAGCCGACTGCGGGGCGGGAGATGACGGCCGCGGCGATCAGGTTGCTCAAGGAGGTGGCAGGGTAGAGTTGCCGTTGGAAAGTCCAGGTGGAGCGAAGATGCCCGATCGAGATTCCGCACGTCCACCGTCGCCGAGTATTCGTGATTCTGGCTACGTCAGCAGGACGGAAGAGATTTGGTATGGCATCTCAGGACCGTTCTATGACCTCATGGCGTGGTGGTGTTTCCTGCCGCTCGGTGGAGAAAGGACCTGCCGCAGGGAGTTTGTCGACTGGTTCGGTGTGGAACCTGACCACGACGTACTCTCGCTCTGTTGCGGAACGGGGACGACCGAGCGTGCTTTGATCCGGGCGACGCCGTCGGCACGCGTGACGGCGATTGACCTTGGCTCGGGCCAGATCGCAACAGCGAGGCGGAAAGATCGTACGGGTCTGGTGGACTATCGTGTCGGCAATGCTGCGGACATCGGCTTCGCACCAGAAACCTTCGATCGGGTGCTCATCACGCTTGCTCTGCACGAGATGCCCCGACAATTGAGAATCTCGATCCTTCAAGAAGCCGCTCGCGTGTGTCGCTCAAGTGGTCGGGTAATCGCCGTGGAACACTCGCCACTATCCAGTCGGCTGTCGCGTTTCGTTCCCTGGCTGTGGTGGTTCGGATGGTTACCAGGAAACCCGGAGTCTGCCACCACACGGGATCTTCAGCGTAGCGGCCTCGCCCACGAGATCGAACAGGCAGGGATGCGCGTCGTCAGGAGGTATTCAACGAGGCCGGGATGGATTGAAGGCATTGTTGCGGAACCTGTCCGTTAGGCTGTATAACGATGAAGGTGGAACAACGACCGAAGCCGAGTCTGTATCATGAAGAAATGGATAGTGGCCGTTTCGGTACTGCTGGTCCTGCTCGGCGGGGGGCGGCGCTTACTTGCTCATCCCGGACAATGCCAAGGAGGCTCATTTTCACGGCCCGCTCACCGTTGATCTGTCGCCGAAGGCCCCATGGACCCTTCGATGGGGCGACAAGCCGACAAAACTGAGGTTCATCCGGTACAAGCGTAGGTTCCATCCTCACCGCGGAGTACCGGTGCCTCGTCTCTTGTTGCCGACGCGCCTAAATGGTCCTTTGTCAAGCGGTTGTGACCATCATGAGACAGAGAAGACTGCCATCGGGGAACTTCAGAAACGGCCTCCGCGCGTGCCTTCATCGCTCCGCCGGCAGGCGGCACAGCCGTCGCTACCGGAGCGAGTACGGCTACGTATTCGGTTGCATCCTCGAACTCGACGGCCAGCCGGAAGAGGCCAAGAAGCACTTCCGCCAGGTTGTCGATATGAAGTGTATCGATTTGCACTGCTGCACGCTCGCGGCACATGCCTTGGCGAGACTCTCCAAGGATCGAACCCCTTGACCCCGCGTAGTTGTGTGCTGCTCGGCCTCGTTGCATTGCTTTTCTCAGGCTCAATAGGAGCCCTATTTCGAGTTGGATCTTGAGCCAGCCCCCCCCAATAGGCTAGGCTAATCGGGATTCGATTTCGCATTGTCGGCGAATAGACTAGGGAAGTGCAGCGGCACCTGGCTTCCTTCACACAACGGGAAACGTCTCCCTATGGTCCTTGGCGCTACCGGCGGTTCCTCGAAAGGTCCCGATACGTTCTTTGCCCCTGCCGGCCGTGAATCCCAGCGGGATCTCCGGCAGAAACGCGGTGCGGTCAACTGCGACGCGACGCTGCGTGCCATGCTCGACGCGATGCCGTCCTGGGTGTTCGTGCTTAACCAGCAGCGGCAGGTGGTGACGGTCAACTCCTCGTTGCTGCATCTCGTCGAACGGACGGAAGACGAGCTGATCGGCTACCGGCCGGGCGAGATCATCGGCTGCGTCCACGCGGCCCGCGGTCCCGACGGCTGCGGCACCGCCAAGCCGTGCATCGACTGTGGAGCGGTCCGAACCCTGCTCCAATCCCAGAACACGGGCAAGACCGTGACGGGAGACTGCCGCCTGCGGTTGGATGCCACGTCTCCCGGCTGCGCGTTGGAACTGCGCGTCACGGCGACCCCCGTGGAGATTCACGGGGAGCCGCTCACGCTCGTCGCGCTGGAGGATATCGGCGATCGCAGCCGGCTGGCGGTGCTCACCCGGGTGTTCTTCCACGACGTGATGAACACGATTGTGGGCCTCAAGACGCATTTCCAGGTGATCGCCAGCAAGGCCGCCAAGGGGACGCTTGTTCCCGAAGAGGTCGGGGCACTGGAGAAATACCTCGACGAATTGAGCGACGAGATCCGCTCGCAGCGGGAGTTGATGCTCGCCGAGGCGGGCGACCTCAGGGTATCCACCGGCGAGATTCAAACGGGAGAGTTCCTGCGGCACTTGCAGGATCTTCATCGAACCGCGGAGAACGGGAACGCCGAAGTCGTTCTCGGCGAAGTCTGGGAGGGGAAGCTGACCACCGACCGAACGCTGCTCGCCCGGGTGATCGGCAACATGCTGCGCAACGCCCTGGAAGCGACCGGGCCCGGCCGCAAGGTCACGCTCAGTTGCCGCGATTGCGGGCAGGCCGTAGGGATTTCGGTTCATAACGAAGAGGTCATGGCGGAAAACGTTCAGCGGCAGGTCTTCCTGCGGTCCTTCAGCACCAAGGCGGTCACGGGGCGAGGGATCGGCACGCACAGCATGAAACTTATCGGGGAGCGCTACCTGCTGGGCCGCGTCGATTTCGAGAGCGTCGAGGGGGAAGGGACGACGTTCTGGATCGAGGTGCCGAAACAGTACCCGGCGTGAATTGCTGCCTGGGAGAGGACGAAATGTACCGTCTGGGAAGACAATTGGCGATCTGGGGCTCGGTTCTTCAGTTGGGGCTGCTCGCGGGACCTGCTGTGACCGTTGTCTTGATGATCCAGACCTTCGCCGACGTCGCCCAATCGAGCGGCACGGACCCCAGCGCTCTTGCACCTGTGGTTTTATCAGCCTTGATGGGCACAGTGGTCGGGCTTGCCGTCTCCTGCGTTGGTTTCGTTGCCATGGCGATTGCCGTATTGGTCTGCAAGTATCGCACTCCGTGGCTTCATTCTGTATTGTGGGCGGTAGCAGTCCTCTGGTTGCTCAGCGCATTGCCGCTGGGACTTGCGTTGATGGTGGGGCTGGCTGTCACAGGAAGACGAGCCTTTCAGCCCTTGGAGCAACGAACCGACGCACCTGAAACATTGGTGGTCTCGGGTGCGTCTGTCAGCCGGTGAGGCTTTTGGGGTCTTTGCGCTGGACTTGTGCGCTTGGTGCGCATGTTTGTGAAGGCTGGGTAGCGGGCTTGCCCTGCTCTGGGTTCAGTAGTAGCGTACGGGGGGCGCGATCTGGTCGAGCAGATTGATCGCGTTGCCGCGGTTCGTCCCCGCAGGACTGCCGGGTCGCACGGCCGAGTCGAAGCCGGGTCCCACGTTGACGTCGGCGGGGCCGATGCCGGAACTGCCTTCCGGGAACATGGAAGTGTGCGTGTCGACGCAAACGCCCGAGGGCTCGTTGAACAGCGGTGGGAGCGTGCTGCTGCCGAACAGGCCGGTGTTTCCGTTGTCCCAAGGGTTCTGCGGCGCAGGGCCTACGATGACGTCCCAGATGGAATCCTGACGGACTCCTTGAGTTGGCTGGCCCAGGAAATCGCCGTTGTATTGCCAGGTGGCAGAAGTCGAGTTGAAGGTGTAGTCGTTTGGGTTGGCGTCGGGATGGAGTTCGACCAGCCCGAAGCGGATCTGCCCGTTGTTATCGCGTGAAGGACGGACGGCCAATTGAATGGTCATCGTGCTGCTTGTGGGAATGAACCAGCCCGTGGTGTAGACGTGGTTTCGCCGATAGCTTTGTTCGGTCAAACCGTTGGTGAGACTCGTGGCCACTACGCCGGAACGTTGCGGGGGCTGAGTCGGGTAGTCCAGATCCATCGAGGTCGATTCCCAGCGGTAGCCGGCGTCGCCGTAGTAGCCCTTGTAGTAGTTGCCGTAGTGCTCCTCGCCAAGCTTGACCGACCCGGTGACGACCAGCGAATAGTAGCGGTCGGAGCGTAGCCCCTGAACCACGGTAGGCGCGAGCCACAACGATCCGGCAGAAACCGAGCGCGGCGTGCTGGTTCGCACTCCCCACGGTTCTTGAGCTTGGCCCGGATCGGAATCAGCCGTGATCAGGACGATGGCAACCAACAGGAGCGGGGTGGAGCAGGCGAAGGCAGCACGACTTCGGCGGCAGGCGTTTGTGTCGGGTCTCATGGATCATTCCTTTGCGGGGGAGGAAGTGAGGTTTTGACTTTCCTCAAAGCGTTTGGCGTGCCAAAGGATCAGGGAATGCCATAAGTGCAATCCAAAAAACGCGTTACATCAAGACGATAGCTGTAACAGGCCATCCCTGGTGTCGTCATTCTTGCATCGCAGTTGAGTCATAATGACGACAGTTCTGGGATTCGCCTTTTATCGAATCGGGAGCGTCTCAGCCGGCTGGGCTCTCCGGGTCACCGGGCCTGCATTTCGCTCATATTCCGCGTGCCGACGGTGCAAATCGCCCGACAGACCGTTCATTCCCTGTGCAAACATCAATAGAATGTCAGCTTGTCGCGAGTTTTCACCAGCAGATCACCCTTGAGACCAGCGAAGGGCCCCAAATGGACAGACGCACTCTTCTGAAAACGGCCGGCGCCGCAGCCGGACTGGCAGCACTGGGCGGTGCCGCCCGGGCGGCCGAGACTTGCTGTTCCGCGAAAGGAAAACTCATGTTCGACAACGCTCAGTTCTACGGCGCTGACGGCAAGTTCGACGTGGAGAAGGGCAAAGACGCGGTCGAGGCTCTTTGCAGGCACCACGGGTATCCGATCTTCCCGGGCATGCGAGAGGGCCTCTGGGTGTCGGACTACGGGACCGGTCAGTTCGCCAAGCTCGGCCTGGCCGCCTACATCTTCATCAACAACGTCGAAGACCGTTACATGATGATGGATATCTTCCTGCTGCCCGGCCAGATGCTTCCGGAGCATTGGCACGTGGAGGGGGAAGGCAATCCGGCCAAACGCGAAGGCTGGCTGGTTCGATGGGGCGCTTCCCACATCGTCGGGATCGGGGAGCCCAATCTGCCGGATGAGATCGTCATTCCGGAGATCCACTGCGGCGGGACCGCGGAGACCCGGCATGACGTGCTGGCGACGCCCGGCATGTTCGTGCCCCTGGCCAAGGTCGGCAGCGAGCATTGGCAGTACGGCGGACCTGAAGGCGCCATTGTCACCGAGGTCGCCAACGTGCACACCAACTCCGGTGTCCGCCATGCCGATGAGAAGCTGAACGATTTCTTCCTCAACAGCTAGCGTAGGGTGGGCCAAAGCGACCAACTCCTTGACGCCCTTGCCGAACGGAAGAACTCATTCGTCGGCAAGACGTGCCAAGACGGTCACGCAAGCGGCGGCCCACCATGTCACGGTGCCCATTTCGAATCGTTTGCATTGCTGGCGTTGCCCCGATTGATTGACTCAAACACATAGGGTGAAATCATGTTGCGGTGCCCGCCGGAGGAGACATTGGTATTTCTCTCGTTGACTGGTTCGATGCAAGCGGATGGGCATGGGGAACGCACGATGGTGGGCCGCCGTTGCCGAGCAGATCGGTCACCTTTCTCGCAGATTGATCGCCGTTGACGATAGAACCGGAACCGTGTTGGTCCACTCTGGCCCACCCTACATGGCGGAGAGCTCTTACGTGGAATTCGAGAATCAAGTTGCGTTGGTGACCGGGGCTGCCGGATCGATCGGCAAGGGAATTGCCGGACGTTTGGTCGAAGAAGGCGCCAAGGTTTTCATTACTGATCTGAAACAGGAATCCCTCGACGCGATCTGTGCAGAGGTGGGCGAAGCCTGCCAAAGCCTGGCGGCCGATGTGACGGATCACGGCCAGGTCAAGAAAGTCGTCGAGGCGGCCACGGCGGCGTTCGGCGGCCGGATCGACGTGCTCGTCAACGTGGCCGGCACGGTCGGCGACGGCGGGAAGATCGAAAACATCGAAGAAGGCACCTGGGATTTCGTCTTCGACGTCAACTGCAAGGGCACGTTCCTGTTCATCAAGGAGGTCGTGCCGATCATGAAGCGGAACGGCGGCGGCAGCGTCGTCAACTTCTCCAGCAAGTCAGGCAAGACGGGCTCGGCCCTGATGGCGCCCTATTCGGCCGCCAAGGCCGCGATCATCGGCCTGACCCAGGCCCTGGCTTTCGAACTGGCGGGCGACAAGATCCGCGTCAACTGCGTTTGCCCCGGCATTACGGAGGCGACGGGCGTTTGGAGCAACGTCTCCAGCAACTACGTGAAGACCATGAACCTGCCGATCGAGGAGGTCGTGAGGAAGTTCACCGCCAAGGTCCCCCTCGGCCGACTCGCTCGCATCGACGACGTCGTCAACATGACCTGCTACCTGGCGTCCGCCCGTGCCGACTACATGACGGGCCAGGCGATCAATATTACGGGCGGGAGAGAGATGCACTGAGAAGGCAGTGTGCCGCAACTCGCAGGAACGGTGCTCAAACACGGGTAGTTTCATGCCGCGTCATCGCTTGCAGGAATTGAATACGAAACTCAATGTCTTTCAGAAGCTTGGATACTCTGTCATTCTGCTGGTTGTTGGCGTCCTGTTGGCCCTTCTGTTTATGGTTGGTGTCCAACTCACGCAAGACCCGATTCTGCGTGGTGTGTTGACGGTGCTGCTCGACGCCTTGGTGCCCTTTTACATACTCTTGATCCTCTACATCTGGTGGCGTCCACAATGGTTGAGTCGGTTGTATAGCCGGGCAGAGACTAAGCTGGTCTTCGTGGGTGACGCGCTCGTTCTCTTGGTCTTTGTGCTCATGATAGTCCTGCTCGTCGTCTTAGCAGTTCGGGCAATGTGACCCACGCCAGTTGAGACCGACGCTTCGTGAGAATGTGGAATTGATATAGAGAGAGACAGACATGCCTAAATGGACGAAAAAGCAAGTGGCTGCCACGATCGATCATGCGGCCTTGAAGGCCGAGATGACCGACCAGGACATCATCGAGAATTGCGTGTTGGGAAAGAAGTATCAGGTGGCCAGTGTCTGCGTTCGGCCAAGCGATGTGGCCCTGGCGGCCAGGCAGCTCGAAGGTTCGGGGGTCGTGCCGTCGATGGTGGTGGGCTTTCCTCACGGCGCCCATCGTCCCGAGGTCAAGGCGTTGGAGGCCCGGCTGGGCATCGAGGACGGCGCCAGGGAACTCGACATGGTCATGAACATCGGCAAGTTCCTGTCGGGCGACTACGACTGGGTTCGCCGTGATATCGAAGGCGTGGTGGCCGAGGCGAGGAAGGCCGGCGGCGTCCTGGTGAAGGTGATTCTCGAAACCTGCTACCTGACGCCGCAGCAGATCGCCAAGGCCTGCGAGATCTCGCGGGATGCGGGTGCCGATTTCGTGAAGACGTCGACCGGTTTCGGCAGCGGTCCCGCCACTCCGGAGGCCATCGCCGTGATGATCAAGACGGTCGGCGACACGATGGGCGTCAAGGCGTCGGGCGGAGTGCGATCCTATGAGGCTGCCTGCGGCTTTCTCGACCAGGGCTGCCGGCGGCTTGGCGCCGCGGGTGGTACGGCCGCGATTGTCGGCGACGCTCCCGAAGACGAAGCCGGCGATTACTGACGGAGGTCACCTTCTCCGCAACACACCAAACCCCAAATAGCCGCGGGGCTTGCCCCGCGATCGATGCCGCGAAAACATTGTGAAGGTGTGATCGCGGGGCAAGCCCCGCGGCTATTATTGCTTCTGGAATGGAAAGCTTGCCCCATGAAAGCGATCGTCTACCACGGTCCTCGGGACATTCGCGTCGACGACGTTCCGGATCCCACCTGCGGCGAGCGGGAACTGCTCGTGGAGGTCGATGCCTGTGCCGTTTGCGGGACGGACTTGAAGACGTTCCACCACGGCAATCCGCGGATTGTGCCGCCTTTGACGATGGGTCACGAATTCACCGGCCGAGTGGCCCGGGCCGGTGCCAAGGCGGTGGGCGGGTTCGCGCCGGGCGATCGTATCGTCATGGCCACCAGCATCTCGTGCGGCAAGTGCTTTTATTGTCGTCGGGGATGGACGAATCTTTGCGTTTCGTTGGCCCCCATGGGTTTCACTTATCCCGGTGGAATGGCGGAGCGGGTGGTCATTCCCGCCCAGGCGTTGGAGAACGGCCACGTCGTCAGGACGCCGCCGGACATGCCCGCCGAGCATGCGGCCTTGGCCGAGCCTGTCAGTTGCGCCGTCAACTCGATCGGGCAGTGCGACCTGGACGAAGGGGCCACGGTGCTCGTGCTGGGCGGCGGTCCGTTGGGCCTGATGAACGCCTGCGTGGCCCGGGCGATGGGGGCGGGCAAGATCATGCTCTCCGAGATCGGCCCTCCGCGGCTGGCTCAAGCCCAGGGCTTTGAAATCGATGTACTCGTCAATCCGGCGAAGGAAGATCTAGTCGAAAGGGTCCTGGCCGAAACGGACGGGCTCGGCGCCGACGCGGCCATCGTTGCCGCCCCGGCCGCCCAACCTCAGGAGCAGGCCGTTCATCTCGTCCGCAAACGAGGCACGGTGGTGCTGTTTGCGTCGTTGCCGAAAGACAACTGCACTCTGCAGATGGACAGCCGGGCCATCCACTACGGCGAACTGCGTGTGATCGGCACCAGCGATTCGACGGCCCGACATGTGGAGCAGGCCATTGCGCTGCTGGCCTCCGGCCGCGTGCCGGCCGGCAAACTGGCCACGCACGTGCTGCCCCTGGACGAGATCCACGGCGCGTTCGAGTTGATGAAGTCGGGTGAGGCGTTGCGGGTGGTGGTGCGGCCGTAGGGAGTCCGTTGAGGAAGACGAGGATTATCCGACCTATAACCGCGCGCCGCCCGGTACCTGCATCTTCGGCGCCCTACTGCGGACGCCCGAGTGGAAGACGGTTTTCGGACAGTTCCTCCAATTTTCCGCCGTCGAGGCGAGTCGTGGGAATCTGCCGCTCGTCAAAGGTCCCGGTGAGGATCGACTGGGCCGACTGATTCAGGCACCAGGTGATTGCCGCTTGCCAGACGTTCTTTCGGAGCCGGTCCCGGATCGATTCTTCATCGCGGACCAGCGAATCGCGGAGGCCGCTATCAAAAGTGTCGAAGCTTCGTTCCACGCTCGCAAGCTCCTTTCCGTCGGCATTTGAGATCGTGATCGCACAAGTGACCTGAACCGCACGAATCTCAGGCCCCTCCTTCTCGAGACGCTTGTCCAGCCGTGCGTCGGACGTGAAGTAGGCACTGCTGGCATCTCGTAGACCGGCCAGGAGAATGCGCTCTACCGTCTTTTCGAGAGGTTTCTCCACGAAGCTGACTCTCAGGCGATGTTCGGCGTTTGGGTCGACTTCAATCCCCTGCTCTTCTACAAGGCGACGAAAGTGGCAGCGTATCGATTCGCTCGATACCGTGAAGCCTTTAAGCGAGTGGTCGTGCCGGTAGACGAGTGCTTGCGGAGGCTCCAGTTCGGTCGGAATATCCAACGCAACGTCGACGGCCAAACGCGTGAATCTGTCCAGCAGTCGGCGATTCTTCGCGAGTTGCTCTTCCGCATCCTTGACAATCTCTGATGTGAGCAACGATTGGCCGAGGAGCCGTCCCAGCCGAGGAATCTGGGAGGCGGCCATGCCGGCACTCAAAACGCCACGCGGACGTTCGCTGAGATCGCTCCATACACCACGAAGTCGATCGTCGTGGCGGACTAGTTGCAGGAAGTCTCGCGTCAAGAATCGCCAGACCGGCCACCCTGTTGCAGCGTGAATCAGCAGGTGCTGGTGGCCGTATGTGGGAAGCTCCGGTCCGGAGGCCTCGTCGAACGGGGAATCGATCAGCAGATAGTCCTCCGACACCCAAAGCGGAGATGCTTCGTACCGTTGCGGCAACGACAAACGCATCGTTTCTTGTTGCGACACAAGGTCGATCACGGAGAGCGAGCGGGAGAGCCGCCCTTGGACCGCGTCCGGATTCTTGTTCGTGCTTTCCGGCAACTCAATCGGGAGAATCAGTGTAACCTGCTTCCCGGAAGGCGAGAAGACCGCGTGATGATGAAGCCCTCGAACGTTCTCCGGAAGCGTGATTCGTTGCGCGATTGCACCTGTGTCGACGTTCAGCACGTCCCAGCCAAATGTCCGAAAGAGGAGGACACTGCGGCGGTCGAACGATGGCAGATCGTATCGGCCGGTCTCCGTCGCGACTCGATAGACTCCCTTTCCGTCCGGCAGGGTCCGAAGCACGAGTTCCCGTGAATCGCCAAGCTGCAGAAAGCGTTCGTCATCCACCAGCGCTACCGGGAGGTCGCGAATTGAGGAGAACCATCCATCGACCGGCCATTGGGGCCGGAATCCCAACAGGTGCTCGCCGCTGAACCTCCACAGATCGAATCGCCCATCCTCGGTCCGGGTGAGGACCGTTCTGCCCGATGGCGAAACGTCGACCGGCCGAGCCAGGAAGGCGGGAGTGAATCGCCTCGTTTCTTCCTGCGAGCGGATGGCGTATCGAGCCAGGTACCAGAGAACCGAATCGGCTTTGGACTGTGGGCCGTAACTGAGGAACAGGTCGCCTTGGCACTCCTCCGGTTGCCACATGTCAAAGATGCTGTTCTTCGTTGGATATTGCACTTCGACGCGGTCGGGCAACGCATTTTCGGCAATCGCAATCCCGGACGGCACATAGGCTGGCATTTCTTCTGCAAATCCTGGAAGCTGACGCAAAGGCAATTCGTGCGAAGAAGGAAGTCTACTCAGTTTCGGCCTGCCGAAGTCTGCAGGCAGGTACCCTGCCTTCATTTCCTGACGCAGTTCCGGGAACCCCTCTGGGGCGTACTTAACCACGGCCAACAAGCCTGCGGCCCGTTCGCGGAGAACGTTCAGAACCTGATCGCCCGGCAGATGGCGCGGAGTCCACATGACCTCCGAGCAGAAGCACGGCTCGGGCAGCAGAATCGGCGAGGCGTCACCCGTTTTTCGGTCGACGTGAATGGCCGCCGCCACCAGCCAGCCGCTGCCGTCCGGCTTCCAGCACAGATGACTGGCGTTGCAACGCCCACGGGAGAGACTGCCCTGGTCGAAGCGTTCAGCAAATTCTTTCCAGGAATCGCCCAGCCGGTGCTGCACGGTCCGGCGTCCATCCTCCATTCTCCAAGCCGTCAGGAATACCCCGTCGCGGCTCGCCCAGACGCAACCGAACTCAGTTCCGTCAAACGATGCATCAAAACCATGAAAGTAGAAAGGAGATCTCGCTGGAACGGACACGGCGCCCGCGGTCGTTCCAGTGCGCAAGTCGATCGCAACGATCTGTGGGAGTCGGGAATCGTTGTTCTTCGCCACGACAAGCAGGTAGTTGCCGCCCGGTGTCGTATCCATGGCCCGCTTGTACACCGATCGCGGCAGATCGAACTCGAGGAGCAACTTCCCTTCAGGGATCGACCAGACCTTCACGCCCCATTGCCCGTGGAAGGTGATCAGGCGCCGGTCGTCGGCAAACTGGATCTGCTGGTCGCCCGGCGCGTTCAACTGGAGAATCTTCTTGCCGGACTCGGTCGACCAGACCGACGGCGACTGGGAACTTCTGGTCATGGCGACCCATTTGCCGTCAGGGCTGAGTGCACAGAACATTCCCGCCCCGGCACGTTCCGTCGCAGCTCCCACACGCCCGGCAATCTCTCCCGTGCGAAGGTCGTAAACGGGGCTTTCCTGATGCAACCACGTGCCGTTGACCAGCACGTAGGGGGTCAATGTCGGTGGATGAACGATCGAGCCGCCCAAGTGGCGCAGGTCGATCGCCAGATCTGCCTTGGGGCTCCAGTCTATCGGATGGGAGGACGGGTCCGGTCGGGCGGTCCATGAGGTGGGTTCGTCTGCTCTGCCGGTCTCGCCGAGCACCAGGAGGACGCCGAGAAGGACGTACACGGGGCAGACAGCGTGGAGATTCATGGCACTCCTTCCCACTACTGAGGGGGCAGCGATTAGCCAGTCATGGGCCATAAAAACTGCCTATAATCCTACGGCCATCTGACCCATCCGGCAAGCGATTGGCGCTCGGCGCCGGAAACCGGACGGGCCAGGGAGTTTGGCATCCCCACGGGCGAGCATCTATAATCGAAGCTTGCTTCCAACCTGCCTATTACCATCCCACCTCCAGAGGAGACCACTGATGAGCGAAAATCGGAAGGGCGCAACGCCCCGTCGCGAGTTTCTCAAGACGTCCGGCAAGATTGCCGCGGGCGTGACCCTGCTTGGCACGTCGGCACGGGGCGTGCACGCCGCGGAGAGCGGCCTCCTTCAGGTCGCCCTGGTCGGCTGCGGCGGACGTGGCACCGGCGCGGCGGCCCAAGCCCTGAGTGTTACCAGCGCGCCGACGAAGCTTGTTGCCATGGCGGATGTGTTCGAGCAGAAGCTTGCGGTTCGGCACAAGACCCTGTCCAAGCAGTTTGAGAATACCGACAAGTTCGACGTGCCCGCCGACCGGCAGTTCGTCGGTTTTGACGGCTACCGAAAGGCCATGGATTGCCTGAAGCCGGGCGATATCGTGATCCTCGCGACTCCGCCGGCCTTCCGCTGGGTCCATTTCACTTATGCCATCCAGAAGGGCCTCAACGTCTTCATGGAGAAGCCGGTCACCGTCGACGGCCCGACGACGCGGCGGATGATCGAGTTGGCCAAGAAGGCCGACGAGAAGAACCTCAAGGTGGGTGTCGGCCTCATGGTCCGGCACTGCAAAGGACGCCAGCAACTGAAGGAACGGATTGACGGCGGCGAGATCGGCGACATCATCGCGATGCGCGGGTATCGCATGGCCCAGCGATCGGCCACCTGCGGCCCGCCCCCGGAAGGCATGACCGAAGTAATGCACCAGATCGCCAAGTTTCACAGTTTCCTGTGGGCCAGCGGCGGCCTGTACAGCGACTACTTCATCCACCAGATCGACGAACTTTCGTGGATGAAGGGCGCGTGGCCGGTCAAGGCCCACGCTCTCGGCGGCCGCCACTACCGCGAAGACGCCTCCGGAAACAAGTTCCTCGATCAGAATCTCGACACCTACGCGGTCGAGTACACCTATCCCGACGGCACCAAGCTGTTCTACAACGGCCGGGCCATGAGCGGCTGCCACAACGAGTTTGCCAGCTACGTGCACGGCACGAAGGGGACGGCCATCGTGTCGACCTCGGCCCACCACCCCGGAAAGGTTCGCACCTTCAAGGACCAGACCCTCGAACCGGGCTCCCAGATCTGGGCCTTCCCGCAACCCGAGCCGAATCCCTATCAGCTCGAATGGAACGATCTGGTCGACGCGATCATCAACGACAAGAAGTACAACGAGGTCGAACGCGGTGCGACCGCCAGCCTGGTCACGTCGATGGGCCGCATGGCCGCCCACACCGGCAACATCGTTACCTACGACCAGATACTTGCCAGCGAGCACGAATTCGCCCCCGACGTCGACAAGATGACCGAAGACGGTCCCGCCCCCGTCGAGATCAAAGACGGCGTCTATCCGGTGCCCATGCCCGGTATCTTGAAGACCGAGTATTGAGCCCACCGCCGAAGGGCATGAGTTTTCACGCGGTCGGAGGACGCCCCTGAGGTGTTTTCCGACCGCGTCTTTTTTTGCGCAGGGATGGATCGCAAGTCTTCACCGATCGACTACAATCCTCGATATGGCAACCATCGTCGCGAGCGCTGGACGAGGACCAGGTGAAGCATGTTCTACCGACTTGATAGCACGCGAGTCTCACTGCGGGAATACTGGTGGGGGACTCCCAATCCCCTCGTTGTCCTCGTCTGGCTCCTCAAGTTGCTGCGAGTCCGCCTGCCCGGTTCGGTCGACGACCCCAACGTCGATTCGCTGGAACCGTTCCGACTCTCCCCCGATCGCCTTCCTGACGAAGCGCGAGCCAGGTTTCACGTCGCCCATCAAGAACTCCAGGCCCTCGGCTTCCACTCGCCGGTCTGCTACTGGATCCACGACGTCAAGCACCAGACCGACATCTACCAGGCCGTCTATCTGCATGACTCCGGGCAGGCCGTCGCTCGCGTGCACTATCGTGTATGGCATTTCACCAAGCCGGCCAAGGAGTACTTCTTCCCGGTCTTCGTGACCGCCTTCACCGACGGTACCTACCTGATTTCGACGGCCGGCAAGCGCGACATACTGGCCCCCCCAGCCTGCCGTGAGAACCGCCGGGTGGCGGCCACTGCAACGAGCTTGTGGGACTCGCACCAGAAGACGCTTCAGGAGGAACTCCTGTTCAAGACGGTTCGCCCGGTGCGCAACGAATACGAGTTGCTCGAAGCCGTCGAGTCGCACCACGCCACCGTGCGGGACTTTCACGTCGATCGCGGCGTCTTCGTGCCGATGACGGAGGAGGAACAGCAGCGCGTGACGGAAGCGGCTCAGGCTGCGACCGAAGCGGTCAGCCAAGGCGAAGTGCCTTCGGCGACGCCGGCCATTCTCGAAGAAATCGAGAAGCTGCAGAACAAGCGTTCCGGCTGGGGCGCTGGGGTGATTCTTCTGCTCGTCTCGGTCGGTCTGTTTTTTGCTTTCGGTGCCGCAGTCTGGCCGTGGGGATTCGTGGCCATGCTCCTGCCGATCCTGTTTTTCCACGAACTGGGCCACTACGCCGCCATGCGGCTGTTCCACTATTCCAACGTGAAGATGTTCTTCATCCCGTTGCTGGGAGCGGCCGTTTCGGGCCGGCACTACAACGTGCCCGGCTGGAAGAAGGTCGTCGTCTCCCTGGCCGGACCGCTCCCCGGCATTTTCTTGGCAACCGCACTCGGCATTGCGGGCATCTTCCTTCAGATCGGCTGGCTTCAACAGGCGGCGTTGCTCGCGGTCTTTCTCAACGGTTTCAATCTGCTGCCCATCCTGCCCCTCGACGGCGGCTGGGTCATGCACACCCTCCTCTTCTCTCGCCACTACATCCTCGACGCCGGCTTCCGCGTGCTGGCCGTCGTGGTCCTTCTCGCCGGATCCCACTTGTCCGGCGATCGCTTCCTTTTCTTCTTCGGGTTGATGATGGCGGCAGGACTTCCCGTTGCCTTTCGCATGGCCGGCGTCGTCACCGCGCTCCGCCGAAAGGGCGTCCAGGCCGCATCCCCCGACGGCCATTCCGTCCCCCCGGAAACCGCCCAAGTCATCGCCGAGGAAGTTCGAGGCCGTTTCCGACAGGGCCTCACCAACAGGAACGTCGCCCAATTCACTCTGCAGGCGTTTGAAGCGCTCAACGCCCGCCCACCGGGTGTTGTCGCGACGATCCTGCTGGGCAGCGTCTACGTCGGCAGCTTCGTATTCGCCCTGCTGGCCCTCGCGGGCCTCGCCGTAGGGTTGCCCATGTTTGTCAATCGCGATTCGTCACCCGAGCACCCGATCCAGGTCGATCAGATCGAAGCGGCAGGTTTGGATCCCGACGGCGACGTTCCAGAGTCTGAACTCGCTGTTGTCGCGACCTTTTCCAGCAACGACGAAGCGATTGCCCAGTTCACCGAGTTGCGAAAGCAGCTTCCGGCAAACACGGTACTCCTGCGATTCGGCCGATCTCTCTTGGTTACGGTTCCCCCCGACGGGCAAGTGACGACTGAACAGTGGAAATCGCGATTCGCTCGACGGACGCGGGAAGTGGCCGACGGCTCGGACAACTGTAGACTGTTCGTGTCCATTGTGGTGACGGCGCCGTCGGAAGAAGTCGCGGCCCAGATCCAGGAGGCCCTGCAGGCCTACGACTTCTGCCCGCTCTCGATGATCCCGAAGGCACCATGGCATCCCCTCCATGGTCCCACGTCTGAGGAGCAAGAAGCAAGAACACTCTACGGGGCGCTATCGGAGGCGGAGTGGATGGGGAACGATCCCGACTTCGATCAACTCAGTAGACAGTATTCCGAAGCCCTTAGGAACGGTAATAGAGATCGCTGTATTGAACTCGAAGAAGAGCAGGAGGCCCTGCGAAAGTCGATCTGGCAGAAGCGAATCGACAGAATTCTGAAAGAAACGAGTGAGCCGCGCCAACGCGAGTTGATCGAGTTGTATCAGAGTCGCCCGATTCGAGAAAGCGAACCGGAAGCGTTACTCGAACCGGGGCAGCCAGAGCCTGAGGCAGTGCTCCTAGCGCGACGCAGGGCCCAGGAGGAGCACGAGCAACGACTGAATGCCTGGGAAGCTGAGTTGGCGGAAGTACTTGGCGGTATACCCAACCAGAACCTGCCGATGCCGGGAGCCGATCGTTTCGGAGTCAACCTGGGAGATATCGAAAGAAACGGCTGCGTAGTCCAGATTCACGGAGCGCAACTCACGCGGCCTGTCAACGGCGCCCCGGCTCTTGTTCGATGGCTTGACGAACTGGGCTGTACGGAAATCAAGTACCTGTTCTACTAGCCGCCACGATTCTCATGCCCACCGCCGCCGATCTCTCCCTCGTCACACCCGACTACTCGCTCGGCGAGGGCGCATGGTTTCTGGCCGTGCTGGCGATCGCCGTGGTGCTGCCGGGCCATGCCCTGCGCAGACTGTTCGGTTTGGGAAGCGGGGACCTCTGGTTTCGCTGGGCACTTGCCCTCGTGCTGGGCGTGCTCTGGACGAGTTTACTCTACTTCGCTCTCGCGGCCTGCCACGTGCAGGCCTGCCATTTGTTTCTTTCGCCGTTGCCCTGGGTGGTGCACCTGATTCGCACGCGGTGCTGCCGGCCAGCGAGTGTCAAGAGGTGCCTAAGGCCGTGGAAATCGCCCGTCCTTGCCGGGCTGATTCTTGCGGTCGCCCTCGCGGCCGGCTACTTCGTGCGAACGGCCGCCCTGGTCCGGCCGGACGCCAAGGGTCTGCGACTCTACGGCGCCTTGTTCAGCGACAAGATGACCAACATGTCGCCCTGCGCCGCCTTGCGCTATGGCGTGCCGCCGGCGGCACTGCGGATCTCGGGCTACGCGTTTCCCAGCCACTACTTCCCGCACCTGTTCGTGGCCGCTTTCGACGTGGGGGCGGGGATCGACTACCTGGACGGCTTCTGGTTCTACGCGGCCGCTTTCGGCGTCTTCGTTCGGTCCCTGGCCGTTCTCGCGTTCACGCGACGTCTGCTTCATTCCCCCTGGCTGGCCTGCCTGACGCTGGCCGTCTTTGGCTTGGCCCGGTTCGGTCCGCAAGACAAGACGTTGGATCTCTCGTTTGCACTTCTTCTCCTGGCGATCTGTTCCCTCGATCTCTTCCGCTGTTCCCAGCGGCGGCGTTGGGTTTTCCTCTGCGTGGCACTGATTGCCGCGATGCCTTTCTACGAGGTCTTCACCTGTGCCGCAGCGCTCGGAGGGCTGGTGATCTGGGCGGCCGTCAGCCTGATCACGTCGCGGAAGCAAACCGTCTTGCGGTCGACGGTAGCGATCACCGCCTGCGTGGGAGCCGTGCTCGCGGTCCGCATGTTGTACTTCGGGGCCGAGTTGGCGTCGCCGCCGGAATTGAAATTCAAGAACGTCTATCGCGAATCCTACAAGCACGAATGGCGAGACCGGCTGCTGGAACCCGATCCGCCCCCGTGGATCGCCCACCTCTACGCCTGGAAACGAGGCAAACCGGTCTCGGAGGTCGCCGATCTGCCGGGCGACGACGAACCCGGAACGATCCGGCGAACGGCGGGCGAGATCGTCTACAACCTGGGCTTCGCCGGTTACTTCGTCCTGCGTTTCGTCAACCTGGCCCTGTTCGGTGCGGTCGCACTTGTCGCCTGGTATCGCCGAAAGCGGTGGAACACTTCCGTTGCCCTGATTGCCTCGATCGCCGCCTTCGGTTTTGCAGTTCCCTGCGTCCTGGTCTGGGGACACACGGCCGAAGGGCAGTGGTGGGAGACGCCGAACATCTACCGGCTCACGATGTGTGCGTGGATGCTGCTGACGCTCGTCGGCACCGGGATGCTCGTCCAGGCAGTGCGCCAGTTCCGCCGCCCTCGTTGGTGGCTTCCGCTGGCCATAGCGGCCTGGCAGTTGTGGATCGTGACGGCTGCCTGCGTGGAACGTTCCACCAGCTTCCATCACGTTCCTGCAGACCGGCTTGCGGCGCTCGCCTTTCTGCGTACTCAGGTTCCGCACGGTGAAATCGTGCTCCACCCCTGGGCTGACGACCTGATTCGCAACGATGCACGGCCCGACGAGGTCGCCTGGGTCTACAAGCGACATTTCACGCTGGCAAGCAATCTGGCCGGTTGCCAGATGTTCTACGAAGGGCGCGAAGACCACCTGTTCATCAACGGTTTCGTGACGGCCGACGAAGTCTATCGGCGCCGACGGTTGCGCGACCAGTTCTACGACTCGCCCAGCGAGAAGATCGTTCGGGAAGTCATTGAGGGCGGTCGGGTTCAGTGGATCGTTGCCGATGACGAATGCCCGGCCCCTGCGACGGTCTGTGCGTCCTGGCGGCTGCGATTCGAGAGTGGGGGTGTGAAGATCTACTCTCCTTAGCGGCCCTGTTGGGCCGGCGATCCCGCACCAACGGGGGCTGTCCCGATTTTTGTGGCAGGACGCCACAAAAATGGGACTGTCCCCTTCCTGCACCATCACGAGCACAGAATTCGGTACAGGCCCCACCAACCCGTGAAATCCCGACATCAGCCACCCGGCTACTCCTTGTTCCAGACGAACTCTCTCGACGCAAATCTTGTCGTAAGCTATATTTGCGTAGATGGCGATCCTGCGGCGGGTCGTTCAATTTGTGGCGTACGGCTGAGGGGCAGCATGCCTGAGATTTCTCGTTTTCTTGGAATTCACGTCCGTTTGTACTATCGGGATGTGGGCCCGCCCCACGTTCATGCGGAATATGGCGAATACGAAGTGATCGTCGAGATTGAAACGGGAATCGTCTCGGGAAGGTTTCCTCGTCGGGCGATGACCGCATTGCTCGAATGGTACACGGCGCACGAACAAGAATTGCGGACGGCCGCTCAACGGACTGCTGATGAGCGTCAGCTCGATCGAATCGAGCCCCTGGAGTGATACGATGTTTCTACACGTTGTCCGAGCCGAGCACGTCGACGAGTATCGGGTCCAGCTCTGGTTCAGTGATGGAGCGGAAGGACCGGTCGATTTGGCTCCGGTCCTCAACGGGCCGATTTTCGAGCGTCTCAGGGACCATTCTTTCTTCCGACAGTTCCGGCTCGAGGGGCACACGATTGCCTGGGAAAACGGCGCCGACTTCGCTCCCGAGTACCTCCACGGACTCCTCCACGGCGGGGCATAGTTGGCGAGGTCGACCGCTCCGGAATGCCCGCCTATAATGGTGGCACCAGGATTGGAGGCAAGTCGAATGCCGCTTCGCGATCATTTCCGCCCGCCACTCAGCGAGTTTGCCTCGTGGGAGGGACTCCACGGCGGATGGCCGATGGTCATCGTGCAGCAACTGGGGACGAAGCTGCCGGCAGACTACATTGCCGAGCCGCGTGTCCATCTGGGAGCACAGGTCGAAATCGACGTTGCCACTTTCGATCACGACGATTCCGGCAGAGACTACGCCGACAAGGAGCGGGTTGAACCCGCGGCAGCATGGGCGCCTGCGGAGCCAACGCTCACCGTCGAAACCGAGCTGGCGGATTTCGACGAGTACGAAGTGCGGTTCTACGACGTCCACCGGGGCCGGCGGTTGGTGGCGGCCGTCGAGATTGTCAGTCCCGCCAACAAGGACCGTTCCGAGAACTGTCATCAATTCACGGCCAAGTGTGCCGCCCTGTTACGGCAGGGCGTATCGCTGGTCGTGGTCGATCTGGTCACCGTGCGCCATTTCAACCTCTACGCCGAACTGCTGGAACTGATTGGGCAGCGCGACCCGGCGATAGGCGACCCGCCGCCGCCCACCTATGCGGCAGCATGTCGTTGGCGTCCGCGTGGCAAGAGCCGCTGGCTCGACGTGTGGAACCATCCGCTGGCTGTCGGACAGGCGCTTCCATGTCTTCCCCTATGGCTCACGAAGGAGTTGGCGATCCCGCTTGATCTGGAAGCCAGCTACGAGCAGACCTGCCGCGACTTGCGTCTGACCTGACTACGAGCAATCCGGCTCAGGGCGTTCCTCGCGGCGTGTCCATAACGATCGGCGGCAGGGAATCCGCTTGAATCCCCGGGGCGTCGGCCGTCGGCAGAGGTGCTTGCCAACGCCGGGTGACGTTCGACTCGACCACCGGCTCAGCCGTGCCGGCGAATTCGACGGGGCTGCGGACGAGGCCGGCTATCGAGAAGGCCTCGTCGTTCAACTCGGTCGCTATGCCCGACGCATTGGTCCATTGGGCGATCTTCGCCTCGGGCGTTACCAGGGCTCCTTCTCCCGTCCAGTAGATCGCCTTTGCCGTGGCTTCCGGGGCCGCCTGACCGGCGAAAGCCAGCAGGGCGCCCGCCGCTTGCGGCTCAAAGACGCAGAGTTGGGCGCTCACGGAAATCGTTCCGGGCTTTTCGACGGAACCGCGGTCGTGGATTTGCAGAACGGCCTCGGCCTGGCGCAGCGTGACGTTCCTGAGCGTCAGCCCTAGCGGCTCGTCGACCGGCGGACTGTGATCCAGCCGCACCAAGGGGCCCGGTCCGAGATGCAGCAAGTTACTGCAATCGATGGTCAGTGCCGCCGCCGTCCGGGCATCCACGGCCGCGTCGACGTGCCAGAAGACGCAGTCATCCAGCGTCAGCCGGCCCGCCGGCAGGGCCAGCCCACTCCGGTCGACGGGGAACACCCAGCGGACGGCTGTGCAGTTACCGGACTGTCCTGCCGCGGTTTGAAACGTACATCGACGGAAGCGGATCCGGCCCGATTCCACATGCAGCATTGCGGGCAGTTCGCTGCGCGATGGAGAACCGGATTCCGTCTGGTAGATGAAATCGATGCCGTCGAAGAGAAGGTCCTCGTTCGTTACCGTCAGCGGCGAGCCGCCAACGAGCACCGTGGCTCGGTCTCCTGGCGGCCCCGTCACATGCATCCCGTCGGCCAGTGTCGACGGATCGAGCGTCACGGGTCCATCGGCTGACAGGACGAGCCGGTTTCTTTCGGCCGACGAATGTGTTTCTGCCGGGAGCGGTGGCGTCTGGTTCGATCCGTCGGCGACGGATTGCGGTTTCGGCTGTTCGGTCTCCGCGTCCGGCGTCGCTTGAGACACCGCCGGCGACCTGCCGTGGTCGGACCGCGACGGCAGCCCGATCGCCCACAGCACGCCGACAAACCCGACCAGTGCGGCGCCGGTGGCCATCATGGGCCAGGCTGCCCGTTTCGTGCCCCGAGGCCGGGCCGAAGGAACGTGAATCGGAGGGGAGCCGGCAGAAGGTTTCACCCATCGGGCGACTTCCGCCCGGCCTGCCGGCCTGGATTGGCCGAGTTGTCTGCGCAACTCGCTCGCAGATTTCGGCCGGTGCGATCGATTTCGTGCCACGCAGGACGCGATCGCCTCGGCCAATTCGGCGGGCGCGTCCGGAGCCAGGCTGCGAACGTCGATCGGTTCGTGGGTCAAGTGGGCCTGCAACTTGCCCAAGGCGTCGCCGCCGGCAAAGCACGACCGGCCTGTGAGCAGATGCCACCACAGGCAGCCGCATCCGTAGAGATCCGTCACCGCATCGGCAGCCGCTCCGCCGTCAATCCGTTCCGGCGCGAGACCGTCGTAGTATTCGGGAGCGAGGTCCGAATTGGCGAATCCTTCCGCAGGGCGAACGATCGGCCGCAGCCCCGGGGCAAGCAATGCGGCCTGTCCCCGCTCGTTCAATACCAGCGCCGTTGCCGAGACGTCGCCGTGGGCTACCCCTGCCTGTTCGAGATGCTCCAGGGCTGCCGCCATCTGCCGGGCGATCTCCAGCACGACTCCAGGCCGCATCCGGCCGTGGCGGACGAGGTGTTCTGCCGCCGTCCGGCCCGGATCCGGTCGAACCATGGCCCAAATCCTCTGGCCCTCCGCTCCACATTCGAGTACGGGTGCCAGGCCGTCGGTCACGAGATCGAACGCGCGTGCGACCAGGGCCTCCAGGCGTTCGGCTGCAGCGGTCGTCGGCAATCCCTCGATCACGATCAGTTCGACGCGATCGTCGGACTCGGCACTCCGGGCCGCGAACCGCCGTGCGTAACCCAGGGAGGATGCCTTCGCCGTCAGAACGTAGGGGCCGATCCGCAGATCGGCGTCGCGCCCGGCGTTGATTTCGGCCGCCTGATAGGGCGTGAGGAACCGGGCGTGGAGCAACGCGTCGACCCAGATCGACTGGAACTGCGGCAGTTCACGTCCCAGCCGGTGCACCCGGCCTTCCACGACGCCAATTGCGCCCGTCCCGGCCAATCCAAGCCGCTCAAGCAACTCCATCAGTTCTCGTGGAATGTTGTCGGACATGGTCCAAATGTCACAAATACAGTTACATGGCAGGCGGACGGAAAGAATCTACCAGTTAGACGCTCTAGGATAGGAAGAAGGCGTGGACATGTGGAGCCGAATCGCAATTGGCATAGACACCGAACTCGCCGCTCCACATGTCCACGCCTTCTTCCTATCCTACGGTTGCGGATGTTGTTCACCTACAGGTACAGCAAAATGGACCTGAACGGTCGATGAGAGTGCGAAACAATGGAACGCCACCGGTGATACTTGCCGCTACGTGAGGTTTCGCACTCTCATCGACCGTCCAGCCCCATTTGTGCGTCTAACTGGTAGATTCTTTCCGTCCGCCTGCCTAGAAGCATCTTCGGTGCTATCACATTCCGAGCCAAACAACAAGAGCAAAGCGAGCGGACGGCTTGCCAAGGAAAACGCGGCGCGGTATCACCGGGTGCTAGTTTCAATGTAGACCCTGTGAGACAACGCCTTCCCGGGCTGGTCGCTGACAGTTTTGCAGGCTGAAGCCTGGACTCCAACAACCCCGAACCCTGCCCCCCGACAACTCACTTCCATGTCCGATCCTCGACTCGACAAACTGGCCCGTGTTCTTGTTTCTTACTCGACGGCAGTCAAGCCGGGCGAACTGGTTCGAATCAGCGGCTCGACCATCGCCCAGCCGCTGGTTGTTGCCATCTATCGGGCGGTGATCCAGGCCGGGGGGCATCCGCACGTGCGGCTCGTGCCCGACGAATGTGCCGAGATCAAGCTGGATCTGGCCGCCGAAGAGCAGCTTCTTTACGAGGACCCGCTCGAATTGGAGGCCGTCGAACGCTGCAACGTTTCGATCGGCATTTGGGCCCAGGACAATACGAAGGCCCTCAGCGGCACCGACCCCAAGCGGCAGGCGATGGTCAGCCAGGGGCGGAAGAGCTACGTCAACCGCTTTCTTCAGCGGGCGAGCGAGGGAAGCCTGCGTTGGACCGGCACCCAATTCCCTTGCCACTCCTCGGCCCAGGACGCCCAGATGTCGCTGGCCGCCTACGAGCGGTTCGTCTATGCGGCCGGCAAACTCGATCTCGACGATCCGGCCGCCGAGTGGCGCAGGATCAGCGAGCGGCAACAGCGGGTCGTCGACCACTTGAACCGAGTGCGCGAGGTCCGCTTCACCACGCCGAAGGGGACCGACCTGACCGTCGGCGTCGAGGGTCGCACCTGGATCAACTGCGACGGGCACGAGAACTTCCCCGACGGCGAAGTGTTCACCGGCCCGATCGAAGACGCCACCCAGGGCGTCGTCTACTACAGCTTTCCGGCCGTTCACGGGGGGCGTGAGTGCGACGGCATCCGGCTCGAGTTCCGCGACGGCCGTGTCGTTGACGCATCTGCCGAGCGGGGCGAAGAATTCCTCATCGCCATGCTCGATCAGGACGAAGGGGCTCGCGTTCTCGGCGAGATCGCCCTCGGCACCAACTACTCGGTCCAGGAGTACACGAAGAACACGCTGTTCGACGAGAAAATCGGGGGCACGTTCCACGCGGCCGTCGGGGCGGCCTACCCCGAAACGGGCGGCAAGAACGAGTCGGGCCTCCACTGGGACATGGTCTGCGACCTCCGCACCGGGGGCCGGATTCTGGCCGACGGGAAAGAGATCAGCGTGAACGGCCGGTTCGTGGACGACGCCTGGCCGCAGGGGTAACAATCACATTCCTTTCGCCGCCAGCCACCGTTCGGCGTCCAACGCGGCCATGCAGCCGCTGCCGGCGGCGGTGACGGCCTGACGGTAGTAGTCGTCGGCCACGTCGCCCGCGGCGAATACGCCTTCGACGCTGGTGTAGGTCCGCCCGGGTTTCGTCCACTGGAGGTACTTCTTGTCCGTCATGGCAAGCTTGCCTTCGAGGAAGGCCGTGTTGGGCGTGTGCCCGATGGCCAGAAAGACTCCGGTGGCGGGCACTTCCAGGTCGTCTTCGCCCTTGGTGCTGGCCAGTCGAACACCGGTCACGCCGCTCTCGTCGTTGCCGAGCACTTCCACCAGAGTACGGTTCCAGAGGATCTCGATCTTGGGGTGTTCGATCGCTCGCTGGGCCATGATCTTCGACGCGCGGAGCTCGTCGCGGCGGTGGACCATGTAGACTTTCTCGGCGTATTTGGTGAGGTAGTCGGCTTCTTCGACGGCCGAGTCGCCGCCGCCGACGACGACGAGTGGCTTGTTGCGGAAACGCGGCAGGGCCCCGTCGCAGACGGCACAGGCGCTGACGCCCCGGTTCTTGTACTTGTCCTCCGAGGGCAGTCCGAGGTAGTTCGCCCGGGCGCCGGTGGCCACGATCACGGCATGGGCCTCGTGGGTGTTGCCTTCCGAATCGGTGAGCCTGAAGGGCCGGTTCTCGAAATCAACTTCGACGATGTCCTGGGTAATGACGCGAGTGCCGAAATTGAGGGCCTGCTGCCGCATCAATTCCATGAGTTCCGGCCCGCTGACGCCTTCTTTCATGTGTGGGGCCATGATGATGCGGCGATCCTCGGCGATCGAGTTATCGAGATAGGACTCCAGGTCGCCCTTGGGGAAGCCGGGATAGTTCTCGACCTCGGTGGTTAAGGCCAACTGGCCCAGAGGGAGGGTGCCTGCCATGCGGTTCTCTTCGGTGACGGCCCCCTCGAAGACGAGTGGCTTCAGTTCGGCGCGAGCACAGTAGATGGCGGCGGTCCAACCCGCCGGTCCGCTTCCGATGATGACGACCTTTTCCGGTTCCGGCACGTTTCTGTCTCCATAGTTCTCTTGGGGAGCCAATTGATTGGTTGAGTTCCGGTATTATAGAAACGGTGACAAGGCGCTGATAGGGTGCGAGGCTCAAGGGACGCCGCCATTCGGCCACCGGACTGCCCAGCTAGCCGCAAGATCCCGTGGCCGCGTGGGCGAGATTCGGGACAAGCAATACTGAGCAAGGCGGCGAGAGTCAGGTGCCCAACGAGGCGATCCCCGCTTACTCCGCTGCAAACGTCGTCTCGTAGCGCACTTCCGGCTCCTCCATCTCCGGGCTGGTCTTGTACCAGCGGGCCGTCGCCTGCGGCCTGTCGCCTCTGCGCGACACGGTGACCGTCAACCATCCGCCGCCGCCGTTGAAGAAGCGGTGATACTCGGGCACGAAGCCCGGGTTGCCCCCGTAGTCGTGCAGGTCGTTGATCGGCCCGCAACCGAATTCGCGGATTCCCAGTTCCGGATGAATCGAGAAGTATTGCCAGTGGCGGTCGCCGTTGATGACGAACATGTTCTTCTGCCTGGCCACGAAGTCGCGAATCTCGTCGCCCTCGTGCTTGAAGCAGTCGTTGCTGTGGTTATCGGCCTTACCTCGCTTGTCGGGACCGAGAAGCGGGCCGGGCATGATGAGGAACCTGAAGGTGGCGTCCGACTCGGCAACCGTCCGCTTGAACCAGGCCTTCTGCTCGGTGCCCCAGATCGTCTTTTCCGGACCGTCGGGCATCTTGTTCGGGCTGCGGAAGTCGCGGTTCTCGGTCATCCAGATCTGCACGTCCTTGCCCCAGCGAACCGTGCGATAGGTCTTCTCGCCCATGGGCACCTGTTCGCGGAAGATCGCCAGTCCCTGCTCCCATGTCAGGTCGCCGTAGCTCTGGCCGGGCCAGCAGTCGTTCTTGACCGTGTCGTGATCGTCCTTCATGAAGTAGGACGCGACGCCCGCGTGGAAATCGCGGTTGTAGAAGAACCCGTACATGCGATTCCACTTCCATCGGGCGTGTTCGGCATCCTTGCAGTTGGGCGGGTTGTCGTAGTAGACGACGTCGCCCGTGTGGACGAAGAAGTCGGCGTCGAGCTTGGGGATCAGCTTGTAGGGGCTGTGCCCGTTGTCGCCGCAGTCGGCCGAGCGGATCGCCTGGCAGGTGACGACGACGAACTCGACCGGCACGACCGCCTCGGGCGCCGGGGCCGTGCGAAACCGCCCTTCGACCCGGCTCGTTGCGTCGCTGCCGCCTACCGGACGCGTCTCGACAAGCACTTCATACGCCGCTGCCGGCGAGAGATCCTTGATGCCGAACTGGCGAGTGAAGTCTCGCAGGGGATCGGTCGCCTTCCAGCCCGAGGCAAACACCTCACGCCGCGGTTGAGTCTGCCAACAGGTCACGCGGACTTCACCCTCAGCGCCGGGCGCGGCGTTTTCGACAGACGGGTTGGCTTGTGCGTCGGCGGTGGTTCGCGTCCAGACGATGGAGCTCGTCTGGTCGACTTCGCCGATCTTGATTCCGTCGGCCTGGAAGGGGCCGGCGGCCTGGGTGACGGCGGCTGCACCGATGAGAAGGAGCGAGTGGAGAACACAGACGCGGCGTTTCATGATCCGGGACCTCCGTTGGGCTCGATCGGCCTTTGCGGCCGTTCATTGTACGCCACGCCGGGGTGCCCATGCGAGAGTAGGATCACTCGGTCAGGTATTCCTCTTCCCGCAAGCGGGCCAGGTACTCGTTGACCTGGCGGCGATAACTGCGTCCGGCACGGGTGAGAGGCCGGACGAGGTTGTAGTAGATGATATAGCAGAGGGCCGCCACGCCGTCCATCGTGCCGATCTTCTTGCCTTCGTCGTAGGTGCGCCCGTAGTAAGAGATGGGCACCTCGTAGGTGCGAGCCTTGGTCTTGCAGACCATGGCCGTGATTTCGACCTCCATACCGAAACCGTTGCTGGTCAGCTCGATGGGCTTGATCACGCCGGACCGAAACGCCTTGTAGCAGGTTTCGATGTCGGTCATGTTGCGATTGGTGAGCAGGTTCGACAGGCAGGTGAGCAGCTTGTTGGCCAGGTAGTGGTAGTAGTAGAGAACGCGGGCCGCCTTGCGGACCATGAACCGGCTGCCGTAGACGACGTCGGCTCGGCCCTGGAGGATCGGTGCGATCACGTCGGGGATCTCGGCGGGGTCGTATTCCAGGTCGGCGTCCTGGACGATGAGAATATCGCCGCTTGCTTCGCGGATCGCCCGGGCAATGGCGGCTGTCTTGCCGCGATTGCGGTCCATCCGCAGGAAGCGGATCCGGCCGTCTTCGCCCGCCAGTTGCTCGACGATTTGCGGCGTGCGATCGGTGGAACCGTCGTCAACAACGACGATCTCCTTGAGATTCACCGCCAGGGCCAGCACCCGCCGCAGCACGGTCTCGATCGTGCGCTGTTCGTTGTAGGCCGGCATCAGGACCGACAGGGTGAGTGGCGCGGGTGGCTGCATGACGGATCTACTCAACCGGCGATTCGGTGCGTTTGGCAAGCGGGCGAATTCGATCCCGATACACCGCCAACGATATACCCTGTTCAGGGCAGGACGTCAAGCAGAGCGAAACACAAAGGATTTGTCGGCTTGGCGAAGCGAACAGGGAAGAGACGCCCCATTTCAGAGCGGATCTCGGGGCAGGTCGCGGAGGTACTGCGGATTTCGCTTCACCGGCAGGGGTTGCCGATACGAGTCGGCCCAGTTCTCCCGTTCCTCCTCGGTGGCGTAGTATTGCAGCCAGACGTCGGGATCGCCCCCGGCGTGGGAGCAGTCCCAATGGAGGTAGTTGGTTGACAGTTCGATCTTCTTCTCCCGGGCGGGGAGAATGTCGCGATAGATGACGCAGTACAGCTCGCGATCGGAGAGGTGGTCAGTGAAATCGAGAACGATCCGTTGTTCGTGGAGCTTGTGGATCACGTCCCAGAGGATTTCGTGGAGGTCCTCATCGGTGAGCACGGAGGGGCGCGGCGGGCGGAGTTCGGGATCGAACCAGCGATAGATGGGCAGGACGGGGGCTCGCTCCCAAGCCAGCATCGAGGCGAGAAAGTCGTTTTCGACCGCCAGCGACAATTGCTGGACGTTCACACGACTGATGGATTCGTCGTAGTACGGTTCCAGCTCGTCGCGTAGTTGGGCATTGCGGAGCAGCTCGTCGACTTCATCGGAACTCGGATGTCGCGAATCGACCATGAAAAACAAGCCTTCTGACTACGTTACGCCACGCGGTTTGGCACCCGGTTGCAGACACATTGCATACGCTACATCTTCGACTTTAACAAGATTCGTGAAACCTTCAAGAAGTTTTAGGGGAGACTCGGGACGCAATCGCAAAAGGCGGATGCCAAAGGCGATACGATCGAAAATCCTTGCGCGACAGAATCTGCGCGACCGATACAGACTGCCTGGAGTGCGTGGTTTTTCAGGCGAACGGGGCGAGCCCGCGTTTGACAACCGGGTTCGAGTGCAGATCAGCCGTTTTGATCGTGGTCGAATTCCCGTTCAATGGCCGAAATCTTGTCGACGCGGCGAGCGTGGCGCCCGCCTTCGAAGGGAGTTGCCAGCCAGATTTCCAGCATGCGATGGATGATCCCTTCGCCCAGCAGGTCGGCCGAAAGGCAGAGGACGTTCAGGTCGTTGTGGCGGCGGCTCATTTCGGCCGTCAGATCGTCGTGGCACGGTGCGGCGCGCACGCCGTGAACCTTGTTGGCGGCAATGCACATGCCGATCCCCGTTCCGCAGATGAGAATCCCGCGATCGGCCTTCCCGTTGCCGACTTCGTGGGCAACCTGCTCGGCGATGTCGGGGTAATCGACGGGGCCTTCCTCCTTGGAGCCGAAGTCGACCGCTTCATGCCCAAGCTGGCTGACAAAATCGAGGATCTTCTGACGAATCGCCGTGCCGCGATGATCGCTTCCGACTGCAATACGCATGATAGTTATCTCTCGTTCACAACCCCAGGCGGTCCAGCCTGCTTGCCAACTCGCGTTGAATCTGTTCGGCGCACTGCTGATACTGTTCCAGAGGTCCGCCGATCGGATCGGAAACGTCGGAGCCATCGAGACACAGCGTCGTCGTGCGTTCGGCAGCGTCGGGCCATTGCATCACCAGGGCCTGGCGATGCGACGCTGTCATCGTGAATATGTGGTCTGCATAGCGCACCAGGGCCTCGGTGACCGGTTGGGCCTCATGGGCGCGGACATCGATCCCCATCCGGCTCATCACCGCTGCCGCCGGTTCGCTGGCTCGTCCGCCCGTCATCGCAGCAACTCCGGCGGACATCACGGCCCATCCATGTTCTTCGAGAGCCTCGGGGCCGCATCCCAATCGCTCGGCGGCCATCTTCCGGAACAATCCCTCGGCCATCGGGCTCCGGCACGTATTGCCGGTACACACGAACAACACCATCGTCCCCGCCAGCCGCCGCAAGGTCGGTTCGGAAACGGCGCCTTCGCGAAGTATCTCGTACGCGTCTCCGTTCACGCGGACCACCGAGGAAGGCTGCCCGTAACGGCACGGCCCGTCGTCGAGAATCAGGTCGATTTCATGGCCCAGGCCGCCGACGATCTCCTCCGCCGTTGTGGCGTCGGGCTCGCCCGAGCGATTCGCGCTCGTCAGGGCGACGGGACCGGCGATCATCCGCAGGACGTCGAGAACCATCGCGTGTCCCGGCACGCGGAGCCCGACCGTCTTCTCGGGAGACACCACCCGCCGCACGCTCTCGGGAAGTCGTGTGACCACGCTGTCCCGGTGGCTGGCGTCGACCACCAGGGTCACCGGCCCCGGCCAGCAGCGGCGTGCGAGGCGCTCGCCCAGAGGACTGGCGTCGGGGGCATAGTCGAGAAACTCCTGGGCGCCGCGAATGGCCAACGCGAACGGATTGCCGTCGGCCCTCCCCTTCACTTCCAGAAGACGCTGGACGGCCCGGGCGTCCAGGGCACGAGCCCCAAAGCCATAGACCGTTTCCGTAGGGAAAGCAACAATCTTGCCCTCCGAGAGTGCCTGAACTGCCCGATGGACGACGTCGCGCGGGTCTTCGGCGTTGCGGACGTCGATCACCAGTGGCGGCATAGGAACTCCCTTCGGGCGATGCATTCCCGTTTCCTGAACGTAATACGTTACTATACAAACCTTTGCGCCCCGCGGTCAAGTGCGACGAGCGGGGGGAGCCCCGGCAAGATTTTGGCCAACTCTTGTGGCGATTCCCTAGCGTTTCGCGCACGAACCGGGTAGGCTCATTGGGGGACTGCGTGGACCGTGTGATGATGGGGACGTGAAATGTCCGGCAGTTGCCCCGGTGGTGGTGATCGAACCGATGCGCTTGTCTCTCATCCAACAAATTGGACGTCAGAAGACCCGCGAGTTCTTCGCAACCGTCGCCGCACGCTCCATGCGTCGAGAGCGAGCTTCGCTTGCCCTGGCCTGTTTTGCGCTTGCCCTGCTGCCGGGTTGCCTGCAAGACGCCCACCGTTCTTCCCTCGGGCAGTTTGAGGAGATCTGGGGGACCCGGGGCATTTCAGACGGGCGATTCCAGAAGCCCCGGGCGATGGCCGTCGATCGGGAAGATCGGATCTACGTGGTCGATATGACCGCGAGGATTCAGGTTTTTGACCGGCACGGAGGCTTCCTCCGCGGTTGGAGCACGCCGGACCACGAGTTTGGCAAACCGACCGGGATCTCGATCGGCATTGACGGCCGAGTGCTGGTGGCCGACACCCACTACTACCGAGTGCTGATCTACTCGCCCGAGGGTCGACTCGTGCAGACGATCGGAGGCCGAAAGGGGGAGGGGCCAGGGGAGTTTGGCTTGGTGACCGACGCCGTTCAGGATTCCCAAGGCAACTTCTATGTGGCCGAGTACGGAGAGTACGATCGGATTCAGAAGTTCTCTCGTGCGGGGGAGTTCCTCCTTCAATGGGGGGGGCACGGCTCGGGACCAGGCCAATTCCTCCGCCCACAGAACCTGACCATTGACGCTGACGACAGGATCTGGGTGGCGGACGCCTGCAACCACCGCATTCAGGTCTTCGACAGCCAGGGAAAACTCCTTCGCATGTGGGGGACGGAGGGTGGCGCAGCGGGACAGTTGCGCTATCCTTATGATCTCGTGCTGGCACCGGACGGCTCCCTGCTGGTGAGCGAATTCGGCAATCACCGGATTCAACGTTTCGACCCGGCAGGGCGCTCTCTGGGAACATGGGGGACACACGGGCGAGGCGAGGGACAACTCTTCAATCCGTGGGCCCTGGTCCAGGACAGTGCGGGAAGAATTCACGTCCTCGACACGAATAATCATCGGGTGCAAGTCGTGCGTCCGACGCGACCACGCACGCCGGTTTAGTACGGAGCCGTTTGGCAAGATGGACTACCGAATCACTTTCGAGTCGCCGTGGTATCTCCTGCTGTTGCTGGTGATCCCGGTACTGTGGTGGTTCAGCTACCGTGGGCTGGCGCCACTGGGCCGCCTCCGCCGGTTTCTGGCGTTGTCGCTGCGCACTGCGATTCTCCTGGCCTTCATTGCCGCTTTGGCCGACGTTCAGATGGTGCGGATCAGCAATCGCCTCACAGTCATCTACCTGCTCGACCAGTCGATGAGCATTCCGGTCGAACACCGCCGGGCGATGATGGAGTACGTCAACGACGAGATCCGCAAGCACCGCCGGGACGACGATCGGGCGGGGGTGATCGTCTTCGGCCGCGAGGCGGCCATCGAGGTCCCGCCGTTCAACGACGACGTGCAGTTGACGCCGTTGATCGAGAGCCTCATCGACCAGGAATTCACCAACCTCTCCGCAGCCATACGCTTGGCACAGGCCTCGTTTCCCGAGGACGCGGCCAAACGGATCGTCGTCGTGAGCGACGGCAACGAGAACCTGGGCGACGCTCTCAAGCAAGCCCAGCACGTGGCGAGCGACGGCGTGGGAATCGACGTGGTGCCGATCCGGTACGATCGGCGGGGTGAAGTCATTCTGGACCGAGTGGCCGTCCCCGGCAACGTCCGCAAGGGCCATCCCTTCGACTTGCGGGTTGTGTTGACCAATCTCACCGAGGCGACTCCCGAAGACGACGGCGTCGTGAGTGGAACGCTCGTGATCCGCCGCGGAGACGACGTCGTCAGCGAAGACAAAGTCGCGTTGGCGCCGGGCAAGCAGGTGTTCTCCGTCCGCCAGGAAGTGGACGACGCCGGTTTCCACAGGTACGAAGCGAAGTTCCTGCCCGAGAACCCCGAAGACGACGCCATGCGGCAGAACAACGCGGCCACGTCGTTCAGCTACATTCGCGGCAAGGGGCAGGTGCTGTTGATCGAGGATAGCGAGAGTCCGGGCGAGTTCGATCGGATGGTGCAGGCCCTGAAGCGGCAGAACATCGAAGTCGACGTTCGCAGCGGCGACCTGACGTTCACGGGCCTCGATCAACTCCAGCAGTTCGATACGGTGGTGCTGGCCAACGTGCCGCGCGAGGCCTTCACCGACGCCCAGATCGAGATGCTGGTCAGGAACACCCAGCAATTGGGGGCCGGGCTGGTGATGATGGGCGCGCCGAACGGTTTCGGGGCCGGCGGCTGGACGAATACGTCGCTGGAAAAGGCCATGCCCGTCGATTTCCAGATCAAGGCCGCCAAGGTAGTGCCGCGCGGGGCCCTGGTGATGATGATGCACGCCTCGGAGATGGCTCAAGGCAACTTCTGGCAGAAGAAAATCGCCGAAGAGGCCCTCAAGGCCCTCGGTCCCCAGGACTACTGCGGCGTGCTCCACTACGACAACATGGCGAGCACCAAGTGGCTCTGGAATCCCGGAATGGCCACGGTGGGGCCCAATCGCAGCATCATGCTCGGCCGCCTCGGCCGGATGGACCCCGGCGACATGCCCCAATTCGACCCCGCCATGCGTCTCGCCCAGCAGGGCTTCGCCGGCCTGCCGGACGCCGCCGTCAAGCACATGATCGTCATCAGCGACGGCGACCCCACCCCGCCGAGCGCAGCGTCGGTCAGGGCGATCAAGGATCTGAACGTGACGGTCTCGACCGTGGCGGTCGGCACGCACGGTCCGGCCGGAAGCGGAACGTTGAGAGATCTGGCCAAGGAGACCGGCGGGAAGTACTACGCGGTCAAGAGCCCCAATGCCTTGCCGAAGATCTTCCAGCGCGAGGCCCGACGCGTCGCCCAGCCGCTGATCTACGAAAATGCCGCCGGAGTCGTGCCGGAGACGCGGTTCCCCCACGAGATGATTCGCGGGATCGACGGCCCTTTCCCGCCCATCACCGGCTACGTGATGACGACCAAGAAGGAGAACCCCTTGGTCGAGGTCTCGCTGGTTTCGCCTCTGCCGGGGACCGAGCGAAATCGGACGATTCTGGCGAGTTGGACCTACGGTTTGGGCCGCGCGGTCGCCTATACGACCGACGTGGGAGCTCGCTACGCGACGCAGTGGACCGGTTGGGAGAACTACGACAAGTTCTTCACCCAGATGATCATCTGGTCCATGCGGCCTCTGGGCGACGAAGGCAAGTTCAGCATTTCCACGGAAGAGAGGGACGGGCAGATTGAGGTCGTGGTCAATGCGCTCGACAAGAACGACGACTTCTACAACTTCCTCGCCATGACGGGCACCGTCGTCGGCCCCAACCTGGAGCCGGTCGAGTTGAAGATGCAGCAGACCGCCCCGGGACGCTATCAAGGCTCTTTCGCCGGACGCGACGCCGGAAGCTACTTCATCGTCCTGAGTCCCGGCCCCGGGATGGCCCCGTTGCAGACGGGCATCAACGTGCCCTACAGCGACGAGTTCCGCAGTCGCGAGACCAACGAGGCCCTGCTCGGCCAGTTGCCCGTCCTGGAGCCGAAGGGCGGAAAGCCGGGCAGACTGCTGCCCCCGATCGACGAGTTTGCGGAACTGAAGCCGCTGCTGGAATACGACACGTTCCGCCACGATCTGGCCAAGGCTTTCAGCAGCCAGGATATCTGGTTCCTGGTGGTCCTGCTGGCCGCATGGCTGTTGTTCCTCGATGTGTTCGTCCGCCGCGTGCAGGTGAATTTTGCCTGGGTGCCCGTGCTTGCCGGCCGGATCGCTGCCAGGCTGTTCGGACGCGAGCAGGTGGTCAGCCAGGTCGAAACGATCGACCGGCTGCGAAGCCGCAAGGCCGAGGTGGCAGGCCAGGTCGACCAGCTTCGAGCGACGTCTCGCTTCGAGGCGACTCAGCCGATCACCGGCGACCAACCTATCGATCTGGCCGCCCCGCCGCCCGAATCGCTGGAGACGACGGGTCAGGCCCCCAGCCTCGCCGAGCAAGACAAGCCGGAAGAAGAAACCTACACGTCCAGGCTGCTGAAGGCGAAGAAGAAGGCCTGGAAGGACAAGGGACCACAGTAGAGGGAAATACGAAATCCGAATATCGAAATACGAAACAAATATGAAACAGGAAAGTACTAATGACCGAAACAGTCCGGAACAAGCAGTACGATCTGGAGGAACGAACCTTTGAGTTCGCCAGAGATGTTCGTACGTTTGTGAAACGCCTGCCGCGCACAATATGCAACAGCGAAGACGTCAGACAGGTCGTGCGTTCCTCCGGCTCAGTTGGAGCAAACTACATTGAAGCGAATGAGGCGCTGAGCAAGAAGGACTTCCGCATGCGAATTCGGATTTCGCGGAAGGAGTCCAAAGAAACACGATACTGGTTGCGGTTGCTGGACACCGCGGACGATAGGTTACTTGAAGGGCAGCGCGACAAGCTCATCCAGGAGAGCACGGAACTGATGTGCATTTTCGGCGCAATTCTAAAGAAGTCGGAGAAGGCCATCTAAGACATTTCGATTTGGCACTTTGAATTTGTTTCGTATTTCGAGCTTCGTATTTCGGATTTGGAAACCAACCACCGCTAATCGCCTGAAGACAACGAGACCCGCTTATGAGCCTTGCCGAAACCATGGAACGCCGTGCGGAGGAGTTCAAACAACGCTATGCCGCCATTCAGGAGCAGATCGGCCGCGTGATCGTCGGGCACGACGAGATCGTGCACGGCGTCCTTACCTGTCTGTTCGTGGGAGGGCATTGCCTGCTGGAAGGCGTGCCCGGGCTGGGGAAGACGCTGCTCGTTCGCACGCTCGCCCAGGTTCTCAACCTGGACTTCTCGCGGATCCAGTTCACACCCGACCTGATGCCTGCCGACATCCTGGGCACGAACATGGTCATGGAAACGGTGGAGGGCAAGCGGTTCTTCGAGTTCCAACGCGGTCCGATCTTCACCCAGATCTGCCTGGCCGATGAAATCAACCGGGCCACGCCCAAAACCCAGTCGGCCATGCTCGAAACCATGCAGGAAGGGTCGGTTACGGCGGCCGGAACCCGTTTCGAACTCAAGAAGCCGTTCCTGGTGATGGCCACCCAGAACCCCATCGAGCAGGAAGGCACCTATCCTCTGCCCGAGGCGCAGCTCGACCGGTTCCTGTTCAAGCTCCAGGTTGGCTATTCCAATCGCGAGCAGTTGGCGGCGATCGTCGACCGCACCACGCGGGGCGAGGTGGTCCAGCCGGCGAAGGTGATGGACGGCCCCGAGATCCTCAAGTGGCAAGGACTCGTTCGCGAGGTGATTCTGGCAGACCATCTGCGCGATTATCTCGTGCGCCTCGTTCTGGCAACGCATCCCCAGGGTGAGTTTGCCCTGCCGACCACGAACAAATTCATCCGCTGGGGCGCCAGCCCCCGTGCGGCCCAGACGCTGGCCCTGACCGCCAAGGTTCGGGCCCTGCTCGACGGGCGGTACAACGTGAGCTTCGAGGACATTCGGCGGGTGTTCCTGCCCTCGTTGCGGCACCGCATCATCGTCAATTTCGAGGCCCAGGCCGAAGGCATCGAACCCGACCAGGTCCTGCTGGAACTGCTGGAACAGGTGCCGGAGAAGGACGAAGGCTAGATGGCAACTAACAGCAACGGTGAACTCCTGAGCCCCGATCTGCTGGCCAAGCTCGAACGCATGGAGCTGGTGAGCCGGAAGATCTTTCGCGGGCGGATGAAAGGCGAACGGCGCAGCCGGCGCAAGGGGCAGAGCGTCGAATTCGCCGATTTCCGCAACTACGTGCCCGGCGACGATCTGCGGTTCATCGACTGGAACACCTACGCCCGGCTGGATCGGCTGTTTCTCAAGATGTTCATGGAGGAGGAGGATCTCCACTTCTACGCCCTGATCGATTCGAGCCCTTCGATGGATTTCGGCGAACCGACCAAGTTCCGCTACGCGAGGCAACTGGCGGCCGCCCTGGGGTTCATCGGGCTGGTGCGCGGCGACCGGGTCAAGGTTCTGTCGATGGGCGAATCGGCGAGTAACCCGGCCCCTGCCCTGCGCGGCAGGCATCAACTCTGGCGAATGCTGGAGTACCTCCAGGGCCTGGAGCCAAACGAGCAGTTCACCCTCGCCGATGCTGCCAAGAGTTTCTGCGTTCGCAACTCGGGTAAAGGGATCCTGGTCCTGATCAGCGATCTGATGGACAAGACGGGTTACGAGCAGGCATTGCGGTATCTGCTGGCCCAGGATTTCGACATCTACCTGATTCACCTGTTATCGGTCGAGGAATTCGAGCCCGAGGTGCAAGGCGATCTGCAACTGGTCGACTGCGAGGACGGCGACGTGGCGGAGGTGACCGTCACCGCGCCGCTGCTCCGCCGCTACAAGCAGACGTTGAGCGCCTTCATCGAACAGGCTCGCGATTTCTGTAATCGGCGAGGAATCCTCTACTTCCCGGCCAGAAACGACGTGCCCGTCGATCGGTTGATCAGCGGTTATCTGCGGCAGCGGGGATTGGTGCGCTGATGTTGCCTAGTCTGATGAACATGCTCTCGTGGTGGCAATGGTTGATCCTGGCGGCGGTTCCGCCGGCCATCATTGCGCTCTATTTTCTCAAGCTCAAACGGCGTCCGTTGGAGGTGCCCAGCACCTATCTCTGGCACAAGTCGATCGAGGATCTGCACGTCAATACGATCTGGCAGCGGTTGCGCCGCAACTTGCTGCTGTTCCTGCAACTCCTGCTCGTGCTGCTGGTCATGCTGGCCGTGCTCCGGCCGGGAATGAAGGGCGCAAAACTCCTGGGCAACCGATTCATCTTCCTGATCGACAACTCGGCCAGCATGCAATCGACGGATCTGGAAGGGTCCCGTCTGGAGAACGCCAAACGATCGGCCCGCGAGGCGATCGAGCTCATGCAGCCGGGCGACGTGGCCATGGTCGTGAGTTTCTCCGACATCCCCAAGGTCGAGCAGATGTTCACCGAGAACAAGCGGGCCTTGCTGCACAGCGTGGACGAAATCAAGCCGACCTCGCGATCGACGTCGCTGTCGGAGGCGCTGAAGGTCGCCTCCGGGCTGGCCAATCCGGGCCGCAGCGCCAGCGACGCGACCGACGTCCAGGTGGCCGAAGCCAAGCCGGCCACCCTCTACATCTTCAGCGACGGCAAGTTTCCGGAACCGAGCATCGCCCTGGGCAATCTCGAGCCGGTCTACATGCCGATCGGAACCGACGACGCGACCAACGTGGGGATCGCCGTCTTCAACGTCCGCCGCAACGAATCGCGGCCCGAGCAGCTTCAGGCCTTCGCCCGATTGGAAAACCACAGCAAGGCCGAGGCTGCCGTGGCCGTGGACCTGCTGCTCGACGACGCCATGATCGACTCCGCCAGGTTCCAGATCGGTCCCGGCGAGGCCCAGGGCTTCGAACGCGACCTGGGAGAACTGGAGACGGGCAAACTGCAGCTTGTGATCACCCAGGCCGATTTCTTCACTGCCGAAGGAGTCGCCATGAAGGATCAGCTCCCTGCGGACAACCAGGCCTGGACCGTGGCCCGTAAAGGCCGGCCGGCCAATGTCCTGCTGATCACGTCGGGCTGCGAACCGTTACAGTTTGCGTTGAGCACGGGCCTGGCCACGAAGCTGGCAAACGTGACGATCGAGACGCCCGATGTGCTCCAGGACGAGAAGAACGAGTATTACGAACGAGAGGCCGTGGGGGCCTATGACCTGATCCTCTACGATCGCTGCCGGCCCAAACGGATGCCGCAGGCGAACACCTTCTTCATCGGTGCCATGCCGGTAACGGCCATCGAACTGGCCGCCGAAAAGGAGGGGGAAGAACCGCGCCGAATCGAAATCTGGCAAGCAGGCGAACGAGCCGCCGGGCCCAGGATCATCGACATCGATTCGTCGCACCCGCTCACCCAGTGGATCGCCATGGACAACGTGCTGATTGCCGAGGCCGCCCCGATCAAGGTGCCAGCCGGTGGAAGTGTGCTCGTCGAATCACAGGCCGGCCCGATGCTGGTCATCGCCCCCCGCGAGGGTTTTGAGGATCTGGTGCTCGCTTTTCCGTTCAACGAGGAGAAGGCCGGCGACGACGGCATCAAGCGGGTCACGGCGGTCACCAATTGGCACGGCCGTTCCAGCTTCCCCGTGTTTATGCTCAACCTGCTCCAGTACTTCGGCGGCGGCCGCGGCGGGCTCGATGCCCTCTCCGCCCGCCCCGGCGGGCAAGTCGCCCTGCAGGGCCCCGAGCCCGAGAAGCCGCTGGACATCCACACGCCGAGCGGCGATCGGGAGAGCGTGCCCGTCGACCGGCTGGGACGCGGCAAGTACGGCAACACGGAGGAGTTGGGAATCTACGAGGTCCAAGCCGGCGGCAAGCCGATCGACTACTTCTCCGTCAATCTGTTCGACCAGGGGGAGAGCGATATCGGCGTGCGTCAGGAAATCCAGTTGGGACACGTGCCGGTCAAAGGCCGGACCTCAAACTGGGAACCCGCCCGGCGAGAATGGTGGAAGTACATCCTCCTGGCCGGCTTCCTGCTGCTGCTGTTCGAGTGGTGGGTTTATCACCGGCGGGTGTATGTGTAGGTAGTCACCTTTCTGCCAGCAAGTTCGGGCGCGACCAGATCACCCGCGCCACAAACGTGCTTCCGTCGGCGCCGCGGGGGTTCGGCTTGTCGTCGGCCATGTACTCCGATGCGGTCACCCACGATTCGCTCTCGCTGATCGTCGCCGCGCCGAAATTCCCCATCTGGGCGCCCCGTTCGGGGATAAGGACTTTCTCCGTCGAACGCAGCACGCAGAGTCTCTCAGGATCGACCTGGGCGAGGAACAGCGGCGCACGGTGGCGGGCAATGTGGTCGTTATTGGCGCCGCGCCGCGTGTAGGCGAGGAACAGGCCTTCGCTGTGAACGAGCCAGTGCTGCTGCGTGTTGTAGCTGCCCAACTCTCCGCCGTCGTCGAAGGCCCACGGCCGGATGGGCCCGAAGTGCAGCCCGTCGTCGCTGACGGCCACATACCCTTTCACATCGTTCCGGATGGTCATGTAATATCGTTCCCCGAACTTCACCAGCGATGGTTCGCACAACCCTCGCTGCACGTTCAGCGACAACTCCGTTCCGTGTTTCAGGTAGGTCAGCCTCTTTCCGTCGAATCGACACCGCACCACGGTCACGGAGGCCGGCACGCCGGCCGACTTGGCGAAGTAGATGGGCACAAGGACCGTCCCGTCGGATTCCACAATCCATTGAGAGCAGCCGTTTCGGGCGAAGTTGAACTTCTCGTCGGGCGGCATGTCGAGGGTCTGCCAGGGGGACCAGGTTCCGGCCTTCGGGTCGTGGACGGCGTAGGCGGTTTGGCTGGGCCGCTTCGTGTCGGCAAGCTGCCGGCCCTGGGGGCTGTAGCGCACGCTGCATCCGATCGCCAGGAGGCGTCCGGTTGCCGCATGCCAGCCGGGGGTGACGTCGGCAACGGCCACCACGACGCCGCTGCCGCCTCGAACCCACCCCAGTTCAGGAATCTCCGTCGGCCCGGTCCATGAGGCTCCCAGATCGTCGGTGCGCATCGTCCACATTCCCGAGTAGTAGTCCGACACCTTGAGATGCTTCTGGAGCGTCATCACCACGGCCGGCTTGCCGTCTTTTCCCAATCCCGGATTGGCTGCCGCCCGCGGATGAAACCAGCAAAACTCGGGCGTGAGCGCCTGTCGGACGACTTCGAGTTTGACGGTGAAGCCGAGAGGCCTTGGCTCCTCACCGAAAAGAACACTTCCCGAGGTCAACACAATCGAACCGGACACAGCCAGACAGTACAACCATCGATACGTCATCGTCCTCATCTCCCCTTGGCGGTACTCGCCGCAAGTCCAGCGGACACGACTCCGCACCACGTGGGTTCAGAGTCCCATCCTCATCAGCCGTTCTGCAAGCGTCGAAATATCCTCTCGTGTTTCGAGCTTCTCCACTCCCAGCAATTTGAGCACATAGGGCAGTGCCGGGCCACAGGCCTTCCGGATTCGGCGGATCTCGAATTGGATCGTATCGACGGGACCGCCAAAGTGCGGTGCCAACTCCGCGGCGGCAAGGGCCTCGGTGATCGCCACCAGATATCGCGTCATCCGTGCCATCTTGGCGTAGTTCAGTATGTCCGGGGTGTCGGTCTTCACGTGATAATGCCGCCAGCGCCCGCAGGAGAAGAAGAGGTATGGAACGCCATGGGTGCGGAATACGCCATGGTCGCTCATATCGCCCACGTACTCATTCAGTGCCGCGATCAGGCGGAGGCGTCTGGGTACCCGTACCGAATCGATCACGCTCGCCAAAGCGGGATGACTTTCCGCCCCGGTCATGAAGAACAAGTCGCGCACGCCCGGGACCACCACGTCTTCTTTTCCGATCCGTGGCAGGAGGATCTGGCCCAAGCGGCCAAGCCAGGGGACGAAGTCAAGCATTTCGGCCGGCACAACCACATCGTGCCCCATCATGTCCATGATCAACGCCGCGTGGATTCCCCGCACCCGTCCATGATCTTCGTAGAAGCGGATACTGCCCATGGACGGTTGCAGGAAATGGCGGGGTTCCTCGGCGTCGAAGACGGCGATCACCACATCTCGCCGCAGCTTCCTCCTGCCGAGGATTTCGGCGGCGGCCAGTGCAATCGCCACCGCGGCTGCGTTGTCGTCGGCGCAGGGGGCCGGGATCACGCTGTCGTAATGAGCACCGAGGAGGACGGGGCTGGCCGAAGGCGAAGCGCCCGGCACCACGCCGACCAGGTTGGAGAAGTCTTCGCCGTCCCACGAATACGTGAGCTCCAAGCCGTTGCCCTGGAACGGCTCAAGTCCCAGTCTCTCCATACGGGCGAGCAAGTACCGGCGAGCCTTCGCATGTCCGGACGAACCGACAACTCGCCCATCCGGCAAGGCAATTGCTGCCACGTCCTCTTTCAACTTGCGGGCGAGTCTTGCCATCCCTTGGCTCTCTCTTCGTTCTCCTCGTTAATGTGCCCCTCACGAAATCTTTGCCGGTTTTCGCGGCCTAATCGGTAGAGTAATCGGTCTCCAGTGGGTGGTTAACATGCCAAGCTCAACGAGAGCCTGGCGGACAGCTCGACGGTATTCGGCCGCCAGTAGGGTGGCCGCTGGTGGTTGCTCCTCTCCACAGTCTTCGCGATTCTGCCGTTGGTCCTCAAGGGCCCGTTCCACAACCTGGTGGAATTGTCCCGTTCAGTATAGTCGATTTGTGTTCGCGATTGCCAGACTTGCTGTGGGGTAAGACGTGGCCTGTCACCTGGGCGTTAGGCCAAACGCCGAAACATACGAACGTGTACGTCGTGCTGGCAAGCGGTGAAGCGGCTTCCCCTCGTGCTCAATCACTTCTGGCCGAGGCAGGTCTTCCTCTTGTTGCGCGATGTATGCGGCAATCATCTGGCGACCGGTTTCGATCAGCCCGCTCCAGGCCATTTCTTCCACGGCATGCACGGCCTCGCCCCGCGCCGCTGCACGTTGCAGCCCCCCGAGCACCTGCGAAAACGATCTTCCACCTCAATAATCATCGCCAGGACTCCTGTGGTAGGGCATTGAAGCATTGTGTAAACGCCTCAATGTTTTACCCAGGAGTCCGCCTTTTTGTCACCATCCCCAGCAATACAAGCTCTTATTTGTTATGCTGCGTAATATGCGGTAGCGAGCGGAGGCGGTTGCAACCAAGTCAATTCCGGCGCGCCGCTGCGTTGGCGGCCAGGTTGCGCCCGCCGTCCATAGCCCCCCAGAGGCCGTCAACGCCCGAGGAGTACTATGGAACGATCGGGATGGGCTGTGCGACCGTGGCGGTACACGCTCCCACAGCCGACAGACCGTCCAGGCTTGTCCGACGGCTCACCCTTCACGGAAAAGACGTCTCACCATGCCGGAACGCATCTGCAACTCCAGCGGGGACACGAACATGTCGCAAGCATTCTTGAATCGAATCGATGAACAACGGGTCGCCGAAGTCCTGACCATGATTGCTGCCCCTCACAACCGTCGGTCCCAGCCCCTTGACGGCGATCTGGCCGGAGACTTCGACTTCTGGTTCGACGGAGGCGCTTGCCGCAATCACACGGGCTCGCAACACTACGTGTTTGCCAATGGAACACACGCCCACGTGGTGATGCCGGCACCTTGGCTCAGCGTGAACGTCACGTTCCCCGACGGCGAAATCGTCGATATCGTCCAACGGACC
>JAAYAY010000020.1 GCA_012719125.1 Planctomycetaceae bacterium | reverse complement strand
TGTTCCCATTGGGGACACTTTTTCTTACACTGGAAAGCATCGAGTTTCACCGCCTTTTGTCAAGATCACATCAATGGATTTGTGCAACTGACGGGTTCATGCAGTCGCAGGGGTACCCCGCCAAATAGCCTGGCCGTGTGAGCGGCCCAGGGCCGACATTGCCGCCTGCAATGTTCAAGGAGCGTTGCCCGACGAGCCGTGAGGCTTGTAGTGGCAACCAGCAGAGTTGCCTACTGGGTACAGGCGTTGAGGCAGTTAGGGGATCAGGTGAGCCGCTCGATGTTGACTCGCGCCGAATTCTGGACCGACTGCCTGCGCCGGGCCGAAATTCGGCGCCATGTGGCGAGGCGGCGAATCGGGCTGTGGGGCCAGTACTCCAGGTCACACGGCGTGCCGTCACTTGGCGTGCTCGCCCACGTCACCTGGCGCGTGGAGGCCGCCGGCCGGCCAACGCACGACCGCAGAGGACCTGGTAAACGGCCTCTCCCAGGCGATCCGGGAACGGAGCCTGCCCCGAACATCAATCGCCGATAACGACGCGGTGATGGAGTCCGCCCCAGCGATTCGATCGGCTGAGTCTGGCCCGGCAGCCGGCAACGGAGACGCCCCCTTGCGATCCGGATTCTCGCTGGAATTTGAGGAACAAGATATTGTGACAGCCATGCATTGCATCTATGCCCCAGGCGTTCAGATTCATGCCAACCCGGTCTACCTCTCCCCCTGAAGTGCCGGATTTTCGTTCGAAGTCGGTGCCTTCCTGGATGCGGTTTTCGAAGAATGTGGCTTACAACGGAACTGAATTCGCCTGATACGTCGCCACGGCGAGACGGATTCTTACTAGTTGCCCGGGGAATGTATCTCGAGATGCGTTTCGCGACCGTACCCAAGACAAAGAAACTTCGGCGAACCGAGGCCATTTCGGACACCGAAGCCCCCCCACCATCACGACGGAAGATTGCACGGGCAGTGCAGTTCTGCCGCGGGGATTCTTCAAGGGCCGCCAATTTCGCCATTTCTTCTCAAGCCCATTTCATTACACGAGTTACGGCCCGTCGTTGGCCTCAGAAGTCAGGGATTGCCACCACTGCAGTGGAGCTGGGGCATACCATGCACATGAGGGTCCACGTTCGCGCCAAATGGGTGTTCCAGCTCCATCGGGGGAGTCAGTTCTCCCGGGGGGTTTGTTACATGGTATCTTTTATAGGTAGCCAATCTCACCCTCGCGCCCCAAGCCAATGCCTGCCAGAGACTTACGCTCGACCAAACGATCACGACGGCAGGTGCGGGCGGGAAACGTCGGCCGAAGGTCTTTCGCATGCGACGCCGCTTGCGCGGGCTTGGTTTTACTAGTCGAGAGCGCCACTCGCGTGGTACAGGTCAACGTCGCGCCGTCCATGTCGATCGTGGGTATGGTCTGGTCCGTCATGCTTCCGGTTCCTTGACGGTCACTCGCGGCGCCCGTCCTCGGTGCCGATCCACCTCGACCAGACCGGCAGCTTCCAGCTTCTCGAGCGCAAGATAGCCAGCTTTGCGGCTGACTCCGAATTGCTCCAACAGCGTAGGCGAGACAACCGCTCCGGCAGATCGGCTACGCTTCGCCTGATACCAGACCGCCAATGCCACCCTACGCCGTTAACCATACCGAACAGCGGGAAGAAGTGATATTGCAAAAAATGCCTTGATACGGCAAGGATTCTTGTTTTTCAGGATAGATCCTGGACTGCATTCATCGTGCAGTTCCCG
>JAAYAY010000236.1 GCA_012719125.1 Planctomycetaceae bacterium | reverse complement strand
TGCCTGCTACTTTGCACCCTATTCGTAGGTCAGGCTTCCTTCTGATTAGCGTCGATCAGTGAAGATTAGTGTTCCTGATAATCCCTTGGGGAACACTAACCCGGACAGGCAAGCCTGAACCACGAAAGACACGAAATACACGAAAGGGGATGCGAGAGATTCGACGGGGGGCGGGAGCGGGGAGTGCTGCAGAACTCATGGTCAGTGATCAGTTCTCAGGGACGCGCGGACGCGAGCGGAGGGGCGGTGTTCGCATAACGTTTTGTGGTAAATCGAACGAGCAAGGTCCGTGGCGGGAGGAAACACTGTCGAGACGACAGTGCCACCTGCCGACATTCGACATTGCGTTTCTCGTTGCGGTCACTTCTGCAGGAGTACGCCTTGGTGTCCACAGGGGACGATGATCTTGCCGTTGTGGAAGATGGCGAGGTCCGGATTGCCTGAAACCGTCCAGTGCTTGATGAACTTCGGATTCTCCGGATCCTTGAAATCCCAGAGACCAATCTGGCGGTAGATGCGGCTGGTGAGGACGACGAGGCCCTCCTCGGACGCGCGCGGGATGCCGCTGATGGAACTGCCGGGGAACTTCTTCGTCGGCCACTGCGAACCGTCCGGCGGATCGCACTGGCCTGGATCGAGGAAGAGATATTCCCGGCCTCTGGTGGCCAGCGCCTTGTTCTCCGAGAACCGGCAGATGCCGTTCGAAAGGAAGATGCGGTTGGTAACGGTGGAATGTACTTGCGGCTTCGGCTTCGCGTCGAGGTCGATCCAACGGACGTACGAATTGGCTGCGTTGAACGCGAGCCAACGTCCGCCGGCCACGGGCGCGTCCATGAGGTACTTGTCCCAGCCGGGACTGCCGCCCACCTTGACGAGCGGCCTTTCCGCGTTCAGGTCCTTGTCGTCGAAGACCGACACGCCGTTGCGGCGCGTGGAGAGCGCGATGAATCCCGGACGCGGCTTCCACACGCAGAGTGCGGGATCCCGCCTGTCGTCCAGCCACTTCCGCCGCGCGACTTCGCGGAACGAAGCCACGCCGTCCATTTCGTAGACGGCCCAGCCCTCGAGTCCTTCGGCCGTGTAGAGGCGGTTGCCCTCCACCTGCACGTCGAAGACGGTCGGATGCCCGGCGAGTTCGCCGATCTTCTCGAACCCGCCCTCGGGCCTGATCTTCAGCACGTGCAGGCCTGCATCGCCGCACGCGGCGTAGACGACGGCGCTCTCGCGGTCTCCGGCTTCCGTGACGCAGCGCAGGGCCACCGCGCGCGCCTGCCCCGGTTTTGCAGGCTTCCACACGTAGAACTCCTTCTCGTCCGTGGGATACGGCTCGCGGAAGTCAGCGTTTTTTGGCGGTTCTCCCTGCCGGAACGTCTCCTTCGCAGCCCCTTTCGCGGGGATGGCCAGGACGCCGCAGCCTAAACCTGCCACGTACACGCAGCCGTCGCCCACGGCGATCGAACCGATGCAGCAGCTCGGCCATTCGGGATGGTTTGCCACGGGGAACGTCCAGCGGTCGAGCACCTTCGGGTTTGCCGGATCGGAACAGTCGACCGCGAAGATGCCGTTGTGCGTCTGGGCGGCGAAGACGATGTCTGAACTGGCGCTGGTGCGCGGCGTCCACATGTCGAGCCCGCGTGCGTAGAACGGCGGGTAGTCGACGCGTCCGACGCGTTTCGGATCGGCCGGATCGGAAATGTCGAAGATGTCGAGGCCGTGTCCGCACCCGGACCCCGCGTCGACCTTGCCGAACGCGCGGAGCTCCGGCGTGTCGACGGCCTTATAGGTGAGCGTGGCAAGGTCGCGGTTCTTCGCGTGGTGGCCCGTGGCCGCGTAGAGGTAACCGCCCTTCAGCCATACGCCGTCGCCGTAGCCGTAGAGGTCCACATGCGCAACCTGCCGGATGTTCCTCATGTCGCGTGCGTCGAACACGGTGAGCTTGCCCGCGCCCCAGTCGCCGGAATAGACGTAGCCGTCGCGATACTTGACGCTCTGACTCTCATCCGTCTTCCGCATTGCGATGTGGGCGGGATGGTCCGGATCCGAAACGTCGATGAACTCCACGCCGTTCTGACGCTGGCCAAGGAACGCCACGTTCCCCGCTACGTCCACGCCCGTCGCGAGCTCACAGCAGTCGAAACGGGACCGGATGCGCGGCTTGTGCGGATCCGTGGCGTCCACGACCCAGAACCCGGACTCGCGGGTCGCCACGTACGCCATGCCCTTCTGGGACACCACCTGGCGGACGGCACCGAAGCCGGAGATGCTCCCGAGCTTCCTCGGCTTGAGCGGCTCCTTCACGTCGTAGACGACGAGCCGCTGCCCGCAGCCCGCATAGAGCGCGTTTCCTTCAAGGCAGAGCGCCATCGCCTCGTCGCCCGCGCCGTCCACCTTCACGGGCGGCCCGAACACGTCGCCGCCGAGTGCAACCGCCCCGAACCCCACCGCCGCCAGAAATGCAATTCTCTTCACATTCGCTCCTTTAGGTTGCGCGCCGGTCCACGACGCCGCCATTTCCGCCCACGCGTCGCGACGTTCGCCCGTGCCGCGTTCGCCGGGAAAGTCGGGATGCGTGAGTTCAAAAAGATTGCGTTCATCGAATAAGCCTCGCTGAATCGCGCCGCCCGCCAGCAACTTGTTGATCGCTTCCGGACGCAGAGCGGTAACGCTCGCCGATTCAGCTTGCGCGCCCTGTTGCTGTGGGTGCTCATGGTGTACCTGTCGTTTGGGATGTTTTGATGGCCGGCGAGGCTCGATTCCTAGCTCTTGGACTGTCTCGGCGTCGGCTGTGCGTCTTACCGCCGCCTATTTGCGTGACCAAAGTCTGGACCGGGGTTGTATTCTCGGTCTTGCCGGCCAGACGTCGAAGCACCAGCCCCGAATTCTCGCACAGGGCATTGGTAAAGCACATGCGGGAAAAGAACTGGGAGGGGATTTTGTAGTCGTCCGGCGCTGTTCCGGCGACCACCTGCTCCAGCGCGATGGCAGATTCATCCGGGTTGAAGGACCGACCCTCGCGAACCTCCTTCCGTGGTGTCACGATCTTGTACCAAGCTTCCATTGAACACCTCGCAAATGCGGAACCACGAAACACACGAAATACGCGAAAAAGGAATTAGGAGGACAAGCTGCAGGAATACCGATGGGCCGTCAGGCCTGGAGCGACAAAAAGCCCCGCCCTTTCTTGCCTGTTCTTTCGTGTATTTCGTGTGTTTCGTGGTTCGCCCGGTTTCTGTCAGCGCACGATGCGCTCGTATTCCAGTTTGGGGAACCAGCGCCCGGCAAGGCCGAAAAGACTCCGCTACGGCCGGCTTTGACCGAAAATATCGGGATTTCTCAGATGCCACACGCTTTGTGGCATTGCCACACGAGTTGTGGCGCCCCGCTTCCGCCGTGAGGACACAACCCGGCGGACTCGCAGCGCGACTGTGTGGTAACTGCGGCCAGCGAAC
>JAAYAY010000235.1 GCA_012719125.1 Planctomycetaceae bacterium | reverse complement strand
CATGAGCAAGAACAAACGCGCCGTCCATGTAGCCACGATCAAGAAGCATCAGAATGGGAAGACCTACGTCACCCACCTGCTTCGACGCACGTTCCGGGAGGACGGAAAGGTCAAGCACGTTACTGTCGGGAATCTCTCCGATCTGCCCGACGACTTGATCGAAGTCATCCGTCGCCGACTGGCCGGGGCTCCCCTGCCTGCCGAGGACTGCGGCTTTCGGATCGTCCGCAGTTTGCCTCATGGTCACGTGGCGGCCGTACTCGGCACGCTCAAGAAGATCGGGCTCGATCGGTTGATCTCGTCAAAGCCCTGTCGTGACGCGGAACTGGCCGTCGCCATGATTGCTTTGCGGATCCTTTCGCCGGGATCCAAGTTGGCCAACCTGACGAGCCTTCAGCCGGAAACGGCCGAACACAGTCTCGGCGGTGAATTGCAGTTGGAAGATGTCGAGACGGACGAGATGTATGAAGCCATGGACTGGCTTCTGAAGCGACAGTCGCGGATCGAAAACAAGCTCGCCAAGAGGCATCTCGCCGACGGGATGCTCGTGCTTTACGACGTCAGTTCCAGTTACTACACCGGCCGGCAATCCGAACTGATCAAGATGGGTTACAGCCGGGACGGGAAGCCGGGCGAGCCGCAGATTGTCTATGGGTTATTATGTGCTGCGGACGGCTGCCCGGTGGCTATCGAGGTGTTTTCCGGAAACACGTCCGATCCCACGACCTTCACGGCTCAGGTCAACAAGATTCGCAATCGCTTCGGTATCCGGCGCGTGGTGCTGGTCGGTGATCGCGGCATGATTACCAGTAAGCGGATCGACGAGGATTTGCGTGAAACCGAAGGATTGGACTGGATCACCGCCTTGCGAAACGACAGCATCAAGAAGTTGGTCGATAATCAGGCGATTCAGCTTTCGTTGTTCGACGAGCGGGACTTGGCCGAGATTACGTCTGCCGACTACCCGGGCGAGCGTTTGGTGGTGTGCCGCAATCCCTTGCTGGCCGCTGAACGGGCCCGCAAGCGAAAGGAGTTGCTCGCGGCGGCTGAGAAGAAGCTGGAGGCCGTGACCAAGGCAGTGTCGCGCAAGCAGCGGCCGCTACGAGGCAAGGAGCAGATCGGCCTCCGTGTCGGTCGTGAACTGAAAAGTACCAAGATGCAAAAACACTTCGAGTTGACGATTGAAGACGACTCGTTTACGTATCGCCGACGCGAAGAGAAGATCGCCGAGGAAGCGGCGTTGGATGGACTGTATGTCATCCGCACGAGCGTACCGGCGGAGACGTTGTCGGCGGAGCGAACAGTGGCAAGCTACAAGGACTTGTCCCAGGTAGAATGGGCATTCCGCTCCATGAAATCGGTGGACCTGAAAGTGCGTCCGATCTTTCACTGGAAGGACGATCGGATTCGGGCTCACGTCTTCCTATGCATGCTCGCATACTATGTCGAGTGGCACATGCGCGGCAAGTTGGCCGAGTTGCTGTTCGACGATCACGAGCGTGAACTGGCTGAGGAAACACGAGAATCGATCGTGGCAAAGGCACCCCGTTCAGAGGCGGCCAGGCGCAAGGAAAGCAAGCGTCGTACCTCAGACGGGCTGCCCGTGCAGAGCTTCCAGTGCCTACTGAAAGATCTGGCGACCCTCTGCAAAAACCGAGTGTGTTGGGAATCGTCACCGGACGCCCAGTTCGACCAATTGACCCTGCCGACCGATCTCCAGCGCCGCGCCTTCGACCTCCT
>JAAYAY010000234.1 GCA_012719125.1 Planctomycetaceae bacterium | reverse complement strand
TTCCGCGTCGACGCCGGCGGCGCGTGAATCGCCGGCGGCGGATCCGGAAGCCCCACGGCGATCGCCGCGGCCGTCGCCTGCATCGGCGTCGGAGTACTCCGCGGCCTGGCTTCGGCCGGGGCCGCTGATTTCCGCGTCCGTCGACGGGTTTTTTCCTTCGCCGGCGGCGTCACGATGAAGCATCTCGGGGCACACCCACCAGAATCGGCCGCCGGTTCGCATGACCTCTTCGTTGTGCTCGATCAGCTCGCCCAGCGGCATCTGCCGGACGGGCATCCCGCCTGCCTGGCGGGGATTGCGCGGAACGTCCAGCGGTGACTGGGGGTGCCACGGAGTTTCGCGGTCGACCGTGATGACGGTCACTAGGTCGGTGCCGACGAGACCGGCGAGGGAGGTTTCGGGTTGAGTCGATATCGACATGGGGTCGTTTCCTTTCGGTTGGAGTTGATTGAAAGCCTCTTCTCTGTCCGTTTCGTGCCCGCCCGGGGTTGGCACTTCCAGGAATTGGAAACCGGACGGGATGCCTCAAACCGCTGGTTCCTCGGGGGACTACTCGATTCCCACGTCGCCACGTTCAGCGGCCCGGAAGGCTGCCTTGACCGAGGGAGAGCCCTCGCAATTCATCGCTGGCCTGACTGGCTCGCCGGCACAATTGAACGTAACGGTGAACCGGAGGGAACCGTCTGCGTCTCTCGATTCCCAGATCGTCACGGCTCCACGTCGCTCCATGATGGTCCAGGTCATGGGGCACCCCCTGCCAAGGCCTTGAGTTCGGCCAGTGCGTCGCCGGCCTCGCAGTCAATCAGCCGTGCGCCCGGCAAGTAGATCATGGCCCGGGCGATGGCTCGTGCGCGGGCCTGCGGATCTCCAGGCGGGATCGGCTCAGTGTACCCGCCGCCGAAGTCGCCTTGCACCCTGATGGATCGGTCGCCGGCAATCACGAGGCGTGGGTGAGTGGGTCTCATCGCGTCACCTCCATCAACTGATGATCCCGGCCTGCTCGGATGGCGATGTCCTGGACGATTCGATAGTCGTCGCCCAGCCGGTCAATCAGCCGTTGTCGGTCGAGGTCGAACCGCCGCCGCTGTCGGCCGATCAGAGAATCACGTCGGGCTGCGATTTCGCCACGGAGCGACTCAGCCAGCCATGCGGCTTGTGGATTGAGGTGGGGTGCCACCGAAGACGCGTGCATAGATTCACGCATAGATTTCCCCTTGCGCGCACGACAATCCCCACGGCCTGGTTAAGAAACGGCCCTCAAAGAAGCCGTCCTTCTGGGCGTCGCTCCCCGGCCTACGCCGGATCGCAGCTTCAGCCAGAAGCCAAACCGTGGGGATTGTCGCTCTGTGCTCATTGGTAAGACCTTTGAGGTTGCGGGTTCTTACGCCCGGTTCGGTGTGGTCCAGATACTTGCCACCGAACACGAGCAATCTACTTCCTGGACGGGCCCCCTGTCAAGCTTTCTTGCGCTTCTCTTGCAAAGCCGCTCTGCCAGCCCGACGCCTGCCAGGTGGCCCGGATCGGCACGGGGGAGCTGCTGGGAGGGCTCGCGGCGATCGCCGGCGGTTTCAGCGGCGCCCGCGGCGTCGGGCACGTCGACCACGATCGTCGCCACAACTCGCCGCGTTCGGATCGGGCGGACGGTGGTGACCGCCTTCGGCCGGGCCTGTCGAAACCGGCGAGCCACCTCCACCAGGTCATGCTCCGCGACGATGATCCTCGCGCTGCAGTCGCCCACGTATTCCACGGCTACGAGGGGAGTGGCGGCGTGGACGGTGATCGTCGCCGGCAGCACGTTCCCGGCCTGGTCGGTCACGAGAAACGGAGCCGGCGGGGCCGGGGTTGGTGTTTCTCGATCGGTCACGT
>JAAYAY010000233.1 GCA_012719125.1 Planctomycetaceae bacterium | reverse complement strand
GGGGGGGGCGGGAACTGCACGATGAATGCAGTCCAGGATCTATCCTGAAAAACAAGAATCCTTGCCGTATCAAGGCATTTTTTGCAATATCACTTCTTCCCGCTGTTCGGTATGGTTAACGGCGTAGTGTGGCACCATTGCCGCGTAACCAAGCAGAAGGCAATCATGTCCCTGCTCGGTATTGGCAACGATTACATCCCCCGGTCGAATGAGGTGACGCTCCTTGTGTTCTCCAACGTAATACTTGATACCCTCGTGCTTGTAGCCCCCACCTTCATAGACCGAATTGAGGTTGTGCAGCGGGAACCCGAAATCGGACAGGCCTGCTCCGTTGTAGCTCAGCCCTTTCGTAGCTTCAATGTGATCTCGCAGACGCTCAACCTTCCACCCCCTCGGCACCAACTCCCCCTCCACATGCTCAAACCCATCCGGGAACAACGCCGCCGTGGCCGCGTCCAGACCCGGAACCGGGCGGCCGTCCATCTTCGCACGCACCGGGTCGAAGTCCACAAACCACGACTTGAAGAGCGCCCTGGCCATCCCCTCCAGCGTCTCGTTCATCCGCCGGTTCAACTCGATCTTGTCGTCCAGCGTCCCCAGAATGTGGGCGATCGCTTTCTGCTCGGGGAGGGGAGGGATACGGACCTTGAGTGGATAAATGTAGTTTCTGTTCAGCGATGCCTGCGCACTTCCTGAGTTGTATCGACGTAGGTCCATGTGCTGAAGAAAATAGTACGTGAAGCGCTCATCGTTCCCGCAGAAGTCAGTCACGTACAGGACAGTATTGTGAGGCCAGTAATCGGCTGGACAATACGAAACTACCCCCATCGAGCCGACCCCACTTCGTCCGATTGTGACCCCCGGGCCCCTTGCTCTGGCGGTGTCATGAAAGCCGTTCTGCCCGGCTGATCCCATTACCGGAACCTGCCCCAAACGACGGCTCTCAACGGGAAGATCGTGACCTCGTTGTAGACGGACAAAGCCGCCAAGTGTGGTTTCTTGCCACCCATCACCCGCCATACCCCAACCCCTCCAAGTTCGAGCGAATGGCCGTTTCCAGCTTGCGTGTTCGATCGAGACAGGGCATCATCCTTCCGACTCCTCCTTGGCGTGGAATCCGATCTGTCGGCGATCGGGAGCTGACGGGGGAATCATCAGTTGCCGGATGGCGTCGAAGACCACCTTGAACTGCGCGTCGTACTTCTTCTCCAAGGCGTCGAGCTTGCGGGCGAGATCGGCGTGCGAGGCGAGCAGGCGTCGCAGCCGGACGAACGCCCGCATGATCTCGATGTTCACCGCCACCGCCCGATCGCTCCGCAGCACGCTCGAAAGCATCGCCACGCCCTGCTCGGTGAAGGCGTAGGGCCTCCGCCGGACTCCCATCTTGGCCGCCGGATTGGAGGTCACAATTTGTGACTTCCAATTCGCGAACTCGTCCGCGGAAAGCTGGAACATGAAGTCTTCGGGAAAACGCTCGGCATTCCGCTTGACCGCCTGGTTCAGCACCTTCGTGTCCTCTGTGCCTCTGTGTTTCTGCTTTGCGCCCACCAGCCGCTGCATCAGTCTCCCTCCCCCGATCGTGGCCGCTTCCGATTCGCGGGCTTCTTCTTCGCCGCTTGCCTGGCCGCCCGTTTTCCCTTCGCCTCCCTCGCTTCCGCCGACCCAAGTTCCGCTTCGATCTCCTCCACCGTCGGAAGCGACGATTTCAGACTCGCGGGCAGCGCCCGCGTCAGTTGGTAGCTTGAGACGCCAATGGGCTTGTCGATGCCGCTGAGGGCATATTCCGCCAGCACGCGGCTCCGCGTCTGGCACAGGATCAGGCCAATCGTCAGCCCGTCGTCGGCGTGGCGCAAGTGGTCGTTGACCACGTTGCAGTAGAAGTTGAGCTTGCCGGCGTACTCGGGCTTGAACTTCCCCTTCTTCAGGTCGATGACGACGAATGCCCGCAGCCGCAGGTGGTAGAAGAGCAAGTCGATGTAGAAGTCCTCGTCGCCGACGTCGAGGCGGTATTGACGGCCGACGAAGGCGAAGCCGTGCCCGAGTTCGAGCAGAAACTTCTCCAGGTGCCGGATCAGTTCTGTTTCCAACTCGCGTTCCTGGAAGGGCTCGGTGAGCGTGAGGAAGTCGAAGATGTAGGGGTCTTTCAGGGTTTGCGTGATGAGGTCCGATTGCGGCGGCGGGAGCACGGCGGCAAAGTTCGAGATGGCCGTGCCGTGTCGGGCGTGGGCCTGGGCGTCGATCTGTATCGTCAAGAGGTTTCGGCTCCAGCCGCCCGCAAGGGTTTGCTCCATGTACCAGCAGCGGGTAGGGAGGTCTTTGACTTTTTGCATGAGGATAACGTGATGGAACCAGGGAATCGACCAAAAGGGGGATTCCTGCAATTGTGCAAGCGGTGGTTGCACTTTTTCGGCGGTGGGCAATTTCGCAACCGGTTGTGGCGAAATTGGGAGTGCGGGTAATTTTGCAGCAGGCTGCTGCAAAATTGCGGCGGGGTCGGGATACTCCCGGTGGAACGCGATCATGTGGCCGATGTTTCGTTCGGAGAAGCCCTTCAAGTCCGGCAGTTCGTTCTTCAGTTCCGCCGCCAGCCGAGGAATGACGGCGGCGCCCCAGCCTTCGCGCTGCTGGCGCTCGTGAATAATGCGCCCAATGTCCCAATAGAGCCGGACCAGTTCGGCGTTGACGCACAGGACGGCCCGGGTCTGCGCCCGCTGGATGCGGTCCTTGATGTCCCGCAGCAGCGACGCGTACTCCCCGCGCTGCCCAAGGACCGCGGGCAAATCGGTCCCGCGTGCTCGCGAAGCCTTTTTCTTCATGCCGGCTCCTCCGCCGCGAAACCGATACCCGCCAGGTTCTTCCGAATCGCCTTCTCCAACCTCCGCGACTCCGCAAACTGCTCGTCGAGCTCACCCACTAGCCGCTGCATCTTCTCCTCAAACGGCTCGTCGTCCTCCTCCACCTCCGCCGCGCCTACGTAACGGCCCGGTGTCAGCACGTGCCCGTGCTCCACGATCTCTGCCGTCGCGGCCGACTTGCAGAAGCCGGCCACGTCCTCGTACTTCTTCCCCTTCCTCCACGCATGAAACGTCCCGGCGATCCGGCCGATGTCCTCGTCCGCAAGCTCCCGGTGCACCCGGTCGATCATCCGGCCCAGCTTCCTCGCGTCGATGAACAGCGTCTTCCCGGCACAGTGGAGCGGCTTCTTCCGCGTGACGAACCACAGGCACACGGGGATCTGCGTCGAGTAGAAGAGCTGACCGGGCAGGGCCACCATGCACTCCACGAGGTCCTTCTCGATCAGGTTTCTGCGGATCTCGCCCTCGCCCGACTGGTTGGAACTCATCGACCCGTTGGCCAGCACGAAACCGGCCCGGCCGTTGGGCGCGAGGTGGTGCACGAAGTGCTGCACCCAGGCAAAGTTGGCGTTCCCCTTGGGCGGGGCGCCGTAGGCCCAGCGCACGTCCTCCTGCAACTTGTCCCCGCCCCAGTCCGAGTCGTTGAACGGCGGGTTGGCCAGCACGAAGTCGGCCTTCAGGTCCTTGTGCAGGTCGCGGCGGAACGAGTCGGCGTGCTCCTTCCCCAGGTCGCCGTCGATGCCCCGGATCGCCAGGTTCATCTTGCACAGCCGCCAGGTCGTCGGGTTCGACTCCTGCCCGTAGACGGCAATGTCGCCGATCCGCCCGCCGTGCTCCTCGACGAACTTCTCGCTCTGCACGAACATGCCGCCCGAACCGCAGCACGGGTCATACACCCGGCCCTTGTACGGAGCCAGCACCTCGACCAGCGTGCGGACCACGCAGCGCGGCGTATAGAACTGTCCCCCCTTCTTACCCTCGGCACTGGCGAACTGCCCCAGAAAATACTCATACACCCGGCCCAGGATGTCCTTCGAGCGGTTCTCCTTGTCGCCCAGCCCGATGGTCCCCACCAGGTCGATCAGCTCCCCCAGCCGCTGCTTGTCGAGCGCCGGCCGCGCGTAGTCCTTCGGCAGCACGCCCTTGAGCGACGGGTTGTCGCGCTCGATGGCCACCATCGCGTCGTCCACCAGCTTCCCGATCTTCGCCTGCTTCGCGCTCCCCTGCAAAAACGCCCAACGGGCCTCCTGCGGCACCCAGAAGACGTTTTGCGCCCGATACTCGTCCGGGTCCTCGGCGTCGGCCCCCTCCTCCGCCTCGGCCAGAAGCTGGGCGTGCATCTCCTCGAAGGCGTCGCTGATGTACTTCAGAAAGATGAGCCCCAGCACCACGTGCTTGTATTCGCTGGCATCCATGTTGCTCCGCATCTTGTCGGCCGCCAGCCACAACGTCGCCTCGAACCCCAGGTTCGCCCCGTTCCCGTTTCCGTTCGCTTTCTTCGCCGCTTTTCTCTTGCCCATGTTCGTCCGTGCCCATTCCTGATCGACGGCTACCAATTCCGCTGCAAAACACCCCGCAAACACACGCCCGGGCAATCGCTTTGTAGGGCCTATCGTAGCGCGCCGGCAAGACATGAGCAAGCATCCGCCTGAAAAACCCAGGCGAACTGCAGAGTAGCAGGCACGCTCCGCCGTGCCGTCCGCAGAACTGCCGGAAATCCCGATTTCCCGCCAGCGGCGCTCGGAGAACGCCTGCTACTTTTCTTGCCACAAGAGGACTTTGCAGTTCTCCTGCTGAAAAACCGGCCCGATCTGGCAGACTGGGCAGGGTTTGCGGGTTGCTCAATGGAACATGAAATCTTCAGTGCGCCCACCAGCCGCCGCGTCAGTTGGTAACTCGACACGCCAATCGGCTTGTCGATCCCGCTCAGCCCGGCAACTCACGACGCCGGCCGCACCGCAGCGATTCAATTCCGAAACACAGAGGTACAGAGAGTCAACCCTTCCCACCCTCCATCCTCCGTACCTTCATCCTCTGTGCCCTCCGTGCCTCTGTGTTTCAATCTCTTCCCCACCCGCCACCTCAATACCCATTGACGATCCGGTGCACCCCGTCGGCCAGTCTCTCCTCATGAAAGTTGATCAATAGCCCGTACCGCAACCCCAACAACCGCAGATGCGACAACGTCTGCGCCTTGTCGACCGGATGGACCTTGCTTTTGGCCTTCAGTTCCACCACGACAAGTCCGTCGATCAGCAAGTCCGCTCGAAACCCGCACTCCAGTTTCACATCGTCATAGACCACCGGAACCGGTTTCTCCTCGACCACCTCAAACCCTCGTTTCCGCAACTCATACGCCAAACAGACCCGATACGCCGACTCCAACAGTCCCGGCCCCAGCCGCCTATGAACCTCAATCGCCGCCCCAATGATCCCATGCGTCAACTCATTCACACTCATCTCTCTCATCTCCTTAATCTATTTCATCTCCGTGCCCTCTGTGCCTCTGTGTTTCAATCTTTTCTCTTCCCCCCCTCTCCAGCAGTGTTCAGTTTTTATCTTGACAGACGACTGTATAGTTGTATACTACATACATCCGTCCAGGATGGCAATGTCACCCCCACCATGGAACACGCCTCACCCAGAGATATTGGCAGAATTCACCACCCGTTGTCCAACTCCTTCCCATTCACCTCCGTGCCTCTGTGTTTCGACTCTTACACCGAAAACCGCACCCGTGTTTGCCCATCGCTCCACCGCTGCGTCCCATCGCTGTCACCCTAAGTCATCTCACTCCAAGCACTTAGACGAAATATCACCAATCGCCGATACCCCCATTTTGCATGGTAGTCAAAATGATTCTGCGCGACCGACGACGTCGCAAACCCTTGCAAACAAACGCGTTAACAACGCCTGTTCGATGGAGCAATCGATCGATAAGCGGACCAACGCCAATGCGGAAAGTCAACCAATTCAACCGAGAAACTGACACGAACCGTGACAACCCGGCAAATTCGCAGAACTCGCTACCAACCCCGCACCCCGCTTCCAACTCAACTTGACCGCACCTATTTCCAATCCCACATTTCACTTAGGCGATTCCCTCAACCCTACGGCGCCGCCGACCCAAGCCCTGCCCCCCAACCCCTGCCATGATCGCACGAACACACCCGATCCCCGCTCGCCGACGCGCGGTCGCCTGGTTCGCGGCCCTCGTTGTCCTGGCCGCCTGCCTGGGCGGGAGCGCGGCCCTGATCCGCCTGGCCGTCTCCGGTTACCGCCGGGGTGAATTGCAGGTCGAGGCCGATCGGATCGCCCTGGAGGTCGGCAGGGGGCTGTCCCGGTTTCTGGGGCAGGATGCCACAGAAATGGGACTGTCCCCTTCCGGCAGTATCGCGAGCACAGAACTCCGTACACGCTCGGTCGGCGACCTCCCCGACATGTCGGTGACGATCACCTTGGGGCAGTGGGACGTCGCACGACGGCAGTTCCAGCCCGGCGATGGCCCGGTCAACGCGGTCGCCATCGTGGCTCAAGGAGCCTTTGACCGCTCCTCGGCCCCCTGGCTCGCTCGCCTGTTCGTGCCCGATCAGACTCCGGGAAGGACCCACGCCGTCGCGGCCGTTCAACCTCGCGACATCGTCTTCGTGGTTGATCTGTCTTCCACCATGACCGCCCAGACTCGCCAAGCCCTCGAGGCCCTGCTCCGCGCCGGGGCCGCCGATCCGGCCTACCCGGAAGACGACCGATTGCGCGAGCTCTACGCCGACCTGGGATACGACGCCTACCCCGGCACTCTGGAACCGTTCGGCGCACCGTGGCAAGTCGGCCAAGGAAAGGCAGCCTACGCGAGACTCACTGCCGAGGATGGCCCCCTTGCCGACCCGGCAGCCAGCGATCCGTATCGCATCCACGCCGGCGATTCGGCTGGCACCCGCCGCCGCAAGGCCTATCGGGCCGTGATCGACCGCCAGATTACCCGCCTCATGCCCCAGGCGAGGCCAGCCCCCGATCGCCCCGAGAACTTCGACTACTGGGCCGCCTACCTCGACGATGTACTCGACTCCGGCGACGGATACCGGATCGGCTATGCGAGCCACATCCGCTTCATGCTCGAGCACGGCCGAAGCATCCCCGCCGGCGGACAGCACGTGCCCCTTTCCCAGTTCAGCGACGATTGCCCCTGGAACCCCGATCTTGTGGAGAAGACCGCGCCCCGTTTCCCTCCTCGAACGCAACCGATGCACGACGTGCGGCGGGGACTTGTCGCGGCCCTGCAGGATCTCACCTTGCGGAATCGCGGCATCCAATCCCCGCTCCAGCGGGACCGCGTCGCGATTGCCACCTTCGATTCCCTCGCGCCCAACGGAGCCTGGATTGAACAACCGTTGACCAGCGACTATGCCGCGGCCGCGAACAAGGCCGCGAAGCTCCAGGCTGTCGGATCGCGTGCGGTCGCCACATCAGGGCTGCCGGCCCTCAAACTCGCCGAATCACTCCTGCGCCGGTCCGCGGCAGCAACGCCGCGGAACCGGCACGCCGGCCAGATGATTGTCTTCGTCTCCGCGGAAGAGATCCAGGCCGACTCGCCGCTCCAATCGCAGATAGCCGAAATGGCACGGATCGGGCAAACCGTCCAAGTGATCCGCGTCGGCACGCAAAACGAAGAAGTGGCCGAGAGGTCGTCGGTAGCGGCCGGCCCCGTGTCGTCCCACGCCGAGAGCCGGAGTCTTCAGACAAGACGTGTCAGCGACGAACGATGCGATACGGAGTCGACCATCAAGGCGACCGTCGCCGCGGAGTCGGCGGTCCTGGTTCAGTGAACGGGCCGGCCCAATCCGGCAAGAGGCAATAGCCATGGCGGAATCCCAGACCATTCTCGTTAACTGCATCACGCTGCATCACCATTATCGCGGGACGCTATCCACCAACGGGACACGCCTCTCGGATATGCTGAGCGATGCTCGAAGCGATTTCATTGTCCTGAGAGACGTCCAGATCACGGCCGCCGGACATAACGCCCCGTCGCTCGAATGCTCGCAACTTACGCTTCAGAAGGACCGGATCCTGATCGCCATGCCGCAGGGGCAGAACGACAGGCCGGCCACACAACGCCTCGACAAGTTCCAGAAGAAGGACCACCACGGAGTCGTCGTGGTCCTGCCGGGCCATATCCTGTCCGGCGTGATCCAGTTGCCGAAAGCGTCCGTTTCCTGGTCGGGACTCAGGGAAAGCGGCACCGTGCAGCGATATTTCGGCCTGACCGATGTGACCGTCCACAACGCCGTGTTCCGGCTCACACCGCAGACCTGCCCCTTGGCCATCATCCAGCGCGACGCGGTCGAGGCCGTCGAACTCACCTCGGCTCCGTTGCGAGAAACCCCGCCGGTCGAAGCATTGGTCACCTGAATGACCTTGCGTGATTGCCGGAGGAGTCCGCGAGAGAATGACAGCCGCGTGGGCTTGCCCCGCGCTCGGTCATGCTTCGACAAGACTCGTGAACAACGGAGCGCGGGGCAAGCCCACGCGGCTATCCCGATTGGAACCATGTTTCCGAGAATCACGCAAGGCCGTCTAGTACCAGTCGGCGCCCGCAGGGACTCCAACGTCCCTCACTACACTGCAAGACGCCGGACCGGCCCTCCACTGGCTACTGGGCTGTTCGCCTTAGATTCGAAAACAGCCGGGCGAAATCCGCGTGCTTGAGTTTCGGGATCGGGGGTTCAGCATGCATCTCGACCGTGTGCACCTCGCCCGAAAGACCGTCCGCCTCTTCTTCTGCACAGGATTCCGGCTCGGGTGTCTCCCCTGTCGCGACGGCATGAGAACCGGCGCTTGCTTCATCTCCGGCCGCTGTTTCTGCCAGCGGACTTTCCTCCTCCTGCATTTGGGCCGGCTCCTCCGTGCGAAGCCGGTACGTCCGTTCTCGCTCCGGCGCGACTTCGGCTTCCGTCCGCGCATAGCGGTCGACGACGATTTCCTCTTCCTCGTAGTCCTCGTTCAGCAGATCGGCCGGATCGTGGAACACCAACTCGACCTCGGGGCCGATCGAACCGGCCGGCTGAAAGTCGTCGTCCAACTGCCCGAGCGATTCTTCAATGCCGTCCAGGCTCTGGTTGGAACGCACGATCAGGTCGTCGTCGTCGGGCGTCACGCGAAGTGCGGGGACGCTGCGGGGGACCCCCAAATCGTCTTCGTCGGACGAGTCGAAGACCGCACCATCGTCTTCCAGACCGCCGAATTCGATCACGCCGTTGGAACCGTCGTCGCTGCGGTCGCCGTTCCACGGCGTGGGCAATTGCTGCAAGTCGGCCCACGCCTCTTCGACTCCCGAACGATCGACCTTGGACATTCCGTCGGCGCACGCCAGGATCAGAGCATGGTCGCAGAGTTGGTTGATCAGTCGCGGCACCCCGTCGGTCGCCTGATACACGGCGTCGCAGGCGTCGTCGGTGAACACCACGTCCGACGCCGATGCCACGGCCAATTGTGCCCGAATACACTCGCTGGTTTCGATGCGGCTCATCGCTTCCAGATAGCATCGCGCGACGATCCGTTGGCTGAACGACTCCAGCTTGGGGCTGGTCAGCCTTTCTTCCAGGGCGGACCCGCCGAGCAACACAAGCCGCGAACAGGGCTCGCCGCCGGCGCACAGGTTGGTGGTCATGCGAAGTTCGTCGAGCAGACGCATGGGGAGCGATTCGGCTTCGTCGACGAGCAGCAGCATGGGAAGCCGCGGTTCGTTGCGGCTCAGATACTCGATCAAGCTCAATCGCAACTCGCCCTCGTCCATGCCTCGGAAAGGGCGTCCGAGTTCATAGAGAATGGCCTGCAGGAGCGCACGGCGCGAATCCAGGCGGCCGCTTGCCAGTTGAACGACGTGCATGGTCCGGCGAAAATCGTCGGCCAGCAGTTGGCCAAGCAGCGATTTCCCACATCCCGTTGGCCCCACAACCACCGCAACCCCTTCCCCACGCTGGATACATCGAAGCAAAGTCCGGTAGGCAAAGTCGATAGCGGACGCGGGATAGTAGAACGCCGCCAAAGGGAGCGAAGGGAACGGACGACGAGAAAGCCCGAATGATGTCTCGTACATTGCCTAGCCTTCCTGGCGAGTGGGAGTCACAGGGCAGGGGCCTCCTGCGAAATCTGGTCGGTCAGACAGCCTATTGGGGGGTGGTCCTGCCGTGCCGGGCGCGGTCCTTGCGCCGCCGGGGCATGAAGTGCCATCTTGTTAGTTCGGCAGATCGGCAGGTGTCCCTTCAGGAGCTTCAAACAGATCTCCCTCTCCGGGGCGTATCCGACGACTTGCAAAACGACTCCCCATGCGACACGATTGGTGCATACTCGTACCCTGCAATTTGGCATGCCGCTCGGGAGAACACTTCGATGAAGGTTGGCGCGTTTACCAAGAGTTTCCAGGACTGGGACATTCCCACCGTATGTCAGCGATTTCGCGAGATCGGCCTGGATGGTTTGGATCTCACCGTTCGAAAGGGTGGGCACATCGAACCGGCTGACGTTCCTGCCAGACTGCCGGCCGCTGCCCGCAGTGCCCTTGAAGGTGGGGTGGAGATTCTCTTCATCACTACGGACATCACCGAGGCCACCCCCGAAGTGGAACGAACACTAGCCACGGCCGCGGAGTTGGGAATTGACCGGTTCAAGATGGGGTACTATCGATACAAGCCATTTGGCGACCTTGCCGAACAGTTGGACGAGGCCCGCAAACAAATCGACGGCGTGGTCAAACTCGCCAAGAAACACGGGATTCTGCCCTGCCTCCACATCCACTCCGGGCCGTACCTGCCTTCGCACGGAACCCAACTCTATCAACTCATTCAAGGCTATTCGCCCGAAGACATTGGGGCATATGTCGACATGTTGCACACGGTTCTGGAAGGCGGCAACGATGGCTGGCGGCAGGGGCTCGACCTGTTGGCCCCGTGGATCTCGTTGGTGGCCGTGAAGAACTTCTGGTGGGAAAAAGGGGAGCGAGACAAATTCGGCCAACAGAAATGGAACAGCAAGGTCGTGCCGATCGCCGACGGTATCTCGCCACTGCCCGACTATGTCAAAACACTGCAACTGGCCGGCTACGATGGAATCTACTCGTTGCACAGCGAGTACAAGGGGAAGCACAGTTTCGAGGATCTGGATACCGAGGCTTGCCTGAAGCAGACGGCGGTGGATCTCGCCTACTTCAAGTCGCTGTTTACCCGATAGGGAATCGGCCTATCGCGACTTGCAGAAAAGGCAGCGACGGGATAGCCTGGGGCGAGGTTTCCCATTGTTTGCCCGGTTCGAGCCGTCGCCGATGTTTCGCATCAAGATCTGCGGGATTACCTGTGAGGCGGATGCCCGCGTGGTTGCCGCAGCGGGCGCCGATGCCGTGGGACTCAACTTCTTCGAGAAGAGCCCCCGCTATCTGGCTCCCAGAGAGGCAGAGCGGGTCGTGAGGGCATTGCCTGACGACATGGTCAAGGTCGGCCTTTTCGTCAATGCGACGCCGCAACATATCCTCGACACATGGGACTCGCTCGGTCTGACGCTCATCCAGCTTCACGGCGATGAACCGCCAGAGTTTCTCTGCGAGTTGGGGAACCGACCGGTCATGCGGGCGTTTCGGCTGGGGGAGGAGGGGCTCGCGCCGATCTGCGGCTATCTTCAAACGTGCCGGGAGCTGGGCTGCCTGCCGAGGCTGGTGTTGATCGACTCATTCCGCAAGGGGAAATATGGCGGCACGGGAGCGACCGCCGACTGGGATACGGCCAGGCTCTATCCAGCGGAGGTGTGGCTCCCCCCGCTCGTCTTGGCCGGCGGGTTGACGCCGGAGAACGTGGGCGAAGCGATTCGCACTGTGCGGCCGATCGGGGTGGATACGGCAAGCGGAGTGGAAAGTGCTGCCGGGAAGAAGGATGCCGACTCAGTTCGACGCTTCGTGGAGACAGCCCGGGCGGCGTTCTGAAACAGGCTCTCTTCGACCCTTTGTCTCATGGACTGGCCGTCATTGTTTCCGGTGGTTGACTCTCTGCCCTGGCATAAACGGGTTCGACCTCGTATCATCATGATATTCTCAGTACCGCATTGTGCCCAAACCGCTTGCGGCTCTGCGGTTCGCCACGTTGACGACTGCGAATCAAGCCAGTCAACTCGGCATCAGAAGCTTAGCCCGTCTACTCATTGCGTTCGCCAGGGAGGTCATTGTGTCACAAGTCGAAACCAAGCTACCCTACAAGGTGGTCGAGTGCTCCCCCGAAGAATTCAAGGCCTTGGCCGATTTCGGGCACAAGGAGATCATGCTGGCCGAGAATGAGATGCCCGGCTTGATGGCCCTCCGCGAGAGGTATGGTGAGCAGCAGCCGCTTGTCGGTGCCCGGATCTCGGGCTGCCTCCACATGACCATCCAGACGGCCGTGCTGATCAAGACGCTCAAAGCTCTGGGTGCCGAGGTCACCTGGACGAGCTGCAATATCTACTCGACGCAGGATCACGCGGCCGTGGCGGTTGCCGATATGGGCGTTCCGGTTTTTGCCTGGAAGGGGGAGAATCTGCAGGATTACTGGGACAATATCCTTTTGCAGATCGGGGCTTTTTCCGACGACAAGGGGCCGAACTTGCTGGTGGATGACGGAGGCGACCTGACCCTCCTGGTTCACAAGGGGGTGGAGTTTGAAACGTCGGGCAAGACCCCCGATCCGAGTTCGGTGAAGCACGTCGAGGAAAAGGCCCTGCTCACCACGCTGAAACGGAGTCTGGCCGAAGACCCGACTCGTTTCACAACGCTGGCCAAGCAAATCCTCGGCGTGAGCGAGGAGACGACGACGGGCGTTCACCGTCTCTACGACATGCATGCCAAAGGCAAACTGCTCTTTCCGGCCATCAACGTCAACGACTCGGTCACCAAGAGCAAATTTGACAATCTCTATGGCTGCCGCGAATCGCTGGCCGACGGCATCAAGCGGGCTACCGACGTGATGGTGGCCGGCAAGGTCGTGGTCGTGTGCGGGTACGGCGACGTAGGGAAGGGGTGCGCCCACTCGATGAAGTCGTACGGCGCCCGGGTATTAATCACCGAGGTCGATCCGATTTGTGCGTTGCAGGCGGCCATGGAAGGCTACGAGGTAACGACTCTGGAAGACGCTGCCCCGCAAGGGAACATCTTCGTGACGACGACGGGTTGCCGCGACGTCATCCGTGCCGAGCACATGGAGAAGATGCCCAACGATGCGATTGTGTGCAACATCGGGCATTTCGATCTCGAAATCGACGTGGCCGCCCTGGAGGACTACCCGAACATCGAAAAAACGAACATCAAGCCGCTGGTTGATCGCTACACGTTCCCCGACGGCCATTCGATTCTGCTTCTTGCCAGCGGCCGCCTGGTCAATCTGGGCTGTGCCACGGGGCACCCCTCCTTCGTGATGTCGAACTCGTTCACCAACCAGGTGCTGGCGCAGATGGCATTGCTGAACGAGCCGGAGAAATACCCGCTGGGAGTGCACGTACTCCCGAAGAAGCTGGACGAAGAGGTTGCCCGGCTTCACCTGGAAAAACTCGGAGTGAAACTGACGAAGCTGAACCAGGTTCAGGCGGACTACCTGGGCGTGCCGATGGAAGGCCCTTACAAGCCCGACCACTATCGGTATTGATGATGGCGAGGTTGCGAGTATCAACAAAGCCCCGGCGGGATGCTTTCCCGTCGGGGCTTCTTCATTGTCTGCTGATCGGGCAGAGGCCGGAGCCAAGCATGGCAGGTGATCCCTATATGCTGGCTTATCGTTCTGCTTGCGGGGAGTACAATGCCATCTCACCCAACCGGTCCCGGTTGACAGTTCCCTGGGGCTCCATGATAACCGGGGCTTGGCACTTTCGAAAAAACCGCACACAAACCCCTCTTTAGAACTAGTATGCCCGAAATCCAAGCCTTCCGCGGAATTCGTTACGACATGGGCCACGTGGGCTCCCTGAGCGACGTGATTGCCCCGCCTTACGACGTCATCAATCCGGAACTCCAGGAAACTCTGTACAAGAAGCACCCCTGCAACGTGGTGCGGCTGATTCTGAACCGGATAGAGCCGACCGATGACGAGGCCAGCAACCGTTACACCCGGGCCGCCCGGTTCTTCAAGAGCTGGAAGGAAGAAGGGGTGCTGTTTCAGGAGGCCGACCCGGCTATCTACGTCTACCATCAGGAGTTCGAGGCCCTGGGGCAGACGTACGTTCGTCGGGGGTTCATGGCGGGAGTTCGCCTTCAGCGGTTCGGTGAGGGAATGATCTTTCCCCACGAACAAACGCTGAGCAAGCCGAAAGCAGACCGCTTGATGCTCACGGCCGTGTGCAAGGCGAATCTGAGCCAAGTGTTCGGGCTCTATCCCGACGAGGCCTGCGAGGTCCAGCAGGCCCTCGATGCGGCAGTCGCCGACAAGACGCCCCTGGTGGCGGTCGACCACCTCGGGGTTACGCATCGAATGTGGCCTGTGACGGACGTATCGGTCATCGCGGCCGTGACGGGGATGATGGGGCCCAAGCCGATCTTCATCGCCGACGGACACCACCGGTATGAGACGGCCTGCAATTATCGCGACCAGGTCTACGACAGTGGGTTCCTGAGCCCCGAGCATCCAACCAACTACGTTCTGATGCATTTCGTGGCCATGGACGACCCCGGCCTGGCCGTGCTGCCGACCCACCGGCTGCTGCCCGGCGTGCCGGAGCTATCGGCCGGTGAGTTGGCCGAGAAGCTGGGGGAGTTCTTCACGACCCGCGACGCCGGTGAAGGCCCGTGCGCTGCCAACGAGGTTTGGGACGACATTGAGACCACGGACCGGCAGGACACGATGGCCGTCTTCACCAGGAAGGACGGGCGCTGGACCATCATCCAGTTGACCGCAGCCGGCCGGGAGAAGATGGACGAGGTGGGCGCCGATCGCGATCCTACCTGGCGACAACTCGGCGTGAGCATCCTCCATCGCTTGGTGATTGAGACCGTGGTGGCTCCCGAGGCCGAGGTTCAGCCCAAGTACGTGCATCTGGTGGAAGAGGTGGTGGAAGGGCTCGAGTCGGGCGAGTACCCGTTGGCGGTGCTCGTCATGCCGGCCACGGTCGACCATATCCGCCAGGTCAGCATGGCGGGCGAGCGGATGCCGGCCAAGAGCACCTATTTCTATCCCAAGTTGCTCAGCGGGCTGGTCATCAACCCGCTGGAACCGTGAATTGCCCTGCGGGTGGTACCGTGTTTCACGTGAAACGTGACTGGTGAGAGCTTGCGGGTCGCAGAAACGGGGCGTTTCACGTGAAACGTGCCTGAGAGGAAAGGGGGACAAGGTGGCCAGGATCAACGCACGTCGCGGCTGTCTCCAATTCAGCCTGCGAACAGCGTTCATTGTCACGATGCTGACTGCCTTGGCATTGGGCCTGGTCTGCGCTATGCCCGCCGACTACTTGCCCGTTGTTCTCCTGCTCCTGCACATCCCGGCTGCCATGGTCTTCGCGGTTCTCGCAATCTACAGTCGTGGTTATTGGCGAACCTTCGCGATTGGTGCCTGCTTTCCTGCACTGCTTTTCTTCATCTCGCCATTTGCCTTTCAAATTCTCTACTACAACCTTGACGAGTTCTCGGAGAGTTCCGTCGTGGCACGGCGGCTGATCGCCTTGGCGTACCTCGTTGGTGCGTTTCTCGTGTTCCTGGCACACGGGGCACTTGCCGTTTTCGTACGCTGGCTCGTTGAACGCCAGCGAGGGAGTGAAACGAGAAGCGAGCCGAAAGGGCCCTGAGCCGAAGCAGCATCTGACGCAGAAGTGGCGTTGAGGTGAGTGTGATGATCGGGAAAACGGGGCGTTTCACGTGAAACGTGCGGGGGCCGGGTCGCAGCAAAGCATTTGCGAAGGCCAGTGTGGGGCGTCAGGCAAATTCGGATGATAGCCGTTGGGCTTGCCCAACGCTTGGCGCCACCGGCACACCCTGATCGGCAAGTGGCGGCCGAGGTTCTCTGCGAACTGCGGGCCAAGGCCCACAGCTATCTGACTGGCGGACGGCACACGGAGTGTGCCTGCTACTTTCTTTGGGTCGGCCAACTGGCATTTCCTGAATTCGCGGTTCGATGTTAGAATCCCGGCCGCGCTTTCATGGATATCTGCCCGCGCACTTCGGCAGGGAGGCCGAGACGTTGGGACGCGTACTCTGCGTGGCAAATCAGAAAGGCGGCGTCGGCAAGACGACCACCGCCGTGAACCTGGCCGCCGGACTGGCGAAGTCGGGGGCGCGGACTCTCCTGGTCGACCTGGATCCCCAGTGTAACGCCACCACGGGCCTCGGTCGGACGCCGACCGAAAGCCACGCGCTCGTTTCCGGCCAGCCGCTGCACGAGGCCATCGAGGCCACGGAGGAAGAAGATCTGCATCTTCTCCCAGGCAGTCGGCGTTTCCGCGACGTCGAGGCCCTGGCTCGGGGCGACGGCCGCGAAACGGCCGTCTTCGAGCGGCGACTGATGGCGGGCGCAAACGCCTACGACTTCATGCTCATTGACTGTCCTCCGTCTCTTGGCCAGCTTACCAAGACGGCGCTGGCTGCCTCGACGGAGGTCATCATGCCGATCCAGTGCGAGTATTTCGCCATGGAAGGTCTGGCCCAGATGATCGAGGTGATTCGCGAGGTCATGGAGCGTCCCGAGCGGCGGCTCGAGTTCGGAGGGATCGTACTCACCATGTACGACCCGACTCTCGAATTGACCCACGAGGTGGAGGCGGAGGTACGGGACTTCTTCGGGGAAGTGGTTTATCAATCGGTCATACCGCGCGACGTTGCCGTCTGCGAGGCGCCAAGTCACGGGCTCTCCGTGCTGGACTACGCCCCGCGATGCCGCGGCACGCGCGCTTATGTCGAACTCTGCATGGAGGTACTCGAACGTGACTAGGGAAAGACGCTTGGGACGCGGGCTGGAGGCCTTGCTCGGCAAGGTGGCCACCCAGCAGGCCGAAGATCAGACGGCGGGTTTGGACAACACCTCGGGAGGGACGTGGACGGCGAGTGAGTCGCCCTACGGGCTGAACGATCAGCCCTATCGTCCGGAACCGTCCAGGTCTTCCCGCCATGACATCCTGAGAATGGATGGAGCTCACGAAGTTCCCGCTGAACCGCGGCCCGAACCCGCCGTCGCCGAGGAGAAAGGCCCGCCGACTCGGCTTGACCTTCGGCTGATCGACAGCAATCCCTATCAGCCACGGGAAGACTTCGGCGACGAAGAGTTGGACGCACTGACCGACAGTCTCCGCGCCCACGGACTGCTGCAGCCCCTGATCGTCCGTTCCATGGGCGATCGCTACCAGTTGGTGGCGGGCGAACGGCGATTGCGTGCTGCGGCCCGGGCCGGTTGGACGGAGGTGCCGATCCTGGTCGTCGAGGCCGACGATCGCGAGACCGCCGAGTTGGCGATCATTGAGAATCTTCAGCGAAAGGACCTGAACGCGTTGGAGAAGGCGGCTTCGTTCCAACGCTACCTGGACAACTATGGCTGCACCCAGGAAGAGTTGGCGTCGCGGCTGAAGATCGACCGGTCCACCGTGGCAAACCTGATCCGTCTGCTCGAACTGCCCGACGAGGTCCAGGCCGCCGTTCGCGAGGGACGCATCACCCAGGGCCACGCCCGGGCGCTGTTGCCGCTCGGCGACGAGCCGGAACAGATCCGGTTCTGCAAGAGGATCCAGGACGAGGCCCTGTCCGTTCGTGCGACCGAAACGCTCGTTCAGGAGACGATCGCCGCTGATGACGATGAACCGTTGGGAGTCGTCGATCGCGATGGCTCCAGCCGTAAGACTCGCGCGACCAGTGATCATCTGGCTGCGCTGGAGCAGGAATTCCGGGCCGCCCTGGGAGTGAAAGTGACGATCCGGCACAATGTCCGTGGCAGGGGCAAGTTGGTGGTCCATTTCGCCAACCATGACGAATTCGATCGATTGCGAACGCAGATGTGCGGAGTGGTGGACGACGAGTCTAGGGTCGGCTAGCGGCCCACGAAGCCCGCGAAGAGGTGTCTTGGTATCTAATCAGCCATCTGAAGCAGCAGGAGCACCGGTCGGAAGGCGGACAACGTGGGATGGATTGGGAAAGCGATCCCAGGCAAGTAAGCGTGTTCGGACTTGACGGAGGTTCGGCCGCCTACCGACCTCGCCAGCTACTCCACTTGGCTGAAGTGTTGCGAGTTCTGTACTGGTCTTGACGCAAATCGCGGGGTGGCGCTATACTCCCACCCCCAAACGTCTGTACGGAACCCGCCTTTCAGACGTAACTTATTGCATGCGAATGGTTTATGGAGGAACCTCGATGACCCGAAAGGATTTCCGCAAGAACTGGGCCCAGGCAGGGATGTGGGTGATGCGAATCGTACCGATGATCGCGATTGCAGCGATTACTTTGTTCGCCGGTCCCTCGGTGAGCAGGGCAGCCAAGCCGGCCGGTCCGCCGCGGCCGACAAACGATACGGTGCTCACGGTGGTCGCTCGCGTCAACGGCAAGGACATTACGCGGAACGAGTTGGCCGACGAGTGTCTGCTGCACTACGGCGAAGACGTTCTGGAACGAATGACCAAGAAGCTGTTGATCATTCAGGAGTGCAAGCGGCGCAACATCCAGGTTACCCAGGAAGAGGTGAATGCCGAGATCACGCGGATGGCGACCCGTTTCAAGCTGCCCGTCGATCAGTGGCTGACGATGCTGAAGGAAGAGCGGGGGATCAACCCGAGCCAGTACTCGAACGACATCATCTACCCGACGCTCGCGCTGAGGAAGATCGCCCAGGGCAAGCTTGCGATTACGGAAGAAGAACTGCGGATCGAATACGAGAAGTACTACGGTCCGTCGGTCAAGGTGCGGATGATCGCATGCCAGTCGCTCGACAAGGCGAGAAAACTCCACGCGACCGTGACCGCTCGTCCCGACACGTTCGGCGTTGTTGCCAAGAACGAGTCGGAAGACGTGAGCAGCGCCAGCGTGAACGGCATGGTCAACCCCATCCGCCGCCACCTCGGCTACAAGGAGATCGAGGACGCGGCTTTTGCGATGAAGCCGGGCGAGATCTCCCCGGTGATTGCGGTTGCCGACCAGTACGTGATCCTGAAATGCGAGGGGCATATTCTCGGGCAGAACGTGCCGTTTGAGAACGCCAGGGATCTGTTGGAGGAATCGATCAGCGAAGCGAAACTCCGGACCGCCGCCAGCCAACTGTTCGACGAGTTGCAGAAGAACGCCAACGTGGTCAACGTCTTCAACGACCCGATCAAGAAGAAGGAGCACCCCGGCGTCGCCGCGTTGATCAACAACATGCCAGTGAATCTCAACGAACTGGCCGAGATGTGCATCGATCGCCATGGAGAAGAGGTTCTGGAGGGGGCGATCAGCCGGCGTTTGATTGAGCAGGAGTGCGAACGCAAGCAGATCACGGTGACGGAGCAGGAGATCGACGCGGAGATTGCCAATGCGGCCAAAACGATGCTCGAACTGCGGCCCGACGGCAGTCCCGACGTTGAGAAGTGGCTGGCACTGGTCAAGCAGCAGCAGGGGGTGTCGGTCGAAGTTTACCGGCGCGACTCGGTCTGGCCGTCGGTCGCCTTGCGAAAACTGGTCGGCGCGTCGGTGCAGGTGACCGACGAAGACCTTAAGAGGGGATTTGAAGCAAACTTCGGCCAGCGGGTGCGCTGCCTGGCGATCGTGGTGGACAACCACCGCCGGGCGACGGAGGTCTGGTCTCTTGCCCGGAACAATCCGACTCGCGAACACTTCGGCGACCTGGCCGAGAAGTACTCGATCGAAGCGGGCAGCCGAGCCCTGCGAGGCGAGGTACCGCCCATTCAGAAACATGGCGGACAGCCGATCCTGGAGGAAGTCGCTTTCAAGCTGGCTCCAGGCGAACTTTCCAGCATCATCCAGGTGGGGCAGAATTTCGTGATCCTGTTCTGCGAAGGACGCACCGATCCCGAGAAAGTGGAATTCGATCAGGTTCGGAACGACATCTACCGGGACGTTCACGAGAAGAAGTTGAACCAGGCCATGGCCAACTACTTCCAGCAGCTTCGCGACCGGGCCACGATCGACAACTTCATCACGAACACGACCCAGTCGCCCACGCTTGGTTCCGACCAGCCGTCGACCGCCGTCAGGCCGGTCGATCTGAAGGGCATGGTGAAGTAGACGCCATCGATCAGCGACGTAGTGAATCGCGGCGACGATCGGCCGATTGGCCGGGCGTCGCCGCGGTGTTTCTTGCCTTCGCGAGACTCGCCGCCGGGGCACTTTTGAGACCGGACGCCGGTTCGGACGGCCGGGTTCCTAGAGAATCGGCAGGGCGAGGACACGTCTCGGGTATGAGACAATTAAGTATAAGTATAAAGAGATAAGTGTTTTCTTTTCTGCTTGGGGGGCTTTCCGGCGACGAATCAGCGGCCGCCTTGCACGGGCGGTAGTGGCTTGATGGAAGGCAACGGCGCGAGATTCTGCGGCGGTGTCTGGTCGGGAGACGTTGCGAAGGGCGCCGTTGAAATCTGAGGCAGCGGTGCCAGGTCGCCGGTCGGCGGCATGGGGGCAGCCGAGCCTGGCGGCGGAACCATGACGGGCGGCACGGGAACTGCCGAGGAGTCCGCGGGGGTGGCAGGCGCCGACACCGGGGCCGCCCGTTGGGCGAGGGCCTGAGGCTGTCTTGCGGGCTGGGTCACGATCGGCGGCGCGGGCGAATCGGTTTCGATCCCGTCGGTGCGAAGATGATCGAGCCAGACCCGGGCCTGTGCAAGCGAGGAGTCGATCGCAAGTGCCTCCTGGAACAGGCGTGCTGCTCCCTTCTTGTCGCCGGATTTCTGAAGCAAATAGCCGAGGTTGTAATAGGCGACGGCTGGCGGATGGACCGCGCTGAGATGGACGAAGGCTTCGTCGAGTCGCTTCGTTTGTACCAGGACGGTCGCAAGGTTGTTTCGGTAGACTGCCCGGTCGGGTGCAAGGCGAATGGCTTTTTCGATCGCCTCGGCGGCTTCGTCGAGCCTGCCTTGCCTTGCGCAGCAAATCCCCAAGTCGTTGTGAACCCTCGCGTTGTCGGGATGGGCTTGCACCGCCATGAGGTAGTATTCGTGAGCCTGGCGCAGCTTGTTCTGCCGGTCGAGCATGTGCGCGTAGGCCATCAGCGATTCGATGTGATTCGGTGACAGTTCCAAGGCCGCCCGGTAGTGATGCTCCGCTCTTGGCAGGTCGCCGGACTGTTCGGCCATTCGGGCCACGGCGAGGTGGAGCTCGGGGCTCTGCTTGGCCGGCACGGAGAGAGAGATCGGGTCCGGGGCCTTCTTGGTGCCCGGTATCAGGCTGCTGGAGATCTTGCCGAAGCCATTCTTGATCGAAGAGGAAAACTTGGAGGTCATTGACGGTTCGGCCCCCGTCCCGGGGAGGGCGGAGGGACTCTGGGCTTCGACGGTCACCACCAGCAACGGAACAGATGCGATGGCAAGCAGGATATCACGGAACCGATCCGTGCGCGGTCTCCCCGATGAGGTGGTCGGTTGGCTCGCGTTGAGAAGAGTATGGCGTTGCATCATGCGGTCCCTTGTGGAATTCGCGCGGCCCGGCGCGGCGGCATTCGTCGGACGCCGGAAAGAACGCCCGCGTCCCCACTGCTTCGTTCGGAACGCGTGCGTCCCACGTATCTCGGGCGCCCGCTGGCCCGATCGCAGCCGCATCCCAGAGAATCGGTCTTGTCGGGCATTGCACTACAACTGAATTGGAGGATTAGGGAGGATTTGCTGGTTACAGCGGCTCTGCGGGGGGGAGGTGGTGGCGTGACCCCCGCTGACGGGTTGGCTCTTCTGCTTGACACCGGCTTGGCGGAGTGCCAGAATCAACAGCTTTGCCCGGCCATTGACGGGTCGGCCCGGGGAATGCTTCTTTCGTTGGGCGGCCGAGGCAGCACGAGCGGAAAGGAACCAATATGCCGGCTACCGCGATTGTCGGAACTCAATGGGGAGACGAAGGAAAGGGGCGGATGGTCGACCTGCTGGCGGCCCAGGCCGACGCCGTCGTGCGATTTCAGGGGGGGGCCAACGCCGGCCACACGATCATCAATGATCTGGGCAAATTCGTGTTCCATCTCCTGCCGTCGGGGATGCTCTCGCCCCACACGGTGAACATCATCGGAACCGGGGTTGTGGTGGATCCGGAACGGCTGGTTGAGGAACTCACGAAGCTCCAGGGCGCGATTGCGGAGACAGGGCGTCTGATTATCTCCGATCGCGCCCATGTGGTGCTGCCCTTCCATCGTCAGATCGAGGAGGCCCTGGACCAGTCGCCGAAGACGCTCAAGTACGGCTCGACCAAGCGAGGGATTGCCCAGGCCTATCAGTTCAAGGCGGCCAAGGTGGGGTTGCAGGTGGGCGAGCTGTTGGCGGACGAAGGCACATTGCGAGGCCGGCTGGAACCGGCGGTGGAGTTTGCCAATATCTTCTTCCGGGGGCTTAGCGCTCCGGAAACGACGGTGGACGCTACGTTGGAGTACCTGCGGCCGTTCATACCCAAGCTGCGGCCGTACATTGCCAACCCGTTGCCGACGATCCGTCGGCTGATCGCTGAGAAGAAGCAAATACTCGTGGAGGGGCAGCTCGGTACGCTGCGCGACCTCGATTGGGGCATCTATCCATTCACGACCTCTTCGAACCCGATAGCGGGTTTTGCGTCGGTCGGGGCGGGTGTTCCGCCGAAGGAAATCACGAAGGTTCTGGGGATCGTCAAGGCGTACAGTTCGTGCGTGGGCGAGGGACCGTTTGTCAGCGAGTTGTCGGGCGATCTGGCGGAGAAGATCCGCGAAGTGGGCAAGGAATACGGTGCTGCGACGGGCCGCCCGCGACGGATCGGCTGGTTTGACGTAGTGGCCACGCGGCATGGCGCCCAGGTTCAAGGGGCGACGTCGCTTTGTGTGACGTTGCTCGACGTTCTGTCCTGTCTGGACACGATCGGGGTTTGTACGCGTTATCGGATCGACGGCAACGAGACCGACGATTTTCCGGTCTACCACGACTTGACGAAGGCCGAGCCGGTAGTGCAGGCGGTGCCGGGCTGGTCGGTTCCGATCACGGGAATTCGCAAGCTGGAAGATCTTCCCAAAGAGGCGAGAGCCTATCTGGATCTGATCGAGTCGTCGGTGGGCGTGCCGATCTCGCACGTTTCGGTAGGGCCGAGCCGGGATCAGATCATTTACATCTGAGGTCCCGCCGTCCATTCTGCAGCAGGGGCGTCTGGGGTTTTCTCGCGAATCAGCCAGTGGTCGGCGTCGTAGTCGATCGCTTGGTGCCGGACGAAGATACCTGCTTCCAGGCTCGGTGATCGGGCGAAGAAGCCTTCGGGGGCGAGGACGGTTTTCTCGTCGATCTTCCACGGCGAGTCGGTCAGGTTGGCGACGATCTCAAGGTCGCCCCAGCGGCTGCGGATCACTTGGGGGGCGAGGTATTCGAATTGGTCGAGCGGGCGGCCGGCACAGCGGGGGCCGATTGCCGCCTGGAGCCGGCAGAGACGGTCGAGCCAATCGCGTTCATTGTCTGACGGCGTCGTGGAGTGGGTCCACCAGCTTAGGCCGTAGCCCATGGCCAAGGTGATGGAGAGATCGCGGCGGTTGCGGACGAAGCCGCCCAGGTCGTGGTGGTAGAAGAGTACCTTGTCGTGAGCGAGGAACAGGGCCAACGGTTCGATTCGCCAGGCTCCTTCAGGCCAGAGGTCCTCGTAGAGCACGCGGGAGTGGGAGGGGCGGTTGGGCAGCCAGGGCCAACTCAGTCCGCAGAACATGACTTCCCAGTTGATCAGACGATCTTGGCCGTCCTCGGTTCCGAGGGGAACGAACTGAGAGTCGATCCGGGCAATGCGGTGGATGCCCTCAAGGTAGGCGCCGGGGTGTGGTGAGGCGGGATTGGCGTCCCATTTTGTACCGCGGGCGCCGACCTGATCCTGGAAGAGTACGTCGACAGGATATTGCTCGGTGAACTGCCGGCGGATCACGTCGTTGGCGGCGCGCACGGCCGGATGCCATGCACAGATGGTATAGCCCTGGGTTGTAGGCAGGCCGTAGCGCTCGGGATAGATGTTTCCGTCGAGATCGCGGGAGAGCGCGGCCTCGCCTTCCTTCTCGAAGGTAGGCCCCTTGGGATTGGTGCACCACCAGGTCGGATTGGTGTAAGGCATGAACAGGTGCCCGCGGTCGCGGCAGGCCCGGATCAGGTTCGAGAGGTCATCGGGCGTGCCGATTTCGGGTCTGGGCGGAAGATGATCGGGGTACTGCTTGTCGAAACCGCCGAGCAGGTAGTCGGAGATGTGGAACAGGACGGGAAACGGCAGGTCTTCGGCGATGCGGGCCGATTTCTTCAGATCGTTGGTCGTCACCTTGAGGAGAATCGACCGCTTGAGTCTTTCTACGACCTTCGGAGATGCCTTGTCGGTGAGTCCACGGACGAATTGGCTCCGCCGTCCGTACTCGCGAAGGACCTCGCGATGGGGCTGGCCGAGCACCATCTGCTGCAAGGGTAGCTGCACGGCCTGATCCGCTTGGGCGAAAGCCAGGAAGGTATGGGTGTATCGGCCGATTCGGCCATCAGCCGGCCCTTCGGCGGCGATTTCGGCCCGGGCGGGCGTGTAGATATCGTTCGGAGCCTGGACGCCGAAGAGCGACCAGCGTCCGGCCTGGGAATCGAGAGACGCGAAGTCGCAGAAGTCGCGGTTGGCCGATTCGAAGCGTGCGTTCTGCTGGGGTACCAGGGCATGGTAGAACGAATAGCCTCCACCGGCTTCCCACCAGATGCCGCCATTGCGGACGTACTCACGGATTGCCGAAAGCATCGACTCGACCTGTTCGGCCGATTCGGCCGGGAACCCTTCGCCAATGGTGTTGACGATGGCGAACCAGTGTCGAGGGGCGGCGAGGGCCTCGCGGATTTCGGCCGGATCGCGAAGCACGACGACGTCCATGCCTTCGTCGATGACTCGCTGCGGACGAGCCAGCTCGGCAATCATCCCAGCGGGATCAGGCTGCAGGCGAACGCCGGGGCGCCCCGCGGGACGGGGCAGAATGACGCCGATCCGGTGTGGCGGTTCGGGCCATGCCGCGGGTGACTTGCCAACAAGCGAATCGGGAACAGGTACTTCCGCGCCGTCTGTCACAGGCGTTCGATAGAGACGCGCGAGCGTGGCAATGACGCTGGCAACCTGCGGCCGCGCGTCGTTGCTTTCAAGTCGCCCACCCAAGCGGAAAAGCCATCCCCAACCGCCGAGCCGGTAGGCCGATAGCCAGGAACCGTGCTCTGTTTCGACCAGTGAGAGTTCGTGTCTTCGGCTGGCGGGGCAGCGGTTGGCGGTCACGCGCCAATGGGGTATTTCATTTAAGTACCACTGAGGCAACCAACTATCGGCGTCCTTCCCCGGCTTTGCAGCAACCGGTTCATCCTGGACGGGCCGCATCTGGCAGCGATCGCCGGCAATGACGAGCAGGCCGGAGGGGCCGAGCGAGTGTCGCCCGGCGCCGGCTCCGCCGGGCTCGAAGAACTTGCGGCTGAAGGCCAGTCCCAGGTTTTCGGGGAAGATGAATTCGTTCATTGGCGCCACATCGAACTGGAGCCCATTGGGAAAACGCCACTGGAGCATCGTGCCGCGTTTCATGCGGACTTCAGACTGCCAAGCGGGTCCCTCTTCGGTGGCGGTGGAGACAATCTTCACGGCGGCGTCGGGGCTGTCGAAGTGAAGAGTCAATTGGCGGGTTTCGGCGTTCCACTGGTGGCGGAACCGGCAGGCCGAGGCTTCGAGGTCGGGTTCGTTGTGACGCTGGATGGTCCAGAGGTCCTTGTCGCCCCGGAGGAGCGTACCTGCGGCGGTACGGTCGTCGAGGCGGACAATCGCCCCGGTGCGAGCGTCAAGCTGCATGGCCCATTGGGGCAACTCAAGCAGCAGACGGCCTTCAACGTCTTCAAAGACGATGTCGGCCGCACTGGCCGGTTGAGTCATGGCGATCGGACTCAGCAGGCAGAAAGCGAGGATACGTATCGACGGTCGGATCACGGAGTGATTCCCTGTGTTTGTGGGCACTGCTTCGGTCGAAACCTCGCGGCCGAATTCTGAATTCTTGAACATGAGGTAGCAGAGCGATCAGAGTAAAGGACGGACCCCTCGCGTGTCGGACGAATGCGTCGTTTGGCCTTCGAGGTCCGAGAAATCAGGGCCTCGGTCCGTATGACTCCTTGATGAATTCCAGCCACCAGAGGATGCCGGCGTCGGGGTGGATGGTGTCGATGTCGGTATTCCAGGCAGCGTCTTCCTCGTCGCCGGATCCAAGCATGGAACGTCCGCCCGGGTTGGTGAAGGGGCCGCCGACGCGTTCGGCCGTGCCGCACTGAAGCCAGGTGCCGGCGAAGACGTAGCCGTTGAATCGCTCCAACTCGTCGCGGGTTTGCTTGAGTTGGTCGGCTTTCATCTCGGCCGTGTAGCGACCGATCCGCGAGTAGTTGTAGAACTGCGGATTGGTCTGGTGGGTCTGCTTGCTGAAGCGGCCCCAGTAGCTGCCGGGCGTGTGGTCGGGGGTGGCTTCGCTGTCGAGCCAGGGCTTGCCCGTCTCGGGCTTGCCGAAGTGCATGTTGATGTCTTCGTTGGGCGGGTTCTGTTTCGTGTTGTTGGCGACGACCAGATCGGGATAGGCGGTTCTGGCGGCACGGATGAAGGATTCAACGCTCCAGCCTTCGGCGCGGACGGCCATGCCTTCGTTGTCGGGGTCGAGGATGACGTGGCGGAAGCCCTTTTCGCGCAACCAGCGGGCGGTGTTGGCGACGGCCTTGTCGGCGTCGGCTTGAGTCCAGGCGGACAGGTCTTCTTTGGCTTTGGACGTGCTCCAATAGAGGCAGCCGACGATCGTCGCCATGCCGCGTTCGTCCGTCGCCCGCAGGATTCGTTCGAGGCGATCGCGATAGACGGGGTTGAGCGAGCCGTCGGGGAGGTAGCCTTTCACGTCGCCGAAACGGGAGCCCATGAGGAAGACGGAGACGGTATTGACGCCGTAGGCGCGGTAGACGTCGAGGGCCGCGATCAGGTCGCCGGTGGCGGCGTCGCTGACGAGGGCGTTGGAGCAGCGGAGGCCGACGAGCTTAGTGGGGTGATTGTTGAGGAGGATCTGGTCGCCTTTGACGGTGAGATGAGTGTCACCGGCGCGGGTGGTGACGGAGCCGCAGGCAAGTGTCAGGAAGGCGATCGCCAGGCAAGAGACGTTGAAACATCGGTTCATGGTCGTTTTCGATAGCACAGACAGGTTGTCGATTCCTCAGGCGTATTGCCAGCCTTTGCTTCTGAGACGGGGGCTTCCCGCTGTTGTCGGGCTATTTCTTCGCCTTTTTCCGGACGGGCTTGTCGCGCATGGGCCAGTTGGGGTCGTCGGTGCGGGCGGAGTTCATGAGTTGTTCGGCGTGGGCTACCAGGTCGGGGTTCTGTGAGGCGAGGTTCTTGGTTTCGCCCACGTCGGCCTGGAGGTCGTAGAGTTCGATCGGTTGGGAGGGACCGTTCTTGACAGCCTTCCAGTCGCCCCAGCGCACGGCCTGGATCGAGGCTTGCTCGTGGAGTTCCCAGTAGAAGTAGTCGCGCTTCGGGGCGGGACCGCCTTTGAGGAACGCGGCCAGCGATAGGCCGTCGGGCGTGTAGTCCGCGGGCAGTTTGGCGCCGGTCAGTTCGGCGACGGTCGGCAGGTAGTCCCAGAAGGCCCAGGGTTCGTCGCTCGTGCGTCCGGCGGGTACGGTGCCGGGCCACCAGGCGAAGGCGGCCTGGCGAAGTCCGCCTTCGTACATGGTGCGTTTGAAGCCGCGGAGCTTGCCGCCGATGGTCTGGTCGAAGAGCCGACCGATTTCCGACTTGGGATCGAAGGACGAGCCGTTGTCGCCGGAGAACATGACGAGGGTGTTCTTGTCGATTCCCAGTTCGACGAGGAGGTCGAGGAGGTTGCCCATGTCGGAGTCGAGGCGGGTGACCATGGCGGCGTAGTTCTTCTGCTGGTCGGTCCAGGGCTTGTCTTTGTAGATGCCCTGATCGTTGATCTGGAAGGCGCCGTGGGGGAGGGTGATCGCGTAGAAGAGGAAGAACGGTTCGTCCTTGTGGGTGCGGATCCAGCGGAGGGCGTCGGCCGCGATGAGGTCCTGGGCGTAGATGGGGCCTTTGGCTTCGACGCGGGTGCTGGCGTCGTTGCCGGAGAGGTCGATGCGGCGGTCGTCGTTGTAGAGGTAGGTGGGGAAGTAGCTGTGGGCGTGGCGCTGGCAGTTGTAGCCGAAGAAGTGGTCGAAGCCGTTCTTGAGCGGGCTGCCGGTGGTGTCGAACATGCCCATGCCCCACTTGCCGACGACGGCGGTGGCATAGCCGGCCGTCTTGAGCAGCTTGGCCACGGTGAAGGTGCCTTCCGGGAGCGGCATCTGGCCCTCGGGCTGGATCTCGCGGTTTGCCCGGATGGGGGAATGGCCGGTGTGGAGGCCGGTGATCACCGACGTTCGCGAGGGGGCGCAGACGGTGGTGCCGCTGTAGGCCTGGGTGTAGCGGGTACCTTCGCGGGCCATGCGGTCGAGGCTGGGAGTTTGGATGAGTTTCTGCCCGTAGCAGCCGACATCGCCCTGGGCGATGTCGTCGCTAAGGATGAAGATCAGGTTGGGCGTGGCGGGTTCAGCGGCCTGGGAGACGGCGATGGTGCAGCAGAGGGGGAGGAGGCAGAGGGCGGATCGCATGGGACGGCGTCCTGTTCTGGTTTGGGGTTGGGGAAGCGGCGTGGGCTTGGTCACCCAAGATAACGGTCCGATTGTGGTGCTGTCACGGCGGGACCCAAGTTTTGGTGTTGAATTGGTTGACTTGCCGGTTCGGCGGTGGTGCACTTGTCGATCGATTGCTCCATCGAACGGGCCTGGTTAACGTGTTTGTTTGCAATGGGTTACGGCGTCGTCGGGTGCGCAGAATCATTTTGACTACCATGCAAAAGTGGGGTGTTGGCGATTGGTGGTGTTTCGTCTAAGTGCTTGTAGTGATGGGATTTAGGGTGACGGTTAAGAAGCGTGGCGATGGTGCGATGGGCAAACACGGGTGCGGTTTTCGGTGTAAGGGTAGAAACACGGAGGCACGGAGGGCACGGAGGTGAATAGGAGCGACTGGCTCATGCGATGGCTGTAGGGGCGGTCGATGTTCTTGGGCGACTCGGGGCGTTTGTCGGGCGCGGGGGAGGCCCGGGGTCGAGTATAGCAGATAGTGTACAAATGTCAATATATTAATTGAACAGTGGAGGAGGTTTCTTGGGGGGGGGGGGGGGGGG
>JAAYAY010000232.1 GCA_012719125.1 Planctomycetaceae bacterium | reverse complement strand
GGGGGGGGCGGGAACTGCACGATGAATGCAGTCCAGGATCTATCCTGAAAAACAAGAATCCTTGCCGTATCAAGGCATTTTTTGCAATATCACTTCTTCCCGCTGTTCGGTATGGTTAACGGCGTAGAGTGACACTCCCTGCCTGCATTCTAGAAGCGCCGCCTCATTATTCAAGGTGACACATACCCCCAATAGTAAGTAGTTGGTGTGTGAACGTGTGGGACTGCGAACACCAGCCTAACCTGCTGTTGCGAAACAGTTTACAAATCTGGCTTGGAGAATGCCACGCTCCAAGAAAAACGGCCGCGAGGCCATGTCGGACATGGCCTCGCGGCACGGAATCATCGCGGCCGGCTGGAGCCTATTGCAGGTCCCAGCCATTGGCGTCGTCGAGCATCAGGAAGTCGACGGTCGCCGGATCAGGAGACTTGTCGTGGCCTTCAGTGTGGTAAGCCTTGACGAGGTCGAATCCATAAGCGGTGTAGATTGCGTCCAGTTCTCCGTCGGTCAGGGTCGAGAGACTGGTCCACTGATTGCCGGTGAGTACGACGTCGTCGCCCAGCGTGTCGTGGAATTTTGCCACGTCGTAGCCGCCGTTCTCCGAATGAGCAACGACCTTCTCCCATCGGCGGAACGTCATGTCGAAGCCGGGACCCCAGAACAGGGTCTTATGGTTTCTCGCTCGCACCACGTCGTTGCCGTCCGAGTCGTAGAGGTTGACCGTGTCGACCCCGTGGTGGGTTGAATAGGCCAGCAGGCGGTCGAAGCCCTCGACGTTCACGTTGAATCCGCCTCCAGCCATTTGCAGCCCGGCGGGCGACGCGGTCATTTCGTCGTCGCCCTTCGAATCCCAGACCCTCGCATAGTCGTTGCCGTCGCTGAAGACTGCCGTGACGTTTTCGAAGAACTTGGCTCGCGTGTAGTACCCGCCGCCGTACATCTTCGCGTAATCGTCCTCGAGTTGGGACTTGAACTTGTCGTTGCCGGCGGAGTCGTTGAGCGTCGCCGTGTCGTTGCCGCCCATGCCGTAGCCGTGGTTGACCTCCACGTCCTGCGTGGTAACGGTGAACCCGGCACCGCTGAGGGTGGCCCCGCTGGGGCTCGATACGAAGACGTCGTCGCCGTCGCTGCCCCGGAGGAAGGCGGTATCGAATCCTCCCATTCCGTTGAACACGATGCTTTCCGTGCCGGCGGGTATGTTTTGCACGACGCCGTTGAGCGTGACCGTCCAGGTGCCCGCATTGAAACTGAACTCGTCGTCGCCGTCGGTGCCGTCGATCTGAAGCACGCCTGTGTCGGCTCCGTCGCTGGCCGCGACCGGCGGATCGAAATTGCCCAGAAGCGGCATGGCGTACTCGTCGCCAAACTGCATGAACAGGTCCGGGCCGAACGGAACGGGGGTGAATTCGACGGCCCACACATCGAGATCGGCATTCCATACCATACGATCGAGAACGCTCGCTCCGTCCGACACGAGGATATACCACTCGCACCCTTCCCCGGGTGTCATTCCCGCTCGATCGGGTACCCACAGGCCGAGATCGTCGAACCCGTCCTGATCCATGTCGGCCACCACCGGCTTCTCGCGCACTCCGATGAAGCCGAAGCGGAACTCCTCGATCACGTTGTCCCAGGGGCCGAGGTCAATATAGAACGTGTCGCCTTGCCAGGTGCCCAAATCCTCCAGTCCGTCGTGATTGAAGTCGCCAACAAACGGAACGCCGTGCAGGTCGCTGACGAACTCGGAGGCTGCGTCCAGACTGAAGTCATGGTTTGTGTCGAAGTACCAGACCGAGCCCCCGGACGTCGCGGCCGTGTAGAGACCGACCTCATCGCCGTTGCCGACCACGCCGTCGAAGTTGCCCGCGACCGGCAAACCGTTCAGTTGCAGCGCGTCAACGATGTTGAGGTTCGGTACTCCGTCATTGTCGGTGTCGACGAGCCAGCGGAAACCGTCGACGGGGACCCGCCCGTACGCCGCCAGCTTGTCGAACCCGTCTGCACTCCCCGCGATTCCCGCGAAGTTCCCGACGAACAGATCGTCGCTCGTAAAACCGAGCGTGTAGGTGATGTCGCGATTTGTGTAATCGAGATTCTCGGGATCGAAGTACTCGTTGCCGTTTGTGTCGGCCCAGACGCTCCGGGCCGCGTAGGCGGCCATTTCAGGCCGGCTGTCGACCGTGAAGCGAGCCACGAAATCTCCGCCGGGCACGCCGTCACCGCTGGGGAAGTGCGGGGATTCTTGCGGCTCGGAGGTGTTGGATTCGCCGTCCAGTTGGTTCCCCGCCGGATCCACCAGCGAATCGGAGATGGTCAGCGTGAAGCGATCGTCAGGCAACGGGGCACCCAGGTCGTCGGCGGTGAAGTAGACGCCGTCCAGTCCGGGATCGCGGAACACGAGGTTGATCGTCGCGGTCGCCGCGGGAAAGATCACGAAGTTGTCACCCACGGCGGGAGCCGCGGAGAACGGGATGTCGAAGGTGAACCGGCGGACGTCGCCGTCGTAGCCCGTGATGACGCGAGTCTGTCCGTCCAGGACTCCGGACGTGAAGCGAACCAGTTGGCCTTCGTAGAAGTCACTCTGGGCCGCCAGGGCCGGGTCTCCGCGGAACCCGCCCGGGGTCAAGCCACCGGCCACGGTGCCTATCACATTGGGGCCGAGCGGATTGTTGGTCAACTCGACGCGAAGGATCGGAATAATTCCGTTGGCATCGCCGACCAACTGGAAGTTCCCGGGGTCGGCGGACGGATCGCCGTTGCCGATGACGCTGGCCAGGGCCTCGTATTGCCAGTTGAGCAGCGCTTCGGGATAGGCGGGGCCTGCCAGTATCCTGGACGGAAGGTCGCGGAAATTGATCGTCAGGGCGTTGGCCAGCGGGGTCGGTCCGTCCGTGGACGGCTTGGGATCGAACAGATCATAGGTCGGATCGTCGGTGATGTAGATACCGCTCAGGGGCCCCGCGGCATCAGGATCGGCGATCTGGGGACCGCGAGTGTCGATGAAGATCTGCAGGACTTCGGCGGCTGCCGGTTCGGTCACGTTGCCGGCCAGATCCTCCGTGGTGGCGAACACGGTTCGCACGCCGTCCCGGGCCGGGAAGTACCGGGGATCGTTGAAGTCGACGTTTGAGGTCAGTTGCCACTGGCCGGTTGGGAACTGGTTCGTTCCGTCCAACGGCACCGCCACCGTCTCCCCGATGAATAGATCGATGGCCGGATCCAGGGTGGCGTTGTGGTTGAGGTCCACATAGAGCCGCACGAGCGTGTCGGCCTCGGCCATGCCCCAGAAAGTCGGCGTGGTGACGTTGGTGACCTTGTCGGTCAGCGTGCGTGTCAGCCCTTCGACGCCCGAGTCGCTCTCCGGATGGAGGCCGTCGGCCTCGTTGACGTTGGGCGTGCCGGCCAGGTCGACCACGACCGGATCACCGAACCAGACCGGCGGGATCACGGTGTCGACGACGATTTCGTGCGACACGCTGCGGGCCCCAAAGGCCGTCAGGTTGTCGAGAGTCTGCGTGTCGTCATCGGGATCGTCGGGATTGACGATTTGGACTTTCGCCGAAATGAAGTGGCTCCCGTCGGTGAGCGGGAAGGACGTGGTCGGTCCGTCCGGGTTGCCGAGGTCGATGGCGTCGGTCTGGAAGTCGAACTCGTAGATTCCGTCGGGAATACCGTCGCCGTCGACATCGATGGGACGTGCATACCCAATGAGTATTTGCGGTTCAGCGTCGGGTTGTTGCGGATCGCCTTCGATGAAGACGGCCACTCGATAGCCGGGTGTCGACGTGTTGAGCGTCTGTTCCGGATTGAACGGAATACGGATCGATTCATCGATCGGGCCGTCGGCCGTCGTGTTGCCCGGCAGATCGTATAGCAGGTTGGCGTCGTCGAGCCGGAAGCGAATGACCGGAGTGACGTCCCGCGTGACGTCATCGAGTTGCGATCGTCCACTGTCGTGGGTCTCGACCACGAACTCGGTTCCGTTGATCGGTGCCTCGGAGACGTAGCCGGCCATGAGCGAGAACTGTCGTGTGGCGGCCACATAATTGCTGATCAAGGCTCGCTTTCCGGCAAGATTGCCGGTGAGGAAATAGACGTATTTGCCATTGTAGAAATCGTCGACCGGGGAGAGCGTGTCCGACGCTGACGCGGTGAACAAGTTCAATAGCGCGCCCGGCTGGATGTCGCTGGCGCCGATGATATCAGCCAGTTCGATGTCGTACGGTACCGGTGCGGCTTCGTTGATGATGGTCATGTCGTAGCCGTTGACCACATAGCCGTCGTCGACGAAGGGAGCAACCAGCGTCTGGCCAAAAACGCGGAAGTAATACTGCTGGCCGGCAATCGCCGGGAAGCGGACGCGAGCGTTCGCGTCGGGGTCGTATGCCCCGAAGCCCGCGGAGACGAAGCCGGCCACTTCTGTTCCATCTCCGGCGATGACGGTTCCCGTCGAGTCAATCACCTGGATTCCAATCTGTCCGCCACCCGGCAACAACTCAGGATTGTAGATCTCGAAAGCGATCTCGATATCAAGCGTGCCGGTCGTCTTGGCTTTCACGACGTACCAGTCGATGTCGGCGGGGACGAACGGATGTTCCGCTACATTCGGGAAGATCGCCAGATTGGTGAAGTTGCGGGAATCGCCGGAGCCAAGATTGGCGGCGGCGTTGATGAATTCGTTTTGTTCGTACATGTCCGGGCCGAGGACGAGCAGGTTCGGCCTGAACGTACCCGGGGCGAACATCGGCGACACCACCTCGATGTTGACGAACCCAATATCCGGAAGCTGGATCGGTGGAGTGGCCAGTTCCGGGGCCTCGTCGCCCACCGCGCCGGTGGCGTCGCGGAACACGCGGACCACGCCCTCGTCGACCCTGCGGCTGTGGTTGATCACGACGAAGTCGGTGTCGGGCAGCGGATCGCCTGCCACACTCGCGGCAATCACCAGGGCGTCGCTGGCGCTCGGCTGGCCTCCGTCGACGTTGACGCGGAGATTATTGGTCGGCGTCGCGCCAACGGTCTCGTGCGGGACGACGAGTATCGTGTCGCGACCCAGCCGTCCGGCCGCGGTGACGACCTCAACGCTGTCGCCGAGGAGAACGGGCTTCAACGCCGTGCCGGTCACATCTTCGACCGTAACCGTGCGAGCCGGCGAGTCGACGTAAAGGACGTCCGCTGCGTTCGTCCCCTCGACGATCACATGATCGGACCAGTAGGTCGATCCGTTGATCGTGAAGTCGCCGTCGACGTCGGTGAAGTTGTAGACGGTGTTGTCGCCGTCGTTCTGGAATCTACCGGCATCCGGCGTTTCCGGGCGGTAGGTGATCTCGTCGTCGTCCGCCGTGGCGTTGACGGTAAGTGCCGCCCCTGCCCCGTCGATTTCAACGTTCTCGATACCGACGATGTAGACGGGGTAGTTCTCCGTGATGCTTGCGAAGGGCGCATTGGCCGGCGTGTGGACAAGCTCGACCGTGATGTCGCCGCCGGAGCCTACAAACTGAAGTTCGTCGGATGCAGCGGGTTCGCCGCCGTCGACGACCACGCCCGCGGTGAAGGCGTGATTGCCGGGCACGACGAACACATCGTCGCCCGCCAGGCCGTTCAGGCGAAGTTCCTGGACGCTTTCGGCGGTAATCGGCACGGTGAGCAGTTGGGTACTGCCGATGCCGCTGGTGCCGTCGAACACCTGCACAACATCCGTCTGGGTGACCGTGAATACGTCGCGAGCATTCGCGCCGGATCGCCCGCTGACGGTCAGATCATCTTCCCGGCCGCCGCCGTCGTTGAGAAGGGTGACGGTTCCGAGAGAGCCGATGTTCTCGTACCTGAGCGGAAGCAGCGTGTTGCCCGATTCTCGCCGGAACGTCAAGTCGGCCGTGTCGGCCGTGGCGCCCGGCAGGAGGTCGACTTGATCGTACCCGGCGGGCGTGACGACCGTCAGGTCGTCGTCGCCGGTGTTCCCGTCGACGACCAGCAGTTCGGCGTTCGTCACGTAAACCGGATCGGCCTGAGCCCCAGACACGCGGGCGGCTCCGACAGCGAGGTCTTCTATCGTGATGGTGTCCGAACCGGTCGTGCCGTTGACAATGACCACGTCGCTGGCCGTCGGATCATCTCCGTCGACGCGGATGGTATCGAGGTCGGAGACAGCCGATTCGTTGTTGAGGCTGATGACATCGTCGCCACCCCGAGCGTTGAGGATCAACTCGGCCTTTCCGGCGAATTCGATCGATTCGTATGCGTCGACGGTGACCATTCCCCACGTTGCCATCGTCGGGCTTTCCGTGAAGCTGATCGCGTTGTTACCGTTCGTGCCCAGGACCGTCAGCGTGGCCGCCGGCACGAGGTCGATCACCGGTTCCAGGTTGACGAAATCGATGAGCATCAGCGTTGTGTCGCTCAGGTCTTCGTATACCAGGCGGCCATCCTCCGTGGCCGGGCCCGGTGCGTAGATAACCTCGTCGACTCCGGTGACGGGGCTGCCGCTCACGATGAGAGTGTCGCTCCCGCCGCCACCGTTGTACTCAATCGGCACGCTGATCAGGTCGTCGCCACCTACGTCGACGGTGACCAGGTCGTCGCCGCCGAGCGTGTTGATTCGCAGGCCGGCGACGGGGAGACCCAAATCAACTTCCGTCACCGAGACGCCCGCGTTGTTGTCGGTAATAACAACGTTGGCACCTGTGGGATGGGTCAGCGTATAGTCGTCGTCGGCGCCCTCGCGACCTTCAATAACCAGAGTATCAAAGGCGCTCAGGTTGGCGTGGTAGTTCACGGCCCCGCCCAGAGCCCGGGTGACAAAGGTGACGACGTCGATGCCCTGGATCGTGGGAGCTACGAGGAAGGTTCCCAAGCCGGTGAACTGAACCTCCGGCAGACTCTCGGAGCGGACGCGGTCGGTCCAAGCGGACGGTCCGTTGTCGACGCGTATCGAGTGGTCGCCCTGGCCCGGATCGACGGTGAGCAAGTCGTCGGCATCGGCACCCGCGTACGCGATCAGTTCGACGCCGCTGACGTCGATTTGCGCGGCGACAAAGGTGACGGCATCCTCCACAATCACGTCCTGATCGAGTGGATTTGCGGCATCGGGACGGATGGTCACGTTCTCCGTTGTTCCGGCTGCACCGGCCAGGAAGAACGAATCGCTGCCGCTCGGGCCGCCGCCGAAGACGGCCAGGCTGGGCACCGTGTCGAGCTGGAGCAGATTCGTGGCATCAACACGGACCTCGTCATCTCCTTCAAGGGTCCGGAATTCCTCGGCCGCCATACGCCGGCCAATCACGGAAACGTGAGTGCCCGCGGCGTTGTGGAGCACGATCTCGGTCGCATCGGGCAGGGCGAAACTGATTTCCATGACGTCGCTATCGCCAGTTCCCACGGCGACGAGACTATCGCTGCCCTCCCGGCCGTCAATCGTTACCGTTCCCAGCAGACCGATGTTGTTGTAGCTGATCCCGAGCATGGTCTGCTCGTTGGTCAGATCGAACATGGCCACGCTGCCGGCATCGGGGGCACTGCCCGGCGTATGCACGAACTGATCGTCGCTGAGTGCCTGGGCGAACCCGTCGCCCAGCACGGTCAGATGATCGTTGAACGCAGCGGGCGTGTCCTGGTTGGTTGTGTCCGTGTCGTTGTCGTGGTCGAAACTGCCTTCGGCGCTGATCCCGTCGTAGAGGAGAGTCTCAACGCCGCCCGGCGACGACCAGTACTCGAGACCCTCGTGGATGAGGTCCCACGAGCCGATGCGGATGGTCGAATGGAGATTGGCGGGCAACTTGTCGGCATGATTGTAGATGTCCATGATGCCTGCGTCGGGCGCCGTGGGCTGATAATCGACGAAATTCTGTTCGTACGGAGTCTCGACACGAAGACGATCGCCCACCTCGGGCGTCGAGGCGGGGCCGCCGGCTGCGAAGACGTCGACATCCCAGACGGCCAGGTTGGGCGCCGGCGTGCGGAGGGTGACATCGTCATCGCCGCTCGCCGCATCGACGAAGATCAACGGCGTATCGATCCAGGTGATCTCGGGGCCGTCGTTCACCGTGGTCGTGAAGTCCTGAACACCGTCGGTGCCGGGATGCGTCGAGTCGTCGCGGGCGATGATGGTGATTTCATCGTCGTCGCCCGTGCCGTAGATGATGGCTTTTGCCGCTCCGATCACGCCGAGGGCTTCGATATGATCGTAGCTGACACGGCCGTTGTCTTCGATCACGAAGCCCCCCTCGTCCGGCTCGGGGCCGTCTTCGGGCAAAACCGCACCGCCGCTAATGATGTTGATCACGTCGCCGGGCGACGTGCCGATCGGGTCTCCGCCGTCGATGAAGACAGGAATGGGCCCAGGCACCACGTTGAACGTATCGTCGCCTTCCAGCCCCCAGACCTCCAGGGATTCGATACCGTCAGCCACCCAGGTCACGATGCCGTCGTTCGTCAGGTCATTGTCGTTGTCGATACGAACCTGCCGCGCGGGAATCGGGTCAGGCAGTCGCCCGGGGATTGTCGTAGGTGTGTCGGAGGCATTCACGTCGAAGACCTGCGGCGCGTCGGTTGCCGGCGGCGTGGTTCCGAACGTGCTGCCGATGACGATCAGAGTGTCCTCACCGTCGCCGAGATCGAAGTTGGCGGCATTCCCGTCAGTGTTCCTGTAGTAGATCACGGGATCTGCGATCTCGCCGGCCACTTGTCCGGCACGCTGTACCGCGTAGCCGTGTTGCACCATGCCGGAGTCGGCGTCGTAGACCGTCACGGTCACGTCGTCGTCGACGCTCGTGCCCAGGAAGGTTGGGCTGGCCATGCCGGCGTCTGCGTCGACGGTTTGCAGGCCCGTGTAGTTGATGGTCGCTCCGTAGCCGGTGATGGTTCGCGATCCCAGGTCGACGGCCACGGCGCCGCTGGGCGTATTGGCATCGAGCAGGTCGTCGTCGTCGCCGTCGCCGCCGTGGAGGTTCAGCACGGCCAGACCGTTCTGACCGTCCACGATGAAGGTGTCGTCGCCTTCGTAGCCGTTGAGGGTCACGGTGGAAAAGTCGCCGATCTCGACCGTGGCCCGCCCCGCGATGGTCACGTCGTTCTGGATCCCGTTGTCGGCCACCGTGAACGCATCGTCGTCCGACGTACCGTTGATTGTGGCGGTCACCACGCCCGAGCCGACCAGATCAATGGTGGCCCCTGTGCCGAAGCCGTCGAAGCTGACGGGCACGCCGCTACTGAGCACGGTCCCCTGGTCGGTTTCCGCACCCGGATTGACCGTGTAAGCCGCCGCTCCGGTGAAGGCCAATTGGGTCGCCGCACCGGCATTGACGGTCAAGCCCTCGATTGTACCGTAGATGATCTGGCTCGGGCCGGCGCCGGTCACGGTGCCGAACGTGTGATCGACGGTAACGGATGCCAGGGCACCGGTCACGGTGAGCGTGTCACCGCTGACCGCCGGCTGGTCGCCATTAACGAACAAGATGCCGATGAACCCGGAGGTGACGGCATCCACGTGAATCGCGTCGCTGCCGGCGCCGCCGTCCAAGATCACGTCCGTCTTGTTGTTGAAGGCAATCCATTCAAAGCCGTCCACGCTCACCAGGCCCAGGCCGCCCGAATCGCGGTAGTCAATGGCATTGTCGGCATCGGTGGCGTTGATCGTGAGCAGGCCCGCCACGGTCAGGTCGATCACCGGTTCCAGGTTGGCAAAGTCGATGGTCTGGGTGTCGTGGGTCAGGCGGCCTTCGGTGACTGCCGGGCCCGGGGTGTACGTCGCATTGGTCACGGGCAGCGAGCCGGTGACCGTGAGCGTGTCGCTGCCCGTGCCGCCGTCGTAACCGAGCAACGGATCGATCAGGCCGCCCGAGTTGTCGACCGTCAGGGCGTCGTCGCCACCAAGGGTGTTCACCTGCACGCGACCCATCCCGGTGCCGGTAACACGCACATTCGCGCCGTTGCCGTCGTCCACCTGCACCTGGCCGGCCCCCGGCTCGATGAGGGTATAGGCGTCGGCCGCACCGTCAGCGCCTTCGATCACCAGAGTGTCGTCTGTGCCCAAGGCCGCGGTATAGTTCGTGTTGACCGCACCCGAAAGGTTGAGTGTCGCGAAGGTCACGATATTGCTGCCGGCCTCGCCCGTTACGTTGAAGGCGTTCAGATCGCTGAACTCAATCGTCGGCAGGCTGCTGCTGACGATCACGTCGGCGCCGTCACCACGAGCAATACGAGCCGTATCGTCGCCGTCGCCCAACTGCACGTCCAGGGAGTCGTTGCCGCCGGCGCCGGTCAACGTGATCAACTCGACGCCGCTGCTGGAAATCGCCGCGGCACCCAATCCGGTGATCACCTGGTCGTCGCTCGCGGTGGTCGACTGCGAGATCGCCACAGTGTTGGCCGGACCTTCGGCCTGCAGGTTCAAACTGTCGCTGCCGGCACCCGGCCCGCCTGCGAAGACCGACAGAGCGTTGCGTACCGGCGCGGTCACGTTCACATCATCGTCCCCCTCGAGGGAACGGATCTCGTAGCTCTCCACCGAGGCATTGATCGACCGCAACAGTACGTGTTGGCTAAGGCCGCTGCTGAGCGTCACGTTGATCTCGCCGGAAGCGGGGAAATCAACCGCCATCACGTCGCTGCCGAGCGTGCCATGGGCAACCAACGTGTCGTTGCCTGCCACGCCGTCAATTCGCACTTGGCCAAGCAGGCCGAGATTGACGTATTCGATGGCGAGAAGCGTCCCGGCAGAGTCGTCCACGGTCACCTCGCCGGCGTCGCGGGCGGCTCCCGGAGTATGGGTGAAACGGTCGGCGCCGCCGGCACCCTGAACGGTCAGGAATTCGTCTTCGTTCTCACCGTCAAAGATCAGCCGCTCGACCGACACGATATTGATCGTCTGGCCCGACACGGTCATTGCGCCCGAGTCCGGAGTGCCTCCAGTCGGCGCTCACATCGCGTTCTCGTTGACGAGCCCCGGTACGCCGGTCACCGTCACGACGTCGCCGCCGGTGGAGGGCAAGCCGCCGTCCACATTGATCACCACGCCGAGGGCGGCGTCGTTGACGTCGACATCGATATCGTCGTCGCCGTTCAGGCCCCGAACTGTGAGGTTGGTTACCCCGCTGTAGGAAACTCCGGGGCCGCCGTTCACCGAGACGGTCAGGCTATTCGCCGCAGTTCCGACGATCGAGATATCGTCATCCGCATTGGTGCCGTTGACTACCAGCACACCGCCGCTGGCGGACACGTTGACTGTCGCGCCTTCGAGGTTGTCGTAACTGACCGTCTCAAAACCGGCTCCACTGAAGGTGAAGGAGCCTTCATCCGCCAGCGGTCCGGGATTGAAGGTGACGGTTCCCGCCCCGGCGGGCACGATTAGATTGACCACGTCGCTGGCGGCAACCGGGTCGCCGCCGTCGAGGCTCACGGGAATCGTGCCGGGGGTGACGTTGAAAATGTCGTCGCCCGCCAGACCGTTAACGCTCAAGGCCTCCGTATCTGCCAGGCTCAAGGCAACGATGCCCCCGTTCGCACCCGTGTTGACGCTGCCCGATGTGAGGTTGAGCGTGATCGTGTCGGCGGCCGCGGTGGCGTTGACGATTAGTTGATCCTGACCCCCGAGAGGATCTACGCTGACCGTATTGCCGCTCACATTGCTGTAGTTAACCAGCGGCGCCTGGGCGTTGGCCTGTAACGTACCGGCATTCGCACCGTAAGGTGTAACGTCGATGGTGTCGTCGTTTGCTGTGCCAAGCACGCTGAATCCCAGACCACCGGCATTGATGTTGATGGTCTCGATACCTGAGTACATATTGGCTGCAAAACCGGCCTCGGTGACGGTTTGAGCCTGGAGGTCCAAAGTCACGGCGCCGGTGCCGGAGCCGTTGAAGTCCAGCACGTCGCTGCCTGAACCCGGGGGATCCTCCCTCGTAAGCCACGGGTACTACGACGTTGCCGGCATGGTTGAATTGATCGTCGCCGTCATATCCGCGTACCAAGGCAGCGGCGATGTTGAAGGCTTCAACACGAGACACGACGATGCCGTTGAGCGTGTTGCGGAATTCGGTGCCGCCCGCTTGGCCCAATCCGACTCCAATGAGGTCGTCGTTTGTCGTGCCGTTGAAGACGAACGAGTCGGTGCCGCCGACACCGAAGAAATTGACGTCAATGTCGTTGGCCAGGGGAGAATTGCCGGCAAAACTCATCGGCGTCATCGTAAAGGGGCCGACACCGGTAACATTGGCCTGGTCCATCGTGCCCACGAACGAGCCGCTGCTGCTCGTGGAACCGTGGAAGTACTCGATGGCGTCGTCGCCGATGGTGCCGTCCACACGGATTCCGTCGCCGTCTGACTGCTGGATCACTCCTGTCAGGTGTTCGATGCCCGCGAAAAGCACATTTGGCTGGGGCGAGCTGTCGTTGATGACGGTACCAGCACCAACCGCCGTGGGAACGTAGCGAAGATCGTCGAGCACGCCGGCGATGCCATTGATGATCAAAGTATCGCTGGCCGTCGGATCGCCGCCGTTCACCGTAATCGTCGACAGCGGGCCGGGCGTGGCCGGATTGTTGAGGTTGATCGTGTCGCTGCCCGCCAGCCCGTTGATCACCAGGGCGGTCTTGTTGTTGAACTCGTAGGTCTCGAAACCGTCGATCGATACCAGGCCGTTGGCGGGATTCGCCCCTTGCGTGTAGTTGATCGCGTTGTCGGCGTTGGTGCCGTTGACGATGGCGGTCGCGGCCACGACCAGATCGATCACCGGTTCCAGGCCGGTGAATGTGATCACCATCGACCCGGAGTTATAGTCCAACGTGCCCGACGAATTGTCGTTCCCGGGAGTGTACTCAGCGGTCGTTACCCCCGCACTACCTTGCACGAGCAGTCGATCGTTGCTGCCGGTTCCGCCATCGTACTGGACGGGCAGCCCAATCAACCCATTGTTGACGTCCACGGTCAGTGAATCGTCGCCGCCCAAACTGTCGACTTGGATGCCCTCCAGGGTCGCCGTGGAAATCGCCCCGGTCCCGGGGCCCGTGTAGGTTGTGACGGTTCCATTGACGTCTGCGACGAGGTGTCCTGCCCCATTGAGGCTCAGGTTGATCGTGTCGTTCCCCGCCGTTCCCGTCACCAGGATGGTATCGGCCCCCGAACCTCCGTTCACTTCATCGGTGCCGCCGTTGCCGATGAACGTGTCGTCCCCTGCACCGCCGTTCATCGTGTCGTTACCGGCGCCGCCAACGAGAACGTCGTTTCCGATGCCGCCGTTGAGGGTGGCGTCGGCCGAAAGATAGTCGTCACCTTCTTCACCGTTAAGGGTGACGGTTGTTCCCCCCAGGGACGTGGAGGGGTCGACCTTAATGTTGTCGTTGCCGGTGTCGCCGTCGATAACCAGCGAGCCGGTGAATCCGAGAAAGACCACGTTACCCCACGCCAGCCTCACCGTGGGAAATACCCCGAAAAATGTGGCGCTGTCGGCGACCATGATATCGTCGTCCGCGATTGAGCCGCTGACCGTGAGTGTGCTTGTGAAGTTGGAGATGACGCCGAGAGAACCGACGTGGCTTGCAGAGATGTTGACTAGCTGGATCCCCTTGCCTGCCAAATCGGCAATGATGTAGTTCGCGGCGCTGGATACATTCAATTCTTCCACGCTGTTCGCGATAGCTTCAACGGCGGTATCATGGATACGGACCTGAACGCCCAGTCGGTCCCCTACCGTTACGTCGCCGGACGTGCCGAAAAAGGTCAGCACATCCATCCCATCCCCGCCATCCACGGTGTCCGAGGAGCCGTGAATGCGAAAGAAATCCTGTCCGGCACCACCAAGAAGAACGTTGGCGCCTGTGTTGCCGTCGATAATGTCGGTGCCGTCGCCACCCTCGATTCGGTCCGATGCGGTGCCGCCGGTAAGGGTGTCATCCCCGTCGCCCCCCAAAAGCGTCACGCCGAGCGAAGTGACTGCGGATGCATTCGCTGTATCGTTTCCGGCACCCGTCTCGACCGTGAAGCTCGCCAAGCCAGCAGCCACAAGATCGGAAGTGAAGGTCACAGTGTCGTTTGGGTTCGCCAAGGGAGCATCATTGGCGGCCGTATCGACCTTGAAGTCGGCCACGTTCCAGAAGGTTACCGCCTCGAAAGCCACGCCGCCGCTGGTCCCGCTGACGCGGTTTCGGCCCGCGACCGGGCTGTCCACGGTGAGCACGTCGTTGCTGTTGGGCGTCACGAAGGTGAACTCGCTGAATCCGCTCACGTTGACCGGTTCGAGGCCGGTGAAGGCGATCGTCGAGCCGTCGACGTTCACGGTCCCGTCGCCTGCGGTGGTCCCGGGTGTGTAGGAGCCGATGCTGCTCCCCGTGCCTACGACAGCCAAGGCGTCGTCGGCACCGGCGGCCCCGTCAAACATCAGCCCGCCGGCGGGCACGGGATTGCCGTTGGTGAAGTCGACGGTAAGCGTGTCGCTGCCCTCCCAGCCCAAGATGTTGAGTTCTTGGACGGTGGAGAACGGTGCACTGTATTTGAGCGTGCCATTGATGTGCACTTCGAGGTACATGCCGGTGGCGTCCAAGGCAACGTTGAAAGCGTCGTTCTGGTCGGCTGAGTCCTGGTCGCCGTTGAGCGTCACGGTCCCGGCACTGTACCGAGGCAGACCGGTTGCGTATCCGAGATGGGAGCCGGCAACGTAGGAGTCGAAATTCCAGTGATGATCTGTCGTATCCCAGTCAATCGCGTAGTAGTGAAGTTCGTTGGGCGCTTCGTAGCCGTTTGCCACACCTTTGTCATTGTCGGAGTCGCTGATCCACACGCCCACGTAACCGTCGGGATCGGCAGCGTCGTAGTTATATCCCCAACACGTGACTTCGTGTGCCAGTCCTCCGCCGCGAAGGCTGAGGCCCATGCCGTAGCCTGCCGCCGTCCAGTCGTCGATGTGGTTCATGACGTTGGCGGAATTCGAATCGAACTCGATGTACGAATTGTGGTCAAAGGCCGGATAGAAATTGCCGCCTGCCACATCCACTTGGGACCATCCCGGCGACCCCGCTTTGCCGTTGGTGCCGTTGAGCCACCACTCGATGGCATACTCGGGCAGGCCGCCTTCATCGGTCCAGTGTTCCTCGAAATAGTCGAACATCTGATCGCTCTTGACCATGCCGCCGGCAAAGCCCCAGCCGGTCCACTCGAGCATGTTCGACGCCGTGGCCGCCCAACACAGCAGGTCGTCCTCGGTGGAAGTTGCATCCTTCTCCGCATCGGCCCAGGTGCCGTCAAAGCTGTCGAACACCATGACGCGGGTGCCCGTCTCAGGCGAGTCCCCGCCCGGGGTGAGGTTCCCGTCGAATGTGGCGGGATCGACCATGCCATCTGAAGGGAGAAGCGGAGGGGCCGCCGTCAGCAATTGCCGCTGCTCGAGGGGTTCAAGTTGAAGCTGCCTCGCCGTGGGGCGGCGTCGAGCTGCCCTTGTGGTGGAAGAAGAACGGTTGTCCTGATCCCGGCGACCGAAGAAACGACTGAGCCACATGGTCCTACCCCCTGAGTGAGAACGTGGATCCAATAGGCACGCAACGCCTAGATGTGGCCAAGCGTGCCCTGAAAGGACACAATTTCGATAAGCAATTGATTCCCCAACGATGACTGGCCACTTAATCTTGTAAACTGAGAAAGGTGGGGTTGTCAATCAGTTAGGAGGAAAAAAGCGGTTGTGGTTAGAAACGCAGAATGGGAAAGAAAGGTCAGCCTGTGCGGTGACGATTGTGTCAATTGTCACGCTCAACCACGGGGAGAATATATCCCTAAAGAGGGGGTAACAGCCATTCAAGCTATCGAAATAGTGCACAGAAGGGCGAGAGATTGGGCGGCACAAAAAGAGCCAAGGCTGCCAGGATCATGAGTCGTGTGCGAGGCAGACTTAACCGATGCTCCATGGCTGGGAAGCCAATCGGCGATTGCCCTTACGGCCGACGTCTGCCATCTTCGCGAGAATCAGCGGGCCTCAGCGGATCCCCGTTAGCAGGCCGATTTGGTTCAGCCTGGATATGACAGGCCTGCGGTATCCATTGTGGGCGCGAAAAAAAAGTCGCGTCCATCCAAAAAGGATGGACGCGACTCTTGGGTTTCTCGACGATGCGAAGCGATATTTGGCGAACGCTGGAAACGGAAGCTAGAAGCGGACCTCAGCCCTTGCCACAAGGCCGTCAAACGTCATCTCGTCTCCCAGACCAACGAAATCGTTGTTCTGAACGGCCTGGATATACTCGTCAACCATGACCGTATTGAACCACTTGCTGAACGTATACCCGCCGGTCAGCCGAAGGCAACCGTTGCAGCTCACCCAGCCCATTCCGAGTTCCATGTCGGCCATGGTGACCACCCGCCCTGCCTTCCAGCCGGTCTGGATCTCATTGAGGGGCCCCGTGTTGCGACTCTGCGAGTAGGACGCCTGGAAATCGCCTGCCACCAAGCTGCCGATTGCCTTGGCATAGATCATCAAGCCGGTCGTGCAGGAGTGTTTCTCAGCTTCGAGTCCGAACCGGATGCCGCCACCGTCGAAGGTGATGTCAGAAATGACGTCCTCACGCCCAAGGACGGTGAACGAGGTGCGGAGATTCTGGTCGAGGTGACCGTAACGCACACCCACAAGGTAGTTCATTGTGTGGGAACAACCGTTGATGAAGGTGTGCCGGTAGTCGATGTCGACCAGGTCGAAGTCGATATCCAGATCCCCCTCAGCCGATCCAAAAGTAGTGATAGTGTTGGCACTCAGGGGAACCTGCACGCGCGAAAACAGAACATTCGGAGCTGCAGCGGAAGCCTCTGCGTGTGTCCGACTCTCAAAATGGGTGAACTCTGCCCCCAGCCGGGAGCAAGGCGCCATGTCGACGGCAAAGCCTACGCGAAAGCCCGGGCTGTAGTCCGGATCGAGAACGGCAGTCTGGCCGACCGGAACCGCGTAGGTTCCCGGAGTCTGAATGTTCACCGGCACCGCAAACGCGACCTCTGCGTCGCGAGGATTCAGATAGAGAAACTCACCCCAGCCGTAGATCCCTTTGCGGCAACAACAGACGGCCTCGCCACAGGATTCGCACGCCCCATCGCCACACTCTTCGCAAGAAGCCAGCGTGACCCGATCGGTATCGCCCACACCTGGGAAATACGACGCCAAGCGAGCCTTCAACGTCGGCTTTTCCAAGACGTTGGACTGGGCAAACGCAGGTGCAGGAAGTGCTCCCTCTGCGAGGGTGGTATTTGTCGCGGCTAACCCCAACAGCAATGCCAATACAACGCAGTATCTCATCATCACGCTCCCCATCGAGCCCCCTTGCGATGGCGGCACGTTCTCCCTGAAAACTGGAGATGCGCCGACGCGACGCTCCGCCATCGTTACCGGTGTTATCGATGCAATCGTTACGACCGTAACAGTAAAAACGGAACAGCCCGCAAATCTTGCCTAACTTGCCAGGAATGGCTTATGGGGGCGATGAAACGCAAAAAGCCCCAGGGACGGAAGTCCATGGGGCTTTGCTTGAATGAATCCGGCAACACCTACTCTCGCACTTGTAGTACTACCATCGGCTCTGAAAGCTTAACTACCGTGTTCGGGATGGGAACGGGTGTGACCTTTCAGATATGGTCGCCGGAAAGGACCGTCGGCAGGCTATCGCCCGACCGCCGGCCTGGTTGTGATTTGAGCGGCTCCACGACGCGAGGGCGTCATCGATTGGAGCGTTCGATACATGTGGCCAAGCATTCGTCCGTTAGTACCGGTTAGCTGAACATGTTACCATGCTTACACATCCGGCCTATCAACCTGGTCGTCTTCCAGGGGACTCTCGCACATTGTGCTTACGAAACCTGATCTTGGAGAGGGCTTCACGCTTATATGCTTTCAGCGTTTATCCTTTCCGTAGTTAGCTACCCTGCCGTGCCGCTAGCGCGACAACAGGAACACCAGAGCTACGTCCTTCTAAATCCTCTCGTACTAAAGAAGAACCTCCGCAAGTTTCGTGCGCCCACACCAG
>JAAYAY010000231.1 GCA_012719125.1 Planctomycetaceae bacterium | reverse complement strand
GCTACGCAGCAAACTCTGGGACGACATGATCAACGCCATGGAAACAGGCTCGCGGAACCGCCGCGTCGGCAAGAAGCTCAAGGAGATTATTCAAATGTAGCAGTGCTAGCATTTTCACTATGAGTAAATAGAAATCCGAAGCACGAAATACGAAATCCGAAACAAATTCAAAACGCAAAGCTCGAATGTTTCAAACGGACGGCTTGGATTCTTGAGCGATTGAGCCGACAATACGCTCTGCCTTTGCTGATTACTTTCCAGCCAGCGTGCAACTTGGGGTGGCGCCCCAGTCTTTGTCATTTCTGTCTTTGGACTTTGGATTTGTTTCGGATTTCGAGCTTCGTGCTTCGAATTTCTTCCCCTATCTCGCCGGACCCCAGACCATGCCAGACATCGCTATGCCCCGCGGCCAACGCCCCAGTCAAACGAAGATCGTCGCGACCATCGGTCCGGCCTCCGAACGGGTGGAGATGCTGGTCGAACTGATTCGAGCCGGCGTCGACGTGTTCCGCATCAACACGGCCCACGGCAATCGCGACGAGCACGATGGCCGGCTGGCCGCCGTCCGCGAGGCCTCCGACCGGGTGGGCCGGCCGATCGGGGTGCTCGTCGACCTGGCGGGACCCAAGATGCGGCTTGGAGAACTGCCCGGCGGACAGATACGGTGCGCCGCCGGCGATCAGTTTCGCTTTGTCCGCGGCGATACGATCAGCAAGCCCGACGAACTGACCACCACCTACGAGCCGCTGATTGACGAACTGGCTGCCGGCGATCGCGTCATGCTCGCCGACGGAACGGTCAGCCTGCTGGTCGAACATGCGGGCACCGACGAAGCGGTTTGCCGGGTGATCCAGCCGGGAACCGTCCGCAGCCGCCAGGGAGTCAATCTGCCGGGCGTCAAGCTGAGCGTGCCCGCCCTGGCCGCGATCGATCGCGACAACGCCGCCTGGGCCGCCCGCAGCGGCGTCGATTTCCTGGGCCTGAGTTTCGTTCGCAGTCCCGACGATATCAGAGACCTCAAGTCGATCATCGCGGCCGAGGGGGGCTTCACCCAGGTGATCGCCAAAATCGAGAAGCCGGAGGCCCTCGAACGGCTCGAGGAGATCGTCGAGGTCTCGGACGGCATCATGGTAGCCCGGGGCGATCTGGGCGTCGAGATTGATATCGCCGAGATGGCCGTCGCCCAGAAGCGAATCGTCGGCGTCTGCAATCGCCAGAGAAAACCGGTCATCATCGCCACCCAGATGCTCGACAGCATGACCCATTCCCGGCTCCCCACCCGTGCCGAAGCGACCGACGTGGCCAATGCGATCCTCGACGGTGCCGACGCCTGCATGCTGTCGGGCGAAACGGCGATCGGCGAGCACCCCGTCGAGGTGGTGAAGATGATGCATCGCATCGCCCTGGCCACCGAGCCGATCTATCGCGAGCGGCCGCCAGTTCTTGCTCCCGATTTGGCCCACAGTCCCGTCGACGACGTGACCGAGGTCACCGTTTCGGCCGCCAGCCGGATCGCGGCCCAACTCGACGCCAAGATGGTCATCTGCGCCAGCACCGAGGGGGAGACCGCCCGGACTCTCTCCAAGAACCGCAACTTCGTGCCGACCGTCGGCGTGAGCAACACGGAATCGACCCTGCGGCGCATGTGCCTCTACTGGGGCGTGATTCCCGTTCGCAACGCGCCGACCGACGACGCCAAGAAACTCCTCGACTACGTGGTCGCCCGGTCCCAGGACATCAGCTACGTCAAACCGGGCGACCGGGTTGTTCTGGTCACCGGCACCCGGCTCGTCGATCGGGGGCAGAACGCGATTCTGGTGCATGTGGTGGAGTGAGACGTCCAGAAAGCAATCGAGGAAGCTGGGTCGTGAAGAAGAGCGATAGGTATCTCAAAATCGTCGAGTGGTCTGATGAAGACCAGTGCTACGTGGGGACGTGCCCGGGACTCATGCTCGGAGGAGTCCACGGTTCCGACGAGGCCAAGGTCTACAAAGAGCTGTGCCAGGTTGTGGAGGAATGGATCGAGATCCACGAGGCTGACGGGGAGCCGCTTCCCCCGGAAACCGCCGGACGCGAATACTCCGGGAAGTTCGTCCTCCGCGTCGGGAAGGAACTGCACAAGAAAATCGCCATCGATGCTCTCAGGGCCGGCAAGAGCCTGAACTCTTATTGCGTGGAGTTGTTGGCAGAGTCCTGCCAATCCCGGTGAATAATTCCCTCACGTAAACACGGCCATAACCACCAGAGCGCCCATCCACAGCACGGCCAGGACGATTGCGAAGACCAGCAGCGGAGGATTGGGGCGGGGCGGATTGGGCTCGGGAGTCGTGCGAGCCGGTTCGGGCTGTGTCTCGGGGCGATGCGTGTTTCTCTTCTTGCGCCGGCTCATCGGCATCTCCGTCTGCTTCGCTCGATCTTAGCGCAATCTGAGAACCGGAACTCGACGAATCCCTAGTCCATCATGATCTTGAATTCGTCGCGAAAGGCCGTTTCGAAATCGTAGACGTCGTCGAAGTCTTCACGCCGGTCGTGGGGCGTCTTCCGCATCCGCCCGATGCGGATCAGATTGAAGACGATCTCGCCGAAATCGCCGGTCTTCCGAATGCCCCAGCTCTCCAGCACCGTCTTGGCCATCAGGCCGTATTGCTGCAGGGCAAAACGGCGGATCGCCTCGCAAAGCTCCTGACCGGTCACGTGGCGCTGTGGCACTTCGTATTCCTCTTCTTCTTCCTCGGGGCCGAAAGCCGGTTCGCTGGGGCTCTCGGTTCCCAGTCCCATCACATCCTGGGCGTAGTTCAAGGCATCGAACACGAACACATAGGCGTCGAGCCGATATCGGCGATCCTCTCTCAGGAGGCGGGCAAGTTGTTGATTCGGATCCAGCATGCTTCACTCGATAACTACGGCAAGCAAACGAAAAGAAACCACTCTGGCGGTGCTTACGGACTTTGGGGCGGTTGTTTGGCCCGTTTCGATTTGGAACGCTCTTCCGGGGAACGAACGCTCACGTCGCCGAGATTCACCAGCTTGCGAACGCGGTCCTCCGTCTCGACCAGGACCTGCCCGGCGAGAATCTCCTGGCCGACCACGCGAGCCTGCCCTTCGGGCGTTTGCACGAGAGCCCCGATGGCGGGCATCTCCGCCAATCCCTCTTCATAGGTTTCGTACTCATAACGCAGGCAGCATTTCAACCGTCCGCAGCGACCGGATATCTTGGTCGGATCCAGGGTCGCCTTCTGCAACTTCGCCATCTTCATCGACACCGGAGGCATCGACACCAGATGGGTGTTGCAGCAGACGGCCTTTCCGCAATCGCCGAAGTCGGCCATCAGCTTGGCTTCGTCGCGAACCCCGATCTGCCGCATCTCGATCCGCGTCTGGAATTCGCCGGCAAGCTTCTTGACCAGTTCGCGGAAGTCGACGCGGCCATCGGCCAGATAGTAGACGACGATCCGTTCGCCACCGAAAATGTGCTCGATGTCGACGAGCTGCATTTCCAGCCCGAGTTCGGCGATGCAGCGTTGGCAGACCTCAAACTCCGCCTCTTCCTGGTGGTGAATCCGGGCCACTTCGTTCCGATCCTCTGCGGTCATCTCACGCAGAATCTGCCCCTCGCGGGGTGGGTCGGGCTTCTCGGTCTGTTCTTCCTTGGCTTCGCAAAGTACCTCACCCGCCTCCAAGCCCCGATCCGTGCGGACAATGACCTGCTGGCTTCGGCGATATGAGTTCTTCCCCGAGCACCCGAAGGTGCGGAGGATTCGCATCGAACCATATCGGACAACGTAATCGGGCATCGAATCGTACCGGGTTCTAAAGGCCGAAGCGGCATAGGCCTTAAGTGGACGGCAGCGGGAAGGACCAAACGAATCGCCAAGTCCCCGGCCGTCAACGAGTTGCGTCCCGCAGAATACCCAAGTATATCGGCCGAGCAGCGTCCCGAAAAGAGAAACTCTCGAATCGGACGGGCGGCACTACTGCCCCCGCTAAAGTATGGAATTCTCGCATTCCACCCCCGATCGGAGGCTCGCAGAGGGCCTGTACCGAATTCAGTGCTCGTGATCGTGCCGGAAGGGGACAGTCCCATTTTTGTGGCGTCCTGCCACAAAAATCGGGACAGTCCCCTCGCCGACGGGGTTATAATTTCGTATCCAAAGAGCGGGAATCCCCCCTCACTTCGTAAATGCGGGAGGGCCGTCGGTCGCAAATATTGGGAGAGGTTCGTATGTTGTCCTACCACCAGAGAAGATGGTTTTGGTTGATTCCTGGGGTCATGATAATGCTCGTTCCCACCGCCACCCGGGCGGAAGAAGACGCAGCATCTGTCTATCGGTCGACGGTCGACCAGGCGATCGTGTTTCTGCGTTCGACAGGCCAGGCCGCCGACGGCTCCTACTCCGCCTACGCCGGTCCCGGCGTTACCGCGGTGGTGACCACGGGCCTGCTGCAGAACGGCATCAGCCCGCGAGACCCTCTGGTTGCCAAAAGCCTGCAGTACCTGGAAGGGTTCTCGCAACCCGACGGCGGCGTCTATCAACCGGCCACGCTCTACGGCAACTACGAAACGTGCCTGGCCATCATGTGCTTCAGCGCGGCCAACCGCGACGGCCGCTACGACGAATTGCTGGCCAAGGCCGAGAAGTATCTAAGGAAGTCGCAGTGGGACGAGGGCGAGGGGAGCGACGTCACCTCGAACAACTACGGCGGGGCGGGCTATGGAAAACACGAACGTCCCGACCTGTCGAATACGAACTTCCTGGTCGACGCCCTCAAAGCCCGGGGAGTCGGACCCGACGACGAAGCCATGCAGCGAGCGCTGATCTTCGTGTCGCGCTGCCAGAACCTGGAAACGGAGCACAACACGACGGCCTTTGCCGCCAAGAACCCCGACGGCGGTTTCTACTACACGCCGGCAGCCGGCGGATCGAGCCAGGCCGGATCAACGCCCGAAGGCGGCCTGCGCAGCTACGGTTCCATGACCTACGCCGGACTGAAGAGCATGATCTACGCCGGCGTCGGCCCCGACGATCCACGGGTCAAGGCGGCTTTCAAGTGGGTCTCCAAACACTACGGCCTCGATCAGAATCCCGGCATGGGCGATGCCGGACTTTACTACTACTATCACACCTTCGCCAAGGCCCTCGATGCCATGGACCTGAACCGCGTCAAGGACGATCAGGGCGTCGAACACGACTGGCGAACCGAATTGGCGGCCGAATTGGCCCGTCGCCAGCAGAAGGACGGCTCGTGGCTCAACCAGAACTCCCGCTGGCTGGAAGGGGATCCCAACCTCGTCACCGGCTACGCCCTGCTCGCACTCTCCTACTGCCGGCCCAAATAACGGCGCTGCACGATAAACTGCCCCGCTAACGGCAACTTCTTGTCGATTGCCGCCCCCTTCCACCCACGCTATACTTAACGACGCGAGAGAGGAATGCCTGAACCCGACTACAACGCCGGAGAGCCGCCCAGCCTCATCGTCCTCATCTGCGGGACGGTGATCGTGATGCTGCTGTTCCTGATCGTCAAGTCGTGTATCTGGTGAAGCTTCGCATTCACGCCGTCTTCACCCGCGATTCCGGCGCGAAGCGGTAAAGCAGTGAGTTCCCCTTCTTGCCGACCTGCTCGACCGTACCCATGTTGCGGAAACAATAGGCCACGCGCTGGGCGATCCAGCGGTCCGCGCCGAGCGACTTGGCCAGATGGCTCGTATCGAAAGGATTGGGCAGACCGCCGGGAACAAGCCTCGCAAGATCGGCAGCCGTGTGAAACGTGTGGGTCTCGCGCACTTCGAGAAGTCGCTGGTCTTCGACCTGAAAATCGTCCTCCCGCCAACGTCGGCGGCGCCCGTGGCCCGGATAACGCAACTCCTCGATGTCGATCAGCGGCACTTCAAGGGTCAACCGCGGGTGAGGGAAGGCACGCGTGAAATGGACCAGTTCATCGAACAGATCCAGCAGCCGGCCCTGCTTGGGACTCAGCCGGCGTCCCTGGACCCGTCCACCCTTCCTGGACAGTTTTACCAGTTGCTTGCGAACCACGATCGGTTTGACGACGACCACCTCATGATCGCCGAGCAGCGTACGGACCTTGTCGCGAATCGCCGAGAGCGACCCGTGCTGAACCTCCACCAACCGGCCCCCAGTCACGACGTCAATCCGGTAACGTCCGACGGGAACCTCAAATTGGGCTTCCTCTTCCGCGTAGTAGCTCTTCAGGTCACGATGGAGGGAGGTTTCCACGGCAAATCCGTTTGCGGACCGAGATGCAACACACTTGGACCAAAGGGGTTATCGGCTATCACCGAGGCATCCGTCCAGCCCCATTCCTGCGTCGGACCGGTAGATCTTCTTCGTCCGCCCGTCTCACACCCGCTTCGCCCGCTCCGTGAGTTTCAATAACCGCCGCTGCAACGAATCCGTAAGCCGGTGGCGAGAAAAACGCCACCGCCAGTTCCCCGATTCCCGGCCGGGCGTGTTCATCCGCGCCTCGCTGCCCAGCGACAAGACATCCTGAAGCGGAGTCACGGCCAGCCGGGCCTCCGTGTGCCAGGCCAGCCGGATCATCTCCCAGGAAAAATCGGTATCGGCAGGAACATAGCGGGCCAGTTGCTTGAGGGTCTCGGGGTGGTTGCCGACCTCTTCCCGATACCAGCCGAGGGTCGTGTTGTTGTCGTGCGTGCCCGTGTAGACAACCGTATCGGCCGCGACGTTTTCGGGCAAGAACCGCACGTCGGGATCGTCTCCAAAGGCGAATTGCAGAACGCTCATGCCGAGCAGGCCGAACTTCTTCCGCAACACGGTTACTTCCGGAGTGATCAGGCCCAGATCCTCGGCCACGATGGGGAGGCCGCCCTGGAAGACTGGAGCATGCTGACCTCTTGCCGCGCAAGTCTGCTGGAGCGCCGCCAGCAACTCGTCGCCGGGGCCCGCGACCCACTCGCCGTTGATCGCATTCACTTCCGCGGACGGAACCGCCCAGTAGGCCTCGAAGCCGCGAAAATGATCCAGCCGGGCCAGGTCCACTAGGTGGAGTACCGCCTGTAAACGCGAGTTCCACCAGGCGAATCCGTCGGCCCGCATCACCTTCCAATCGTAGAGCGGGTTACCCCAAAGCTGCCCCGTCGCCGAAAAATAGTCGGGCGGAACTCCTGCCACTCGAAGCGGTCGCCCCACGGGATCGAGTTCGAACAGGTGCCGGTTCCCCCACACGTCGGCACTCAGATGCGAGACGTAGATGGGAATGTCGCCAAATACGTGAATGCCCCGCCGGTGTGCATGCTCGCGAAGCTGCTGCCATTGCCGAAAGAACAGAAACTGGGCGAAACGGTGGAAGTTGACTCCGTCGGCCAACGGACCTGAATCAGCCCCCAGAGAATCAACAGGCCCCTCGATCACATCTTTGGACCACTCCAAATGGTGCGTCCAGTGGAGCCAATCGGTCGTCTGATTGGCGTCGCTGAGAGCCATGAACAGGGCGTGCCGGTCGAGCCAACCAGCCTCGGCCCGGCAAAACGCCTCGAACTGCTCACCGAGTTCGTCCGGCCCCGCCCCCTTCTTGAATCGCCCATAGGCTCGTTCGAGCAGCGACCGTTTGGCCGCCGCCACCCAGACAAAATCGACCGGTGAGGCTTCGTCGGAGAAAGGCCATCTTGCCGACGCCAGGGCATGGGCGTCCACCAGCCCCTCTTCCGCCAAACGCTCGGGACTGATCAGCAGCGGGTTGCCGGCGAAGGCGGATGGCGACTTGTAAGGGGAGCCGTCTTCCAAGGTGGGGGTGAGGGGAAGTAATTGCCAGACTTGTTGCCCCGCACCCGCCAGCCAATCGACGAACTCAAATGCGCTCGGGCCGAGGTCACCGATTCCAAACGGGGAGGGGAAACTGGTCGGATGGGCGAGTATGCCCGCCATACGGCCGTTGTTTGTCATCGGAATCCTTGTCGCTTCGTCCGTTTGCCCGTGCCATTCAGAGGGACCACTCGTGTCATTGTCGGCGGGGTACGTGAATCCGAACAGCCCCCCTGCTCAGGCTGGGGATGCAGGCAAAGCTAGCGGCGAGTCACAAGTGCGACCCTCACTCGCGGAAGAACGGCCTGGCCTCTTCCGTGTTGACTTCCTCGTGCAGGATCGCCAACTGCTCGTCGCTGAGATGCGTGAAGGCAAACAGGCAGTAGCCGTGAATTCCCATCCGCCGGACCAACTCGACCTGTTCCCTGACGAGTTCCGCAGGCCGTGACAGGGCACTGCCGCCGGAACGCATATAGAGTGAAAGTCCGGTCGCGAGCTTCGTGTCGTCCGACATGGCGGCCAGGAACTGCCGCTCGTTGGAGCGGACTTGCAGCGTCTGCATCTGGTAGTCCATGGGAAGCACCAGATCGATCCAGCCTCGGTCCGCCCAGTCGGCAGGGTCCTGTCCCTGGGCGGCTCCGCCCGGCATGCCGGCGAAGACGGCGGCCGACATCATGGCCTTGGGGCGGACCTTGCGGACGCCCGCGGCCGTTCGCTCGACAATCTCGCCGATCGCCTCGCGCTGCCACTCGATCCATTGCTCGTCCGTGGCCTTGGCAAGCTCGCCGGCATGGCGTTCGGCATACTCCTTTTGACATTCAGCGCAATAGCATCGTCCCATGGTACGGATGTAGTCGAGGTGGATGCCGTCGACCTCGTAGTCGCGGGCGACGCCCACCATCAGATCGACAATAAACCGCCGATACTCGGGCCGGTGGACGTCGGCCCCGAGCGAAATGATCTCACCTTCCGCGTCGATCATGTCGATGTTCCGGCCGTACTTCTCGGCAAACCATTGACGGAAGCGACCGTCCCGGTAAGCCACGCAGAACCAGGGATGCACCTCGATGCCGGCGGCATGGGCCTTGGCGATCAGGTCCTGCAACGGGTCGAACCCTTCTGCGATGCGGTCGGAGATCGGGATCAAATCGCTCTTCGCGTAGAAGGCGTTGCGGACGAAGATGTCGGGGATGATCACGTTCAGCCGGGCTTTCTTGCAGCTTGCCACCAGGCGAGCGACGCTCTCGGCCGTCTCCATATCGCTTGGCGAAACCCAGATCGCCCGCGTCTCGCGGATCGTGCCGCCGGCGTCGCGCGGCAGTTCGTATCCCTGTTCGGCGATCTTGAACCGATCCGGACTGACCAGGCCGGCGCCACGGGAGAAATCGGCAGTGACTTTCGTGACCTGTCGTCCATCGGGGGTCTGAAGCGTGACGTCTCCCGAGACCGTGACCAGTTCCGGAACCACGTCCGGAAGTGCGGCTCGCATCCAACCGGTCGGCTCTCCGAGCGGAGTCCATTCCGTGCCGAACTTCGACTGCCAATTGCCCGCACTGGCCACAAGGGGTAGCCCTACGACCGGCAACGTCCTGCCTTGGGCGTCGTGGACGACGACCTGCACACGCAGCGGCCCGCCCGGTTGCCAGGTCGATTGGATGTCGGAGACCGCCAGTTCGTATTTCGTCAGGTCGGCCAGGGTGAACGTGAGTTTCCGCAACATGTCCCGCCGGGCGAAGAAGGCGGGCGGATCGGTCACGTCCAGCCAGGTGCCGTCCGGCCGATCGATGAGCAGGTAACGATGTCCGCGAATTCCGACCAGCCCCGGTTCCGGCGCAGGCCCATAGTTCCGGCCGAACCAGGCGCGGGTCGCCTGTGCCGTGTGCTTGCCGGCGGTGGCCAGGTCGACTTTCTGGTCGGTGTACATGGCCGACATGCTCTCGGTGGCGAACTGGTAGAGTTGCCAGTGCTCGGTGCCCATCCGCGAGGTGAGCAGAATCGGTGCCGGCTCGATCACGTTGAAGTCGACCTCCAGCGGAAGAATCGCTCCCTTCTCCGGGGCGAAGTGGACGACCTGGGCATCCAGAGAAACGTCGATGAACTCGACCACGCCGCCGCCGCGATAGGCCGGCCGTCCCTCCGCACCGTGTCCCGTGACCTTGAGAATCGCGTCATCCTGGGCAACGGAAGCGGACGCGAAGGCGGTAGAGAGCAGCAGCGCCGACACGGTAAACGCCGATCGCATGGGTTTTTCTCCTCGGTGTGTTGACGATCGTTTGCAGTGCGAAGGGATTGCGCAGTCAGTATACAGCCGGACGCCGCTCGTCACCAGAGTTTCGACTGAGGTCGATTATCCAGTGCCGGCACGCCAGAAGAGCAGTTGGGACGCTGCAATTCCATTGGGGGCACTAACGTCCCCATACCCATCCTGACCATGCAAAGGAGGAAACCGATGTCCGCATGACGGTCGGTAAAGAACTGAACGGGGACGGCGGTCGCCGCTTCCCGCCGTCTCCCCTTCACGCACTTTCCAGTTCGATCGCGCGAGGGAAGAGGATGTTGTTTTCCAGGTGGATGTGCTGGTGCAGGTCGCCTTCGAACCTCTCGAGTTCCTGGTACAGCGTCTCGAAGGTGGGGCAAGCGTCGTCGGGCAGCGAGTAGTCGCCGGTGACTTCCCGAAGTCCCGTCAGCGCGTTTCCGGCGGTCTCGTGCTCGTGCTCCATCTGCCGCACCGGGTTCCGGATCGTGCCGAACGGAGCCTGCGGCCGGGCAGCCTCTTCCCGGTGGTAACTTTCGAGGGCCACGATGTAGGGAAACAGCACCTGCTCCTCCTTCATCATGTGGCTGCTGAGTTCGCTGTCCAACGCGCCGACGTACGCCTGGACCCGCGTCAGCATGTCGCCGTGGCTTTCCCGGTGGGCGTTGAGCACCTTCGAGATCAGCGAGCGCAGGCGGGGGAGCGCCGTCCTGACATAGCTGTGATGGGTGGAGACGATGTGTTCGACCAATTCGTCGAGCGGCGCCGCGTACCAGTCCCTTTCCGGCGTTTCCGCAGTCGTCGCGGCCGTTTCGACGGCCTCGGCCAAGACCTCCACCAGGTCGGCAACTTGCAGGTTGCAGCCGGCAGCGGCATCAGCCAGAGATCGGGCGCCGCCGCAGCAGTAATCGATCTCATACTTCTCAAAGACGGGGCGGGTCTCGGGATGGCGGCCAACGAGTTGGCGGACCGTGGTTCGTTCGTCGATCTGTATCTGAGTGGGCATGGTAGACACCTTTCAAGGGAGAACACGGCTAAGGAAAGGGATGGTTGTTGCTTTTCGTGTCAAGAGTCGCAGGCGTATCGTGGATTCCTCGGCAAGCCGTCATTCGCCCGTGCGGCGTGCGGCCTCCGCTTCCTTCTCTTTCAAACGTTGTTCCACTGGAATCGCAAAGACGGAGTTGTTCCGCAGCACGCAACCGGGGCGTCCCGGCACGCAATCCGCCTGCGTTCTCATACAGAAATCGGTCTCCATCTGAAAATGCGGGCAGCAGAAGGAACTCATCGGGCACCTTTCGGGAAGGCTGAAGCAGTGAACGGGACCAATAAAAACATGCACCTTGACATGTAGATTGCGGGTGCTAGGATATCCTATACCTGACGGTGAAGTATTTCCAGTCCGTGAGCGGAAGATGTTACAGAAAACCGCGGAATATGCTCTCCGGGCCGTCGTCTGTTTGGCCCAGAATCCCGAGTCGGCCCAGTCGGCGGACAGCATGGCGGAGGTGACGCAGATTCCGCGGAGGTATCTGCATCGGGTCTTGCAGCACCTGGTTCGGGAGGGCCTGGTCCGTTCCCAGCCCGGCCCCAACGGCGGCTACTCCCTTGTCAAACCGGCGGAGAAGATCAGGCTGATCGATGTGGTCGACAGTTTCGGCTCGATCGAACGGATTCGCAAATGCCCGCTGGGGCTGAAGTCGCACAAGGGGTTGTGCGCCCTTCATCGCGAGTTGGACGAGGCCTACGCCGCGATCGAAGCGGCATTTTCTCGCGTGACCGTGGCGCAGATTGTCAACGAGCCGGGCCGGTACGTTCCGCTTTGCGAGTCGCGCTAATTGCGGTTACGGCCTCCGCCTGATTTGCCAGCGGGGTTCCCATTCCGGCAAATCGGTGCGGGCGCCTTGCAGATAGACCCCGATCTTCTCCGCAATGTCCGGATACTGGGCGGAAACGTCCTTCGTCTCGCCGATGTCGTTCTTCAGGTCATAGAGCACCACCGGCGCGTCGGCGCCGCCGGAGCGGATGCCCTTCCAGCGCCCGTGGTAGACCGCGGCCTGCTTGAAACCGCCTTCGTGGAACTCCCAATAGAGGAACTCATGCTGTTTCTGCTTCGCAGGCTGCCCCAGCAGCGTCGGCGCGAAGCTCAACGAGTCGGTATCGGCGGGCGCCGGCAGACCGGCAAGCTCGGCGGCGGTGGCCATCCAGTCGCCGAAGTAGGCCACATGTGCGCTGTCGGCGCCGGGCGCCACCTTGCCGGGCCACCAGGCGATGCAGGGCACACGAATGCCGCCGTCCGTCAGGCTCCGCTTGATGCCGGTGAGGGGACCGGAGGGATTGAAACGGGTCAGATCGTGCTTGCTCTCGTTGTGCGGGCCGTTGTCACTGGTGAAAATGACGAGCGTCTTCTCGGCAAGGCCGTTGTGTTTCAGGGCATCGAGCAAGCGTCCCACGTAGCGGTCCAGACGCGTGATCATCGCCGCTTGGCCCTTGTCCTGGACGGGCCAGTCCTTGTCGGCATAAGGCCCGTAGTCGGGCACGTGTGCACCGTCGCCCAGCACGCGGCTCCGCTCGTTGTTGGCATGCGGGATGACCGGGCTCCAGTAGAGAAAGAACGGCCGGTCCTTGTTCTCGTCGACGAAGCGGAGCGATTGCTCGACAAACAAGTCGTCCGCGTAGACCTTGGGTTCGATGGTGTAGCCGCCGCCGAACTCACCCACGGGCGTGACGACGTTGGGCAGTTCCACTCGCTGTTCATTCCGCCAAAGGTAGTCCGGAAAATGGTTGTGAGCGCGATGCTGGCTGAGGTAGCCGAAGAAGTAGTCGAAACCGTGCTTCCGAGGCAGGCCGATCTCCGCTGCGCCGACGTCGCCCAACCCCCATTTGCCGACGAGCGCCGTGCGGTAGCCCGCCCGTTGTAGGACGTCCGCGACGGTGACGTCGCCCGGCCTCAGCGCCTGGGCTTCGGGGTTGTCGCGCCCCGCGTTGCCTCGCACCCGAGTGTGGCCCTGGTGCAGGCCCGTCATCAGCACGCTCCGCGAGGGGGCGCAGACCGTGGCGCCGGCATAGAACTGTGTGAAACGCATCCCCTCCCCTGCCATGCGGTCGAGGTGGGGCGTCTGAATAACCTTCTGGCCGTAGCAGCCGAGTTCGCCGTAGCCGAGGTCGTCGGCCATGATCCAGATCAGGTTCGGCTTGGTGTCGCCGAGCGACAGCGAACCGACACATAACGACAAAATGAAACATGCCAGTATGGGTCGTATCATGGATGGGGTCTCCCTGGGTGGGGGCGGGGGGGCTGGGCTTCCGGTTTGAGCGGGAACGGTGGAATGGAAGCGCCTCAGCGAGCGCTCTCGTTGGCGGGTTCCTGCCACGCGGTTGCCCCGCCACGTTGGACGTGCGCACGGAGCCCATCGGCAAGCGCATTAAACATCCTCTTTTCGACGGCCGCAAGGTTTTCCTGCTCCTGCGGATCGGCTTTCAAGTTGTAGAGCTCCAGCGGGCTGTAGGGATCGTTCTGCATCAGTTTCCAGTCGCCCCGGATGAGGGCCTCGTACGACTTGCCGCCGTAGATGCGGCCACCTTCCCGCCGGACGAAGTACAAGTCGCGCGGCCCGTCGATCGTGCCGCCTTCCAGAATCGGAATCAGGCTCACCGCGTCGAGTTCGTCGGAAGGTGTTGCCCCGGCGAGTTGCAGGAAGGTGGGAAACAGGTCGAACACCAGCCCCGCGTAGTCGCTCCGCGAGCCCGGGGCGATGTGCCCTGGCCAGCGAACCATGAAGGGCACACGGAGTCCGCCGTCATAGTGGCTCTGCTTGCCGTCTCGCCATGGATCGTTGTTCTGGGCGTGCGGCAGCGAGCCCCCGTTGTCGGCAGTGAAGACGACCAGCGTATTGCGATCCAGCCCCGTCTCGCGAAGCGTTGCCAGCACGCGCCCGACCCGGTCGTCGAGGTGCTCGACGAAGGCCACGTCCTTCGCCCGGGCTTCGCTCAGGTCCGGGGCACGCTGGCGGACTCTTGCCAGCCATTCCTCCGGCGGCTCGATGGGAAAATGGGGCGCATTGTAGGGCAGGTAGAGGAAGAACGGCTCATCGGCCTGCTCGGCCCGCTCGCGCAGGTAGTCGCCGGCCCAGGTAGTGAACAGGTCGGTGGCGTGCCCTTCCGGTTCGATCACTTCGGCGCCAAGACGCATGTAGTTGTTGCCGTGGCGGAGGTGGGTCGTGTAGCTGTCCATCATGTCGCCGAGAAAGCCGTGGAAGAAATCGAACCCCCGCTCATTCGGCGTATTGGGCGACTCGAGCCCCAGATGCCATTTGCCGATGATCGCGGTGTGATAGCCGGCCTTGTTCAACTCGTCGGCAAGCGTCGGGACGGACGGATCGAAGTAGCCCCAGGAGTTCTCCGGGTGCGTGCGGATCACCCCGGGCACGCCGGCGCGGTCGGGGTAGCGTCCGGTGAGCAGCGACGCGCGGGAGGGCGAGCAGACGGTGCAGTTTGCCCGCATCGTGGTGAACAGCATCCCCTCGGCGGCGATCCGATCGATGTTGGGCGTGCGGACGTCGGACTGGTGGTAGGTGGAGACGTCGCCGTAGCCGAGGTCGTCGGCGAAGATGAGCAGGAAATTGGGTCGCTCGGCAGCGCCGGCGGTGTTGAGGCACGCCAGCAGAGTGAGGAAAGACAGGCTGATCAGGATAGGCGTCTTCATCTTTTCTTCTTGTACCGAGTAGGCGGTCATCGTCGTCGATTCGAGATCCGGCCACGGGACATTATCGTCTCGGTGAGCGCAGCAGGCAACCATTCCAGATTCTCGTTTCCGTTGCCGGATACATTCTCTGGCCCGTCATTTCCACGAAGGCGGGAATCCAGGGACGTTCGCCGAGTGTCTGGATTCCCGCCTTCGCGGGAATGACGGATGGAAGGACGCGAGTGACACAAGGGACCGCGGGGGGCCCTGGTTCTTGAACCAGGAGGACGTGCTTCACAGGAGGTTGCATTCTTGGTTCGGAGTGACCAGAATACAGCCACATCGATCCATCGCCGGGTCGTCGAGATTCGTCAACACGCCGTTCTGGTGGAGCCGGTTCAAACCGGCGGACTGTCACATCGTGCACCGGCAGGAAATCGAAACCAAGAAAGAGCCTGAGAATGACCAAGAATCGCGTGACAGGTGTGATCGCTGCGACAATCCTGCTGGTGCTTCCCGCTACGGTCGGTGTGGCAGAAGACGCCAGGAAACCGCAGACTACGGCAGAAACGGCGAAAGTTGCTCCCGGCAAGCGGTTCGTTGGATTTGAACGAGGCATGGGCATCGGCGGTTGGCTGACCAACTACAAGCGATTCAACGTGCTCCCCGACCCATGGCGAGGGCCGTTGTCTCCCGGTGATTTCGAACATTTTGATACCTACATCACCCGGGACGACGTCCGCAATATCGCCTCGTTCGGCGTCGACCATATCCGCCTCGGTTTCGATCAGGTCGTGCTGGAGGAGAAGCCGGGAGTCTACCGGGAACGGACCTTCCGGCTGATCGACAACTTCGTCGACTGGTGCGAAGAAGCGAACGTGAACGTCGTGCTGAACCTTCACAAGGCCGTCGGCAACTATATCGACATCAAGGAGAGCGTCTCGCTCATGGACGATGCGAAGTTGCAGGAGCGATTCATTTTGCTTTGGCTGGAGTTTGAACGCCGCTACCACGACCGGCCCGACGTCGTGTTTGAACTGCTCAACGAGGTTCGCGATGTGGACCCGGAACTCTGGAACGATCTTGCCCGGCGCACGGTGAAAGGGATTCGCGAGAAGAATCCAACTCGCAAGATCGTCATCGGAGGCACCCGTGCCAATAGCGCCGGAACGCTCAAGAATCTTCGGCTCTACGACGACGAGAACGTCATCTACACGTTTCACATTTACGACCCCTTTGAATTCACCCACCAGCGCGGCGTTCTCCAGGCGGGACCTCTCTATTACAACCGGAAGATGGCCTACCCGTCCGACATCGAGCCGTATCGGGACTTTCGGCGCTTCGTCCACGGCGACAAGAATCCCTATCCCAACGACGAGCGGGTGGACAAGGAGTGGCTTCGCAAACGGATGCAGCCGGCGTTCGATTTCGCGAAAGCCCATCCCGACAAGATCCTCTGGTGCGGCGAATTCGGCACCATCCGGCACTGCCGATTGGAGTACCGGGAGAACTGGATGCGGGACGTGATCGCCTTGCTGAAAGAGAACGGGATACCGTACAGCGTGTGGAACTACCTCAGCACACCGAACGACGGCAACCGGTTCAGCCTGGTCGATGACGACACGCGAGCCATACTCTCTCCGCGCCTGTTGCGGATCATACAAGGCCTGGAATGATACGTCGGTGTGGCTGTTTCACGCACCTTGCCGGAGGGGACAGTTTACCTGTCGGTACGTCTTGTCAGAGAACGAAAAGGATCAAGCGCCCCAGGTTGAGTGTCACCGCTGCACGGTCCCCGGTCCGGTGCGGCGATTCGGTGTCGATACGGGGCTGTTCTTCGTTTTGTACTATCTGTACGTGTGGCTGGTCCTCGACCCCCGTCTGATTGCTCACGCCATCGGTATCATCACGCCCTACTATCCTTTCTCCTTCACCGCCGGATGGCCGTTTTTCATGGAGCATCTTGCGGAGCCGGGAGGGGCGACGGACTACGCGGCGCGTTACCTCACGGCGCTCTACGCGGTCGGCTGGCTGGGAGCCTTGATCGTAACGGCGGCCGCCTGGAGTCTGTGCCTGGGCATCGATCTTATGACGGGCCTCGCCGGCCGACCTCGGGGGATGCTGGTTCGCTACGTGCCGGCCGTTCTGATGCTGGTTGTCTACAACGGCCACGGCCATCCCGTGAAGGCCGTCTTACCGCTTCTCGTGGCCCTCCTCTTCTTCGCGCTCTATCTGCGCATGGCGGCCGGAACCGCGGCGAGAGCTTCGCTCCTGCTGACGGCAATCTGCACGGTCGCCTATTACGTCGCGGGCGCCGGAAGCCTGCTCCTGCCGGTCCTGGCGGTCATTCATGAACTGCTGATCACCAGACGCAAGCTCGTCGCCCTGACGGCCTTGCTGAGTGGACTGGCAGTGCCTTGGCTGCTGGGGATAGCCGTCTTCGATCTGCCTTGGACCAATGCTTACGGAGGCTCGCTGATCCGGGCGTCGGGGGGGATCTCGACGTGGACAGGGCGTTGTTGTGTGGGCCTCTATCTGCTGTTCCCGGCGGTGCTGGCCGGAGCCACCGCGTGCCGGGTCTTATCCGCCCGCAGGGCTTCAAGGGACTCCGGCCGGGCGTCTCCTGGGACTCGTGCACTGTGGATGCCGGCCATTTCCCACTTTTTCTCCTGGGGGGAATCGAGATGGATCATGAAAGTCGCCGCCGTCTGGCTCTCGGCCGGGGCCGTTGTCTGGTTCACGTCCGACCCCGGATACCGAATCGTGCTCCAGATGGACTACTACTGTGCGCACGAAATGTGGCCGGAAGTTCTCGAGGCTGCCGACAGAATGCCGCGGGGCTCCTACAACGCCCGCTGTAACCAGAACATGATGCTGGCGCTATGTCATACGGGTCGAGTCGGGGACGAGATGTTCCGCTATCCACAAAGGATGGCGGACGACAGCTTCCGCATGCGATCGATGGCCAAGGACCCCCACACTTATTTGCAGGCCAGTCGGTATTTCTGGGGAACGGGACAAGTCAACCAGGCGGAACTGTGCGCCTACGAATCGCTCCTGATGACGGGCGACCTGCCCTGGATCCTGCATCACCTGGCGCTGATCAACATTGTCAAAGACCGGCCCGAAGCGGCCAAAGTGTTCTTGAAGGCCCTGAGCAAGAAACCGCTCCATGGCCGCGTCGCCACCGAGATGTTGCGAAGTCTCGAAGAAGATCCTCGCCTGGAGGGCGACGCTCGTCTGCGGCAAATCCGCCGTTTCATGCCGAAGGACGACACGGCCCCCTTGGCGGTCAATTACGAGGAGGATCTGGCGGCATGTGTAGAAAAGAACCCAGACAATGAGATCGCGCTGAATTTTCTCATGGCCTACTATCTGCGTACGGCCAATCCGGAGAAGGTCGTGGAGAACCTCCGCTACTTCGACGACCAGAAAAGCGGAAGTCTGCCTCGCCATTACCAGGAAGCGATCGTCGTTTACCTGACCGGGCATGCCGGTGGGGCTCCCAGTTTGGAGAGCCGAGTGGCTCCCGAGACCCGCATGCGAGGCTCGGCGTTCCTCGAACTTCTGGCCGGCACGTCGAATCCGGAGGAGGCCCTGGAAAAGGCGGTGGAGGCCGGCTTTGGCGACTCGTACTTTTTCTACCACATTTTTGGCGCTTCGGGGTTGTGAGGCGATGACCAGAAAGCTGCGACGGGGCATTTCGATCATTGTTGCCGCGACGATTCTGATCGGCGCGCTTACCGCGTGGTGGCGTCCGCAGCCGGACGTAAAGGCCGCCAGCGCTGTGCCGCGGCTTCCCAAGATCAGCCCCGATTACGCAGGCATCACGATTCCTCCAAACATCGCCCCCTTGAACTTCATGGTTTGTGAGCAAGGAAGGCGGTTCTTCGTCCGGCTGGCTTGCGAAACCGGCGACTCGATCGAGGTCTTTTCCGACACGCCGAAGATCCTGATCCCCGCGAAACGCTGGCGGACTCTGCTGGGGGCCAACCGGGGTAAGGAACTCCGTGTGACGGTCTACACGGAGGTGGGCGACAAGTGGCAGCAGTACGAGCCGATCGTCAATCGGATCGCCCATGACGAGATCGACGGATACATCGCGTATCGCTTGATCGAGCCGGTGCACGCCAGATGGCATGAGATTGCCGTCAAACAACGAGACCTGACTTCCTACCGGGAGACGGAAATCCTCAACGGCATCGATCTTGGAGAAAGCTGCGTCAACTGCCACAGCTTCGCCGCCAACGACCCGAAGCGGATGTCGATCGCTATGCGCAGCGAGCAGTACGGCAGTGCGACCATCCTGGCGTTCGACGGCGAGGTGAAGAAACTGCAGGCGCGATTCGGCTACACCGCCTGGCATCCCAGCGGCCAGGCGGCGGCCTATTCCGTCAATCAGGTGGCCCAGTTCTATCACTCCGCCGCGCCCGAAGTCCGCGACGTGATCGACGTCGACTCCGCCCTGGCCTACTATCTCGTCGGCACCGAAGACGTCAAGCTGGTGCCCGCCGCCGCCGACAAGCGGCGTCTGGAGACCTATCCCGCCTGGTCCCCGGACGGGCGCTACCTGTATTACTGCAGTGCCCCCATGCTTTGGGACGATCAGAGGGAGGTGCCCCCGGCACGCTTCGCCGAGGTCAAGTACGACCTGATGCGGGTCGGCTATGACCTGGCCGCCGACCGCTGGGGAGAGCCCGAGACGGTGCTTTCCTCGCAGGAAACGAATCTGAGTATCCTCGAACCCCGCATCTCGCCCGACGGCCGCTTTCTCTTGTTCTGCATGTGCCGCTACGGGTGTTTTCCCGCCTATCAGCCGACCAGCGACCTTTACATGATGGACCTCGATACCCGCCGCCACGCCAGGCTCGATATCAATAGCGAGTTCTCCGAGTCCTGGCACTCGTGGTCCAGCAACGGCCGCTGGATCGCCTTCAGCAGCAAACGCCGGGCGGAGCCTTTCACCAGATGCTACCTGAGTTTCGTCGACGATTCCGGCAAGGCGTACAAGCCGTTCGTTCTCCCCCAGTACGATCCGGAGTTCTACGACTCTTTTCTCAAGACGGTCAGCGTGCCGGAGTTGATCACCGGTCCGGTGCCGGTTACGAACAAGACCCTGGCCGCCGCGGCCCGATCCGACCAGGTCATCGGCGTTGATGCAATCACCGGCGCCACCCGACCCGTCGGCGGCCTGCCTATGCGGGAGTAGTCGTGCCGCGATTGAATGACAACACGAAACATCCTGTGGCTACGCCACACCGGATCAAATCCGGTGTCAGTCGCGAGGTGTTTGTGCAACCGACGCTGCCTGACGTCCTCGATCATTCCGTGTTGGTTCTTGATTGCATAGCTTTCTGCCAACCAGCCGGCATATCCAGTTGCATGAGGAAACACTTCTCTTTGCCCACGCCCTGCCCCCAGTTGGCAGCCCATACGACCTTTGCGCCGTCGTTGGTTATCGTAGCCTGAGTCTCTTCCCAATACTGGCTCGTGAGGTTGTTGATCTTGGCCAAGTAGAACGCCTCGGGGTTTCGGGCATCGAGCCGGACAAGGATCAACCCGAGGTCCAACCAGTTGCGGTCCTTGTCTTTCGGTTCAAGATGCGTCGAGACAACGCACCAACCGGGGGCGTTGCAGGAGATATGCAGCCCGCTGCTGAATCCTTGGGGCGAATCGGAAGCGTAGAACAAGCGAAGCAAACGCACTCGGTTGGTTCCCTCGTAGCCTTCCTCCGGTTCCCGAATCGATTTCACGGTCCAGTCGAACGGCACCATGTCGACGCAGTCGGTTCGCGAGTTCTGAAGCACGATGACCTCGAGGCCGGCGACATCAAGTCCCACGTCTGCATGGCCACCGGCGTAATCGATCTGGTGGAACCTGGTAAGTTCTCGGTTGGCAATGGTCAAGCCGCGCAGGGGCTCGGCGTTGTTGGGCTCGCCGCCGATCCACACCCAGTTGCCCAAGGGCGACATGCCTGCGCAATCGACCTCTCGCTGCTGCTTGGTGATCTTGTGCATGCCCAGCACGCGATCCTCCTCGCGATCCCAAGTGAAAAGGTACCGCAAACGGTAATCCTCGTTGCTGCCTTGCAGGCAGAAGGCCCAATAGCGGAAATCACGGGAAGCTTCGCCTTCGTCCTTGCTCGTAATCCGGTACAGGTCGCGTTCGGCTTTGATCAGCGGCCCCACTACCGGATCGCCTGCAAAATCCTTGAAGGTTCTGGTCTCGCCGGTGTTTACGTCCAGTCTGACGATACGAAACTCCTGGAAGCCCCAGACGACATTGGGATCGTTCGGGTCCCATCGCGGCTCCTCGAGGTCCACTGTCCGCACGAAGTTGCCGGCGCTGTCGTAAGGCATCGAGTTGGTGCGATACACACGGAACTGGCCTTCCGCGTGCTCGATCAGCAGGATGAGCGACTGGCCTTTGTTGAACGGATCGAATCGGGAGTATTCGTGCCGGATGCCCGGTGTTCTGGTCACCCTGGTCAGCGTGACGCCGAATCGAGGATCGACCCAAGGGGTTCCTACCTCGGGTACCGGCCCCCATTGTACCGGGTAGGTCGGATTCTCGCCCGAAAGCGGATCGGGAACCCTGACGAAAGGTATCTTGCCGCCACGGGCAGGTTCACCCCCCGAAGCCATGCCGGCCAGCCACGGCGTCAACACTACAACAAGGCAGACCTTCATTAACGATGGATTCATCGCTCCGACCTCCTACCCGTTGACGGAACCGATCTCTTCGCTGGGCTCTCTGCGTGCCCTGGAAGTGACGCGATCTCATCTGATTTACGCTCGCGTCCCGAATTTGTCAACAGATTGGGAAGCACGCGATGCCGCGGGTGTCCCCGATAGACAGCCTATCGGGACCACCCGCGAAGTGTCGGTATGCCCATTCGCTAATCGGCTGAACACCTCTTGGGCCTGACGGCCCCCGATAGACGAGCCATCGGGGCCACCCGTGATTGACAAGCACCGTGCGAAGTGTTCTGATACGCCTTTCGTTGGTCGGCAGCTTTCAGCCTCTGGAGAATGACTCATGGATACACTCGACGAGAACCCTTACCGGTCTCCCGTTACACCCGTAGAAGAAATCCCGTCCGCCGTTGCTCCTGAGCTTGCCTCCCGCCTGACAAGGCTCGCTGCCGCCATACGCGATTCAATCATCGGACTATGATCGTCTGAAGCCGGGCGGCAGCACGCCTGCACTGATCGCATTGTCCTCCGCACAAGGTTCCGGGGATGTTTTTGATTGATTCGATGATTCTGGTCACCGGCGTCTTGTTGTTGCTCGGGATCGCCTCGAGCAAGCTGTCGGCGCGATTGGGCCTTCCCGTGTTAGTGTTGTTCTTGCTGGTGGGGATGTTGGCGGGGTCGGAGGGGATCGGCGGCCTGGAGTTTGAAGACTACCGATTGGCCCATGGGATCGGGACGTTGGCGTTGACGATGATTCTCTTTGACGGCGGGATGAGCACCACGCTCTCGGCAGTCCGCACCGCCTGGAAACCGGCGGTCCTCCTTGCCACCTGGGGGGTGCTGGTCACTGCGGTCATCACCGGGCTTGCGGCGGTTTGGATTCTCCAAATCTCGTTGTTGGAGGGTCTGCTGCTGGGGAGCATCGTGGGGTCGACGGACGCGGCGGCGGTGTTTGCGGTGCTTCGCTCGCGCGGAGTGAGTCTGCCCCGGCGGATTGCCGACGTGCTGGAGGTCGAGAGCGCGTCGAACGACCCGATGGCGATCTTCTTGACGATCGGCTGTCTTGAGGTGCTGTTGGGTCATGTGGCGATTGGGCCGGGGCTTCTCGGTTTGTTCGCCTCACAGATGTTGATCGGCAGTCTCTGCGGGATTCTGGGGGGCTACGTCGCGGGCTGGGTCGCGAACCGCATCGAGCTGGAGGCTTCGGGAATGTATCCGGTGCTCATCAGTTCGCTCTGTCTGTTGACGTATGGTGTGGCCGTCCAGTTTGGCGGAAGCGGGTTCCTGGCGGTTTATCTGGCCGGGGTGGTCGTCGGCAACCGGCCGCTTGTTTTCCAGAGAGGGATTCGACGGTTTCACGACGCCATCGCCTGGCTGTCGCAGATCGTGATGTTCGTGGTCCTGGGCCTGCTTTGCTTCCCGAGTCGCCTGGTGGACGTGGCGGGGAAGGCCCTGTTGATCTGCGTCGTATTGATCTTCGTTGCGCGCCCGGTTGCCGTTCTGCTCTCGGTACTTCCCTTCCGCTTCAGTTGGAGAGAGCTGACCTTCATATCGTGGGTGGGGCTCAAAGGGGCGGTGCCGATCACTCTGGCCACGTTTCCGTTGATGCTCAGCGGCGCAGACGACCCTCTGCAGGCTCAGTTGTTGTTCGACGTCGTTTTCTTCATCGTCGTGCTCTCGTTGGTCGTTGAGGGGACCAGCCTTGCCGCAGTCGCGAGCCGGCTGGGGCTGCAACGGCCTCGCGATCCGCAACCGCCGGTCACGCTAGAGATCAACTCGTTGCGGCACGTCAACGGCGAGATCGTCGATTACGCGGTCGGCGAGGATTCGCGTGCGGCGGGGCGAATGGTCAAAGACCTGGCTCTGCCGGAGGGCGCCGTCATCGCGCTGATCGCTCGCGACGACCAGATCGTTCCGCCGCAAGGCAGTACGCGCATCCAAGCCAACGATCACGTCATTCTCGTACTGCGACCGGGAATCGAACCGCTGGTCAGTCAGGTGTTCGGGCGCGATTCCGACGTTCGCGGGACGATTCCCAGCATGCTTGAGTTTCCGCTGCGGGCCTCAACCACCATCGGCGAGTTGCAGAAGTGTTACACCATTCAGATCGACGAGCCTCCGGAGAGCACGCTGGCCGAAGTCCTGAATCGCAGATTGGAGGGCAAGAAGTCGGGGCCGGGCAAGTCAGTCCGTTTTGGCCCGTTGGCGTTTCGGGTTCTGCGTCTGGCCGGCGACGGCCGCATCGAGATTGTGGGAATGTCGATCTTGCCTGACGACGCCGCCCGCGAAAGCGAGTCGGAACCCGCGGCGGAATGAGATCGCGGCGGTTCATTTCCGGCCCGAGCGAGCCGGGCAGTATCAGCTCTGAGGAGCCGACTCCCGACCGGCTGGGGGGCCGGCGTCGGGAGCGTACCGATGCCGGAAACAGCACCGACAAATCGCCTTGACCCGATTGCGAGCCAAGACTGAGCACGCCAGAATGGGCCTGTATGAGTTGCCGTTCTTGTAGCCGACGGAAGGAGAGGAGACGACTGTGATTCGAAACCGCTTGCCGCGACGTGGGGACTGCCTTGGGTGGATTCGGATGAACGTGGCCGCTTGTTTGTTGGGAACGCTGGCGTCGTTCGGGACGGCGGCCGGAGCCGACGACCGCGCCGATGCGCCAGTGCTGCCGGTCCGGGGCATTTCGGCGCACCGGGGTGCCAGCACGACTCATCCGGAGAATACACTTGCGGCGTTTCGTGAAGCGATTCGACTGGGGGCTCAGCAGATCGAGCTCGACGTTTGCCTCACCAAGGACAAGCAGATGGTGATCATGCACGACCCGACGGTCGACCGCACGACCGACGGGACGGGGAAGATCGCCGAACTGACGTTGGCCGAGATCAAGCGGCTCGATGCGGGCGTCTGGAAAGGGCCGCAGTTTGCGGGCGAGCGGGTGCCGACTCTCGAAGAAGCCCTGGCGGTGATGCCGGTCAATGTGTGGCTCAACCTGCACCTCAAGGGGGGCGCCGAGGTGGGGGCGGCCGTGGCCAGGAAGATCGTGCGCGAGCGGCGGACCCACCAGGCCTTTGTGGCGGCCGGGCGGGCCGCGGCGGAGGCAGCAAGAGAGGTTTGCCCGGAGATCCTCGTCTGCAACATGGAACGTCAAAGCTCCAACTCGGACTACGTCGACGACACGATCGCCCGGCACGACGATTTCATCCAGTTGCTCGGCAAGCCGGGGGCGCCCGACGACATGGCCAAGCTGAAAACGGCCAAGGTTCGCATCAACCTCTGTTGTACGAACGATCCGGAAGCGCTCAAGGGTCTCTACGCGGCCGGCGTCGATTTCGTGCTGACCGACGACGTGGCGACCATGGTCCGCACGGCCGAACGGCTCGGTATCGGCCAGGTTGAACCGGTGTTTCGCGACGGCAGTGCCATCTCGAAGTTTGCCGTCGCCGCTGAACCTGAAGTCAAGCCCGCGGCCGTTCGGCGAATCCTGTTCCTCGGAAACAGCATCACCCTGCACGGTCCCAAGCCCGATATCGGCTGGGACGGCAACTGGGGGATGGCGGCCAGTTCTGAGGACAAGGACTACGTGCATCTCGTCACCGCCGCCCTCGCTCGGCATACGGGGGTCCAGCCCGAGATCATGGTCAAGAACATCGCGGGTTTTGAACGCAACTACGCCACCTACGACGTCGACCAGGAAATGAAGGACTTCTTCACCTTCGATCCCGACCTGGTAATCCTGGCGATCGGCGAGAATGTGCCGGCGCTGAGTTCCGAAGAGGCCAAGACGCAATTCCAGGCCGGGGTGATGAACATCTTGAGATGCGCTTTGGCGAAACGCCATCCGCTGGTGGTCGTGCGAAGCAGCTTCTGGCCGAATGCCGCCAAGGACGAAGTGCTCCGCCAGGCCTGTCAGGAGGCCGGCGGGATCTTCGTCGACGCCGGCCCGATCGGCCGTGATCCGGGCAACGCGGCTCGTTCGGAACGATCGTTCCGCCACGACGGGGTCGCCGGGCACCCGGGCGACAGGGGGATGAAGGCAATTGCCGACGCGATTGTTGCGGCGGTACTGAATGCCAGAGTTGAAGATCGATGATCTTCACGCCGCATTCACCCGCTTCCATGTGGCAAACAGCACGGCGACCGACACGGCCGTCAGCCCCGTCAGAACCGCGGCGGGGAGGAAGTTGCCGTAGAGCCAGTAGCCGGTGGCGAACAGGGCGCTGTAGACGGCCGTGCAGCCGATGACGGTGCACAGGAGTTCCAGCGGAACGGTCGAGGTTTCGGGCGTATCGGCCGCCGTTTCGTTCTTTTCCGCCAGGCGGCGCATCACCGGCGCCCAGCCGGGGCCGCCCGGTCGAATGAGGCGGCAAAAGTTCTCCAAGGTGGCGGCTGCCGTCGGACGGGTCAGAAACGTCACCACCAACCAGGCGACGGTTGTGACGGCGACCCCGATGACGATCCTTGCAGAGCTGGACAAACTTTCCGGGGCGAAGAACTCAAGCACGATCGCCACCGCCAGGGATGCCACCATGGCCGCGATCTCGCTGAAGGCGTTGATTCGCCACCAGAACCAGCGAAGGATGAACAGGAGGCCCGTGCCGGCCCCGATTTGCAGGATGATCTGAAACACCTGGAGCGCACTACTGAGGCAAAGGCTGACCAGGGCGGCGGCCACCATGGTCAGCAGGGTGCAGAGCCGGCCGGCGAAGACCAGCTCCTTTTCGGGAGCATCTGGGCGGACGAACCGCTTGTAGAAGTCGTTCACGAGATACGACGAACCCCAGTTGAGGTGCGTCGAAAGAGTCGACATGAAGGCCGCCATCAGCGAAGCGAGCACGACGCCCCGCAACCCGCTCGGCAACAGCGTGAGCATGGCGGGGTAGGCCAGGTCGTGCTTGACCATGTCTGTGGTAACCCCCGGAAAGGCCTGACCTAGCGACTCGAGCGTGGGAAAAACGACGATCGACGCCAGCGCCACGAGAATCCACGGCCAGGGCCGCAAGGCATAGTGGGCCACGTTGAACAGCAGCGTGGCGCCCGTGGCGTGCGTTTCGTTCTTGGCGGCCAGCATCCGCTGGGCGATGTAGCCCCCGCCGCCGGGTTCGGCGCCCGGATACCAGACGCTCCACCACTGCACGGCCAGGGGAACGATGAACACCGACAGGGCCAGTTCGTGGTTGCTGAAATCCGGCAGCAAGTGGATCTTGTCCCTCACGCTCTCGTGGGCCAGCAGCCCGGCCAGCCCGCCGACGCTGTCGAGATTGAGCAGATAGACGGCCGCCGCGATCGCCCCGCCCATGGCCACGAAGAACTGAAAGAAGTCGGTGATCAACACGCCCCTCAGGCCGCCCAGCATGCTGTAGACAACCGTGACGACGCTGGCAACCACCACCGTTTGAACCGGCGAAGTACCGAGCATCGCCCCGGCCACCTTGACGACCGCCAGGTTGGCGGAAGCCATCACGATCACGTTGAACAGCACGCCCAGGTACAGGGCCCGAAACCCCCGCAGCAGAGCAGCCGGCCGGCCGCTGTAGCGGAGCTCGTAGAACTCGATGTCGGTCATCACCCCCGAACGCCGCCACAACTTGGCGTACACGAACACCGTCATCATGCCCGTGAGTAGAAAGGCCCACCAGACCCAGTTCCCGGCCACGCCCTTCTGACGCACGATGTCGGTCACCAGGTTGGGCGTGCCCGCCGAAAACGTCGTCGCCACCATCGACAAGCCCAACAGCCACCACGGCATCCCGCGACCCGACAGGAAGAACTCGGCCGAACTGCTCCCGGCCCGCTTCGTCACGGCCAGGCCGATGCCGAGCGTGATTACCAGAAACGCAACGACGATCGTCCAGTCAATCCCGTCCAGCGTCATAAGGCTCTCTTCCGAATAAGTGTCGTTGTTCGCTCCGCGAACAATCGCCTTGTTGCAGACCACTACTGCGTTGCAGCCTTTGCCCCCTCAACCGCCCGCAAACGAACCGGCCCCAGAAATGCTACGGAAAGATGATCGCCGACCCCTCGCTTATCCACCACGCAGAACCGCAGCCGGAGCCGCGAATCCACACCCGCCGGTTCCGTCACATCCAGCGAGACCCATTCCTTTCCCGCACGCGTCGGTGCAATGTCCTCTTCCCAAATCAGGCGATCATTGGCCCACAACTGCATGAACCGAAAACCCGGATAGCGTTTCTCGAGCCGCGTATCGTTGACGAACGCGTCGAGCACAAGCCGCCCGGCATGATCGGGCACGGCAACCTCGGCAAACACCTCCCCCCCGTCGCCCGGCTCGGAAGGAACGCCGCGTGGATAGGCGATCGCCACCAGCCCACCCGCCTTCGACTTGAACTCGCCCACACAGAATTCGCCCTGGAATCGCGCTGGCGTCTTCAGCCAATCCGCCGCTCCAAGCTCGGCCAACACCTTGCCGCTGGGCGGATCAGGCAGTCTGGCGAACAGCGATTCAAGTTGGTCGTCGCCGACCTGTTCCATGTAGGGAAACAGACTGGCCGCGTCTCCGTGCAGCAACTTCTGGAACCGCCGGCTCATGTTCGCTCGCCGGCGGACAACCAGCTTCTGCCAGTATTCCAGGCCCGAAATCCGCTGCCGCCACTGGGCCACGTACTCCTCGATCTGCTTCAGGTCCGCCAATTCCTTTTCAATTCGATCCAACTGCGGGCCAATCCGGTCGCCTGCCTCGGCGAGATGCCGCTGGGCCTCTTCCGGCTTGCCCGCTTCCAGCAGCGAAATCATCGTCTGTTCGAGGTCGGCGGCCGTATACTCGGGATAGTCGAGCAACGTCATCCGCCGCCCGTAGTCGAGAGTATCAACCATCGGGTCCAGGTAGATCGTCTTCAGACGAGTCGCATCGATGGCCGTCTGTGCGGGCGCTTCACGTCTCAACGCTGCTGCCAGAGAATCGAGCTGGTCGAGCAGGGCCAGGGCCTTGGGGCGGTCCTCCACTTTCTTTAGGCGGCAGGGCCAGCCCACAAACGGCCGGTCGCCTTCCGCCCAGAAACGCCACGGCGGAAGATGAAACAGGTCCTTCAGTTCGGCCAGCTTGGCGTCGAACGCTCGGGCAGAGCCCACCTGCTGCGGTCCATAGAGCAGCCGGTAGGCCCCGTCGCACGTCCGCTGCCAGTCGTAGGCCGCCGGAGCCCAGGCCCACGCCCCAAGATCTCCCAGTTGATACTCCTGGGGCCATCCGCCGATGATGCCCCAGACCAGCACGCAACCGGTGTGCTTCTCGGCGTCGCGCAACTGCTCGTAGCTCGGATGATGCCAACCGTTGGCCAGCGGCTGCGGGTTGACGTAGGCGGGGCCCCAATCCTTGCGGAGCGGGCACAGCACGTCGCCGTTGTGCAGAAACCCGCCCGGCATATTGACCAGGTTGTGCCACCAGCCGGGCAGACCCGAGATGCCGATCTCCCGGGCCATCTGCAAGTCGTCGGCACAGGGCACCCGGGTGAACATCCATTGAGCTTCCTCCAGGCCCCACTGGCCCGCGGCTTGGTGGTTGAACGGCGTGTCGATGTTCTGGTAGTCGCCCGACGGCGGCGTGATCGCGATCTTGCGGTCCGTCATGTCGTACCGCTTGCCCAGTTCCAGCACCCGCCGCACCACGTTGGCGGCGTTCTCCCCGGCCCCCACGTCGTCGAAAGAGATCCACAGCCCGTCGACGCCCAGCGCGATCAGTTCCTCGAAGGTCTTGATCACGTCGTCGGTCTTCTCGGCAGGCACTCCGCACGACACCGTCCCGTAGACGAACAAGCCGCGGCGGTGCGACTCGCGAATCATCTGCTCCACCAGCGGCCGGTCGATCGGTTTACCGGCCGGAAAACCCATCGACGCCTTGCGAGCCGGGAAGATGACGGTGGGTTCCACGTCGGGATCGTCGCGGACATCGGTGAAGTTGAGGCGGGCGCGAAGATAGGCGTCCAGGGCACCGGAAACCAGGTGCTGTTTCAAGACGGAATGGGGCCGTCCGCGCCAGGGAATGCTCGGCCAGTCGCGAACCGTAACGGCCGGGAACACGACTTTCTCTCCCTCCTGTCGCAACAGATCGAACCAGGCGTTCTGCCCGTAGACCACGGCCCGCGGGTTGCAGCCGCCAATGAGGACGATCTGTCGTGGGCCGTCGTGCAGGCACTCGATGACAAAACCGTCGTGGCCGGGCGAGTCACAGGTCAGGTCGATCTTGTGCGCTTTGCAGAGCCGGCCGAGCCACATGTTCGTGTCGACCTGGCCCAGCAGCAGTACCTGAACGGCGGTTTCCGGTACCTTCGTTTCGTCGCAGATCGGCAGCTTGTGTTTGAACCGCCGCTCGATCTGGGTTTGCAGGTATTCGGCGGCATAGTGTTCGGGTTCGGTTGCCGCAGTGCCGACCACGATGACCGCCGCGGAGGTATCGAGCGTGAGCTGGCGGCCCAGATCGCGATACACCTTCGGCGGTGGAACGATGGGGCAGGGGGATTCGGCACGAAGGATCACTGGTTGCCATAGCCCGGCCGCCAGGACGCACAGAAGGAGCATTCGTTTCATGGTTTCACCTCAGAACGTGACCCAGGGCGGCGCCGCGCGGCAGAGCCGCGTGGCTTGCCCTGGGCTATGGGGTTGAATGCCTTCGGCATACGGAATGGCTACAGGTATTCTTCCGGGAACTTCCACGGGGCGCGGTACTCGGGCTTGGCCAGCCTGGTCGCTTCCGGATCGTCGACGATGCTCTCGGTGGCCGGGTCGAAGCGTAGCGAACGCCCCGCCTTCATGGCCAGGTTGGCCAGCATGTTGGCCGTGTTGACCTTGTGGGAGTAGTTCACCCCACAACTCGGCTCCTGGCGCGTGCGGATGCAATCGAGCCATTCCCGCTCGTGGCCGGGTGAAGGCGGGATGGTCTTTTCGGGCGGTTCGGCGCCCACGAGTTCCGGCACCTGGGGTACGATCGTGTGCGCGTCGTAGTTGCCGAACAGGGTGGCCTTGGCGGCGTGAATGTAGTAGCCCAGGCGGCGCTGAACTCCCTCTTCCATCGGGGCGCCGTGCTTGGTGTAGCGCTCGACGTCCTGGAGGTTGAAGCCGAAACTGCTCACCTGCGACATCATCCACGACATGACGACGTTGGGAAATTCCCAGGTCACCTCGTGCGTGTCGGGCGCGTCGGTGTTGTCGTTCACGCAATGCTTGGAGCTGGTGCTCTGCACCCGCACCGGGAAGCCGAGGTCCAGGGCCCAGAAGGGCAGGTCGAGAATGTGGTTGGCCATGCCGCAGGTCCGCCCCCCGCCATAATCGAGGAACAGCGTGTGCGACCAGCCGTTCTTGACGATGTTCTGGTTGAAGGGCCGCATGGGGCCGGGGCCGACCCACAGTTCCCAGTCGAGCCCTTCCGGCGGGTTGCCGTCGGGGGGAAATCCCAGGCCGTCGGGCGGGTTGCCTTCGTTCGACATCAGGAACGTCCGTACCATGCTGATCTGGCCGAGCCGTCCCGACTGCACCCATTCCACCACGCGGCGGTAGTTCTCCGTGGCGTGGATCTGCGTGCCCACCTGGCAAACCCGCTTGTGCCGGAGAACGGCGTTCTTGATCACGCGGCTCTCGGCCAGATGCAGCGACATCGGTTTCTGCAGGTAGAGGTCCTTGCCCGCCTCGCAGGCGTCGACCGCTTGCCGGCAGTGCCAGTGATGGGGAGTCGCGAGGATCACCGCGTCGACGCCCTTCTCGGCCAGCACCTCCCGATAGTCGCGATAGCCTTTGGGCTTGTTGCCGTACTTCTGCAGCGTCTTGTCCAGATGGGCCTTCCAGACGTCGCAGACGGCCACCACGTCGACGTCGTCGTACTTGGCGCAGGCGCTCAAGTTGGCGTTGCCCATCGCGCCGGCGCCGATCAGGCCGAGCTGGATGCGGTCGTTGGCCCCCGGCTTGCCGGGCGCGGCGAGGACCGACCGGGGGATCAGGGTGGGAACGGCAGCGCCGATCGCACCGACCTTGGCCGCCGTCGATACGAACTCACGTCGAGAAAACCTGTGATTGTCCGGCATGATGTCTCTCCTTCATCGTTGGTTCCAGTTCTCTTACTTGTGATCCAAGGTTGCGGAAACGGGCTGGGCATAGCTGGCCCACGCGTCGGCGAGCGTCCGCCCGTCGCTTAGTCCGGGGTGAATCCACAGGCGGTGCCTCAGGACGAGCGGCTCCCCCTTGACCAGCGGCACTTCGCGATCGCCGGGCCAGGCCGGCTGGATGGAACGCCAACGGGGATAGGAACCGGGGACGGCGTCGCTCGTTTGCGGGTTGGGATAGCTCGGATAGTCCGGGTTGCCGACATGCTCCATCAACAACACGCCGGCCGGGCCCTTGCCGCCGGGGAAGTTGCCCGTCAGGTGATACCAGGCCTGCCGAAGTGCCGGTCCCGGCGGGGCAATGTGCATGTCGATCTTCCGCTGATCGAATTCCGGATAGGTCCGGAAGGTGAACCCGCCGTATCCCGCCTGAGGACGACCGCCCAGCGACAGATCGTCGACCAGCGCAGTCAACCGCACGTCGATGTCGATGAACCGGCACCGCTGCTGCTCGCGGAAGGCGCGGATCGCCACGTGTTCCGCCACGACGGGCGTCTCGTCGCCCCATTTCCAGACGCTCTCGGCTTCGACCAGGGCGAGCACCGGGCCCGCTTCGACCCGATCGAGCGACACCGGCCTAGCCCACACGCCGCCCGGCTCTTCCGGCAAGACGCGCACCGCCCAGATATCCCGCGATTCTCCCTTCCAGCGAACGACCGGCCAGGCCCAGCAGATGCCGCGGTGATGGGGATGGTCGAGGGAATAGTCGTCGGTCAGGGCCTCGCCGTCGGGACCGAAGACTGGATGGATGTAGTCGCCCCGGGCGAAGAATTGGGGCGGCTTCGTCTTCTTCTCGTACTGTTCGACGATCTCCGGTGGGGGCGGAACCGTGCCGTGGTTGTAACGCAGGACCGGCTTGCTGCCGTCGGCCACGTCGACGGCCTGGCGATCCTCGTCCACCCGGGCGCTCAGCGCTGGAGAACTCTGCCCCTGCAACTTGACGATGTGGAAACGCCGGGAACCGGCTTTGCCGGGCGGCATAGGCCACCAGAGCGTGCCAGCGGTTGAGCCGGCCTTCTCCGGCACGAACTGGGCGGGAATCGGCCTGGCGGTTGGGCCGGCAGCAGCCGTCACCTCGACGAGCCCCAGGCGATCGGGCCCGACACCGTCCGGCAACGTCGCCAGATCGATCCTGGCCCAGGCCGGCGCGCCCAGACGCCCGGCCGCCCCACCCGGATCGGCCGCCACGAGAACCGGCTCGGCGGCCCACGCAGTTCCGGCCGCAGCAGATAGGAGAAACAGAATCGCAAACCCAAGACGTCCCATCTTTCGTCCTCCCGTTGTTTTGTCGAATTCCCGGAGGAATCCGCGAGCTCCCCGTACCGTCATTCCCGCGCAGGCGGGAATCCAGACACTCGCCAGACAGCGCTGGATTCCCGCCTTCGCGGGAATGACAAAGGGACGGCCATATCGGAACCATGTATCCAGGAATCGTGCAAGACTACTCAATTCATTCCCACAACTTCTCTGCAAACGCCGGGTCGCGGTGGTAATCGATCCCCAGCTCGTCCAGCCGCCGCCCGTGCGGCTTCAGCCTCGCCTTGAAATCGTCCCAGTTGCGTTGACCCTTGGGCGACCAGCCCACCTCGGCGAAGGCGCACAGCCTGGGGAACACCAGTTCGTCGTGGCGGTGCTGCCCGAAACCCCACAGGCACGGCTCGACGCCCAGGATGTGCTTGGCCGCCTCAGCCGACAACTCGGGCGGCGTCGGCTCGAACGCGTACGACTTCTCCAGCGACAGCCCGCGGTAGTTGAGATAGCAGTTCTGGTTCGTCGACATGATCACGTCGTGCCCCTGGCCTACTGCGGCCACGGCGTGCTTGGGATCGAGCCACGATTGCACGACGGCCTCGGGCGCCAGGCCGCCTTCCATAATCTCGCTCCAGCCGATGATCTGCCGTCCCTTGCTCTGCACGAACTTCTCGATTCGCTTGACGAAGTAGCTCTGCAACTCGTCCTCGTTCTTCAAACTTTCCGACTTGATCCGCGCCTGGCATTTCGGGCAGGCCTCCCAGGCCCCTCGCACCCGCTCGTCGCCGCCGATATGCACGTACGGGCCCGGAAACAACTCGATGACCTCCGAAAGCACGCCTTCCAGAAACTCGAACGTCTTCTCATTCCCCGCACAGTAGTTGAACGGAAGCTGGAAATACGAATCGATCTTTTCGGCGGGGCTCTTCCAGTTCGGGCAGAGGAGTTCCGGGTAGCAGGCCAAGGCGGCGCTGGAGTGGGCCGGCAGTTCGATCTCGGGGATGACCAGGATGTGCCGCCGGGTCGCGTGGGCGACGATCTCGCGCACGTCCTCCTGGGTGTAGAAACCTTGCGTGCACTTGCCGTAAGTCCGCCGCCAACGGGGTAGGATAGGCGGCCAGTTCTCGATCTTGGTCAGCTCCGGATACTTCTTGATCTCGATCGCCCACCCCATGTCGGTCAGGTGCAGGTGCAGCCGGTTGAGCTTGTACAAGGCCATCACGTCGAGGTAATGCTTCACGAACTCCGTGGTCAGGAAGTTGTGACCTGGCCCGAGCATGATGCCCCGCCACGAATATCGCGGCCGGTCCTTGATCTCGACACACGGCACCTCCCATTCGACACCCCCCACCAGGCAATCGCTTTCGATCGCCGCCGGCAGAAGCTGGCGGAGAGTCTGGCACCCGTAGAACACGCCCGCGGCCGTCCCCGCTTCGATAACCACCCGATCCCCGCTCACCTTCAGGGCATAACCTTCCTCGCCGAGATCCTTCGCATCCGGGACGATTCGCAACACGATGCTGTTGGCCGCGTCGCGCGGGGCCGTCTCACGAATCGGCAGTGCATATCGCGTAGGAGTCCTCAGGAGATCTCGCAGATACTCCGCCTCCTGGCGCGTCTGGCGATCGCAGACAATCGCGGTCTCCGGCCCAATGAGGAACTTGCCCTCCTGAACCTCCATCTTCTCGGGTTGTGGAATGACGCTCACCGCCTCACGCTCTGCCGCCGCGGCCGCAAGCGGACCAGCGGTCAGCAGAATCAGAACCAAAAGAAGTTGCTTTCTCATCGGACGTTCTCCTCCGGTTATCTTGCCATCGTGCCGCTACCGCCCCTCCTACTCCGCTTCCACTACCTTCTGCACGCAACCGGCAAGCCGGTCGAGTGCCGCCGCCAATTCGGCCTGACCGCGAGCGGCAGTGGGCTTCATCTTCGCCAGCGGCGTCGCGTAGAACTCGTCGGCGATCGTCTTGTCCTGCGCCGTCAGTTCGGCCGGCCGCCGCCATGGGCCGCGGTCGCCGGACTCGACTCGTTTCAGCACCCAGTTCCAGTAGGCCTCGGCCTCGCGGCGGTTGACGCTGCGCACCAACTCGTAATGGTGGCTGCGGCAGTAGTTGTTCTCCGCGTTGGCCTTCAACGTCATCTCGGCGTGCGGGTTGACCTGGGGCTTCACGCCGCTTAACTCCTGGGCTCGCTCCAGGCGGTGCAGGCTGGCGTCCATCGAGAAATCGTCCGACTGGGCAAGCACCTCGCCCAGGGCGTCGTACAGCTCCAGATTCACCTCGGCCGCCCGTTCGATCGAAGCGACCTCGGCCTTACCCTCCCGCCAGGCCTCCATGCGCTGCGCACCTTGAGTGAGACTGACGAACAACGCGCGGTTGGCCACCGTGCGAGCGATGTCCAGGGCATCTCGCCGCCACAGTTCGTCGGAATACCACTCGGCCGACAGTCCGGCCAATTGCCGCAGCACTTTGGGGGCCGTCTTCAACTCCGGAGCCACGCGCCGCTGGGCGGCGCCGATCGCCTCCATACGTTCGGGCGTGAGCGTCGTGAATTCACTCCCGTTCATGCGGAACTGCGGTTCTCGGAAGAGAATGCTGCGATCAGCCGACTTCATCGTCCAGTGCTGGGTCTGAGACAACCTGAGAAAAGCGTCCCACACCGGGCGCATCACCTTCCCCAGTTCGGCCGGATAGCGAGCCCGGCAATACTTTTCGGCGGCCTGGGAAGCCTCCAACATCTGCGGCTCCCAGCTATTCTCGGCCAGGTACTCCAGCAGGAATGTATCGCTGTGAGAGATCTCCGACCACAGAACCAGCCCGAGACACTTGCCGTCGCCGGCCGCGTCCCGCAATCGCTCGCTCAGGATGCCGTAATCCTCGTGGATGTCGCTGTTCCGGGCAAAGCCGTGAAAGATGCCGAAGATCCAGGGAAACCGGCCGGGCAGGTTCCAGTCACGGAAGGTCGCCTTCTCCGCCAGGTCGGCCGTGTAGTCGTGGATGATCGTCCGTTGCGGGTCGAATTCTTCCGTCAATCGCTGCACGTCCTGATCGGTCCATTTCCAGCCGATGAAGTCCCAACTGGCAATCAACAGCGGAACGTCCGGATAGCGCTCGCGCAACTCCTGCTGCGTCTTGCGGTAGACATAGAGCTTTCGCTGCAAGTTGTCCCGATCGCTGGTGCCGAAGGTTCGCTCCGCCATGCCGATGGTGTGGAACACTCGCGGCACGCCCCCGCCGAACTCCCGGATGTGCGTCTCCGTCAGCTTCCAGTAGGTGTCCCACGTCCTTTCCGCCTCGATATCCCAGATGGCGTGCGTCGACAGCTTGTAGCCCGACTTCTGGTCCGTGATCACCGGAAAACCCGGGTGGCTGGCGTAAAAGGAGCTGGGCGTGTGCGAGTACCAATGGGTGATCGTGCCCGTATCTTCCGGGTGCAACAGCCCGCGATCTCTCGCATATTGCAGCACCTGCTTGCGCAACTCGCCCCGGTAGCGGAGCGCCCAGAACGACGTGCGATCGTTGTACGAGCGGTCCTCGGCATCCGGATCCTGCCCGTCGGTGGGCGGGTAGGTCACCTCGCCGGGAAAGGCCCGCTGGAACAGATCGTCGATGCCGGTGCGCAACATGAACAGGTTGAATCGCTCTTTCAGCAGCCAATCGATCTCCTGCTGCCAGTCCTCCAGGTCCCAGTGCTCGGCCTGAAAACGATGCAGACCGCGATGGGCGAAATACCGCAAACCGCGGTAGTTGAAATGCGGCTTCTGCAGCACGTCCAGTCCGGCCAGATCGATGGAGTCGCGCCGGGGAATACGGTCGCCGTCCCAGAAATACTCCGCCCCAGCTCGCAGCCGGAAGAAGTCGTAGACGGCATAAATTGTCGACCGCCCGCTGCCGCCCGCGACGATTACCAGTTGGCGCCCTTGATGCGGAATCGTCAGGATCCGGTAGTTGTCGCCGCCGTACTCGATACCCAGGCCGTCGATCACCGCGTCGTGGATCAACTGATGGACCACCGGGTTGACCGCATCGGAGCCGATGAGGATCACGTCGCCCTCCGGTGCCGCCTTCTGGTCGATCTCTGCCTGCTGCAGCACCGGCCGCTGCCCCGTGACCTTTTCCCACAGGCCCGCGAATTCCTCGCCGGCGATCTGATAAGCCTTTTCGCCCACCGGCGGCGTCAGCACCGTGAGTTCGCCGGCCATGCCGACCTCAGTCGTAAGAAGTGTGAGCAGGCACAGCAGAAAGCGTTTCATGGTTCCTTCTCCCACAAGCTTGTGTAGGGTGCGCCTTGACGCACCTCCTGAGCGCTATTAACGGCTTTTCGGTGCGTCAAGACGCACTCTGCCTGACTCTTCCCGCCCCGCCCGTCATTCCCGCGAAGGCGGGAATCCAGGTGCCCGGCCAACGCCGCCGCTCCAGGACACCCGAACAAAACTCACAAACTCACCGGCTGCCTCCGGGCAATACTCTCGTAACAGGCGTTCATGGCCTCAATCGTCCGCCGATGCCAGCGAAGATTGATCTGCGGCGTATGCCCGAGACGTACGCAGTCGCAAAACTCGTCGATCAGTCCGATCCATTCGTCGAAATACGTGTACTGCACCGTGTAGCGGTCCAGCGGCGCCCCGTTGTGATAGACGTTGGGCCCGAAACAGTCGGCCATCAGCGTGCCCCGCTCGCCGTTGAGCGTCAGGTTGACCTCCATCCGCTTGGGAAAGACCTCCCAGCCCGGGCCGGGCTCCACCAGCCGTTCCTCCAGCCGCGACCACGACGGATCGAGCAGGAACGTGCACCCGTCCGCCATCTTACCGGTCACCAGCAGCAGGTCTTCCACTTCCAGATCCGTCCGCATGTTGGGGGCAACCTCGGCGTAGATGTGCTCGAAATCGCTCCCCGTCAGCCAGCGAATCAGATCGAACACGTGCGGGTGGTCGCACAAGGCGCCGCCCCGAAACCGGTGATCTCCGTCGGCCAGCGGGACCCGCTTGCCGTAGCTCAACTCCGGCACGCCCTGCCAAGGAAAGGCCCACACCGGCGACAAGGTGATGTTCGTTGCCTGCATCGATCGCAAAGGCCCGACCGCCCCCGAGGCGACCAGTTGCTTCACCCGCTTCACCACCGGGTTGTAGTGCAACTCCAATTCGATCTGGCAGACCAGGCCCGCGCCTTCGACCATGTCGATCATCCGGTCGTACTCGTCGAGATCGAAGGTCGGGATCTTCATCGACAGGATGTGGATCCCGCGTTCCGCACACATCTGCACCTGCCGGGCATGCTCGCTGTTGGCCGAAGCCAGCACGACCGCTTCGATATCCGGATGCTGATCGAACATCTCGGCCTCGTCGCGGTAGCAGGGCACATCCTTCACCGCCCGGCGGAACCGCTCCTCGACCGCGTCGTTCTCGGCGCAGACGGCCACCCAATCGAGCTTGGGTGAGTCCCTGAGGGTCTGGTAGTACTTTCGCGTGTGCCCGTGGGTCAGCGACAGCATAGCGATCTTCAGCGGTTTCATGACAACCTCCCCGCGACGTCCAGTCGCTCTCGCTGCCGGTCCGACTCATAGGCCAATGCGACAAGCTGCCGCAACCGCCGGTGCTCCTCGCGCAACTCCTGGCGGCACTGCGGACGTCGCAGCGCCTCGCTCGCCGCCCGAACCAGGGCCACCGAATCGGAATCCAGCCCCAAAAGCTCCGCGTCGGTGTCGGTGAACCGGGCCGTCTCCGAGTCGCTCCACAGGTAGACCGACGATTGCGGAACCTGCGTATCGACGACCCGATCCGACGCCACGCCACGCCGGGCGATGAGTTCGTGCCGATCGTGCGTCGGCGTGCCGGCCGGAAGAGTCGTCGCCGCCTCCACGCTGCACACCACGCCGCTGGCCAACCGCACGATGGCATTCGCCGCAAGACTGCCGTCGATGCTCGCGTAGACGCTCGTGATCGGCGCCCCGCCCAGCCATTCGGCCAGATCGAACTCGCGATAGATCGCCCCTTCCAGCGGCATGGTCTCGCCGTCGGTGATGCAGGCAAACCGGAACATCAGAACCGGCGTGACGGTCTGGTTCTGCACCAGGTTCCTCAACTCCTGAAACCGTCGCTCGCTTCGCCAGGGGAGGAGCGGAACCACCGGTTCCGGCAAGTCGGCCTCAGGGCACCGCCAGCCGGCCACCAGCGTCAGCACCTCCGGCGAACGTTCTCTTGCAGCCAGACGCCCGTCGTCCAGCCGCCACAGCTCAGACGGTTCCGCCGCACACTTCCGCAGCAGACCGGCCAGAGCCTCATTCAAGTCGAGTGTCGTGTTCGCGTCCATAGACAGTTCCAAAAGTAGTCGCGTGATTCCCGGTGGAATCACGCAAGGCCATTCAGAGCATTTTCACTCGCGGTTGATACTTCTCGACATACCGGGCATTCGCCTCGTCGCCGCCCGGGGCGTTGGCGCTTCGCCAGATCGGCGGCTCGATCCCCCTCGCTACGCACTGGCGGACCGTCTCGATCTCCAGCCGGTGGGCGATGTAGAAGTCGATGATGTTCGAGTTGGGCGCAATCGGCGTGTCGAAGCCGGGCACCGTGACCGCACAGTCGCCCACCTCGTTGTAGTCGTCGATGCACACGTCGGCCAGGTCGAACAGGTTCTTCCCGCTGGGATGCCGAATGAAATGGTCGGGCGGCATCTGCGTCTGCCAGCAGGTGGAACTCACGGCGATCAGCTTGACGCCCTGCTCCTTGGCCTCCATGGCCGCGTCGATGGTCGCCGGGTTGATGCCGATGTTGTGGAAGATGATCAGCACGTCGTCGGGCTGGAGCCGAAAGTACTTCATGATGCTGCGCCCGTAGTTCACGCAGCGTTCGAGCTCCAGGTACTTGAGAGCGTGGTTGAAGACGGACAGGCCCGTTTCCATGATCGGGTTGATGTTGGCAAACCCGCCCGCGCGGAAGAACATCTCGCCCATCACCAGGGTCGTGTGCCCCCCGCCGCCGTAGACGTTGATCAGCCGATCCTGCTCGATGGCGTCGGCCATGAGCCGGGCCGCCTTCTCGATGTTCTCCTGCTGCTCGCGCTCGATCTTGCGCATCAGCGCGATCGTCTTCTCCAGATAGCCGAAGTCGAATGTTTCGTTGCCCACGTGAAACTCCTTCCTGCCGGTTTTCCGGCGCGTTTCGGTTGTGAACGCCAACGAATGCCAGGACTTTCCTCAATAGCCGAACGCTTCCAGTGCGGCGTCGCCGATCCGTCCCCTCGCGCGATACTGCTCCCTCATCCGCTCGCCGCCGACCATCTTCGGATGGTTGCGGTTCGTAAGCACAATCACGTATACCTGGTTTTTCGGGTCGATCCAGACAGACTGGCCCGTGTGGCCGCTGTGACCGTACGCACTGGGCGACAGCCGCCCGGGCCGGTGCGGCGCGTCTTGGTCCATGTCCCAGCCGAATCCTCGTGCGGGCAGCGGCGGGGCCAGCAGGTTGTGGGTGATCTTGCCGTGCGTGGATCTCGAGAGGACCACGGTGTTGCCGAGCCTGCCTTGGCCGAGCATCATCTGACAGAACCGGCCGAGGTCGGACGCCGTGCTGAACAGGCCCGCATTGCCCACCGGCCTGCCGGCCAGTCGGGCCTGGTCGTCCTCGATCTGCCCGAGCGCCGGCGCCCCGGACGGCACCACGCGCGGCGACGGTTCCAGGGGGCCGAACGCCGTATCGTGCATGCCCAGCGGCTCAAAGATCCGCTCGCGGCAAAAGACGTCGAGGGGCTTTCGGCTCGCCCGCTCGACCATCCGCCCCAGCAGGATCATGTTCAAGCAGGAATAACAGTAACGCGAGCCCACGGCCCACCTGGGCGACGCCCCGAGCATCAGATCGAGCATCTCCTCGCCCTGGGCCCGATCGTGATACTTCACGTTGTCGAAACCGGACGTGTGCGTGGCCAGGTGCCGGACCGCGATTGTCTCGATCCCCCGGCCTCGCAGTTCCGGCAAGGCGTCGCGAATCGGCATCTCGAAATCCAACAGGCCTTCGTCGACACAGATCCCGAACGCAGTGGCCGTGGCCACCACCTTGGTCACGCTCGCCAGGCCGAAAATCGAGTCGGCACGCATCGCCACTTCCTCGGGAACCACCTGGGCGCGGCCGAAGGCTCCGTGGTACAGCACCTTGCCGGGACGCCCAACGAGAACCACCGACCCGGGAAACAGGCCGGCCTCGATTTCCTGCTCCACGGCCCGGGCGATGCGTTCCGCCGGGGGCCGTACCGGCGCGTCGGCCGGGACCTTCTCCTCGCCGCGAGCCGGCGCGACCGCCGCGCCGACCAGGACGAGCAGCAGAAACGACAGCAGGCCGCGCCGATTGGCTCTCGCGCCGTGGCCGCAAGCAGCCACGAACATTCTGCCCGCAAGATTTGGGGTAAAGTTAAGCATGGTGTTCTCCTGCGTCTGTCGGGCGCCGAGGCGGAACAGGGCCTCGGCCTCGTGCGATCAGCGTCCCAGCACCTTCCCATACGCCTTCCCGACGGCGTCCCAAAGCTCCAGGGCCCGGGGCGCCGCCAGCACCGTCCCGTGCCCGCCGCGATAGGTCCACGCAAACAGGCTCTCCACGCCCAGGTCCGCATAGAGCTGGGCGATGTCGGAAACCTCGTCCAGATTCTCCGGCTCCTGGTAGTAACCCATCATCCATCGCTGCGAGCCGACCCCGTGCCTTCTCGCCGTTTCTACGGTCCGCTCAGTGATCGACTTGAAGAAGCTGCGCGGCAGTTGATAGGAGAGGATCGTCGTGCTGAACACGTCGCAGGCGTCGCTGCGGGCGACCTTGTCCCAATCGTCGTAGCCGCGGTTCTCCGTCACGTAATAGGTGCCCAGCGTGGCGTGAACGCAGCAGATGATCTTCGTCTTCGGGCGGATCGCCCGGATCTTCCCGGCGGCACACTCGAGGATGTCGAGCGCCCGATCCTGACGGAATCGCTTCACCTCCATCGTCAGTTGCCGCGGCATCTCGTAGCCGTAACGCTGCTCGAAATCGCGCCGGCAGTAAGGGCAGCGGCAACTCCAGTCGTCGCCGGCCCCGCCGGTGATCGAGGCATAGCCCTTGGGCAGCGCGTAATGCGGCTCGTCCCAGAAGAACCCGTCGGCCTGGACGTCGCGTGCCAGCCGCTCGCAGAGTTCGAAAAAATACTCGCGGAAGGCCGGGCTGTTGAAACAGGCCGCCGGAATCGGCTCGCCGCTCAGGGCCGACACCTGCCGGTTGCCTGGGTTGTTCGTCAGGAACAGGCTCGGCGGTTCGCCCCCGAACCACTTGCCGATGCCCCAGGTGTCGAGATAGACCGTCAGTCCCATCTCCTTGCCCGCCTCGACCACCTCCACGATGCTCCGCCGCCAGAAGTCGATGTCGAATTCCGACAAGGCCAACAGCACGGCCGTGCAGTTGTGGTCGATCATCTCCTGAAAATCACGCCGGGCATGCTCGACGTGACTTATCCCGTAGTAGCTGACGCCTGTTTCTTGGATTGCCATAGTCGTCTCACTTTGCGAGGGTCAGGAAAAGGGGTCAGGACTCATTTGTGCGAAGCACCCTCCGGGCCGTTTCGGCAAATGAGTCCTGACCCCTTTTCCTGACGCGAAGCACCCTCCGGGCCGTTCCGGCAAATGAGTCCTGGCCCCTTTTCCTGACGCGAAGCACCGGGCACCGACCGGAGGTTGGTCGGGCCGTTCCGGCAAATGAGTCCTGACCCCTTTTCCTGACCCCTTTTCTCATCCGTACTCTGCCGCACGATCAGGTGCGGCTCCAGAAAAATCCGATTGGCCGGACGATCGCCGGCCCCTTCGATTTGATCGACAACGCTCTGCACCGCCAGCCGGGCGATCGATTGCACCGGGTAGGCCACCGTCGTAAGCGGAGGACTGGTTACCCGCGACTCGGGCAGATTGTCGAAACCGGCAATCGCCACCTCGCCCGGCACGCTCACCGCATGCTCGCGGCAATACTGCATCGCGCCGATCGCCAACAGATCGTTGAAGGCGAAAACAGCCCGCGGCGGCCGCTTGTTCTTCAGCAGTTGTTCCATGGCCCGGTAGCCGTGGGCGATGTCGCGGCCGTCCCCGCCCGTGATCCGATCCCGCGGCAGCTCCACCCCCTCCTCGAGCAAGGCCGAACGAAATCCGTGGAGCCGTTCGTCCCGTTTCAACCGCGGCCCAAAGCCGATGTAGCCGAACGAATCGTAGCCCATGCTCAGGAAATGGCCGGCCGCCAGGGCACCGCCCACGAAGTTGTGGACCACCACGAAATCGGCATCCACCCCTTCCGATCGCCGGCTGACGAACGCCAGCCGCTCGCCCCCGTCGATCAGGCTGCGGTACAACGCGGAACAACTTTCGTCCAGGCCCGGACAGATCAACAGGCCTTCGACGCCGATCTCCAGAAACCCCTCGATGACCCGCCGTTCACGCTCGAAATCCGACTCGCTGCTGGCCGTCAGCACCTGATACCCGAGTTCGCCGGCCGCCTGCTGAACGTCGCGGCAGATCCGCCCGAAGAAGGGGTTGGTGATGTCGGTCACAACCAGCCCCAGCCGTCGCGGCCTCGCTTCGCCCCGCGGCCGGACCGTCTTCGAAAAACTCGCCGCCGCCCCGATCCGGGTCGTCCGCGTCGAATCGCCGGTCAGCAACCCGAGTTCTTTCAGTCGCGTGACGGCCTTCTGCGCCGTGGCCAGCGACACCCCGTACTGCTCGGCCAATTGCCGCACGGTCAGAAAGCGATCGCCCGTCCCTCCGTGCTCTCCAGCACGAATCCCGGCCGCGATCGTCTCGGTAATCTGTTCTAACTTGGCCATGCGACGCAAACAAGAAAGTAGAACAATCTCATAACACTTTCAGAACAGTCGCGATTCTAGATAGAACAAAAACCATTGTCAACCCCCTGCCCCCGCTTTTCCAGAAGCCCGACCATCATGACTCGTGCGCCACTGCCTACTTGTTGGCAGTGCCAGACGACGATGATCGCAACTCGTGTGCCCCTGCCTAGTTGTTGGCAGTGCTACTTGTTGGCAGTGCTAGGCGACGACGATCGCAACTCGCGTGCCACTGCCTACTTCTCGTGTGCCACTGCCTGCTTGTTGGCAGTGCTCCCATTCACGGCCGTGCACATGAGAAGAGGTCTTCATGTAGAAACCGTGCCAGTTGTGCGGTACATTCCAGGGCAGACCATCTATGCCTGCTCCACCACTGCTTGGCAAGCGGTGGCACACAACGACCGCTTTTCACGGTTCAGTAGCGCACCCGTCCATGAGGAGACCAACATGAGCAACTGCATCACCCGACGCGCCTTTGCCGCCGCCGGCGTGGCGGCCGCAGCCCAGACGCTCCCCCTGCTCGATACAAGACTCGCCTCGGCGGAGACGGAGCCCGGCAGTCTCACCGCGGACGGCTTCCCCACCCTGCCGCTGCGCCCCTATCAGCTCATGTGCATCGTCTGCCGCATCGGCGGCGGATGCAGCGACGACCTGGGCGATCCGCGATTGACCGCGATCCTCGCGGCCGTCCGGCAAGACCCCAAGCTGCCCCTCACGCTCCGCTGCAACGTCGATACCGTGTACCGCTACCAGAATCCCGGACACGCGGAAGATACCGCCGAGGGAGAACTCTTCAACGCCAAGCGGGATCTCGACATCCTCCAGAAGCTCGGTCTCGTGCCCGGCGACACGCGGCCGGCCGTCGACATGTTCGCCCGGCTCCTGGAAAAGGTCCCGCAGGCCCTCGGCATCTGCGGATATGAAACCGCCACGTCCGACACCTGGCGGGGCTGCCCGCAGGCCGCCGGCGGCAACTACGAGAAAGGCCACGCACTGGGAATCAAAGCCCTCATCCCACCTCGCGACGCGGAAGAAATGGCCGAGTACAAGAAGAAGTCCGCGGCCGCCGTCTACGAGGCCCAGACGCTGCGGATCCGCCCGCACCACTTGCTCTGCATGAGCTGCTTCCACGGCGGCAAGGACAAACTCGCCCCCATCGCGGCCGACAACCTCTTCGAGGCGATCGACGTGATCCAGAAGAACCCCACCATCCCCGTGACCCTCATCGCGGGAGTCTGCATGATCTGCCCGCCCTGCGCAAACTACGACCCCGTCAACCGGCTCTGCCTGGGCGGCCGCAGCATGGCCCTGCGCGATCAGAAGAAAGACCTGGACGTACTGCAGAGGCTCGGGCTGAAATACGGCGACACGCTCTCCGCCAAAGAACTCTACCAACGGCTCTTCGAACGGATCCCCTCCACCCGCGACATCTGCGCCTACGGCGACGGGGAAGCCCGCTCCCCGGAATGGAGCATCTGCGGCAGCGCCAAAGACGACACACCCTACCAAAAGGCCCGGGCGGCCCGGCTGGGAATCGACATGTGATGGTGTGTGGTTCCCCGCAATACCCACCCCCACAGGAAGTTCTTCTTCTGAGCCAGAAGTGTCAGAGCACATGAATTCCCGCACAGACTTGACAAAGCTCACGGTCCAGCACGCGAGCCCATCGCTTCTTCATCACGAGGCAACTCACGCCCAGGTCCGACGTCCGTTTCGCTCCCACCGTGATCGTCCCAGTCGCCGGACTCCAGCGTCGTGCCGACCGGGCCATAGAACTCGGCCTCGTGGTCCGACAGCGAGCCCTGCTCCAGCAGCCGCTTGAGTTCCTGCATGTCGACATTATGCGACTGACCCGCGGCCCCGAAGGCCGCCGAGTCCGACGCAGCTTCGACCGAAAGAAGAGGCACCGATTGCGCGATCGATCGCAAGGCAAACAGCCCCGCACAGCTCAACACGCAGAACAGGAAGATCGTATCAGTCTTGCCCATGCTTGCAGCGATCACAAAAGAGACAATCCAGCTCGCCGACCGTCCGCACGCCCAGGTCGCACCGACCGGGCGCCGCCGGCGGCAACCGCCGCCTGAGCAGTCGAGCTCCTCCCAGCAACGCCAGAAACGCACCGGCCGGGCACAGGTTCCGGCACCAGAACCGGCGGTAGAAGAACGACAGAACGACCAGCCCCGAGGCGAACCCCAGTGTCCACAGGTCCCGCAGGGGACTAAAGACCGTCAGCAGCGGATCGGGCGACAGAACGCCGTAGTCGCGAGTCAACCCGAACAGCACCACCACCAGCGCCAGCAATACGTACTTGACCGCCCGGCCGTACCGCCAGGTACGCTTCTCCGGATCGGTGCCCAGCGTGCCCGGCCGCAAGTCGCCGACCAACTCCTGCAAGGCCCCGAAGGGACACACGTAACCGCAATAGACGTTGCCCGCCAGCAGCACCACGATCGGCACCACGAGCACAAGCAGAAACGAACCGCCAAGCCGGTTGCCCGGCAGGCTCCAGCTCAAGATCCCCATCACCTGCTGCGAACCGTACTGCAAGTTCCACACGAACCCCGTCAGCACCAGCGTGACCAGCAACATTCCCCGGCGCAACCAGACTCCGGGAACGTAGCGCAGAACGATCCCCGCGACAAGCAACACCGCCAGGCAAACAAATTGCGGATCGACCCGGTGCTCTAGAGCCGGCGTCGTACTCTCGGCCTCGATTTCTAGAGCAGCCAACGCGAACTGCGGACCCGCCTGTTGAAGCGTCCGGAGAACGGCCTCCGACGTGATCGTCGCGCCGGTCACCGCGTCGACTCCATCCAGGTCGGCCGGGCGGAACACGTTCCGCCCCGGCAACCCGCGGAGCCAGCCGTGCAGGCTCTCCACGTAGGCCGGCGTCTCCCGCGACTCGACGATCCTCAGGTCGCGCAAGGTGCCGTCGGGCCTCACGTAGACCGCCATCACCACGGGCCCACCGTAGCCCGACACGCCGCCCGCCAGGGAACTGGTTCCGAACACAAACCCACCGCCGGACTCCTCCGACTCCGGCACACGCCAATAGGGCAGCGTGCTGCCGTCCTCTTGTGTGGCCGTCTCCGCGACCAATTTGTCGCTGCCCGTCATGACCAGGGCCGCTTCGTACACTCGCCGCCCCGCCTGTTCGCTCTCAAGTGCCGCAACCACGTGCGATACCGCCAGCACCGAGGCGGCCAGACCCAGCAGCGCATACCCGGCCGGCCGAACGAGCCGATCGAACCAGTCGGCCTTTGCCGGCAGGTAGCCCGGCCGCGCCCGCAGAACGGCCGGAACCAGGTTGACGCCCACCGCCAGCGCCAGCACACCCAGCGTCAGTCGCGTACCGAGCAGCGGCAGCAATAACCACCCGGAAACCAGCGCCCCCGCCGCGCCGCCCCAATGGTCCAGCATCTCCAGACTCGCGCCCGCCGCGGCCGCCTGCTTCCCGGCAGCTTGCAACCGCTCGGCACCGACAGGAAAGTAGACGCCGACAAACACCCCGGCCGCGACAAACAGCCCCCCATAGACCGCTCGCAACGAGTCCTGGGGCAACAGCGAGACCAACGCGAGCAGACCCAGGTTGAGCACCAGGCACACAGGCAGGAGCAGCCGCCCCGGACGCCGCACGAGCCGCTCGCCCAGCAGGCTCCCCGCGAACGACCCGAACATGAACAGCGCGGAGATCAACCCGATGTCGAGGAACAGGGACCCGAACTGCGATTGATACTGAAACATCAACACGATGCTCAGCGACATGCCGGCCAGCCCGGTGGCAAACACCAGCACCCGCCCGTCAAACGCGGCCGCCGCGGTCACCGACTCCGCCGTCGCTCGACCTCCTCGCGGCGCCAGCATATAGAGAACTCGCAGCAACCCGTAGATCACGATCGGGCATGCGACCAGCCAGATGCCCCCCGCCCACAGCACCGGCACGTGGCGGGCGAACGACAGCGGCGTGGTGCGGCGTAAGGCCAGAAGCAGACTGAACACCAGCGACTTCGGCCGTTGATCCCGGTTCACCAGCAGGGCCGAATCGACGCTCGCCGCGGCCTGGCTGTATTTCTCCATCTGGAACTGGATGCGATCCGGGGCGTAGAGCGACATCAGGCCTTCGGCCGGGTAAATCTCTGCCGCCCCATCGATCCCGGCGAATCGATCCCGCAACTCGGCCGGCGCCGTGCTGAGCGACGCCCCGTCGGAAGCCATCAGCCAGCTCTCGTCGCCCGGCTTCAGCACGACGTTGCGAAACACCGACTTCAGCGTCGCCAGCGCCGAACAACCCAAATACACCCGTTCGTCGCCCATGTAGTTGGCCGCCCCCGTAAGCCGCGTGCAGACGACCCCGCCCTCGGTCAGCGACTCCCTGACGAGCCTGAAGAACTCACGCGACCAATAACGGTTCAGAACCAGCGTGGTCGGATCGGACAGATTGAGCAGAACGAGATCGAACCGGCGGGGTTGCGTCTCAAGGTAGGCCCGCACCTCCTCGCCGGGCACGTGCAATTCCTGCGCCGCCGCTTTCGCCGCTGCCGGCAGCACCCCCAGTACCGCCCGCGGATAGGCCGGATCGGGATGCAGCCAGGCCACGTCGCGGATCTGCGGCAGTTCGCGCAGCCGCAGGCCGATTCCCAACGAATCGCCTCCCACCACGAGCACGTTCCGGGCGGTGGGATGTTGGGCGAGCGTCAACGCGATCACTTCGGACGCCTGTTCGGTATTCGGCAGCGTCTCCGAGACGCCGCCCCACGACATGACCACGAACTGGCCGCCTCGTTCGCCGTACAGGTACTTCGCCTGGGCCGTGGTGAAACTGCCTCGAAACTCATCCGGCGGAAGCAGGCGGCTCCACCGTGCCTGATCGTTCCAGCGGCTCCACTCAGTTGCCAGACCGCTCAGTCCGACCGTCGACAGCCCGATAAGCAACCCCCACAGAACAATCCCCGAGCCAACCGATCGGGCGGACCTGTCCAGCGCAAGCCAACCGGCCGCCGCCCCCGCAACCAGCACCACGGCCGCGCAGCAGATGACCGCCTCGGCAGTCACCTGGGCAACCAGCAGGAGTGTCACCACGACACCCCCCAAAAAACCGCCCAACGCCTCCACCATATAGACCCGGGCCGGGGGCAGTTCCTGTTCCTGCTCCCACCAGCGACAGGCCAGCGTGAACAGCAGCCCCGTCGTCAGGCTGATCGGCCCGTTGGCGACCATGCCGATCGCAAACATGCGGGCGAACGGATAGACCTCATAGGCCGAAATGCCGCCCAGATCGCGGGCATGGGCGATCAAGTATTGCTGAACCAGGAACGCCGGAAGATAGAGCAGCACGGTCAACTCGAATCGCTTCGTCAGACCGGCCACACGATGCGAAACGATCCGGCCCACGACCGCACCCAGCCCGACCCACAACAGCCAGGAGCCGAAGAAGCTGCCCACGCCCAACTCGCTCCCCTCGAAGCTGGTCAGGAAGTCGCGAAACAACAGCGTCTGCGCCGCCAGGGCAAAGAACCCCAACCCCAGGATGAGAGCCGACCGCAACTTCCTCATGCCATGCCTAACGCGGCCTCCGGCCGCAGCCAAATCCGAATTACGAAACACGAAATCCGAAACGAATTCAAAACCTGAAATTCAAAATGCTTCAAACCAGACGAACAGAGTTACGACGACGCGCACGGTCCTGTTTCGAGCCTTTCACGTTGGGATTTTGGGTTTGTTTCGGATTTCGTGCTTCGGATTTCGAGTTTCAAGGATATGAGAACCCGATAACGGAAGACTCTAATCTCCGGCAGGTCTTGCTGCTTCGTCTTTCTCGCCAAAGACGATCGCCTCGAACACCTCGAACGATGCCCCTTCCTTCCAGGCATCGCCGGGCAGTCCCGCCTTCTGCGCCAGGTGAGTCAGCGTGGTTTCCAGATCCCAGCCTTGCTCGGGGGCCACTTGGGGCAGAAACACGGCCGCGTGTCCCGCCTTCTCCAGAACGATGCCGTGGGTGCCGAGAACGATCTCCGACGCGGAGGCCACGCGATGCGCAGGCGTCAGCGCAGAAATCTCAAAATCGATCTCCTCCAGTTCCGGCAGTTCGACCGGCGGAAAGCGGTGGTCGTTCAACCCGGCATTGACGGCCTGGGCCATCACGGCCCGGTACACGGGTCGCGACGGAACGATCTCGCCGATGCAGCCCCGCAGCTCGCCGTTCTCGTGCAAGGTCACAAACGCTCCGAACACCTGCTGCATGGCCGGCGTCACCTCGATTCCAAGTTGTTCGGGCGTCGGCAAGTCCTTCTTCTCCAGCACGTAGGTCAAGGTGGTGCGAGCCAGGCGGAGAAGCCGGGCACGGTCCGCCTCGGGGAGCCCCGCCGCATCCGTAGCCGCCGCAACCCGCTCTCCTTTCGGCCATTTCCCCGTCACGGCAAAGGCACAATAGCTCACCGAACTGGAGAAATCGCCCAGCATCGCTCCTGACGTGTCGTAGTGCAGCTTGTGGACGACCGCGTCGTCGGGCAGCATCGACAACAACACGCCGATTGCGCACCGTCCGCAGATGGTGGCCCCCGTCGTGTCGAGGTAATCGACCAGCCCGTCGGGATCCTTGTTGCAGATCTTCTCGATGGCGCCCCCGTCAAGCTCCTTCAGCCGGTCCGGCACGTCGTCCTTGAACGGCACGTAGCCGAAATTCGCCCCGTAGTGTGTAAAATCGCTGCTGGCAACCACGAGCGTCTGCGGATCGATCAGCCCGCGGAGGATGCGGCCCATCTTCCGCACCGTAGGCCGGTCCAGGTCGCCCACCACGATCGGCACGAACCGAAAATCGCCCAGAACGTGCTGCAGCAACGGCAACTCGATCTGAACGCTGTGTTCTCTCTCGTGGGCGGACGGAATGGTCTGGAACTCCCGGTGCTTTCGCAACTCGGCCATGAACTCGCGATCGAGCGGCGCCTGGCCGAGCGGCGTGGCGTAGTGCGTGTAGTCGGGCACGCTGGCCACGTTTTCCATCGGAACCCGGTGGCTGGGGCCGATGACTACCACACGTTGGAACGACCGATTCCGGATCTGGTGCAAGGCATAGGCGGCCGTGGGACCAGAGTACCGATAACCGGCATGGGGCATGATCACGGCACAGACGTTTTCGAGCCGCTCGTCCGTGACCCGCGAAAGGTACTCGTCAATCTCCTTGACCAGAGCTTGCTCGTCGGCCGGATACCAGTCGCCCGCCAGCGGCGAGTTGAAGACGCGGAATGCCTCTTCCGGTTCCTGCACGGCAATGGGCTTGACCGGGCCGGCCCCGTCTGCCGAAGCCGACGACGCACCGTCGCTCTCGATCGGCTCGGCCCGGTGGCACGAAACGAACAGGACAACCGCACACAGAGGGACGATCCAGCAAGGCAGACTCCGTACATGGAGGCGGCTCGGTCGCTTCATGGTCCTATCCTCCCCAGCGTCCCGGTTTTCTGACGTCGTCTGCACGGAGCCGCATGACCGGAATCGAACAGGTCCGCCCGCGGATTGCCTGCACGCAGGTCGCAACCGGAACGGCCAGTTTCAAGACGGGCAACGCCAATACGGCGGCGCCTCGCGCAACGATCGCTACAAATCGGCGGCGTGCTACTGCCATATTCCATACACCTCCGAACGGCAATCGGGGCAGCGGCCCGACTGGATTCTGTTCTCCAGAACTTGAAATCCGCGGCGCTCGACCAGGCGATTTCCGCAGCCGGCACAGAACGTGTCCTCGGTGCCCGCACGGGTGACGTTGCCGATATAGACGTGGTGCAGCCCTTCGCCCTGGGCGATCTGTTTGGCCCGGTCGAGCGTCTCGTCGGGAGTCGGCGGAAGATTCTTCATTTGATACTGCGGGAAGAACCGTGAGAAGTGCAGCGGCGTCTCCCGTCCGAGATTCTGCACCATCCAGCGGCACATGTCGCGAAGCATCTGGTCGCTGTCGTTCAACGTGGGAATCACCAGGTTGGTCACCTCAACGTGGACCCCCAGCGACTTGGAGGCTACCAGCGTGTTCAAGACCGGCGCGAGCGTGCCTCGGCAGATCTCGCGGTAGAACGAATCGGACATGGCCTTCAGGTCGATGTTGGCGGCATCGATGTACCGGCAGAGCCGGCGCAACGGCTCCTCGTTGATGTAGCCCGCGGTGACCAGAACGTTGCGCAGCCCGGCCTCGCGGACGCAGCGGCAGCTATCCAGCGTGTATTCGTAGTAGGCGAGCGGCTCGGTGTAGGTATAGGCTGCGGACCGGCAGCCATACTGCTTCGCCAACTCCGCAACCTGCTCCGGAGGCAATTCGGCCGCCGGGGTCTCGAGCGGGCTGGCCTGCGAAATCTCCCAGTTCTGGCAGTTCTTGCAGTGGAGATTGCAGCCCACCGTGGCGATCGAGAAGATGTCGGTACCGGGCAGGAAATGAAACAGCGGTTTCTTCTCCACGGGATCCACATGCACGGCGCATGGACGCCCGTAGGTCACGGCCAGCAGCTTGCCGTCCACGTTGACTCGCACGCCGCATTCACCGCTCTGCCCCGGATCGATGACGCACCCCTTCGGGCACAGCTTGCATTGCACCCTCATCGCCTCTGCCTCCTGGCAGCCATTTTCGTGTTACCACCCATTCTATCGAGTCTTGCCGATTCAATGAACCAAGGACGGATTGCGGGAGCGGGGATTCTTCGGAATGCCGCCTGTCTTACCAAGTCGAGCTTTTCGCGGTACCATCGGGCGTTGGGGAGAGTGTCTTTCGTGAGACTATCCAGACCTGTCTTTGTTGAGGTATCCAACGGATGAAACCAGCTCTCGGTACGCTGATTGTGATTCTGGCCATGTCCGGCCCGGCACCATCCCAGGAAAGGGCAGCCGACGCTTCGCACGTCCTGCCGTTGCACGCAATCGACGCTCAGACCCCCAAGGGACTGCAAGAGCTCTTCCGTTACACGGGTGACCCGATACCCCTGCTCAGCGCCCATCGTGGGGGCGCTCAGCCGGGCTTTCCCGAGAATTGCATCGCGACCTTTGAAAACACGATTCGCCATACCTACTCGATCATGGAGATCGATCTTCGGTATTCCAAGGACGGCCGGATTGTCCTGCATCACGACCCGACCCTGGAGAGGACCACGACTGGAACCGGCCCCGTTGCGGATCGTACCTTGCAGGAACTCAAAGCGCTTCGGCTGAAGGACTCCGAAGGAAACGTCACCGAACACCGGATGTCGACGCTCGACGAAGCCCTGGAGTGGGCTCGCGGAAAGACCGTTCTCATCCTCGACAAGAAAGACGTTCCGGTCGAGGCGTGCGTCAAGAAGATCGAAGAGCATCGCGCGGAAGCCTACGCGATGGTCATGGCCTACAGCTTTCAGGAGGTGGCGGCCTGCCACAACCTCAACAAAGACATCATGATGGAGGTAATGATTGGCGACCGCAAGCGGTTTCGCGAGTTCGACGAGACGGGCGTCCCCTGGAGCCGCGTGGTTGCATTTGTCGGGCACTCGCCGCCGGAGGACAAGGAACTGCTGAACATGATCCATGCCAAAGCGGCGTGCTGCATGGCAGGCACCTCGCGGAACCTCGATCGTACGCTACGCAATGCCGGTGACGGAGATCTTGCCTCGCTGGAACGACAATACCGCGTTCGGCTCGCGTTCGGCATCGATCTGATCGAGACGGACCTTCCAATCCAGGTCGGACGTCTGCTCTACGCCGAGCCTGCGATTCCGGCATCCAAGGCACAGTACTTCCGCCGCTGAGGGAGGCTTCAAGCGGCTGGTTAATCAGAGATCGCCGGGAATCGGAGTGCCGTCCGCCTTGGCCCCGAGCAGTTGGTAAACGCCGAGGCGTCCGGCCCTGGCTTCGGCGTTGAAGGTGGCACTGTCGGCTCCGGTGGCGGGGGTGTTCGTGTTTTCCTTGCCTGCCAGGGCCCCGTTGTTGAAGGTAATTGTTTCGGAGACGAAACGCACCGAGCCGTCGCAGAAGCAGAACATGGCGCCGCCCGGATGGTGGCTGCTGAAGCCGTCGATGCTGGTGGGATGGTTCAAGGGAACGGCCACACAGCCGCTGACGGTGTTGCCCTTGCCCTTGGTCGCCTGCGGTCCCAGCCCGCCGGGTCCGCACCACGACGACCACTTGGCCGGATCGGCTGCATTGACGCTCGACACCGTCCGTTCGCCCAAGGCGAAGGTGTTGCTGGTGCCGTCAGTGATCTCGGCAATCCGCGTGGCACTCTCCCCGTAGAAGACGCCGTTCATGTTCCGGTCCGCCGTGTACCTGCCGCCGTAGCTGAACCACCCTCGGCAGCAAACGAAATTGGCCGTCGATACCATGGCCGACCCGGTCCCCTGATACTCTCGTAGCGGTTCCATCGGTGACGAGGGGCATTTGAGCACCTGGAGCTGCGTCTGCAGCATGGGCAGCAGTGCGGGGTCGGCAATCACCTGGTCGAGGGAGTACTTGGTGACGCTCAAGCTGCCCTGCAGGGGGCTCTGCTCGATGTAAGGCATAAGGAAGACGGCCCAGGCCCAGCCGCCGTTGATCACTCTCTGGGCGTTGTAGACCATGAATGCCGGAGGGAAGCTCTTATGCACATCGTGGTAATTGTGCGCCGCCAGTCCGAGCTGCTTCAGGTTGCTCGAACAGTTCATCCGCCGGGCTGCCTCGCGGGCTGCCTGAACCGCCGGCAGCAAGAGCGCAATCAGGATCCCGATGATGGCAATCACGACGAGCAACTCGACCAGAGTGAATCCCGTTGCGGGACGTCTCTTGAACATCACAACTCTCCTCATCGCAGCAGGCGGGGCATGCAGGGTGGGCGAAGGCAACCAAGGAAGGAACGGTACCTATGTGGGCTAGTATCACATCCTTCTCTGGGGTACCGCATTCGTAGTGCCAACTACAGCATTATTAGTACCGAGAATTCTCGATGTCGTGGACAGGTTGTGATGAATTGCCAGGCTGCGTGATATAAGTCGTTATTTTGCAATTGTTTGCGACGCAGTGCGCCGGCCTCGATCGTAGGCTGGTCAGTCCAATGGTAACCCGAAGCGTAAGCGAGGAAGGTAACATCCTGCCTCGCTTACGCTTCGGGTTACGAAGATGTGGCAGCAGTTGGCAAGGTAACGATCAAGGCCTAGTGCCCCGGTCGTAGGATCTTCTGGGCAGCGGAGAACTCAGTCGACCGAAACGCCCAAACTCGTCCGTTCGCCCTACTTCAGGTGCTGTGGTGTTGCTGGCCGCCAATTCGCCGAGTGCCGTTGGGGGTTCAGGGGTCGGGGTTCGGGGGTCGGGGGGCGGCGGGGAGTCGTGTCTTCGAAGTTTTACCGTTCGTTGTCGATCGCAAGGGTCTGCGAACATCTGATTGCAAATGTTTGTTGCATAGGAACTTCTGGTCGTTCACCAGGCGCGCACGGCGACACCCCTCTCCGGTGGTAGTTACGGTTTTTTCTATGGTTTTTCTCCTTCATGGGTGGACACATCCGAGTTGGGAGAACAGGGAGTCTCTAGTATATGATACGAATGTACAGTAGTTTATTCCATAGTGGGAGGGATTTTTGCAGGGTTTCTTGCGGGTGGGGGGCGGCTGAATGGGGGGAGGAGAGAAGAGGAGAGGAGAGAAGAGATCGACAAGGGAATGGGGGCAAGGGAATGGCGGAAGAGGGAAGGGAGGAATGGTGGAATGTTGGAGGGATTCGGTCTTTGCGGGCGAGCGGATTGGGGTGAGGTATGGGAAGCGTGGCACGAAGAAGGCAGGTGCAAGGGACGGTTTGGATTTGAACAGGAGCCAGCGGAGGGAACGGAGGGTGAGATGATGATTGGCTGCGAGGAGAAGAAAAGAGGAGAAGAAAAGAAGATGGGGGAAAGGAAGATGAGGGCGAGGCGGGGTTACGGGCTGCGGTACAGGACCTGGTCGTGGTCGTTCCGTAGAAGCTCGCAACGGCGTCTCACTCGCCCAGGATTTCGGCGATGCGGTCGTTGGTCAGATCGACGCTGCCCGGCTGCGCAGAGCGAACCAGGGGGAATTGGACCGGCTTCGGCTGTGGAGATTGGGGCTGCGGAGGCGCGGCGGGGTAGACGACCACGACGGCGGCCCCTTCGGGGAGCGATGCTCCGCCTTCGGGTACCACGACGCCGTTGCGGACTCGGCCGGGAATGTTCATACGCCCATCGTGGATTGTTGTCTGCCTCGCCAGCGATCTCGCCGCCTAGCCGACACCCAAGCCGCAATGGCTGAGGCGAGCCGAGTGGTTCTCGACGGTTTCGAGTTGCGATCTGACGCCGAGATCGTCCGATGGCCGGATCGGTACCTGGACAAGCGAGGCACCCGAATGTGGGAGACGATCATGGAGATCTTGGACGAGTTGGAGGTTGGGGAGTGCGAATTGGCGTTCTAAAAGTTGGGTACAAAACGGACACCTAGTTGGGTACAAAACGACCGAAAGTTGGGTACAAAACGACCCACCCGGTCCCTTTCTTAATACTTTCTTCTTGTATATCTAGGTATGTATCTATGGGGTCCCGGGAACGGATACCGGAGCGAATGACGGAATCCACCAAGCGCAGGTGGGAGGCGCACCGTCGGCGGAAGGGGCGCCAGTACATCGCGTCAATCCCGATGAGTTGGATCGGCGTCACGTTCAAGATGGCGCCGTTCGTCACAAGGGTGGCATTCTACGCCGTTAACCGAAATTCATGACGTTGGCTCTTAAGTTTTGTAGCCGTCGCGATTTGTTGTTTGGTTGCATTGGTGATTTGTGGGGCCCCGATGTGTTCGCGTTTCTTCTTTCGTGGATAGCTG